>NZ_LDIG01000169.1 GCF_015845845.1 Paenibacillus dendritiformis
AAGAAAATATCCAGTCCCATGAGCGCTAATTCGAAAAGAAGGGCATATTTTCCCCCTCCCCATCCCACAGAGGCATTGCATTTCCATGTTTATTTTTGGAAGCGGTCATTCCAGCGCAGCAACTTTTGTCGCGATCCGTAGCCAAGTGTAGCGGTTCGGGAAATCTCTCGCCAACTTGAGAATCACCTGCCGACTATGCTGGATGATGGTCGCGGCACAGAGGAAAAACTCCTGACGAAACCGGGCAATCGTATACCCGTGATGAACCGGTTCACAGCAGTCGCGTTTAAACCGTTCGTAGAGGTTGTATGCTAACAGCTTGATTAGCAAGTCGATTTCATTCGCGGTGAAGCGGCTTGTCGAAATGCGGTTGATGGAAAAGCCACGCTTGGCTTCCTTGATGTGGTTTTCCATGCAGCAACGCTGGTTGTAGAAATGCCACAGGTCAATCGGCTCCCACTCAAGGCTTGTGACGATCGCTTCATACTGCCAATCTGTATCAAGAAGAAGCCGAGATTGATCCCCATCGTACACCTGTGCTTTGCGGATGACGGCAACACGGCGTGCTTTCTTCCAGGAGGTGGCTTTGTAGACCAGTACAATGCCCTCGATGATCCACTCCTCATCGACAAATCGCTTCCAAACGGAGCAGCGTTGCACTTCCGCTTGAAGTCGCTGGGTCCATTTCAATTTTCCTACATACCCGATTCCTTTGGATTCCCATAAGCCGTAAAAGTCCTCACCGCCAAATCCTTTGTCAAATCGGGCATACTTCACCGGACGATCACCAAGCAATTCGAACGTCTGGCGGAGGAAGTCAGCGGCATTCGTGGATGAATGCGTATTTCCAGCACGAAGAACAGCGTTTAAACACAAACGAGATTGGCCTTCATAAGCCAACAGCGGATGGTAGCTTTTACGTCCCGGTTTGTGGGGATTCGTGCCAACGGCCGCGCCTTTTTGGTGACCAAAAACGGTTTCCACGGTGGAATCCAGATCCATGATGAGTTCATCGGGCAAACCAGGCGCGATGACCTGCTGATTCAACTTTCTCAAGTCGAGTGTGAAAGTTGGTTGCTTACCAAACCGATTCAATTCTTTATACAGCAAGGTGTGGTGTGGACAGCGTCCACCGAGGAAACGTTGCACAAGTGCATCCTGTTGCAACGCTCGAAAATGAAAAAGGCGTTCACAACCGAGTGTCCAGCCGATTATGAGGTAGAGCAGGATGCGAAAAACAGGGAACAGGGAGTGCCTGTGTTTGATGTTGCTCAAGTTCTGCAATGCTTTGTCCAGTTCGATTTTTTCGAGATACTCCAGGAATACTTTGCTTCCACCAACGCTGGAAGCGTGACGCAAGGAAAATTCAGTCTTGATTTTGCTGACGGGTGTGGTAGACTTCACCTAAAAGGTGCTCCTCTCTTTGGGTGATGTTGTTTTCGCAAACACTATTCTACCAAAGATTTGGGCCCTTTTTTCATTTTTCAGGCACAGTTACTTTCGAAATTCAGGTTTATATAGTTAATGAGGTGTCCGCTTGAATCGTTCCTTTTATTCGTTATTATCAAGCCGATCATTCGCCAATCTGGCCGGATCGCTCTATATGATGACATTGATCGCCGCCGTATACCAACTGACCGGGTCGGCGGCCTTCGCCGGAGCGGTCTCCTTCGTCCGCTCCATCGCCGTGCTGTCGAGCAGCTTCTCTCTGCCGTTCTGGTATACGAAGCTGACGGTCGCCAACGTGACGCGGCTGTTCCTGGGGCTCCAATGCGCGCTGTCCGCGCTTGTCGCCTTCTCTCTGGCGCCCCTGTCCGAGATGCTGCCTGCATCCGCGTTTCTCGGCTATGCGTTCGGGGGCATCGTGCTTATCGGCTATGTCGAAGGCTGCGCCTCCGCCGCGGCCAATGCGCTCTATCCGCGCCTTGTCGAGGAGGACAAGCGCGTGCAGGCCAACAGCCTTGTCTCCACCAGCATGCAGATGCTGTCGCTGCTCGGCTGGACCGCCGGCGGCATTCTCGTCGCCAAGCTCGGCCACTCGCTCGTGCTGCAGTTGTCCTCGGGGCTGCTGCTCCTCGGCTGCCTCTTCCTCATTCGCCTGTCCCATAAGGAACACCTCGAACGGAAGGCAAAAGGCTCCCGCTCCATGCTGGCCGGCTGGACCTTTCTGTTCACCCATCCGCAGATGCGGATCATTACGTGGATGGATATCGTCGAAGGAATCGCGGGCGGCATCTGGATTGGCGGCGTCACGCTCGTCTTCGCGCAGGAGGTGCTGCAGAAGGATGAAGCGTGGTGGGGCTATATCAATGCCGCCTACTATGCGGGCACCATTATCGGCGGGCTGATTACGCTCAAGCTGTCCGCCCTTATCCACCGCCATCTGGTGAGCACCATTATTGTCGGTTCCTTCGGCGTGAGCTTGTTCGCTTACGGCTACGCGTTCAATACGCAGGCCTTCATCGCCCTGGCTATCGTCCTGCTGATGGGCCCGTTCTACCAGCTGCGCGATATCGCCCAGCGGACGTATGTCCAGCAATACACTCCGCTCGCCGAGCAGCCGAATGTATTCGCGGCGCAGAGCACGATCAACTATGTTCTGTTTGGGGTGTCGGTGCTGTTCGCCGGAACGGTGGCCGACATGTGGGGACCGCAGGCGGTATATATCGTCGGAGGGACGATGTACCTGCTCTCGGCCAGCACCGGGTTTATCTTGAAGAAGAAGCATGCGGCGGCAGAGGGCCATGATTCCCCTCCCCTCTCTTCCTGACAAAGCCCCCGCACCTGGGCCTCCATGCTTCTTTTCCAGAAGCGTCCGTTTTGTGGTACACTATTCTATATCTACTCTTTCCAAGACAAAGGGAGTACGCCATGTATCCGGACATTCAACAGTTCAAAGCCGAGTTTTTCAAAGCGTTGGCACACCCCTTGAGAATCAAAATATTGGAGGTTCTATGCGAGGGCGACAAGACAGTGAACGAAATTCAGTCGATCCTCGGCATCGAAGGATCGGCCGTCTCGCAGCAATTGGCCGTCCTTCGCGGCAAGAACGTCGTCTACGGCGTCAAGGACGGAACCTCGGTTATTTATTCTCTGCGCGATCCGATGATTAAGGATCTGCTCCAGGTGGCGAAGCGCATCTTCGACAATCATCTTGTCAACTCGATTTCGATGCTGCAAAACATCAAAAAACAAGAATCTTCATAAAAGAGAGGGATTCGAGAAACGGACTCGGGTTTCCTCTCTTTTCCCTTTCTGCCCGCCATACACGGCGCTACACCGGCTTTGACAGAAGCGGAAATGAAATATATGATTTTTTTGTATATTCAAATAATCAGATATTTAGAAATGGTGGGAAAGTGAATGAAACCGTTGTTGCGCGGGCGTTATGCCGGATATTCCGTGCAGTCGCTGAAGAAAGATTTGATTTCCGGAAGCATTGTCGGCATTGTCGCCATTCCGTTAGGGATGGCGTTTGCCATTGCTTCGGGCGTCAAGCCGGAGTACGGGCTCTATACGACGATCGTGGCGGGCCTGCTCATTTCGCTGCTGGGCGGTTCGCGGTTCCAGATCGGGGGGCCGACGGGGGCGTTCATTCCGATTTTGTTCGCCATTGTCCTGCAGTATGGCTACGAGAATCTGCTCATCGCCGGCTTCATGGCCGGGGCCATGCTCGTGTTGATGGGGCTGCTCCGCTTCGGAGCCGTCATCCGCTTCATCCCGCGGCCGGTCACGATCGGCTTCACCTCCGGGATCGCGGTCATCATCTTTACGGGGCAGATCGCCGATTTCCTCGGTGTGCACGTTGACAAGCAGGGCGGCTTCATCGCCGACATGCGCGCCCTCATTCTCCAGCTTCCGTCGCTGAATTTATATAGCGTATTGACCGCGGCTCTCTGCCTTGCCGTCCTGCTTATCACGCCGAGATGGCTGCCCCGCATTCCCGGATCGCTGATCGGGCTGCTCATCTCCAGCTTGGCTGCCGCCTGGTTCTTCCCGGGCCAGGTAGCCACCATCGGCTCGACCTTCGGCGATATTCCGGGCGGCTTGCCCGAATTCCGGGTGCCGGCGATCAGTTGGGATCGTATCCTCCAACTGCTGCAGCCCGCCTTCGTGATCGCGATGCTCGGCGGCATCGAATCGCTTCTGTCGGCGGTCGTCGCCGACGGCATGACCGGCGATCGGCACAACAGCAACCGCGAGCTCGTCGGCCAGGGAATCGCCAACATGATCGCGCCGCTGTTCGGCGGCATTCCCGCGACCGGAGCTATCGCCCGAACGGCGACCAACATCCGGAACGGAGCCGTATCTCCCGTATCAGGCGTCGTGCATGCGCTTGTCGTGCTGCTGGTGCTGCTGTTCTTCGCACCGTACGCTTCGAATATTCCGCTTGCCGCCATGGCGCCGATTTTGATGGTCGTCGCCTGGAACATGAGCGAGCGCAAAGCTTTTCTGCATATTTTGCGGACACGGACCGCCGATTCGCTTATTTTGGCCGTCACCTTTCTGCTGACCGTCTTCTTCAATCTGACGGTGGCGGTCCAGGCCGGGCTCGTGCTGGCCGTCGTTCTGTTCGTGAAGCGGATGAGCGAAGGGGTCAAGGTCGCCAAAGTGCTGCCCGATCCGGCCGACCGGAAAGCCAAGGTCTCTTCCCGGATCGTGAAAGACGGCCGGCATTGCCCGCAAATCAGCATGTTCACGGTCGAAGGGCCGCTATTCTTCGGGGCGGCCCAGTCATTCGAGCAATCGCTGGCCGATCAGTCCGCAGACACTCCGCTCGTATTGATTCTGCGCATGGGCCGCGTCCCGTACATGGATACGACCGCCGAAGCGAATCTGTCCGCTCTCGTCGGCCGCGTTCAGCGCCAAGGCGGCATCGTGCTCGTGACCGGCATCCATGAACAGCCGCAGACGCTGTTGTCCCGGACGGGACTGGCCGATCGCATCGGGGCCGACCATTTCTTCGATCGGACGGGCGCCGCCATCGACTATGCCTTGACGCGCATCAGTACGGCGCGCTGTCAAGGGTGCAGGCATTTCGCGTTCCGGGAGTGCACCGCCTTGTCCGGGGCCGGCTCGTCGGCGGACCAACCATGCTCGGTCCGGACACGGGAGACCGTCCGCGCGTAGCCGCATAAGGAACACCGTTCCGCCCTTCCCCGGGCAGAACGGTGTTTTTTCTTTCCACCGCGGTCAACTATCCGTGTTGCCGCTGATGGGACGCGAGCGGTGCGGTTTCCTCCGTCTTGCCGCTCTGCTTCTTTTCAACGAGCTCGAAGGTGAAGCCCCCGCAGCGGGAGCAGCCGCGCTGCTTCAACTGTTCAATCCTGCCAATCTCCAAGTCCTGGCCGACCCTAACCGCACCGAGGCATTGCTTGCAGCGGTACAGGCGCTCCGTACGCCTGATTTCACCGGTGTATATCGCCCCTTCGCAACGTTCGTCGAACCCCGGAACGGTCCGCTCCGTCGACTTCAGCACAATCATTTGCCCGCGGCCGCCGATCATTTGCGCTCCCTCATATTCATTGAAATGCGGGATAATTTCCTGCACCATCAACCCCATGCGAATGAACTCCTGCTGCATCGCCAGGGTGAAGCCGGGCGGCTTGTGCGCGAACGACAGGAATACGGGGAGTCCCTTACTCCGCTTAAGGGCGCTGATGCCCCTGGACAGGAACAAGCTCATGCCCGGCATCGTGTACGGCGGATCCGTAAAAAAGCAATCGAAGCGGCCATGCAGCGCTTCCGGCAGCGGCTGACGGAGATCGGCATGGTGGCACTGAATCGGCAGATGCTCCCGCTCCGCGACATCGCGAATATATTGCAGAAAGCGCTCGTCGATATCGACGACATGAATCCTGGTCCTCAGGCTGCTTTTCCCCGGGAACAGCCGCTTCAGCAGCAGGCCGAGCGAGATGCTGACCAGATCGTCGTCGCCGATGCAGAGCACCCGCTTGCCAATCAACGCGTGCTCGCGCAAGCACAGCATCGCCCGCTTCAGACTGGTCTCCATCGTGCATTTCGACTGATCGATCTGCACGTCCGCCTGCGGCCGGGCTTCATAAATGCCGCTCCAATCCTTCCACCAGTCGGCCAATAAGGTGCGCCAATCCGGACCGGCCTTCAGCAAGGCATGGTATAGGGCGATATCAAGCCCCTCATAATCCCGTTCCTGCTCGACCCAGGCATTGCCTGCAGGCGTGCAGCGTACTCCCCTTTCCTGCCGGAGCAGGCCGGCGCGGATAAGTTCCTTCTTGACGGCCGTCGCAAGCGGAACCGGAAGCATCGTGTGCCGGGCCAACTCTTTCGTCGCAATACCCGGTTTCAAATAACATGAGATAACCATCTGTTCTATGACATGCGCGCCTTCATCAAGGCGCATGTTTTCTTGGATCGTATCGAATAGGGTTTTCATGGAAAAGTCTACCTCGCTTCATCGCTTGATAAGATAGAACATGGCCATGACTGCTTCAACGCCAAAAAAGGGCAGAAAATGAACATACGTCCAACTTCTGCCCTATCATCTTCATCGCGATCGTTGCTGCTCGGCAGCCTGCGCAACGGAATGCGCCTCGCCCGAGCATGCGGAATCTGCCGGATGCGGCAGGACTTCCAGCCTGTCGCCCAGTTGCAGGCGTCGTCCCTGCAGGCTGAACCGCGCCCGGCCTCCGCCCTGCCTAGGATCGTTCGCGGATCCTGGACAAGCCGGCGACTGGTCCGTGCATAACAAAAGCCGCGCTCAAGAGCACGGCTGATCGCAATCGATGGAATTCAACGTGGATGGCCTTTGTTCTTAACACGTGTGAGACATTCCATTCGCGCATCACAAACAGACGCCACAGATCGGATCTGGTGCGACATGGACACGATGGAATTCACGCTATCCAATTGGGTTGGTTAAGAACAAAGCACCGACATCAAAAGCTCCCCATTCCTATAAGGTACCCTTATCATACAAGATTAGGAAGCGAATATCAAGCGGTTGAAGCATAAGACGCCCGCCCGCCGATGATGAGCAGACGGCAGGCATCTTATGGCAGCATGCTGGCGCGCAGGAAGCAAGGCTCACTTTTTCTTTGGCTTGATCCTTGCCAGCAATCCGTCTTCCCCGGAGCCAAGCAGATCGGTCCCGGTCCAGATCACCTTTTGCAAGTTCATCCCTTGGACGGAAAGTACGTTTGGACCATGCCGTCCCGTTGCTAGACATATACGAATAGGCTCCGCCAACGGCTGCATTATCAGTTATCCTCAACGGCTCTTCATTCCTCTTTTCGCAGAATGCGATTGTTAAGCCTTTTCGGCGGGAATCCGATTCAAATCGATTTGCTTGGAAAACCGCATGCGCAACACCGAGCTGACATCGAGGAATGCCTTCACTTCTTCTTCCGGCCCTTCGATGACGATGACCTTGTCCGCATTCATCTTATCCGTCGCCTTCATCAGCGCATCCGCCACCGCCCGCTCCGCTTGTACCCGCTCGGGGGCCGAGCACAGTTCATGAATACGGACGACAAGCAATCCGCCCTCCGCTTGCTGCAGACTGTTCTGCAGCTGATCATTAAGCTCCTGCACCGACCGTACGTTCTGCAGCTCCGTATTTACGATATGTCCGCGGGCTACGATACCATAATGCTTATACAGCCCGGCCAGCCAATGAGCCAGTGATGATCTTCCCGACTCGACGCCTCCCTTGAACACGAAGCAGGCCGAAGGAGCATCCGCATACATGCCTTTGGCCTTCCGCTCGCGATAGGCATGGAGCTGCTCCGCCCATTCAGCCAGCGTGGCGCGCTGATCGTGCAGTTCTTCGCTACGGCTCAGCTCCGCCTCCCAGTCGAACGGTTCTGCCTGAACCATATTCGGTTCATTTTTCTCCACATTATGCTGAACCCCATTCTGCTCAAGTCTCTCCGCAATCTCCCGAACCACATCCAGTTCAATTCTTTCCTCGTTCTGCTGAACCGGTTCGAATTGCGGAGCAACAGTCTCCGGTTCCGCATGCTCCCATGGCGGTGAGGCTGAAGGCAGTATTTCAGGCACAATTAGTTCCGTAGGGAAGGAAGAGCGTTCGAACTGATGAGAGCGATCGGCCGCCACATTCGAAAGATCCTTACCTGATGGCGTCGCCGTTCGCAAGAATGGAATCAAGTACGGGAAAAAGGTCCGGATTCCGATATATTTGTCCAGTAAGCTATTTAGCTTGTTCGGCGGCCCGATCAAAATGAGAACGATATCCTCGTTGCACTGATCCAGATAGCTTAACAGCGAATGGATCGCCTCATTGCCTTGTTCCGGCGCACCCGGCTCAGACAGCCGGTACAAATCAGGAATGACGACAACATTGCCGGAAGCCTCGTCAAGAGCATCGTTGACCTTTGTAGAGGTTGTGAATGGATCTGACCCTAGCAGTTCGCAGAAAGAAATCTCCACAACCTCCCCTTCATTGAGAACATCCAACTCATATAATAATTTGCCGAGAATACGCGCGATTGTCATCTGTCCCATGCCCGGCAGGCCAGCAAAAATCATATTCATCCGCAGTTCATAGGTATCGAACCCGAGGTTCTCCCGCTCGTTCATCTCTGACAGCACATGAACCAGTTGCAGGACATGTTGCTTGGCCGCCTCCATGCCATGAAGAGCGTCCAGTTGCTGAAGCAAACCTTCTAGCCCATTCTCAGTCTCAGCTACTATTTCCTCAGATAGTTCCCGGCTTACTCTATCAAGCCACGCAGGAGTCACGAGCACGCTTCGTTCGGTGCGATGTCCCTCTGCTGCACCAACGATATGGCAAGCTTCCAAAATTTGAAGCAATTCGATCGCCTGATCCCTGTCGACAGCAAGGTGGAACTGCAGCAGATCCGCCGAGGCATAGCCCGCGCCCACCACAACCGATGCCGCATTCTTCACCCATTCATCTCTCAAGCTATGCCAACCAGCCTCGTCCTCGTCGTCTCCGTCGTCAGCTTCATCTTCGTCTTCATCATCTTCATACTCATGCCAGGAGTTCACCAGCGCCTTAACTCCCTCCGGCGTCAGGAGCACCTTCCGTACAGAACTGTCGCTTGAAGCTTCATCAACAACTCCATACTCCTCCAATTCATTCAATATGTACTCGGCATCTTCCTCATCGATGTCAAGCTCGGCCTCCAACAGCTCCGAGGAAGCATAGCCTGCCTGAGCTACGATGACCGCAGCATCCTCGACCAGTTCATCATACTCCTCGTCTTCTTCGTCCTCTTCATCATCTTCCTCATCCTCATCGTACTCATCTTGATCATTATCATGACCGTCCCATTCATTCAGAGCTTCCCCCTGCTCATCGTGCCGGCCTGCTTCGTTCTCCTGCTCCGCTTTGTTGTTCAGCCCGGAGAACATCACAATTGCAAGCAATGGCACAAATATATAAGCAGCAGGCTCCCAGATATTCTTAAGGATCGCCCAAAGTATTATAATAATAATGAGATTGACAAGACCACGAAATATTCTCAATTTCCAGCACCAGCTTTCCTCTTTCTCCCCCCCATCATATCACAACATATTCCACCTTACGTCCAACCAATCTTACAAATTAGCAGCATTATCTGCCACTTCGGATATCCTTCCAGGCAATCTCCCTTTGGCTCAGATTCCACCCAGGCTGCCCATTTCTACGTATTGCCTTCTGAGCAGTTCCCTACCTCTATTGTTCTTTTCATCATTCTCCCATCGAGTCAGGTTAGCACCTTCGGATATTCATTGAAGCAATCTCCTTTTGGCTCAGATTTCCGCCCACGGCTGCTCATTTGACTTTGAGTGAGGACTTGGGAAAGGCTCGTAAACGGCTAGATACCCTGACCTTTCCTGAACAAATGGGATAGTGATCATAAGCGGCGTAACACACATGTACCGTTCCTGAGCGATCGGGAGAGTCCCCGTATGTGGCGAGAGAAATGTGCATATGCGGGTAGACAGTTTACGATCACCAGTTGTAGATCCACAAAAAGACGCCCCTTACCGGGCAATGTCATTAAGTTAAGCTCAAAGACAAGAGCGGAAATAAAAATGGAATCCGAAACGGCATGGGAAAAAGCCCTGTGCCGTTTGTTTTTGGTGCAAGCAAGGAAAAAGCGTACAGCAAACAAAGCGGACGGAAGATCCGCTTAAAAAATGTTCATATGAAACGAATTATGCTACTCTATAGACGAAGCTAACAACTGATTTGTAGCGTATTTTGCGCGTATTCTGCTGCCCTGGGCGAACGGGGCGAATCGGCAAAATGTTTTTGCGGATCAGTGCTTCAACATCGGGCGGGGGTTCATCGTGCCGTGAGCGCAGGAAATGTCTAGAAACGTGAACGGCAACCGTGAAGTTGACTTGGTATGAGTGCCGTTTATCCATTTGGGAAATGACGACGTGTGAGGTCATCATTTCAGCGAAATTGTACATGATCATTCTTGCGAAAATCTCTTGGGTGATGGACTCTCGTCTCTTTGCGTGAAAATTCGTCAGACCGACAGTGTACTTTAATGCCCTGAAAGAGGTTTCAATGCCCCATCGCCTGTTATACATAGACTTGATTTCATCGGGTGGGAAATCAGCGGCAGAAAGATTCGTAATGACGGTCTCATAAGCGCCATGAGGCAGGACGAAACGAACAACCCGAAAGGTAATCGGGTAAAACAAGTTCTCATGCAAATCCAAAAAATCAAATGTAGACGTGGAAGGAACGAACTTGTACATCTCGGGATTAGCCTTGACCTCTTTGGTTTGTTTTTTGGTGAGTGTCAGATGAACGTCCCTATCAAACTCTCCGCTAGAGGGCAAACGCAAGCCCGAAAGAATACCATTGGAATCCAAATCCTTTACCCGTATGACATAGTTCCACCCTTTGCGTTCAAGGTGCGCGAAATTGTTGTAACTTTCATAACCTCTATCGGCAATAACAATGGTTTTGCCCTTGATGGGAGAACGGTCAACCATAGCAGCCAGCGCCCTTCCCTCGTTGCACAACCTTCGTGGTTGAACAATGGCATCCACGTACAGTCTGTTGCACAAGTCATAGGCAGCGTTCAAATGCAGAAGGCTATAGCCTTTCGTGTTCGGTTGACTTTGAAAATAGGTGTCCGTGTCCGCAGAGTCAGTTGCGATATGTAAATCCGAACCGTCAACGGCAAGTAATCGATACCCTCGGTAGTCCTTGATATCCGTATACGATTGCGTAAATGCGTGAAACAAGAATTCCACAGCAGACGGCAGGATTTTATTCCTCTGTTGGACAAAAGCGGAAGTGGTTGCGGTGTTTACGTTATAACCTTGGGATTCCAGGAGTTCCTTATATATGCTGTTGCCCCCCATGGAGATCAGGAGTTGCATCACCGTTTCAAAGGATAGCTTTTTCTTTCGGGTAAAATCTTTTTCAGGGTTTTTGACATAAGGTGCTGGTGCGGCTGCCATTTCTCGTATGAGGGATGTCAGCGTTTCTTTTAGCGAATTCGCGTACTCATTCATTGGCGTAACCTCCTCGTTTTTTCAAGGGGCTTCGCCACACATATCCATCTACCTGTTAAGTCTTGATTTTCTTTTGAAACAAAAAAAAGAGCGGGCTATCTTTTTGATAACCTGCTCTTGTGCTTGATTATGGTTTCCGCGCCTTATCTTAATGACATTG
>NZ_LDIG01000170.1 GCF_015845845.1 Paenibacillus dendritiformis
CCTGAATTTCGAAAGTAACTGTGCCTGAAAAATGAAAAAAGGGCCCAAATCTTTGGTAGAATAGTGTTTGCGAAAACAACATCACCCAAAGAGAGGAGCACCTTTTAGGTGAAGTCTACCACACCCGTCAGCAAAATCAAGACTGAATTTTCCTTGCGTCACGCTTCCAGCGTTGGTGGAAGCAAAGTATTCCTGGAGTATCTCGAAAAAATCGAACTGGACAAAGCATTGCAGAACTTGAGCAACATCAAACACAGGCACTCCCTGTTCCCTGTTTTTCGCATCCTGCTCTACCTCATAATCGGCTGGACACTCGGTTGTGAACGCCTTTTTCATTTTCGAGCGTTGCAACAGGATGCACTTGTGCAACGTTTCCTCGGTGGACGCTGTCCACACCACACCTTGCTGTATAAAGAATTGAATCGGTTTGGTAAGCAACCAACTTTCACACTCGACTTGAGAAAGTTGAATCAGCAGGTCATCGCGCCTGGTTTGCCCGATGAACTCATCATGGATCTGGATTCCACCGTGGAAACCGTTTTTGGTCACCAAAAAGGCGCGGCCGTTGGCACGAATCCCCACAAACCGGGACGTAAAAGCTACCATCCGCTGTTGGCTTATGAAGGCCAATCTCGTTTGTGTTTAAACGCTGTTCTTCGTGCTGGAAATACGCATTCATCCACGAATGCCGCTGACTTCCTCCGCCAGACGTTCGAATTGCTTGGTGATCGTCCGGTGAAGTATGCCCGATTTGACAAAGGATTTGGCGGTGAGGACTTTTACGGCTTATGGGAATCCAAAGGAATCGGGTATGTAGGAAAATTGAAATGGACCCAGCGACTTCAAGCGGAAGTGCAACGCTGCTCCGTTTGGAAGCGATTTGTCGATGAGGAGTGGATCATCGAGGGCATTGTACTGGTCTACAAAGCCACCTCCTGGAAGAAAGCACGCCGTGTTGCCGTCATCCGCAAAGCACAGGTGTACGATGGGGATCAATCTCGGCTTCTTCTTGATACAGATTGGCAGTATGAAGCGATCGTCACAAGCCTTGAGTGGGAGCCGATTGACCTGTGGCATTTCTACAACCAGCGTTGCTGCATGGAAAACCACATCAAGGAAGCCAAGCGTGGCTTTTCCATCAACCGCATTTCGACAAGCCGCTTCACCGCGAATGAAATCGACTTGCTAATCAAGCTGTTAGCATACAACCTCTACGAACGGTTTAAACGCGACTGCTGTGAACCGGTTCATCACGGGTATACGATTGCCCGGTTTCGTCAGGAGTTTTTCCTCTGTGCCGCGACCATCATCCAGCATAGTCGGCAGGTGATTCTCAAGTTGGCGAGAGATTTCCCGAACCGCTACACTTGGCTACGGATCGCGACAAAAGTTGCTGCGCTGGAATGACCGCTTCCAAAAATAAACATGGAAATGCAATGCCTCTGTGGGATGGGGAGGGGGAAAATATGCCCTTCTTTTCGAATTAGCGCTCATGGGACTGGATATTTTCTTATTTATTACAGTTGCTACCCGCCCTAGTAGGTTACTAACTCGCCTCCATTACGGGCTTTCGAAATCTGGGATTATGTCTATCAAGAGGGGAATACTAAAAATTGAACTGTGACCCGAGAGGGCTTTTTCCTTATCTTGAACGCCTGAGCAGGATGAGTCTTAGGTACCCGGCACTTTCTCCAGCGATTTTCTAGTCATTACTTTCACCCACCCCCACTTTTTGGATTCTAATATTTTTTCATGAAGTATATATTTTTCAGAGAAATTTTAGTATTATTTTTAATTGGAATCCGAATAATAAATGTCGATTTAATATTTTTGTTCGGTTTTACAACGTCTTATACATTGATACAGAACTTACATTTCCTGCAAATGACGTGTTGATGTATGGGGATGGGAATGGAGATAAGATGAAGAAGAACATTTATTTTAACCATGATGGCGGCGTGGATGATTTAATTTCGTTATTTTTGTTACTGCACATGGACAATGTGGAGCTGACGGGCGTGTCGGTCATTCCGGCGGATTGTTACCTGGAGCCGGCGATGTTTGCCAGCCGCAAAATCATCGATCGGTTCGGCAATGGCGGTTTGGATGTAGCCGCGTCGAACTCCCGCGGGAAAAATCCGTTCCCGAAGGACTGGCGCATGCATGCGTTCTATGTGGACGCCCTGCCGCTTCTCAACGAATCCGGTAAAGTGGTGACTCCTGTAGCGGACAAGCCGGCACATCTTCATATTATTGACACGCTGCGCGCAACGGAAGGCAAGACGACCCTGCTGTTTACGGGCCCGCTTACCGACCTTGCCCGCGCATTAGATATCGATCCGACGATCGAAGAAAAGGTAGAACGCCTGGTATGGATGGGCGGCACCTTCCGCGAAGCAGGCAATGTGCATGAGCCTGAGCATGACGGAACGGCAGAATGGAACGTCTTCTGGGATCCGGATGCGGCTGCGCGCGTATGGGACAGCGGGATCGAGATTGATCTGGTGGCACTGGAAAGCACGAATCAAGTGCCGCTTACGCTCGATGTTCGTGAGCGCTGGGCTGCGGAACGCAAGCATGTCGGCGTGGATTTCCTGGGCCAATGCTATGCGATGGTACCTCCTCTCGTTCATTTCTCGACGAACTCGACATACTATCTGTGGGATGTATTGACGACAGCGTTCGTGGGCAAGAGCGATCTGGTGAAGGTGCAGACGATTAACAGCAAGGTGATTACGGAAGGCGCAAGCCAAGGCCGTACCGTGGAAACGGCAGACGGACGCCCGGTACATGTCGTCTATGACGTGGATCGCGACGCATTCTTTGATTACATTACGGAATTGGCGAAAAAAGCAACGGAGAGGGATTTGTAATGTCCGAGAAAAAGCGAGTCATTATTGATACCGATACGGCCGGCGACGACACGATTGCCATTTTAACGGCGCTTCACTATTTTCAGGTCGAAGGCATTATGATTACCGGGGGCAATGTCCAGTTCGATCAGCAGGTGGAAAATGCGCTCTACACCGTGCAAGTCGCGGGAAAAAGCGGTCAAGTTCCTGTGTACAAAGGGCATGAGGGCCCGATCATGGGTATCGGCCAGAAAGAGCATCGTACGGTCGAGGACGTCCACGGCAAGGATGGAATGGGGGATTCGTTTTTCGAAAAAGCGATCCAGTCTCCCGAAAAAGGGCATGCCGTCGACTTCCTTATCGAAGCGGTGCACAACAATCCAGGCGAAATCCATCTTCTTGCGATTGCGCCGTTAACGAATATTGCGATGGCGATCAAGAAGGATCCGACCATCGTGCCGAAGATTCCGCATCTCTACATTATGGGCGGAACGAACAATGCGCTTGGAAATATTACGCCGAGTGCGGAGTACAATTTCTACGTCGATCCGGAAGCGGCCAAAATCGTGCTTCATTCGGGCATTCCGATTACGATGGTCGGTTGGGAGATGTGCACGCAATATTCCATCATGGACGATAACGACCATGAAGAGATTGAAGCGCTCGGAACGAAGGGCGCGAAATTTTTCAAAGATGTCAACAAGGTCGTCATCAGATTCAATAAAACGGTTCACAGATTGAACGGCACGACGCATCCGGATACGCTGCTAGCAGCCGTAGCGGCGGACGAAAAGATCATGACGAAGTCCAACCTGTACCACGTGGATGTCGAAACGGTCGGTGAGCTGACTAGAGGCTACAGCCTTGTCGATATTAACAATCGTTTGGAACGCACGCGCAATGTCCGCGTCTGCGAAGCGATTGATCGGGATGCTTTTAAAGACATGCTGTTGGATGTATTGAAGTCTATTAACTAATGCTAATCACTGCAAACGGCCGCTTTTGCATAGAAGGCAGCACGAATCTGAAGTGCGGTCGTTTGCCCCTTTCGCTTTACATTCTGGGTCATTGACACGATGAAGAAAGGACAGGTATATGCAATACATTTGGGGACTTCTAGGAATCTTGGGCATTTTTTTGATAGCATTTGCGTTTTCGAAAAATCGCAAGGCGATTAATCCGAGAACGGTGATTGGCGCGTTTGCGATTCAATTCATTTTTGCATTGATTGTGTTGAAGTGGGAATTCGGCAAAAAGATGCTGAACTACTTGGCTGCGGCCGTTCAAAGCATCATCGATTCCACGAATGCGGGCATTCAGTTCTTGTTCGGCGGCATACTGGGTGCGGAAAAGGCGGGCTTTACGTTCGCCTTGCAGGTATTGCCGATTATCATCTTCTTCTGTTCCTTGATAGCGGTGCTGTACTATCTCGGCATTATGCAGTGGGCTACGAAAATCATTGGCGGATTTCTGGCGAAGGTGCTTAAAACGAGTGAAACAGAATCGATGTCAGCGGCCGCGAATATTTTCCTTGGTCCGACAGAAGCGCCGCTTGTGGTCAAGCCTTATATAGAGAAAATGACCAAGTCGGAGCTGTTCGCGATTATGGTCGGCGGACTGGCGTGCGTCTCCGGTTCCGTCCTGGGCGGCTACGCGATGCTTGGCGTTCCGATTGAATATTTGCTTGCTGCGGCCTTCATGGGAGCGCCGGGCGGCTTGCTGCTGGCCAAAATTATTATGCCGGAAACCGATCATCAGCTTCGAGTTGAACGCGTCGAGATGGTGAAGGATACGGAGTCCCGAAATGTCATCGATGCCGCTGCGCGCGGAGCTTCGGACGGGCTCAAGATCGCTGCCGGCGTGGGCGCCATGCTGCTCGCATTTATATCGCTCATTTTCTTGGTGAACATGATCATTGGCTGGGTTGGCGGCGTGTTCGGAATCGAGGCCTTGACGTTGGAGCAAATTCTAGGCTACCTGTTCGCGCCGATTGCCTTCCTGATCGGTGTTCCATGGAACGAAGCGCTGCAGGCAGGCTCCTTTATCGGTCAAAAGTTCGTCCTGAACGAATTTGTCGCGTACACTTCGTTTGCGCCTGAGATTGCTCATTTGTCTCCAAAAAGCGTTGTCGTCATCAGCTTCGCGCTCTGCGGCTTTGCCAATCTGGCGGCCATTGCGCTCCTTATTGGCGGCCTGGGCGGGATTGCGCCTTCCAGAAGACAAGATCTTGCCGAAATGGGCTTCCGTGCGGTCATTGCCGCCACATTGGCCAACCTGATGAGCGCGGCGATTGCCGGGATGCTCGTGTAGAAAGGCAGTAAATCAAGCGGCGATCGCTTCCCTCCATTCCACCGGGGAGCGGTCGCCTTTTTACTGGCGGGCAAATAAAACAAACGCTTGGACTATAAGGAGCCCAAGCGTTTGTCGTGTGCTGCGTGAAAAGTGGAAGCTTATTGCGCTTGTACGAATTCAGCCGATTTGATGCCGGCTTGGCGGCCGAAGATGATGATCTCGGCCACGGAGTTGCCGCCGATGCGGTTTTGTCCGTGCAAGCCGCCTGTAAGCTCGCCTGCCGCGAACAAGCCAGGAATCGGCTGGCCGTCTTTATTCAATACTTCGGTGTTCGTATTGATTTTCACGCCGCCCATGGTGTAGTGAATCCCAGGGGCGATCTTGATTGCATAGTATGGCCCGCTGGACAAATCGTGGTCCATCGCGGTCGTTCTGCCGAATTCGGCATCCTCTTTGTTCTTCACGGCGCTGTTCCATGTATCCAGCGTGGCGGTTAACTGATCTGCCGGAACGCCAATTTCTTTGGCTAATGCCTCAATGGTATCGCCTTGAATGACAAAGCCCATTTTGTCATACTGCTCAATTGCTTTCGCCCGGGATTTTACGCCGGAATCAAATACAAGATAAGCTGATTTTTCAGGCAGCTTGTTGATGGCCGCCGTGACATTGTCGCGAGTGTCCAGCTCGTTTGTGAAACGTTTGCCCTCGCTGGAAACCAGAATCGCGCCTTCGCCGCGGACCGCTTCCCCGATAAGATAGGATTTCTCCTGCTGCACCGTCGGGTGAACCTGGATTTGATCCATGTCAACCGTGACGCCGCCGAGTTTTTCAATCATCTTGATGCCGTCGCCGGTGCTGCCTTCTTGGTTTGTGGTCACCAGACCTTTCAGATCGGAGCGAACCTCGCCAATCATATCCATGTTAGCGCCATAACCGCCGGTTGTCACCACGACAGCCTCCGCGGCAATCGTTTTCTCATCGTTATTATTGAAGAGGACCTTAACGCCGTTTACTTTGCCGTCCTTCTCCGTAATTTCCGTCACATTTGCATTTACGAAAAGAGGAATTTCTTTTTCTTGAACATTTTTCACCAAGCCGTTGACGAGATATTGACCTACCGCTGAACCGTCCTCCGGACGGTGTGTGCGCTTCTCGTTCATGCCGCCCGTAATCGTGATATTGTTCAGACGAATTCCGATCGAATCAAGCCATTCGATGGCGCTTGCGGAATTGTCAACGAAGAACCGAAGCATCTCTTTGTCGTTCGTGCCATGGCCGCCTTTTAATGTCTCTTCGTAAAATAGATCGTTGCTGTCCTCAATGCCTTGCTCTTTTTGGAACTTGGTCTGGGAAGCATTCATGCCGGAGGAGGATTTCATCGTATTGCCGCCGGCAATCGGCATTTTTTCGAAAATCACCGGATTCATGCCTTTTTCCTTTGCCTCAAGCGCGGCGGACATTCCGGCGCCGCCTGCACCGACAATGATGATATCATATTTATCTTTTAATTGATCGATAGGCGTATAGTTGGTTTTAGAAGCACCCGACACGGCTTCCGTTTCTTGGGACTCCGCCGGTTTTTCATTGCCCTGACTCTGGTTTTGATTCTGGTTCCCGCTGCCGCATCCTGCGATGACGAGCATGAAAGAGAGAACGAGAATCAACGTTGCTGCTGCTTTCTTCTTCAAGTAACCCACCCCGTTTTTCTATGATGTTTGTTTGATGAACATATAGAACCTTTTTAGGTTCACTTTATTTTAATATACTATTTAACCATTTATAGTGATTTATTTCACAATATTTTGAATTTCATCTCTGATCATGCATTAGGTTTCTTTGATTACTCGTGCAAGCGATGAATCACTTTTCATGACATCTCATATCTTCCAAATCCAGGAATCCCATGTTATCATAATTTATTTGGAATCGTCGGGGCCATACGGCTGCCATCCAACGATTATGACAACAATCCAGTAAGTGACGTGCCGATAGATAAGGAGGGTATCGTTCATGAAAAATGTATACGTTGTGCGGCATTGCAAGGCGGAAGGGCAAGCTCCGGACGCGCCGTTAACCGCAGCCGGTGTGAGGCAAGCGGACAAGCTTGCGGAATTTTTGGCGGACAAAAATATCGAACAGATCCTTTCCAGTCCTTATGAGAGGGCCTGCCGGACCATAGCGCCATTGGCCAATAAGCTTGGCATGGACATCGCTCTGGATGACAGATTGGCGGAGCGGGTCTTGTCGGGCAAAAGTCATCCCGCTTGGCGCGACATGCTGCGGAAGACATACGATGATTTGGACTTATGTTATGAAGGCGGGGAATCCAGCGCTGCGGCGATGAAGCGCGCCGGCAGCGTGATCGCGGAAGCGCTCGAGAGCGGGTACAACAACGTCGTCATCGTCTCGCACGGGAACTTGATTTCGCTGCTGCTGAAGCATTTCGACGACCGGTTCGGCTTCAAGGAGTGGGAAGCATTGTCCAATCCGGATGTGTATCATCTATCCTTCGAACAGAATGCGCCTGCAATACGCCGAATATGGACGGAGTAAGGGGACAAGGAGAGAGGAGAAATCGTGGTGATGATTCCATGGGGCCAATTCGGATTCCAAAGCTCAAGGGGCGGATTCCGATACGGAAGCGACTGGTATTTATCCTGCTGCGATATTACGGACAGCGTTAGTTTATAAGTCTCCATCGCTCATCATAGAATCAGCAACTTGGTTCATAGGCCGGATATACTGACAAATGCTGCATATTATATAATCCCTTTATGCGACATTCGTTCAATGTAACAGAGTAGAAATCCGAACCCATCGGAGAAGCTGAGGTAGTATCATATGAGCTGTTTGAGAAAATTGTTTTTTGGCATGTCAGCTATCGCTTTAAGTTTAGGAATCTGTCTCCCCAATGTGAGTGCTTCCCCCATCCGAGTCACCGTGGACGGGCATGAGGTGGCGTTCCCGGATGAATCTCCGTATGTGGATAAAAAATCCAATCGCACGATGGTTCCCGCCAAATTCGTTTCCGAAAAGCTTGGCGCAAACGTAAAGTGGAACGAGGCATCGAAGCAAGTCGCTTTTACGCATAACCATGACACCATTACGTTGAAGATTGGCGACAACCATGCGCAAGTGAATGGCAAGACGGTAACCTTCGACGGAGCGGCGGCGGTCCACAACGGCCGCACGATGGTTCCGCTTCGCTTCATCAGCGAGGTCTTTCATGCGGATGTAGATTGGAAGCCGGAGCGCAATCAGGTCATCATCACCACCTCTGTACATAACGTCCCCAAAGGCACGTGGATTTGGGATAGCCGCATCATCGAGAGGGAGCCGGATAAGCTAATCAACTTTGCGATCGAGAATCAGGTGACATCCGTATATCTTCAAATTGATGCCGATATCGCTCCGACGATATATCAAGATTTTATTCGGAGGGCCAAAGAGAAACGGATAAACGTGGAAGCCCTGGCGGGCCGCCCCGATTGGGCCTTCAAATCGAAGCAGGATCAAATCCAGAAGTTTATTGCATGGGTCCAAAACTTTAATGCCGCCGCGAAAGCCGAAGAGAGGTTTGACGGGTTGCACTTTGATATTGAACCTTATCTGCTGCCCGAATGGAAGACCGGCAATAAGGCGATTCTGGCAAGCTGGATGGACAATATGAGGCTGATCGAGCAGGAGACCAAAGGGAGCGGCATCAAAATTACGCTGGATGTTCCTTTTTGGCTGAATACCGTTAAGGTTCCCGGTACGGAATACAGCTTCAGCGCCTGGTTATTGGAGAAGTTCGATTGTCTGGTGATTATGGACTACCGCAATTTTGCCTTAGGCAAGAACGGAATTGTGGAAAACGCTAACGCGATAATGAGAGAGGCCTCGACGCTGAACAAGCAAGTCATCGTTGCCGTGGAGACCGCGAAAAATGTGGAGAGCGATCGGACATCTTTCTATGCCAAGGGCATCGAAGCGATGGAAAAAGAGCTGCAAGCCGCTCATCAAAAGCTGTCTCGACATTCGAGCTATGCCGGGTTTGCGATTCATGACTACAAAAGCTGGGCGGCGATGAAATAAGCAAAGCCGGTTACGCGACATGCTTTTTGGTCGCTTTGTTAGGCCCAACGACATGTATGCGCCCTTTTTCGTATATGGATAGGTTCGCTGCCGGAACACATCCCGCTATACGAAAGGGGCATTTTTCTATTTTTATGCGCAATGAGTCGAAGCACTTGACCGATGGTAAATTTATGAATATATTAGTAGTTGTACTTTGTTTACATTACCATCCAAATTTAACATTTGCCGAAAGTAGTCTCCCGCTTCTAAATCTTGCGAGGCTTGATGAAAGTGGGGGGGGAATTTCGGTAGGCGAAGCCGAAGAGTTTCTTTCCTCAACTCTTTGATATCATCAGTCTTAGTTAATGACATGGATTTAGAATAATAATCATTACATATTCTTGTCGAAACTCAGGGAATGAAGGGAGGTGAAAGGATATGGCAAACAAAGCATACAAGTTCCGTCTGTATCCAACGGAAGAACAAGAGCAGCTTCTTGCGAAAACCTTCGGGTGTGTTCGTTTCGTTTACAACCAAATGCTGGCTGAATGCAAAGAAATATATGAGGCATACAAGGGTAACAAAGATGCGCTGAAGAAACAAAAATTTCCTACTCCTGCAAAGTACAAGAATGAATTCCCTTGGCTCAAAGAAGTAGACAGCCTTGCCTTGGCCAATGCTCAGCTTATCTTGCAAAAGGCATACCAAAACTTTTTCGCCGGCCGCACTGAGTTTCCGAAGTTCAAAAGCCGTAAAGCAAGACAGTCTTATACAACAAATGCAGTGAACGGAAACATCAAGCTCTTGAATGGCTATATCCAATTACCCAAACTCAAGCTCGTGAAAATAAAGCAACATGCTGGGGCATGTTCACGACATTTCTCCGGTACAAGCTGGATGAACAAGGGAAGAGGCTGATGCAAATCGATCGGTGGTTTCCATCCTCCAAGACTTGTTCCTGTTGCGGTCAAATGAAGGAATCGCTCTCCCTTTCTGAACGTACGATTATGGAATCGGCCAACCTTCATCATTGGAATGTAGATGACATCTTGAAGACATTTACGAAGCAAATTGACGAATTTAATGAATATGAGGATCATATAAATAGAACATATAACTTTACTTTCATGTACCAGCTTGCCCTATATTACGTGAAGAAAGCGGATTATCAAAAAGCTCTGGATAATGCGCTCCAAACGTTGGAGCTGTCCCATGTCTTGAACAATGATAGGGATTTTAAAATGTGCACGGCATTGTTTGAAACATTTAGGGATTTTGCAACCCGCGAACAGCAAGAAGAGTATAGAAAAATTATTATTGGGGTGATGAAAGATGAAAAAAGCCTTAATCTCGTTGACCTTAGCGTTAGGACTGCTTAGCGTAAGTGTGGTGTCACCGCCGGCGGTCTCTTTTAATCATGGTTGGGGAGTAAGGAACTGACGAAAAACGTTGCCCCGTCCATTAAAACGAAAGCTGTAGCCTCCAAAACAAAGGTTGAACGGTGACCCGAGAGACGGACAGTGTGAACAAGCGTCCTCTCGGGTTCTTTGCATTTAGCGCTGAATTTCAAGGGAAACTGTTTCTCACAGAATGGAAAATACGAATTTTGCTTCTGATGATGATAGGCGGGAGTTCATAACCGGCCTTTTTTTTGGATCATCATACTACAATATGTAGTGTGATTGGGGAGGACTTGAGGACTGGATTTTCATTTGATGCTTGGGAGGGGGTTCATGTGAGAGAGATTTTGTTCACCATCGGAGATTTCCAGGTTCGTTCTTATGGGCTTGTCGTTGCTTTAGCCGTATTGCTCGCCCTAGGCATGGCACATTTTTTAGCAAAGGGAACCCCGTATCAGAAACATATTCCGAACTTGGTGCCCTATGCGGCGATAGGGGCTCTTCTCTGTTCAAGGCTGTGGCATGTTTTCTTTTTTCAATGGGACTACTACGCTGCGCATCTTGCTGAAATTCCGCGTATTTGGCAGGGCGGGATCGCTATACAAGGGGCTCTGATAGGCGGGCTTGGGGCTGTTGCAATCTATGCGAGAAAATATCGCATTTCATTCTGGGAGCTTGCCGATATTATGGCCCCGGCTATCGTTTTAGGCCAAGCCATCGGACGATTCGCCTGTTTTCTTAACGGGTGCGCATTCGGCTCGCCCACCGGTTCAAGCTTTGGGCTCATCTATCCAGAAGGAACCATTGCCTTTGAAGTATACGGATCGCAGCCGCTTTGGCCGGCCGAAGTGTGGGAAGGACAATGGGATCTCATTGTATTTGTAGTCCTGATTCTGTTGAAATACAGAAAATGGCCAGCGGGTTTCTTCTTCCTGACCTATAACATCCTGTATTCACTTGGCCGTTTTATGCTGGAATTTTTACGCGGAGATTCGCCGCGATATCTGTTCAACTGGACAGCCGGGCAATGGACTGGCATGGGGGTAATTGCCGTCTGTCTGTCCGTGCTCATTATGTTCGCGATAAGCGGCAGGCAGAAAAAAGAGATCTCTATGAACATGTAAGGAGAGAGAGTATGTCGGTTTCTATGATCGCGGAAGAGCAGTACCGGGTATGGGTCAAAGAACAAGCGGTGTCGTTATCGATGTATATGTTAGCGGTGGAGGGAGTGAGACTTCGATGATGTTCACTCATCGGGAGGAGCCCATTTTTGCAAAAAGTGGCGGAGCAATTTTTTGCGGGCTCTCGCCAAACGTTGGGTGAGAACGGGTTCGGTTAATTGCAGCTCATGGCAAATTTGCCGGTACGATTTATTTTCGATATAGAACAGCACTAGTATGGTTCGGTAATCCTCTTTGAGCTCGGCAAGCGCTTGATGAAGCAGCTCGTCTCTTACTTTGGCTTCTACGGCGCTTGCCACGCTTACCTCATTTATTGCCTTTGCATCCATATACGCATGGGCCCAATTTGCGATTTGACGGTTTTTGTTTCTTTTTCGCAGCCAATCCAATGCGGTATTCCGTGCGACTTGCTTCACCCACCCGGGAATATTGATATCTGACTGCAGGTGCGGGCCTTGCATCGATGCCTTTAGAAAAGCCTCTTGAATAATATCCTCGGTCAGGGAACGATCATGCGTCTTGAAATATACGTCCTTGTACACGAATTGATAGAAGGAACGATATACCCATTGTTGCGCGGCAGGATCCAGGCTGGCAAACGGACTTCGCAACAGATAATACCACTGTTCCATGAAAATCCCCCTTATTGCCATTTTTCCTTATTTTTCGATTTTCGACTGCGAAGAGATCAAGACTATCTATTCGAAGTATACAATAAAAAACGGAAAAGATCATAATATTTACATAGTTTCTTTATTGTGGTTGATACTTCTTTTGATAAAAATAGTAGAAAATTTTGGGGATTTAGCGTTAGTTTTTGCGGAATTCCAACGTTATATAAGTAAGTTGTTGAACAATGGCTCATTCAGACCAGGATAGAGGATTGCGGCGATTTCGGCCATTGGTCACAATATGCTGATGCTCGCCATGAAAGGGGGGAAGAACTCGATCCAAGCAGATTGACTGAATCAAAATAGGAAAAAAAGGAGGAATTTGTAATGAAAAAGAAGGTTGCTATTCTATTTGCGTCGATCTTGCTCCTTGTGTCAGCCAGTCCCATGTATGCCGCCGGACATAGCGGACATGATTACGTGAGCAACGCGGCAGTCAACGATAGCTTGGAGGTAAAGCTGAAGATACCTGGACAGGCTGCGCCTTATGTCGGGGAGTCCATTGTTGAATATGATAGACCGTCTTTCAGAATGGCGGAAATTACCGTCAATGTCACCTCTCCTGTCGATCAGAAATGGCGCTCTACGTACCAAAACTATGCGTATGAAGCAAGTAGAATTGTTGCGCGCGCCGGGACTAGCTTGAAGGAACAATTCGGCATTAATTTTTTGTCTGTGGCTCAACCGCAATGGCAATCTTCCGCAACGACCAGTTCCGGATTGTTGAACGATGCGCGGAACAAACACGGCTTGACTTACAACGGCAATCAAAAGGCGGATATCATGATTGCGTTCTCGGGCCTCAAACCTAGCGATAATTCCAATATTGCGGGAATCGCTACGCTGGGCAATCCTTACTCTACTATCTTTGACAACGGGTATGGCACGAATGCGGAAACGACACAGCATGAAGCGGGACATATGTATGGTCTGCGCCACGATGAAGAAGAGAGAGGCTCGAATTATGACGGGAAGAATTGCGTGATGACGGCCGTTGGCTTTGGGTTTATCGATCGGTTTTGCGCCGGGCATCATGCGGATTGGTCTGCTGCGAGAAACAAATATTGATAGGAGGCGGTAACGGTTTTTCCTTCTCAATTCATGGAATTGGGAAGGAAGTTCTCTATCCTGAGGGGGTGCGACGATGCTCTTCAAGGGGAAAAAGATCATTTTTTATCTTTCTATTTTTCTGTTCAGCCTTGTCCTCTCCAGTTGTTCGGGCAAGCCGGACTTTTCGCTGATTCAGGTGAATGGCGAGGTCATTTCCCATAAGGAAATTCAAACTGTGCTGCAGCGCTATGAAGATAAAGGGCAATTCGTCCGTGTCTCCGAAGAAGACGTCGTGAAAAGCGCGATTGAAGAGGTTCTGGTGCTTCAGGAAGCCGGCAAGCTGGGGATTACAGTGGATGAAGCCGAATTGGATCATAAAATCGAGGCATTAAAAGAGATGAATCAAAACTTGTTCTATGATTTGGCTATCAAGCAATATGGAACGATCGACAACTATAGGGAGGCATTAAAGCTGCGAATGCTGTATCAGGGGACGAGAGACAAAATTATGGCTGATTACGTAAAGGAAAATCCCATTGATGTTGAACTTGTGAAAGCGCAAATGGTATCCGAAGGGTTACTTCAGGAACAAAGCAAGTATGATAAAGAGGAAAACCGCGCTTTAGTCAGTCAATTTACGCACAGCTATGTTCAGAAGAAAGGGAAAGAGCACTTTGATGAATGGGTTCATTCCCTGGTGGAAAAGGCGAAAATTGAATATGTCTATTGATCATCCCCGTTCACCGCGGGGTATTTTTACGATGAAAGGTTGGATGGGAATGGATAAATTATGGGGTGCTCTTATGACAGGCATCGTCATTCTCAACGGATGCTCCTATTCAGCATCGAATCCTGATCTGTCCGGTCGCACGGGAACCACTTCAAGTCATGACGCTGCCGGGGAGACAACACAGGCGTCGAGCGGATCGGAAGCTCAGGATGAGATTTTCTGGAGCCATCGGGAAATACGCAACCTGCAGCGGTTACATACGTTTATGGAGAACGTGAAGCAAAAAGTCAAGGACGAAATCAAGGTTCTGGCGAGCACCAAAGAAGGCGAAGTCATCCACACGAAGGTCGCATTCGATGGAAATGCCATTCAAGTCACCGTGAACGGCACGCAAGAAACTTATGACCAGATATCTATGGAGGAACGGTTCAGTGCACACTATAACGGGACTTTCATGGAATACCGGGTGAGCCGAAAAGATGAAAAGAGCAAGAAAAAGCTCATTCTCCAAATTCATCCCGATCTCGAGCGCAGCCCATAACCCCCTTTACACGACCGTATTTTTCCAACATACTGAGAATAGAAGGAAGCGGGATGTGCTTGCTTCTCATCCAGACAAGCTAATTAGGGGAGTGATCCGATGTTAAGCGACAAGCTGCTTGCGAAGTTGAACGATCAAATGAATTATGAATTTTATTCTTCCCAGGTGTACCTGGCGATGGCGGCTTACTGTTCGTCGGAGAGCTTTGACGGGTTCGCGAACTTTTTCATCGTGCAGTCGGAGGAAGAGAAATATCACGGGATGAAAATTTTCCACTTCATCAATGCATTGGGCAAACGGGCCATTGTCAACGGCATGGAGCATCCGCAGAATGAGTACAGCTCCTTGCTGGACGCCTTCGAGCATGCCTATGAGCATGAACAGACGGTGACCAAGCGAATCTATGAATTGTCCGATATCGCGTGGGATGAGCGGGAGCATGCCACGATCAATTTCCTTAAGTGGTTCATTGACGAGCAGGTAGAGGAAGAAGCGACCTTCGACAGCATCATTCAGAAGCTGCGCCGCATTGACAATGACAGCAATGCCTTCTATATGCTCGATTCCGAGCTGGCCAAGCGCACCTTTACGCCTGAAGAAGCGTAAGCTTGCCGCATCCGAAATCAACAAGCTGCTTTCCCTGAGCAGGTTCATGTGGAAAGCAGCTTTTTTGACGTGCCCGCCCCCAACAGCTTCCTGGAACTCATTATCTTCTCGGCAGCACAATTCGGAAGATCGTCCTGTTCCGGCCGATTCCGCTGCCCTGTTCGGCGTCTAGGCGAATCCGGCCCCGGTGCTTCTCGACGATATGCTTGGCAATCGTCAGGCCGAGCCCGGTCCCTCCGTCGCTTCTCCGGGACGGATCGCCGCGGACAAAGGCATCGAATATTTTGTCCCGCAGCTCCTCCGCGATGCCGATGCCGTTATCGGCGATCATAATCTCGATTTCTTCGTCTATTTCTCTCAATTCCAGGGATACACGGGTCCCCTCCGGATTGTATTTCAGCGCGTTGGCCAGCAGATTGGAGATGGCCCGGTAGAACAATTTTGCGTTGAACGGGATGTTCACTTCGTGCGCGGGAATGGCATACTCGAAGATGAACTGCTTGTCCTCGAACGGGCCATACCATTCGGCGGCGATCTCGCGCAGACATTCCGCGATATCCGCCGCTTCGGTCGTAAGCGGATAGTCCGGGAGCTCCAGCTTGGATAGCTCGAACACGTCCTCGATCAAGGCCGCCACGAGCTGCGTTTTATCTTGAATCAGGTTCAATGTTTTTTGCTTCTTGTCTTCATCTTGGATGAGCCCTAACTGCAAAGCCTCGACATAACCCTGAATCGTAGTGATCGGCGTTTTCAGATCATGGGAAATATCGACGAGCATGCGCTGCTTGTTCGCCTCCAGCCTTTTCTTCTCCTGCTCCGCCTTCTCCAGCCGTTCAGCCATGATGTTAAAATGATCCTGAATTTGCGCGATTTCGTGGTTCGCTTTCATATTCAGTCTTTTATAATAACGGCCGTTCGCCACGTTTTTGATGGCTTCCGCGACAGCGCTTAGCGGATTCGTAATTTTGCGCGCGGTCCATCGGCTGTAGAAATAAGTGTTAAGGCTGAACAAGACGATGAATAACGCCAATGTTTGCAGCATGATTTTGGTGAAAATCTTATTTTCCGCGTTGTTGAACTCCTTAAGCTCATAGGTTTGGGTCACATATTGCGCGGGGATTTTGACAAGAACATAGCGGTTCTGTCCGTCATGCGCCGTAAACGGAGCGAGCGAGACCGTGTACGGCTTCTCTTTTTGATCGTATAACAGGGCGTTAAGATCTTTTTCCGTATAGGCAGTCGCCTGATCCAGCTTTTTGCCCTTGACGTGCACGATCTCCAACCGTTCATTCAGGATCTCGACCCAGCCGCCGAGCGACTGGATCGCCTGCGATGGAATGTCCTCATATTGCCGACGGACAATCTCGCTGGCCGTCAGATCCGCGGGCCGCGGCCCGTTCAACTCGCGATCCAGCTGATAAGCGAGCAAGCTCAGCAGCCCGAACATAATCAGCCCCAACGTAAAAGAGAAGAAAATATAATTTTTGATCAAAAGACGAAACAGCTTGTTTCGGTTACTCACGGCACTCTTCCTCTTTGGCAAACCGGTACCCGAGTCCACGGATCGTTTTGAGATAGACCGGATTTCTCGGCTGGTCCTCAATCTTTTCCCGCAGCCGGCTGATTTGCACCATGACGGTGTTGTCATCGGCGATATAGGGCTCGGACCATACCTTCTCGAAAATTTGTTTTTTCGTGAAAATGCGTCCTGGCGAACCCATCAGCAGCTTCAGCAGCTTATACTCGTTCGCGCTCAGCGCGATATGCTCGCCGCGTTTGTAGAGGGCGCAGGCGTGGTGATCCAGCACGAAGGCGCCGACGCGCGTGTGCGGGCGGTCCTGAACAGACGGATGATCGTTGAATTCATACGTGCGGCGCAGTTGGGCCTGAACGCGCGCCACCACCTCGAGGGGACTGAACGGCTTCGTAATGAAATCATCCGCCCCCAGGCCCAGTCCGATAATTTTATCGGCGTCCCGGTTTTTGGCGGAAATAATGATGATCGGCAGCTTATATTCCTTCCGTACGCTCTTGATCAACTGATAGCCGTCCAATTCCGGCATCATAATATCGACGATCGCGAGATCGATGGCCTCTTGGCGCAGCATATCCATGGCCGCCGCTCCGTTCCCGGCTTCCAGCACGGTTAGCCCCTCCGCTTCCAAATAGAGCTTGAGCAGACTTACGATATCCGGTTCGTCATCGGCGATTAGCACCGTTTTATGCATCCGTCATTCCCCCTGTTGGCCTGATGATAGGAATCATTCGCTCTCTGCCTGCGAACTCCTTCTCCCTGGAACGGGCGTAAGGTTATTGTAAGATAGATTCGCCGCTGCCGTTCGCAGTCTGGCATTCCCGCGTTCAACGCGCGTATTGATAATCGTGAGCAGGGGCTTGAAGCACAAGGAATTGGAAGAACCGTCAGAGAAGAACAAAAGACCGCTGATTGCCGCTGCATGATTAACCCTGATTCACAACAAAGAAGAACTCGCAGTTTATCATTCCGATAGAATGATGCCTTTGGCAAGCGTAGTCAAAATCATTGTGGCGATCGAATATGCGCAGCAAGCGGCAGAGGGGGAAATTAACCCGAATGAATCCGTCCAATTGGCGGATATAGAGAAATACGATTTGACGAAATTAGACGGAGGAGCGCAGCCCGCTTGGATGGAAAGCCTCAAAGCCCGGAACCTGATTAAGGAGGATGCCGTCCCCCAGGAGGAAGTGGGGAGATGAAGAATTCGACAAAATCAATTCGGACCGCATGATAGCGTCACCACCGGCGATTATGCTCTTCTGCTGTCCAAAATCAACAGCCGCACGACCTTTTCTCCCGAAGTTCACAAGCATTTGGACACCCTTCTGGAAGGGCCGATGCAAAGCCCTGGCAACCAGGAAATGTTCCAGCATTTAGGCTTCAAAGGCGGATCGACCAACTATATTTTAAATACAGCGATGTATGCCGTGGATAGGGATAACAACTCTACCGAAATTTTGTTGTTTTTAAACAATATCGCGAAGCAGGACTACCCGAATATCCAAGAGAACCTGAATGCCTTTTTAAATGGGGTTCTTACCAATCCGGAAGTACGTCAAAAGGTTCGTCAACAAATCGGAATGGCACATTGATCGTCCAGCCTCCCTCAGCATGCGAGGGAGGCTTCGGCACCTCACTGCAAGCTATTCAGCTCCACCACGTCCCCGCTGGCGCCTATCACGCCGTAGCGGCAATCCAGTTTGCCGCAGAGCAGATACTTCTTCCGCTCCGCATCATATACATAGACAGGCGTTAATTCGAGCCGTCCCTTGAGCTTGTCATAAGCCTCCTCATGGCTGACCGCAACCTTCTCTTCGCGTTGGAAGTCATCGAACATGGAGAGCAGCGGCGCGTTATCCATATAATTGATGACTGTGTATTGACGGGGATCGATGAACAGGAGCAGCTTGCGCTGGAACACGCGATTGCTGGACGTGCTCGGTCTCAATACCGCTTGAATGTATCCCCTGTCCCGCTGCAAGCTCTTGAGCACCCATTGTCCCGAATCCTGCGGATAGATCTGGCGCAAGGCGGCTTCGGCGGCGCCAATGCACTTCGCTTGTTCTGCCTCCGCAATCGGAAAGGAATCGGGATGCGGCTCACGGGCTTCCGCTTGTTCCAGCGTAACGGTCTCGTGAAGAGACAGCTCCATTCTTTCCAGAAGTCCCGCTTCCGCAGCCGGCTGCTCCCAAGTCATTAGCTTATCGATATTTACGCTCTTTCCAGCACCCCTAATGAGCTCGAGCGGGATGGCGGTTAAGCCGTCATTGGCAATAAAGATTTCCTCCAGACCGTACACCGGAATGATCCGCTGCTCCTCCAGCAAGGGAAGCTCCACCAGCTTCAATTGCTTCTTCGCCAGCGGCTCCGCCGCTTCCAGCGTAAGCGTATAGTCCGCTTCTTGCAGAAGGGAACGGTCCGGGAATGTTCCGTACACGCTGTAAAAGGTGAGCTTACCCTCCGCATCGAAGCGAAGCTCGGCCCGCCCGCCGGGAGAGAGGGGGACGCCATCGACACATTCGATAAAGTGATATTCTCCATCCTGTTCCTTGTCCAAGCGGAACTGCCGGCCATACACGATCCCGGCTTCCGCCGCAATCCATCGGATGATCTCATTCCGACCTGCGCGTTGGAACGGCGTCCCCGCAGCAAATGACTTCCCGCCTACAAAAATGACGCTTTTATATTGGCCGGTATGCAAATTAACCGTAACGACCGCAGTCCCCTCCGGATTGTTATCTTCCTCCCATTCCGTGATATGGGAAGGGAACCATTCCATGCTGAGAAAATAGTCGGTCTCGTTCAGCAGCGTGACTTCGCGGTACAATTGATGGGAATGCAAGTAATAGTGATCCAGTCCGAATTTCTGCTGCGCGGCATCAATCCATTCCTTGATTCGCTTATCCATTTCGGGTTCCTCCGTTATTCAGTGATGCTTTCATCATACCATTCCGAACCGGTGAACATGAAGCAGAGGCAGACAAGGAGCCTGCTTGTTATGTTATGACAGGGTCTTATTTTCCGGGAAATAAGCGCTTCGCGTTAGACGGAATACAGGGCACGGTTTATACTAAATTCTGAAGGATGGGAAGAGTTATTTGGAAGTTGGAGACTTTATCGTATATAGCCTGTATATAAAGCAAAGATCCCATTGGCGGAGGAGAGCGAGGCCACTATGGACAAGCCCAAAATATTGATCGTCGAAGATGAAGAAAAAATTGCCCGGGTGCTGGAGCTGGAGCTGACATACGAAGGGTATGAGGTAGGCAAGTCATTGGACGGCCTGGATGGGTTCAAGCTGTTCCAGGAGCAGTCCTGGGATCTGATATTGCTGGATGTGATGCTGCCCGGCATTAGCGGAATCGAGCTGCTGCGCCGCATCCGAGCCCAGGATCCGCATACGATGGTCGTGATGCTGACCGCGAAGGACTCCGTGGAGGATAAAGTATCGGGCCTTGATCTCGGGGCCAACGACTATGTGACGAAGCCATTCCAGATGGAAGAGCTGCTGGCGCGCATTCGCGCCTCGCTGCGAATGAGAAGGCTGCCCCCGGCCGCCGAAATTCAGCCCGAGTGGATCACGGTCGCCGATCTGAGCTTGAGCGAGCTGACCCATGAAGTGAAGCGCGGGGAGGACCGCATTGAACTGACGCCCCGCGAGTTCGACCTGCTCGCGTATCTGATGAAGCATGCCCGGCAGGTGCTGAGCAGGGAGCAGCTATTGGATGGAGTGTGGGGATACGACTACTACGGGGATACGAATATTGTGGATGTCTATATTCGCTATCTTCGCCACAAAGTCGACAAGCCCTATGAGACGGCGCTGATTCATACCGTGCGCGGAGTAGGGTATGTGCTGAGGGATTCGAGATGAAGCTTAGAAATAAAATCAATCTCTACACCTCGGTATTGTTCATCGCGCTCATCCTGATTGTCAACGCGGCCATTTACTATATTTTCAGCAGCATGATATTGGACAGCGAAGCGGACAGAGTGGCCGCCGAAGCGCAGCAGGCGCTGGCGGGAATCAATCAGGCCGGCACCTCGATTCCGCCCGACGACCTGCTGCGGGCCTATGCGCCGCTCCGCGGCATTCTTCAGATCGTCAATGCGGACGGAAGCCGGGGCGCGGCGGTTGCGCCGCCGGAGCTGAAGGAGCTTCGCGATCTTCCCGTTGCCTATTATCGTCAGGAAGAGCGCAGCATTGTCGCCTACCAGGGGATTCCGCATGTTTTCGTGTCGCTTCCGATCGTATGGCATGGCGGCGAGGTAGCCAATCTGCAAGTGACGGAAAGCTTGAAGCCAACCGCCGATATGCTCAATATTTTGCGGGTGGTCCTGATTCTGGTGTCGGGGCTTGCCATTCTTCCCGTCCTGATCTCGTCCAAGCTGCTGAGCAACTTCATCACCCGGCCGATCTCATCGATGATTGCGACGATGCGCGATATTCAGCGAAGCGGGCGATTCAAGCGGATTCCGCTGCCGAAGAAGTCCAAGGACGAGCTCTACCAGATGGGCGATACGTTCAATCATATGATGGATCTCCTCGAGGTGAACTATGAGAAGCAGGGACAGTTCATTTCCAACGCATCCCATGAGCTGAAGACGCCGCTGACGATTATCGAATCCTATGCATCCCTGTTGAAAAGAAGGGGGAGGGAGCAGCCCGAGCTGTTCGACGAGTCGGTCGAGGCGATTCATTCGGAAGCCATTCGGATGAAGGATCTGACCCAGCAATTGCTGCTGCTGGCGAAGCATGACGAGATGTGGAAGGTCACGATGGAGCCCGTTGATCTGGGGCATATGGTGGAAGACTGGATCCGCGCTTTTCAGAAAGCGTACCATCGGGACATCACGCTCCAGCGGGAAGCGGACGTGATCATCGAGACCGACGTTCAAAAATGCAAACAATTGTTTTACATCGTGATGGATAATGCGCGCAAATACAGCGAGGAAGCGATTGGGGTTTGCATCAAAAAAGAAGGCCGAACGGCGATCGTCGAGGTTAGCGACAGGGGCATCGGCATCCCGGCGGAATCATTGGACAAAATTTTCGACCGGTTCTACCGGGTCGATAAGGCCAGAACAAGAGCGAAGGGCGGCTTCGGCCTGGGTCTGGCGCTCGCCAAGGAGCTTGCCGACGCGCTGGAAGCCGATATTCGCATCGAGAGCATGGAAGGCCATGGCACCAAGGTTCGAATCATCTTTAATAAGACCCCCTCGCGTAATCTTCCCGGTGCTGAAAGCCGGTCTTTTTGAGCTCGCCCGTAACGAGTGCCGCAAGCTCAAGCTCAGCGATTTCTCATGTTGCTCATGTATACTGTAGCAAAGCAGGTGAGGGAGTCTGGAAATAGGGAGGCGCAAATATGAAAAAAGCATGGCTGGGCGCAGCCGTCATTGCGTTCTTCGCCATTGTGGTCTGGCAGCTTGTTCGCCTGATTATCTTTGCCGAGCCTTTGTCCGCGGCCGAGGCGGCCAGCAAAGTAAAGGAGATGTACAAGGGCAAAGTGGTGGAGGTCAGCGAGCTTCCGCAAGGCTACCGGGTGACGATGGAGCTGGATACGGGAACGTATGAAGTCAGTATTGACAAGGATAAAGGGAAAATCGGCGGGATGACCAGGACAAAAGCCGCACCAGAGCCGGAAGCCAAACCGCCCGTCGTGGAGCCGGATCAGCAGAAGCCGCCCGCGTCATCGAAGCCGGAGCCGAAGCCGAAGCCCCAAAAACGGATCACGAAGGACGAAGCGGCCGCTATCGCGCTCAAGACGGTGGACGGGAAAGTCGATGACATCGACCTGATCCAGTCGGGCGGGGTCGCCTATTACCTGGTCGAAATCGATCGGGAAGACGGCGAGGATGGAACGGTACAGATCAACGCGATAACCGGGGAGGTCAAATCGGTCACCTGGGATGACTGAGGCCGATTGGGAAGGCCGGCTGCTTCTCAGCAAATTCTCATTTTTCTATCCCCGTATCCTCATTTTCGTTGTCTATAGTAAGGATAACACCTTATGAAGGAGGCAATAGGATATGAAACGCGCATTTATCGCCAGCGTGGCAGGTTTATTATTGCTTGGAGGGGCCGCAGGCACGGCGAACGGCTCCGTGAAGAGCTTGACGCACGGGAACCAAATCCTGACTTCGAAGCAGGCCGAGGAGATTGCTCTTCGTGAAATCAATGGCGACATCCGAAGCGTCGAGTTGAAAAAAGAGAACGGCCGTACGGTATTTGAGGTCGAAATCGTGACGGCAGACGGCCGTGACGATAACGAAGTGACATTGGATGCCGTGTCCGGCAAGGTGCTCAAGGTCGAACGGGATGATGACGATGACGCCGACGATCGTCAGCGTGAGCGCCGCCAAGGCCAAGCGAAGGAGCGCACAGCAAGCATTTCGAAGAAGCAAGCGATCGCCATCGCGCTTCAAGATACGCCGGGCAAGGTGATTGAGGCCGATTCCGACAAACACGTCTACGAAATCGAAATTCGAAGCGGAAATCGCGATATCGAATACAAAATTGACAAGTATACGGGCAAAATTGTGGAAAAAGATGTAGATGACGCCGACGATGATGATGAGTGGGACAATGATTAAGGCGGCATAGGCGGCAGAGGGGACGGGCTCCCCTCTTTTTTATGGCCGAACCTGTATCAATCCAACTGCCGGGTAGTTCGGGTCATCGGTACGCTCGACTCCCTCACGATAAGGCGCGGCTCGAATTGAACCCGCTCGTACACGCCCTGCTTCTGCTCGATAATCCGGTTCAGCAGCAGTTCCGCGGCCACTCTTGCCGCTTCGGCGCCCATAATCGAGACGGAGCTCAGCTTCGGGGTCGTAATCGTCCCCCAAAAGATATTATCGATCCCGACGATGGCGATGTCTTCAGGCACGCGGACGCCTAACTCTTTGAACCGGTTGAGCAGCCCGATCGCGATCATGTCGTTGCCCGCATACACGGCGTCGGGCATATTCGCCAGTCCGGCGAAGTAATCCGCGGCCTTCATCCCGGTCTGGAGCGAGAAATCGTCGCCGAAATAGACGAGCGAGATATCGACTTGATGCAGGGCGTCCTCATAAGCGAAAAACCGCTCCTCGATAATGTCCTTGGGCGCGCCCGCATACGCGATTCGCGTGCGGCCGATGCTGATGAGATGCTCCATCGCAAGCCGGCCCTCCTGAGCGGACATGCTCACGATATCGGCTTTGATATCCGAGTCCAATTTTTTGCCGTAGTTAATAATCGCAATCGGGAGTCCGGATTTGTTGATCCAGTCCTTCAATGTTTTCGGATAGGCGAGCGGCAGCAGAATCAGGCCATCGACATGCAGCTTTTTGGCTTCCTTCAAGATTTCCAGCTCCGCCCGGGCGTTGCCCAGCGTATTGATTTGAACGACGCGATAATCATAATGCTTGGCCGCCTGCTCGACCGCATAGGCGATTTCCGGGACGAACGCATTCCGGATATCCGGCACGGCGAGCGCGATTTGCTTCGTCTGGCGGACCTTCAAGCTCTGGGCAGAGGTATTGGGAATGAATCCAAGCTCCTCTACGGCCGCCATCACCTTTGCTTTCGTCTTCGCGCTGATGCCTTCCGCATCGTTGATCGCTCGCGATACGGTCGCGATCCCGACCCCCGCTTTTGCGGCTACGTCCTCTATCGTTACTTTGCTGCGACCCATTCCTCCATCCTCCTGCCTTTTCCGGAAATCCTTCCATCTTCATCATGTGAACAAATCAAGAACATCATACCATAGAATCCTGATTCTTCATTGTTTTTTCACAAAAACAAGGAGCAGATTTGACATTAGCGTGACAATGTGACATATTTAATATCGGAAACGTTTCCGGAATGATTATTGATTTTCCACATTAGCAACCTATTGAACCACTCATTATCTACACGTCCAGGGAGATGATCGCAGTGAAAGCTTTGAGATGGCATGGCGTGAAGGATTTGCGCCTGGAGAACATCGAGGAACCGAAGACTCTCAAAGGCAAAGTGAAAATTAAAGTCGAATGGTGCGGCATTTGCGGCAGCGACTTGCATGAATATACAGCAGGACCAATCTTCATTCCGGAAGGCGCTCCTCATCCCATTACGGGAGAGAAAGCGCCTATCGTTATGGGCCATGAATTCTCGGGACAGGTCGTCGAAGTCGGGGAAGGCGTGACCAAGGTGAAGGCGGGGGACCGCGTCGTCGTCGAGCCGATCTACGCTTGCGGCGAATGCGAAGCCTGCAGACAAGGGAAATACAATCTGTGCAGCACGATGGGCTTCCTTGGCCTTGCCGGAGGAGGCGGAGGCTTCTCCGAGTACGTGGCGGCGGAAGAGTATATGGTGCACAAGATTCCGGACAGCGTGTCCTATGAGCAAGGCGCGCTGGTGGAGCCGTCGGCGGTGGCCCTGCATGCCGTCCGCCAGAGCAAGCTGAAGGTCGGCGATCGGGCCGCCGTGTTCGGAACCGGGCCAATCGGCTTGCTCGTCATTGAGGCGTTGAAAGCATCCGGAGCGGCGGAAATCTATGCCGTGGAGCTGTCCGAGCAGCGCCGCAAGAAAGCCGAGGAATTGGGCGCTATCGGGCTCGATCCATCCAAGGTCGATGTCGTCAAAGAACTTCACGAACGGACCAATGGCGGCGTAGACGTCGCTTATGAGGTGACCGGCGTTCCCGCTGTATTGACGAACGCGATTCACTCCACTTGCCTCGGCGGCGAAGTGATGATAGTGAGCATCTTCGAGCGCGAGGCTCCAATCATGCCGAACGATATCGTCATGAAGGAGCGGACGATGAAGGGAATTATCGGTTACCGCGATGTATTCCCGGCCGTCATCAGCTTGATGGAAAAAGGCTATTTCCCTGCCGACAAGCTCGTGACGAAGCGCATCAAGCTTGACGAGGTCGTGACCGAGGGCTTCGACACCCTCCTGGCCGAGAAAAACCAGGTCAAAATTTTGGTCAAAGCGGAATAATTAATATAGAGCGGATATAGGCCGGATCTCTGCGTGAGCGGGGATCCGGTTTTTTGCTGTCGCCGAGCATGAACTATGCAGGCGAAAAGCAGCGCGGCTGCAAGGCAGGAGCGGGCTGGCGGCCGAAGCGCGAATGGCATACCTCGCAATCGCTTCTTCTTCCCTTACTTTCATTCAAGTGTCACGTAGCCGTGCCGCGAGAGTCACGTTGGCCGTGCCGCGTTTTGATGCAGTCGGTTACGGCCGAGCAAAAGGATGTGGGCTAAGACGGACAACAGAGAATATAGAGACGGAAAGTCGGGGGCGGGAAAAGCGGCAGAAGATGGATATGGATCAGGCAGTGAATCCTGCGTTAATGCAGGAATTTACGTTATTTCAGCCGCGATCTGACGAAATTCCTGCAAAAGTGCAGCATTTCCGCTGATTTTTGCCCTCCACCTGCTGCAAAGGCTGAAATTGATGCAGTTTTGCAGCAATCCCTGTAACGGAGTAAACGCCGTAAGGGAAAACTGCGTTTTTACAGCTTTTCGGCCCGTCGAGCTGTGGGAAGAAGGGGGTGTCTCACTGCAGCAGCCCAAACTGCTTATGAGACAGCCCCTTCATAAGGGTGGACGGCATCGTTCAGATGCCGACAGGCCTACTGCGGATTCGTCGTCCAGATGCCGGCGGTCTTGACGAAGACGCGCTGCGGCAGCTTCAGGGCGGCGAGCGCGAGCTCGGCGACATCCTCCGGCTGCATCATCCGGTCCTCGTCGCCGATTTTGAGACCGGCGTTGACGGCCAGTTCGGTATTGACGGTGCTTGGCGTAAGCGCCGTGACGCGAATGTTATGCTTGCGCACCTCCTGCATCAACGCCTCGGTCAAGCCCATGACCGCGAACTTCGACGCGTTGTAGGCGGAGCCGGTCGCGAAGCCGCGCTCGCCCGCCGTCGAAGAAATATTGATGATGCTGCCTTCGTTCTGGGCGATGAGGCCCGGCAGCACGGCGCGCGTGACATAATAGGTGCCCATCAGGTTCACCTGAATGATGCGCTCCCATTCCTCCACCGGCATGTCGACCAGCGTGCCGAAGGAAGCGATGCCGGCGTTGTTGATGACGATATGAATCGCGCCGAGCTGCTCCTGGATGGAAGCTATCGCTTGCTCCGCTTCGGCTTGCACGCCGACATCGGCCGCCGCGATCGCAACCTTGACATCGTATTGCCCGGCCAGCTCGGCCTTAAGCGCCTCCAGATCAGACTGCGTGCGGGCTATCAGCCCGAGATGCGTGCCTTCCTTGGCAAGCGCGACGGCTAATGCTTTGCCGATTCCTTTTCCTGCCCCGGTAATCAGGGCCGTCTTGTTCGCGAGATTGTTCAGTTCCATCGTACAACTCTCCTTTTTGGGTTCATCAAGTGCGCCGATAGCGCATGGTACATGCCAAATAACTCCGATCCCGCAGATCCCGCGGAGCGCCGCGTATGTAGGGTCCTCCGTCTCAGGATGAGCAGGTTCACAGAGCGTGCTCTCTTTATTATAGGTGAACCAGCGGACAAGATCATATCCATCGTTCATCCTAAAGCATCTTAGCAGCGGCACGGCATAACACGGCGCGGCAGGGGGCAATAGTCGGTTCTGGCCACTGAAGGCAAGGGTTCGTTTAAATGTTCGAATTTGTATGGTAGTATATTGCTAACTGCACTACCGTGTATTTTTGCAGGCAAGAAGCCAGGATGAAGAGACTAATACCACAAGAAGCGGGTTGTCATGATGGATCAGGATAAACGTCGGCTTAGTATCGAAGCCGCAAGAATGTACTACATGTCAGATTATAGTCAGGTCGAGATCGCTTCCATGCTCGGCGTCTCCCGTCCGACGGTATCGAGGCTGCTGCAGTATGCCAAAGATCAAGGCTATGTTCGCATCAACATCGTCGATCCCCTCGAGGATCTGGATGAATTGGGAGAGCGCGTCAAGCAGAAGTATGAACTGGATACGGCGCTCGTATGTTATTCCCCCGTGAATGAATACCACGAAATTCAGAAAAATATTAGCCAAAAAGCGGCAGACTATTTAGTGGAGACGGTTCAGGATACCGACATTATCGGGGTAACCTGGGGGAGAACGATGTACGCCGTGGCGGTTCGGCTGCAGGAGAAGCAGGTGCGGGGCGTCGAAGTTGTTCAATTAAAAGGCGGCATCAGCTACTCCCATGTCAATACGTATGCGGCGGAGACGGTCAATTTATTCGCGGCGGCGTTCCAGACGATTGCCAGATATTTGCCGCTGCCCGTTATATTCGACAGCGTTGCCCTGAAGCAGATGGTGGAGGAAGATCGGCATATCCACCGGATTATTCAATTGGGGAAGCAAGCGAATATCGCGGTCTTTACCGTGGGCACCGTGAATGATGACGCCCTGCTGTTCCAGCTGGGATATTTGAGCAAGGAAGAGAAGAACCTGCTGCAGCGCACCGGCGTCGGCGACATCTGCTCGCGCTTCTTCGACAAGGACGGGAATATATGCAGCGATGATATTAATAACCGGACCGTCGGAATCGATTTGCCGGATCTTCGGAAAAAGGAGAAAGCGATTCTCATCGCCGGAGGCCAGCATAAGGTCGAAGCGATTCGGGCCGCGCTTGTCGGCAATTACGCCAATATTATCGTGACGGATCAATTCACGGCGCAAGCGCTGCTGCAATAATGCATAATATGACAAGAGCAATCCCCCTTGGAATAAGTGGAGGACAAGTCCCTCCGCCTTTTCCGAGGGGCTTTTTTGTATGCTTAAGGCCAAAATATGACAAAATATAACTAGCCGGCATGCAAGTTCACGAATTTGCAATGAACATAATTTCTATGAAATGTTTACATCGGTTCAGGCGCGTGTTATGATACCTGTGAATCAATATGGTTAATCTATAAATATTATGATGACAAATTTGTTCAAGGGGTGTACAGCATGAGCATTGCGCAAATGATCGACCACACGCTGCTGCGGGCTGACGCAGTGAAGGACGAGATTACGAAGCTGACAGAAGAAGCGAAACGGTACCAGTTTGCCTCGGTATGCGTCAATCCCGCATGGGTGGCGTACTGCGCTGAGCAGCTTGCCGGCACCCCGGTCAAGGTGTGCACGGTCATCGGTTTCCCGCTTGGCGCTTCGACGACGGCCGTCAAAGCCTACGAGACGGCGGACGCGATTGCGAACGGAGCGACTGAGATCGATATGGTCATCAACGTCGGCCAGCTGAAGGCAGGGAACGATGACGATGTGGAGCGCGACATCGCGGCGGTCGTGGAAGCCGCTGCCGGGAAAGCGCTTGTCAAGGTCATTATCGAGACATGCCTGCTTACGGAGGAGGAGAAGATTCGCGCTTGCGAGCTGGCGGTAAAGGCCGGCGCGGACTTCGTGAAGACATCGACGGGCTTCTCTACAGGCGGAGCTACGCGGGAAGACGTGGCGCTCATGCGCCGTACGGTCGGAGAGCGAGCGGGCGTGAAAGCCTCCGGCGGAGTACGCAGCCTGGAAGATGTCAACACTATGATTGAAGCGGGAGCTACGCGAATCGGAGCGAGTTCCGGAGTAAGCATTATGAATGGCATGGAGTCGTCATCTTCATACTAAATGCTGTGGAAGAAAGCAAACGTTGGCGGAGAAGCGCCGATAAGGAGGAGCAGATCATGAAGGAGCAATTGATTCAAGAGGCACTGGAAGCGCGCAAGCAGGCTTATGCGCCGTATTCCCGGTTTCAGGTCGGGGCCGCCGTGCTCGCCGGGGGAAAAATCTTTCGCGGTTGCAACGTGGAAAATGCATCCTATGGCTTAACGAACTGCGCGGAGCGAACCGCCGTGTTCAAGGCGGTGTCCGAGGGCGAGAAAAAGATCGAAGCCATCGCCGTCGTCGCGGATACCGAGGGTCCGGTTGCCCCATGCGGCGCGTGCCGTCAGGTGCTGGCTGAATTTTGCGACAGCGGCACGAGAATCTTTTTATCGAATCTTCATGGCCATACCGAGGAGTGGACGATATCCCGTTTGCTTCCGGGCGCTTTTTCCGCAGAAGACATGGCTCAGGACAGCAAATAGCTTTCCTGTCCTGAGCCTTTTGTAAGCGGTAACAGGAATCCGAATTTGTTTTGCATGCTTGAGCTTGGGAGGAACTTGAGATGAAATATGTGATTGCTATCGTCGGATTGCTGGCCGTATTCGGACTGACCTACCTGGCGAGCAAGGACCGGGGCCGCATCCGCTATCGGCCGCTGGCGCAAATGATTGTGCTGCAGATCGTCCTGGCTTTCGTATTGTTGAACACGACGGTGGGCGAGACGCTGATTCGAGGATTTGCCTCCGTGTTCGAAGCGCTGCTGGCCTATGCGGCGGAAGGCGTTAACTTTGTGTTCGGCGGAATCGTGAACGAAGGGCAGGGCACGCAATTTTTCCTGATGGTTCTGCTGCCGATTGTGTTTATTTCCGCGCTGATTGGCATTTTGCAATATACGAAGATATTACCGTTCATTATCAAATATATCGGCCTGCTGCTCAGCAAGGTGAACGGCATGGGCAAGCTGGAATCGTATAATGCGGTTGCTTCCGCCATACTGGGGCAATCGGAAGTGTTTATTTCGGTCAAGAAGCAAATCGGGATGCTGCCGGAGCGCCGTCTATATACGCTGTGCGCTTCCGCCATGTCGACGGTCTCCATGTCCATCGTCGGGGCCTACATGACGATGATCGAGCCGAAATATGTCGTCACGGCACTCGTGCTGAACCTGTTCGGCGGCTTCATTATCGCCTCGATACTGAATCCGTATACCGTGTCGAAGGAAGAGGATATTCTCGAGGTTCAGGACGAGCATAAGCAATCCTTCTTCGAGATGCTGGGCGAATACATTATGGACGGATTCAGGGTGGCGATTACCGTCGCCGCGATGCTGATCGGCTTCGTCGCTTTGATTGCATTGATTAACGGCCTGTTCGGGACCTTGTTCGGCATTACGTTCCAGCAGATTTTGGGTTATATTTTCGCGCCGATCGCCTTCCTTATGGGCGTGCCTTGGGCGGAAGCGGTCGATGCGGGCAGCATCATGGCGACGAAAATGGTAGCGAATGAATTCGTGGCGATGCTGGATTTGTCCGCCATGACGAAGGATGGCGCAATGTCTTCACGGACGATTGGCATCGTATCCGTTTTCCTGGTCTCGTTCGCGAACTTTTCGTCCATCGGCATTATTTCCGGGGCCGTGAAGGGGCTGCATGAGAAGCAGGGGAACACGGTCGCCCGCTTCGGCCTGCGCTTGCTGTACGGCGCCACGCTGGTCAGCGTGCTGTCGGCGACGATTGCCGGTCTGTTCCTGTAAGGATTCGCAGAAAAAACAGAACCGCGATGCCGTAGTTCCGATGCGGAACGGGATCGCAGGCTAACGGAGGAGGAACGGGATGAGCGTTCACATTGGAGCGAAGCAAGGCGAGATTGCAGAGACGATACTGCTTCCGGGCGATCCGCTAAGAGCGAAGCATATTGCGGAGACGTATATGGAGGACATCGTATGCTATAACGAGGTGCGGGGCATGCTGGGCTTCACCGGCACCTATCGCGGGAAGCGGGTGTCGGTTCAAGGCACGGGCATGGGCATTCCGACGACGAGCATCTATGTCAATGAACTGATTGCGGATTACGGCGTCAAACATTTAATCCGGGTCGGCACCTGCGGCGCGATGCAGGAGCATGTTCATGTGCGCGACGTCATTCTTGCCCAGGCATCCTGCACCGATTCGAGCATGAACCGCCACGAATTCAGCGGGTACGATTATTCGCCGATTGCCAGCTTTCCCTTGCTGCAAGCGGCCTATGAACGGGGCATGGCCAAGGGATTGAAGCTGCATGTCGGCAACGTGTTCAGCTCGGATATGTTCTATCGCAGCGACAAATCCGTCGTGAAGAAGCTGATGGATTACGGCGTGCTCGGAGTCGAAATGGAAACGACGGCGCTGTACACGCTTGCCGCGAAATACGGCGTCAAGGCGTTAACGATATTGACGGTAAGCGATCATTTGCTGACCGGGGAAGAAACGACCGCCGCCGAGCGCCAGACAACCTTCCATGACATGATGGAGGTCGCGCTGGAGACGGCAATCTCAATCTAGCGGTTCGGGTTTTGGCTCACAGCCGCCTCAGACGGGGCAGCGCATCAATCAACGAGAGACAGGGAGGAGCATCAACGATGAGAATGGTGGATTTGATTGCGAAGAAGCGGGATGGCAAGGAGCTGACGACGGAGGAGATCAACTTCGTCATCGAAGGATATACGAAGGGAGACATTCCCGATTATCAGGTGAGCGCCTGGGCGATGGCCATTTATTTTCAGGATATGTCGGAGCGGGAACGGGCCGATCTGACGATGGCGATGGTGAACTCCGGGGACACGATCGATTTGTCGGCCATTGAAGGCATCAAGGTGGATAAGCATTCGACCGGGGGCGTCGGGGATACGACGACGCTCGTGCTGGCGCCGCTCGTCGCCGCATTGGATATTCCGGTGGCGAAGATGTCGGGGCGCGGGCTCGGCCATACGGGCGGCACGATCGACAAGCTGGAATCGATCGAAGGCTTCCATGTCGAGATTAGCACGGACGAGTTCGTGAATCTGGTCAATACGCATAAGATTGCCGTCATCGGACAGACGGGCAATCTGACGCCGGCGGACAAGAAGCTGTATGCGCTGCGCGATGTCACCGGCACGGTGAACTCGATTCCGCTCATCGCGAGCTCGATTATGAGCAAGAAGATCGCGGCAGGCTCCGATGCGATCGTGCTTGACGTGAAGACAGGGGCGGGCGCCTTCATGAAGACGGCCGAGGATGCGAAGAAGCTGGCACACGCGATGGTCAGCATCGGCAACAACGTCGGCCGCAAGACGATGGCCGTCATTTCGGACATGAGCCAGCCGCTTGGGCGCGCGATCGGCAACTCCCTGGAAGTGCAGGAAGCGATCGATACGCTGCGCGGGCGCGGGCCGGCCGATCTGGAGGAGCTGTGCCTGGCGCTCGGGCGGCAGATGGTCTATCTTGCGGGCAAGGCCGCATCGTTGGAAGAAGCGGAGGAGCAATTGAAGGAAGTTATCCGCAACGGCAAGGCCTTGGATAAGTTCAAGGAATTCATCGCGAATCAGGGCGGCAATCCAGCCGTGGCGGACGATCCGAGTCTGCTTCCGCAAGCGTCCTTCCTGATCGAAGTCCCGGCACGTCAGGACGGCGTCGTCGCCGAGATCGTCGCGGACGAGATTGGAACGGCGGCCATGCTGCTCGGCGCGGGACGCGCGACGAAGGATTCCGAGATCGATCTTGCGGTCGGCCTGATGCTGAACAAGAAGATCGGCGACCGGGTTCAGGCAGGCGAGTCCCTGGTCACGATACATGCCAATCGCGAAAACGTTGACGATGTGATCGAGAAGATTTACGCGAACATCCGCATTGGCGACCATGCCGAAGCGCCGGTGCTCGTGCATGATATTGTAACCGAATAAACCAATCATCGTGCAGCCCTCGTCTTGCTCTAAGACGGGGGCTGTCGGGCGTATAGGGGGCGTATAGACGCTTGAAAAAAACTTGCGCAGCGGCGGGATTATCGGTCATACTACAGAAATGAAGATCGCGCGACAGGAGGCGGACCGAAGTTGACTATCAAAGTGCTGATCGCAGACGACAATTCGTTTATACGGGAAGGCATGAAAATCATATTATCCAGCTTTGAGGAATTTGAAGTGGCCGGCACGGTCGAGGACGGGGCCGAGGCGGTCGCATTTTGCAAGGGCCACGACGTGGACGTCGCGCTGCTGGATGTGCGGATGCCGAATATGAACGGCGTCGAGGCGGCCCGCCTGTTGACGGAGCAGACCAAGGTCAAGCCGCTCATTCTGACGACGTTCGACGACGATGAGTTCGTGCTGGAAGCCATCCGGGCGGGAGCGCGCGGATATCTGCTCAAGAACAATGATCCCGAACGGATTCGCGACGCCATCAAGAGTGTCTGCAACGACCATCACGTCTTGCAGGATGTCGTGCTGGACAAGATCAAGGCCAACCTTGCCGCAGATCATTCTTCTTCCCCGCACGCGGCCATGCCCGATTCGGGAGGGACAACATCGCCGCCAGCGGCCGATCCGGGCGGATGCAAAATCGACCGCAGCCCGTTCACGGAACGGGAGCTGGGCGTGATGGACCATATCGCCCGCGGCTTGTCCAACAAAGAAATCGCCAGGAAGCTGTTCATCTCCGAAGGAACCGTCGCCAACTACATCACCTCGATCTTGAATAAAACGGGACTTGAGCATCGCACGCAGATTGCGATCTATTATTTGACGGGTGAAGCGAGAACGTCGGATGAATAGGAGTTAGGAGATTATCGCCTATGGAACTATGGACGATCGGCAATAAAGCGGTGGTGCTCGGCTATCTTGTGCTGGCCTCATTTCTGATGAATTTCGCTTCCGCGGCGAGCCCGTGGCATATTCTCTCCTACTTGCTGTATCTCGCCGTGAATATCACGGTTCCCATTTTCAAAAACATCCGGCTCAAGCAGACCCTTATCGCCTGCTCCGCCGCATTCGTCATCGTATGCGCGATCCGGCTGGATCCGTTATTCCTGCTGCTGCTTCCGATCAATGTGTACGAATTCGTCTCTTCCTGCTCGGATCGGAGGCGGCTCGCCTTCGTGTGCATGCTGCCGCCGCTGCTCTTCATGCCTCCCGATCTGATTCCGCTGTACTTGCTCAGCGCCCTGCTCAGCTATTTGCTGTATGCCTGCGCTAGCGGGCTCAGCGTCAGGCTGGCCAGGCTGGAGAGCGAGCGGGAAAAGATGCGGGGAGAGCTGCAGCGGCTGGCCCGCACCTTGAGCGAGAACAATGAATATATCCGCCAGTCCGAATATACGATCAAGCTGGAGGAGCGGAACCGGCTCTCCCAGCAGATTCATGACGACGTCGGCCATGCCATGGCGGGGGCGCTGATTCAGATGGAGGCGGCCCGGCGGCTGCTGGCCGCCGACCGGGACAAGGCGTCCGAGCTGCTGGGCAATGCCGTCGCGATCTCCAAGGAGGGGCTGGAGCGCATCCGCTTGACGCTCAAGGACATGAAGCCGCGGCCCGAGGAGATGGGGATCAACCGGCTCCGCCTGTTCGTCGACGAGTTGGCGGCCCGGGAAGGCGTGGCCGCGACGCTGGCTTATGACGGGGATATCGACGCCATCACGCCGCTGCAATGGAAGATCATTCAGCAGAATGCGACCGAGGCGGTCACGAATGCGCTCAAGTATGCGCAGGCCACCGCCATCCATATTGAAGTTCGGGTGCTGAACAAATTCATCAAGGCGGTCGTCTCGGACAACGGCGTCGGGGCGGAGAAGGTCGTGAAAGGACTTGGGATGGTAGGCATGGAGGAGCGGGCCGCTTCCACAGGAGGCACGGTTATCGTCGACGGGACGAATGGCTTTACCGTAACGACCCTTCTGCCTTGCGGAGGCCGATGAGGCCAGTGAACATTCTCATGCCGAAACAAGTGAATATTCTCATGAACAGAGGATGAACTTATGCACTGACATAAGCGCATCCTTTTTTATTACAATACGGACAGAACCATGGAGGGAGCGAAACGGATGAGCAACGTACTGGAAATCCGCAATTTAACCAAAAAATTCGGTGATTTCATCGCCGTCGACAATATATCGCTGAACGTGCGCGAAGGGGAAATCTTTGGCTTCCTGGGCGCCAACGGCGCGGGCAAGAGCACGACGATCAATATGATCGCGTCCCTGCTGCGGAGCACCAAGGGGGAGATCAGCCTGCTCGGCAAAAACATCGCGAAGCATAACCGTTTCGCCAAAATGAACATCGGCATCGTGCCGCAGGACCTCGCGATTTACGAGGATATGACGGCCTATGAGAATGTGCATTTTTTTGCCGGCCTGTACGGCCTGAGGGGGGAACTGCTGAAGAAGCGCACCGAAGAAGCGCTGGACTTCGTAGGCTTGGGCGACAAGCATGCCAGCTTCCCCAAAAACTTCTCGGGCGGCATGAAGCGCCGGCTGAACATTGCCTGCGCCATCGCTCATCGGCCGAAGCTGATCATTATGGATGAACCGACGGTCGGGATCGACCCGCATTCCCGCAATTATATATTGGGCTCGGTGCGCAAGCTGAACGAGATGGGCTGCACCATCATCTATACAAGCCATTACATGGAAGAAGTCGAAGAAATCTGCACCCGCATTGCGATCGTCGATCACGGCAAAATAATCGCGGAAGGCACGAAGGAGCAATTGACCGCGACAATTACCGAATCGAAGGAAATCTGGATCGGCATCAAGTCTTCGGACCCCGCGCTTGAAGTGGATGCGATCCGACAGATCCAGGGCGTCACCTCGGTTCGGCTTGAGGAGCAGATGCTCAAAATTATTTCCAAAGCGGAAATCAACAATCTGAACCGGATTATCCAGCAGTTGATCAAGGATCAGGTGGAAATCCGATCGGTCGAAGAGCAAGCGCCGAATCTGGAGACGGTGTTCCTGACCTTAACCGGCCGGAATTTGCGGGACTGAAGGGGGAAAGCCGGCATGAACATTTGGAATATCGCACTCAAAGAAATCAAATCCAATATCCGCAATACCCGAACCTTTGTGTTTATGCTCGCCCTGCCGATCGTATTGATGCTGATTCTTGGGGCCGCGCTCACGAACGCGTTCACGGACGGCGTAGAGATCGACGGTCTGCGGCTGCTCGTCCGCAATGAATGGACCGATTCGCAAGGAACGGCAGCCTGGAACCGGTTCGTGCAGGCGATTGAGCAGGAAGGCGTCGAGGTCGTGCAGGCCACCGCCGGCATGAACGGACAGGAGGAGGTCCGCGCGAACCGCTTTACCGCTTATGCGGAACTGGACGGCGACGGGATCAAGTTCTATGGAAGCAGCAAGAATACGATCGAGAGCAACATTATTCAGGGGATGCTGACTGCGTTCGCCGACCGCTACTCACTGATGGCCGCGGCTTTCCATACGGATCCGGCGGCAGCCCGGTCAATCGTCGGCGGGGCCGGGGAGAGCGGCGATTTCATCCGCGAGACTACGCTGAATCCGGATAAGCGTCCGGACTCCTTCGGGTACTACGCCATTGCGATGACGACGATGATCGCGCTCTACTCGGTCTTCTCGTCCAGTAATCTGTTCCGCGGCGAGCGCATCCGCCATACGTCGATTCGCTTAATGGCGGCTCCCATCGGCAAAGGCGAGATATTTATCGGAAAAGTTATCGGGAGCACGTTGATCAATCTGCTGTGCGTCCTGCTGGTCGTCCTGTTCAGCAAATTCGCCTTCCATGCCGATTGGGGCACGCATTACGGCATGATCTTTCTCTTGCTGTTGACCGAGGTGCTGCTCGCGGTCAGCTTGGGACTCGCGGTCAGCTTCCTGTTTCAGGGCGAGGGCTCTCAAGGCATCGTCATGATGTTTACGCAGGTGGCTTCGTTTCTCGGCGGGGCGTATTTTCCGATTGGAGAGACGGAGGGCTTCATGACCTGGCTCACCAATCTGTCCCCCCTGCGTTGGGCCAATACGGCCTTGACGGAGATCATCTACGCCGGCAATGCGGCCGCAGGGTGGCCGGCTATTGGTTTGAATACCGGCATTGCGGCTCTTTTTCTCTTGATCGCGGTCATCTCTATGCGAAGACGGGAGGCGTTATAATATGAGCGAAGTGATATGGCTTATCCGCAAAACAATGACCGAGACGTTCCGCAACAAAAAGAACTGGATCGTCTACTTCGGCCTGCCCGTCTTGGGCGTGCTGGTGTCGATGATGCTGTACGCGAACAATAGCAGCGGGACGCTCCGCGTCGGCATGCTCAACCTGGACGGCAATCAGGCGATTACGCAGGATGCCATCCGCTTCCTGGAAGGCTTGAATCAGATCAAGGTCACGGTCATGGATGAAGCGGCGATGAAGCGCGATATCGCGGCAGGCAAGCTGGACAGCGGCATCGTGTTCGGCGAAGGGTTCGCCGCAAGCGTGCGGACCGGCCGGCCGGATCATCTGGACATTATCTCCGTGAAGGGGGCGCAGGTCACCGCCTATGTCAAGGCGATGCTTCAGGGCTATGTCGGCAACGTGGCCGCGATTGGCCGCAGTGCGGGAGGCGATGATGCCCGGTTCGACACCATCTATGCCGGATACAGCCAGCAGCGGTTCCAGGTGACGGCCGAGACGCTGGAGGATACGTCGAACCTGAAGTCGATGACGTATCAATCGATAGGCTTCCTCGTCGCGTTCATGATGTACTCCGCGGTCAGCATGTCGGAGATGATTCTGAAGGAGAAAGAGAACCGTACATTCCTGCGGCTGCTGTCCGCCCCCGTCTCGGCGAGGACGTACGTGCTCTCGAACGTGGCCGTCAATGTCGTCATTATGCTGCTGCAGATTACGGTCACGCTGATCGTGATGAAGAATATTCTCCATATTGACTCGGGCATCCCATACGGCAATATGATCGCGGCACTGTTCCTGTTCGCTTTGGCGGCTATCAGTCTCTCGCTCTTGATCGTCGCGTTCTCGAAGAGCAGCGCGGGCGCCGGCGCCCTGCAAAATCTGATCATTACGCCGTCATGCCTGCTCGCCGGCTGCTTCTTCCCAATGGATATCATGCCGGACACGATGCGCAAAATCTCGCACTTTATGCCGCAGCACTGGCTGTTGGACATGATCAATAAACTTCAGCAAGGCGTTCCGCTTGGCAGCTTGTCTCTGAATATGGCGATTCTGATCGGCTTCGCCGCGGTCTTCGCGCTCATCGCGATCCTTCGCTTCGGCCGCAACAACGACATCCGGCAGTTCGTGTAAGCGGAAGCCGGGGCGGCAGCGAGAACTCGTCGCCGCGTAGAGATAACATCGCAAGAGGGGTGGATAAGCCCCTCTTTTTCATATGGGGAAGGTATGATTGAACATGCGTCGAAAATGGAACTGTATCGCAGGCACCTGCTCTACTGGAATAGAGCCTCTATTTTTTTCCCGGTCATATTCCAATATCCAATCGTTGAACTCTTCATAGAGCGGCCGCAGCGGATCCAAGGCAGCGCAGAGGACGTCGCACCCCCGATCATCATAGAGATGGTAAATGATTTGCTTCGTCTTATTGATCGTTCCAATGCTTCTTTCTTTGATCTGCCGAAGATTGCAGGGCTCTTCATGATCTGCCCGCGGGATCGCGATTTCGAAGCGGATGCCGCAGTTCCAGCGAGAGGGAAGGCTTCCTTCCATTTATAAGAGATAATGCGGAAAGCCGCGATGCAGTAGCAAGTCATGCTAACCGGCATACGATATAACAGGATATCCGCCTATCAATTGCCGGGAAGGTGTTATGATTGAGACAAAATGAGATGTGGCAATCTGCAGTAACCGAATTATATAACAGTCTGTATGGTGAACAGATGGTCTGTTCCATAAGCACGCAGTTGTTTCATATACCCGAAACGCAAGATTTAGAAGGAAATTCAGAAATGCATGCCAGTCTTGTCCCCGCCTCTTATCATCGGGTGACTGCGACCGGGTCAGCTCAAAGATTGCTGAACGGAGAGAGCGCGCCGTCCCTTGTCGAAACCCTGGTTGCCTGCATCCAAAACGCAGAGCGGCTGGATCGCGAAGTGCGTTCCGGTCTGCTTGTCATGAGAGATGCCGCTCCGGCAGCCTACAAGCCCGTAATCGAAAACATCATACGGTGGCAGGAACACGCGGAATTGCATCTGCAAAACGCAAAGCAACTGACGAATCAAAATATTGGCGCATCCCCTCGGCTTGGATATGGTACGGCCCTTAGACATGAAAATAGCCCATGTCAGCGACATAGGCTTGCTTACTGCATCTATTAGCGGGTGATTTGACCGCGAATTTCTCCGTCTGGAAATTGTATGGTATGGACGTTGACATAGGCGTTCCCTCTTTCGATCTCACGAATGAGGTCGCGAATCGTTTTGCCTTTGAGAGGGCCGACTAAATCCCGGCTCGTCAGGATACCCTGGATGACTCCTCTCCTTACCGAGATGCCAAATTTGGACGGACCGAACAGGAAGGCTACGATGGGACCGTTCTGCCCTCTTCTGCCCAGATGAATATGGGCTTGGGTCACCCGGTTAATATTTCGGATCACCAGCCGGAATCGTAACTGAGTGCGATTGCTGCTGAGCTGAAACACCGCATTTCCTGAAGCTATCGTTCTTACAGGAGGCACTTCATTTCGCCCCGATAGGATTGCCCTGAATGTTCTAATAAGTCCTCGCCCCTTTCTTATCGATTTTACAGCGTATGCCTTAGGTCATAAAAATGGTTTGTATGTTCGCCCAAGAATATGATTTCGGAGTCAACAATGCTACAATAGTCGACAGACATGCTTTTCGCATCGTAAAGGGGGATACAGCCATGAACAACTCCGAGAAGACCATTATTGATAAATTAAACCTCCGCAAATATCCGACGAAGCTGATTTTGGGCAAGCCGGACGATATCGCCGATTTCGACGAGCTGGAGTACGACACGTCGGCGGTCAAAGAGAAGTACAGTCTCATTTTTACGTTCATCTTCAACTTGGAGGAGTTCGCGAGTCAGTTGAATCAGGTGATTGAACGGCAACTGCTCGAAGAGGGCGGGTATCTGTTCTTCGCCTATCCGAAGAAAAATAATCCGAAGTACGCGGAATATATTGAGCGGGACAGCTTCTTCGCCGAAGTCCCTATGGATGAGGATGGATATATAGGGGGCAGCCCGATTAAGTTTGCCCGCATGGTGAGCCTGAACGACGTGTTTACCGTCATCGGATTGAAATCCCAGGCGAAGAAGGCGGCGAGCTCAGCCGCAACGAAACCGAGCCAACGCGTGGATGATTATGTCGACCGTGTGGAAGATATCAAGGCTTATTTGCAGCACGACGAGGAAATCGCACGCCAGTACAATCAATTGACTCCCGGCTACCAGAAAGACTGGGCGCGGTATGTATACAGCGCGAAGAAGAAGGAAACGCAGGACAAAAGACTGGCCGAAATGAAAACCGTGCTGGCCGAGGGCTATAAGTCGATAGATATATACAGAAGAAACAAAAAATAAGAGCGCGGAGGCGGCAAACCAGCCGCCTCCGGTTCATTTTGCAGTGATGACAGTTCCAGGATGACAGTTCCAGCCTGAGGATGGACGCCATCCACGACTACAGAGACGGATAGGAAATGATATTTTGGCAATAGCTGTTGCCGCCGGGCTTCGTCCCGTGTCCGATGGAATGGCGGGACGTTCGTCTTGTGCGCAACCGGCGAGAATTGCCGCTCCCCCGGCGATGAACAGCAATCGAGCGATAAGCTTCATCCTTTATCTCCCTCCATCGTCTTGCGTCGCGTTTCATCAAGCTTATATCTAAATAGACGATGCTGAACAGCAAACAGTTTCGCCCTAAGCAAGCTGTCGGGGCGAGCTGCGCGATATCATGGCATGGTTGAAAAGCAGCATCAAAACCCGTACAATGATCGAGTGAGTGATAATCATTCTCATTCCGTGGAGAGGAGGTGCATGATGGCTCTGGATGTATTGGTTACGGAGGTTCATGATTATTTTGATCGGTTCTCTGAAGCGGTGAACGGCCGGATTCAACATACAGCTTGGGAGCAGCAGCTTGCCCTCCCTTCTCATGTCGGCACCGGATCGATTAGGCTGCTGCGGATTCGTCCGGGCATGGAGATTATCATGACGGACGTGACGTACAAGCAAAATATGATTCTTCGCATTCAGGAGGCCTGCCAGCTGTTCGAGCTAAGCTATTGCGTCAGCGGGGAGATTTACTGCGAGTGGGGCGGCAAGGAATGCCTAACGGAGAAACAGACAGGAAATGTTTTGTTCCTGGAGGATATTCAAGTATATGAAGAGAAGAAGGCCGGGCACCGGCATCAGTTGCTGGAGATCCGGTTGTCTCCGGAAGAATTGTTCCGGTACGCGGGGGATGCAGCGGAGAAGCAGAAAATGGAGACCTGGCTGCGGCGCTATCAAGGGCGCATCGATACGTATCCGGATTCCCCGGCCATCCGCAAATGCGTGCTGGATCTGCTCCATTGCACGTATCAAGGCACGATGAAGCGCTTATATATGGAGAGCAAGGCGATGGAGTTCATCGCCCTGTTCGGCGAAGCGGACGGGCTCGATGTGACGGGCGGTCAGCGCACCGTGAGCCGCGACGATATCATCAAGCTGCGCGAAGCCAGGCAGCTTGTCCTCGACCATTGCGAGCAGCCGATCTCCATCCGGCAACTGGCGAGACAGTCCGGGCTGAATGAATTCAAGCTGAAGACCGGCTTCCGCGAGCTGTTCGGCATGACGGTATTCGAGCTGGTGCGCAAGGAGCGGATGGAGAAGGCTTTGCGGTATATGGAAGCCGAGCGGATGAATGTAAGCGAGGCCGCGGTCGCTGTCGGCTACAGCAATGCAAGCAATTTTACGGCTGCGTTCCGCAAGCATTACGGCTGCAATCCGAGCGAATACAGGAAGCGGCTGGAGCGGTTGGGCGCAGAGCGAGAGCAGCGCGATGCAGAAAACGGGTGAGGGTGAGGCTTCAAGCCAGCTTCCGATGTATCTTCCCCAAAAAATAAGCAGGCTGCCGCGGCAACCTGCTTGACGTTTATGTGCTCTACTCCTGCCCGTTCGTTTCCGGCTTGCACATCCTTTTTTCTTTCAACCGTTCAATCTGGGCAGCATCAAGCCCTGTTATGCGGCAGATAAGGGCGGCATCAAGTCCTTCCTTCAACATATTTAATGCTGTGTTGTTAATCCCTTCTTCAATCCCGGCTGTACGCGCATCGTTCAGCAGGCTGGCGCGATCATGCAGCGCCTTTTCCCGCAGGGCATAACGCCGTCTTGTCTCCTCGTCGCTCGCCAAATACGAGAGACGGGCCTCGGCTTCCTTAAACAGCTCATCCACCATCATCAACTCCTCCAATTGTTCGGTTGTTGTCTGTTGATCCAAAAACCGCAGCCAGCGATGCAAGGGATCGCGGATATCAAAGGGCAGGCGCCGGAATTTCGGGCATTCGATAAAATGGAGTTCCAATATGTCGGTCAGCATATAGCTGCGCTCTTCATCCTCATATAAAATGAAAGGTGCTATGATACTTCTTCAGGGGAAGATAGTGATGGTCGAGAATATTTACGCCTATGGAACGCTGCAAACGGTCATAAGGATCCCCGTGATGAAGCGATTCGGTCAGCAGCTTGCCGACATAGAATAAACTTCGATAGTCCATTCGGACAAAGCGGCGCACTTGCATTTCGACATTTACTTTTTCACGGCCATCGACCTCACATAAAATATCCAGCACCGCTTCCTTATCTTCCACTAACTCACGGGCGAGCTTTGTATCTTCTATAATAGACACATCGGTGATCATCTGTGCGCCCTCGCGCCGGAGGATGGCATTTAGCAAGCCAATTAGCAAGCGTTTGCCTTCCTTTTCGCCAAACAGGCGCTTAAACAGAAAATCGTTTTTCGGGTTAAGTCTGTGTAACTGCTGCACATCTGCCGTTTTCACCTTGTCTCCTCCTCATTGTATCATATTTGACTGCCATCCCATTAGGGATATATGTAAAAAGCACGCCCCCTCCGCTTCTCCTGATTATCAAGGAGACTCGGAAAGCGCGTGCTTCGCGGCTTGGCTATTGTGTTCCTGCATATTCCATACGTTGGCAGCTAAAATTGGTTTGCTTCCATAATATCACATATTAGGCATTGGGGCGATGTAATGGGATTAAAGATTCCTTCACCATCGATTTATCACTTTTAAACAAACATAGCTAAACAGATATCAAGCGGAGGATAAGCTTTTGTACAGCAACTTGCCGCCTATTGCAAACATTTCGCGAAAAGGCCGCTTTCCATCGGAAAAAAGCCGATTGTATTCTGGTACGGCAGGTCTTTGTGCTGCGGACGGCGGGTGTCATATACTTTTTTCTGTATATACGTTCGGCAACCGATCGGAAGGAGGAAGGCCGGCAATGGAACGTTTCCGGGAAGAACCGGGATACAAATATGCCTTCGGCGCCGTGCTCTATCGCGGTGAGCAAGTGGCGGTGAAATGTCCGCAATGCGGCGGGCTCGCTTTCATCTGCCAGGGAGAGCAGCGGAGAGAGGCAAGGTGGACGGCATGCTTCTACCATGAGAAGGAGCCTCAAGCATACCGGTATGCGGCCAGCGGAGTATGCGAAGCGTGCGAGAGATGGTTCAACGAGGAAGTGGCGGACAGGAAGCAGCTTGCGCAACGCATGATTCATATCCGATGTCCTCACTGCACTGCCCTGAATCAAGTTCCGCTGCGCAGGACGCTGACTTGCAGAGGGTATTATCCCGATATCCGTCAAGGACGCGACCCGGTATTCCATTTGGAGCTGTATTATCTCGACATGTTCCGCGGCAAGCCGGTATGGGCGCTGAACCGGGACCACCTCCTCTATCTAATTGATTACATATCGGCCGATCTGCGGGAGAAGCCGGGCGCCGGCATGATGCGGACGGCTTCGCATACGCTGCCTGCCTATATGAAAGAGGCCAAAAACAGAGCGGCCATGGTCAAGACGCTGCGCGGACTGCTGCATAAGGATGCTTGAAAGACTTAAAAGACAGCAATGGAGGAATCGAGATGAAAATAGGCGCCGAACTGGGGATTGTGCTGGGCATCCGCGTGAAGCTGGATGTGAATGCGGAAGCCAAGCTGGTCACCCTATCCATGGAACAGGGAAAGGATGTGCACCCATGACGGTTCAGCATCAATACAGACCGGGACCGGCCTATCTCGAAGGAATTACCGTGCCAGTAAATCCGGAAGCTTGGAGAGAGGAGGAATGGACGGGCAAGCTCCGGACTCCGAAGGGCCATACCCAATTTTATTTATTCTACTACGGGGAACTGATGGACGAGTTAATTACGGCAACCGAGTTCGCGCCTCAACTGATCGTCGCCGAGGATGTCGTTACCGGCCAACGGTACGTCCTGTTTGACGGCTGCAAGCACGGGTATGATGCGATGCTGTGCGACACGTATTCGGACGAGCAGCGGAACGGACGGACGCAGCTCCTCCTTCCGTATATCGATCCCGATGGGGAGGATACGTTCGAGATTCGCATCACCGTTTTTTATATTGTCGATTGGGACGAGGAATTTGCGGAAGATGTGGATGAGGAAGGGCGGTTGGAGCTGATTAGCGGGGAACGCTGCAGCTTCGAGGAAGCGAAGCGCAACGGATTCGATGCGTTGGGCATCACTGTCGTGAACACCTCGGGACTGGAGACCGAGGTCGCCCAGGAAGAGCTGGCATGACGGAGATGCGCCATATTTTTATCGCAGTGCCCTGGGCTGCGCCTTCGTTGGATCGGAGCCACAACTTGGGACAAGCTGAAGTCAACCCCTTTAAGCCGTGACGGGGTGTTCGCCCTATGCATGATTACGGATGCGGTAAAAGGAGGAATTGCGATGCCCACACCACTAACGGCCACATTATCAACGGAGGATAAGCCGGAGCAGCAGGCGAATCCGCGCCGCTGGTATGCGCTAGCGGTCATTTTGCTGCCGACGCTGCTGATTTCGTTGAATACGTATATGATACAGGTCGCCCTGCCGTCTATGCAGCGCAGCCTTCATGCCAGCTTCGCGGAGGCCCAACTAATCGTGAGCGGGTTCACGCTCATGGCTGCGCTAGGCGGCTTGACTTCGGAGCCGGCGCTTCTTATTGCCATACGGATCGTGCAGGGGCTGGCCGCGGCTTTTATTCAGCCCCAGGTGCTGTCCATCATGCAGGTCAGCTTCACCCAGCGGGAGAAGCCGCTCGCGTTCGGCGTGTACGGCGCCATGATCGGCTTCGGCTTCGCCAGCGGCCTGATTCTGGGCGGAGTTCTCGTCAATTGGAATCTGTTCGATCTCGGCTGGCGGACCGTGTTCTTTTTCAATGTGCCGTTCGGGCTTCTCGTTCTGCTGCTGCTGCCGATGATTCCCGAGTCGCGGGGGGAGCCGGCGCACGGCCTAGATTGGGCCGGGACTGTCCTGCTTATGGGCGGATTGTTCCTGATTGTCTATCCGTTGTCCGAAGGGCAGAAGCAAGGATGGACGGCATGGATCTGGCTCTGTCTCCTGGCCGCGCTGCCGCTGCTCGCGGCCTTTGTCATGGTAGAATTGCGGAAGCGGAAGCGCGGGGCGGTCCCGCTCGTCGATTTGTCTATCTTCAAGCATCGCTCTTTCCGCACGGGGATGGCGGCTGTCGTTGTCATCTACCTCAGCCTGTTTTCCTTTTTCTTTATCGTAAGGTATTACGTGCAGTACGGGCTGCACCGGGATGTGCAGTATGCCAGTCTCGTATTCCTGCCTTTGGGCACAGGCCTCTTCCTGACTTCGCTGCTGTCGGCCCGCATCGTCCGGCGCTGGGGGCTGCCCGTGTTGAAAATAGGCGCGCTGACCGTCGGGGCCAGTTGTCTCCTGTTGGCCAATTCGCTTGGAGTGGCGCTCATCGGCATCGTGTTCTCCGCCTCGCTGGGTCCCGGCGAAGCGGCCTTGCCCGATTATGTCCGCGCCTTCGCCGTGTCGGTGGCGGCAAGCGGAGGAATGGCGCTGACCGCCTTCCTCTGTCTTTGCTTCCTGCCCAATCCCGGCGGGGCGCAACCGGAGACGGCCGCCTGACGCATGCGCCCATGAGCCATGAGCGGCGGCAAAATGGCGCGCGCGCTTGATGCTGCCGGCATAACGCAGCGACGCCCCATCGAGCACAAAATATGCTGCGTTCGATGGAGCGTCTTCGATTATAACGAGAATTTGGCTTCCCCGTTGAATATCCATTCCTCCGGGTTGGACGCGCGCTCGAACAAGCGCTCCGTGCCCTTTTCCTTGGCATAGTGCCGTTCTTCCTCCGTAATCGGAATCATCCAGAGCAGATTGACCGGATCGCCGCCGATCTCCGGAAGGGCTACAGCCGGCGCATGCGGCGGCTGCGCAAGCGCCACCGCGGCGAAGCGCTCGTGACCAAGGCCAATCTCGCCGCACGGAATCGTATGTCCATTGGCGACGAACGTAAGATAGGTCCAGGGCAGATTGGCCTGCCCGCTAATGTACTGCAGCATCGGCTTCCCATGCTCGCCCAGCCATCGCGAATCGCAGGCGAAGGCGAACTCGAACCTCCGCAGCAGCTCCGGCGTCTCCGTATATTGCTCCACCTTCGGCTGCGGCAGAATGGATACCCCCAGCGTCACGACATACGTGACATCGTCTCGTTCGATCGTCACCATGGCCCGCGGAGGCCAATGGCCGCCGTCGATGGCGTAGTAGTTCGCCACGGGACCGAGTCCGGATTCGATAGCCTCCAGATACTGCTGCTGCAAGCCTGCCCATGTATGCTCGTCCCAGCTCTGCCAGAACTCCTTGGCGAGCTCGATGCGCCGGAACAATGCGTTGGAATCCGGCGTCCCCAGCGGGAAGCACAGATTCGACTCCCCGATGCAGTCCCTTGCATAGCCGGGATAACGGTGTTCGTCTGCGGACGAACCGGCCCATCCGGGGATGACGCTCACAATCTCGTCCCGGTAGAGCAGGGCGGCCGCATCGCCTTCCTCGAACCAGACGACAGCCAACTGCTCGGGATCGAGACGCTCTGCCCCTCCGGGATGGGCGCAGCAGTCTCGCGGCAGCATCGGAGCCCGGCCCTGGCCCATCGCTTCCACGTCGAGAGCCTCCGGCGCCGGGCCGTAATTCCTGACCCAGCAGGAACGAACGCTCGCATATTCCTCGCCCGGATAGTTCCATAAATAAAAATAAACGCAGTCCTCATATTCCTCCACAAACGCTTGAATGGGGCAAACGGGCGAGAACTCTTCCAAAAGGATATTATTCATCTTTTCACCTCGCAACGGGTATGCCATATCCATCTGTTTCCGCTCATTGGATATGGAGATAGGATAGCATCCGGCCAGAGAAGATACAATCCTGCCCGCTATGAAATGATAATTCCTTTTTTCCAACTCCTGTCCTTTCGATCTCATTCGATTTTCATGGCCACGTTTCTTCCATAAATTGATTGACTGGGGTGGATACTTATGGTAATTTAATTAATGATAATGATTATCATTATCATCACCAGGGAGATGCAGCTTCCATCCCATGCTTCATGCTCATCTTATATTAGCAAAAGGAGGTTCCCCGTGGTTTCAAAAAAAGAGCTGCCGAGATTGCGGACGCCTGACCGAGGCCGGAAAACCAACTTGAATGAGATCAAAGAATTTATGGATCGGCATTATGACGAATCTCTGTCGATCGGGCAACTGGCGCGGATGGCCAATATCAGCCCCAAATACTTTGTCGATCTCTTCAAGAAAACCTATGGCCTAAGCGCGATGGATTACTTGACGGCCGTGCGCATGAACCACGCCAAGCGATATTTGACTGACACTGGAGAGCGTCTGCGGGATATTGCCTTGAAGGTAGGGTATAAGGATGAATTCTACTTTAGCCGCAAATTCAAGAAAGAAGTCGGCGTGTCTCCGTCCGACTTCGCGAAGAACGCGAGGCGGCATATCGCCGCCTGCTCCTCTGCGTTGATCGGGCAATTGCTTGCGCTGGATGTCATGCCGGTGGCGGCGCCGCTCGATCCGAAGTGGACGCCTCATTACTACCACGCCTTGCGAACGAAGATTCGATTCCATCTGATGCTTACCGCTCCTTATGCCTATCGCTCGTTCGAAGTGAATCTGAACAAGCTGGTGCAAGCTCGTCCCGATGCGATTATTGGCACTGATCATCTCACTTCCCTGGAGAAGACGAAAGTAAAGGAGATCGCTCCCTCTCTCATTCTGCCGGCGCAGGACGGTTGGCGAGATCAACTGCGGAAGATTGGCCGTTTTATAAATAGAGAAGACAAGGCGGCGCAATGGATAGGGCGCTATGAACAGAGGGTTCAGTCCGCCCGGAAGCAGATTGGCGAAGTGTTGGGCCAGGACAACATACTCGTTCTGCGCATCTATGGGCACCGCATCCATTTTTACGGGAACCGCGGGCTGGAGGAAGTGCTCTATCACGATCTGAGGCTGAAATCCGCGTGCCGGGGCGGCGCGTCCAGCGGTCCGCCTTTGACATTGGAGCAATTGGCGGAGCTTGCCCCCGACCGAATTCTGGTCCTGGTATGTCCCGAAGCGTCCTCTCGCGCCTTCTGGCTAGCCTTGCAGCATTCACCCGAATGGCGGAAGCTGAGAGCGGTAAAGAACCGGTATGTCTATCCCATTGCCTCCGATCCGTGGTGCGAATATTCGGCCGTCGCCATGATGCGGATGCTTGATGAAGCCTTGCTGCTGTTTACCGGAAATTGTCCAAATGGTTTTCTGGATATCGGCTATGGTGAATCCTTCGCCACCTGATCTATACTCAGGTCGAATGAGAATCATTATCACTTAGGGGGAGATATACCGTGTCAAAATCTCAAGTTCATGCCAAGTCCGGCTTCATGGCCCGCATATCGGGATTGCTGTGCTGCCTGCTTCTGGGAAGCGTGCTGACGGCCTGCTCGATGGCGGAGAGCGAAGCCGCTCCTACCGGCCAGCCAAGCTCCGCAACCGCCTCGGAAGTGTCTGCCGCAGCGGACGACAGCGGCGCGAAGGTTTCCGGGGAGCGGACGGTCATGGACGAGCTTGGCCATGAAGTCACCATTCCTGCCGACCCGAAGAACATTTTCGCTCCCAATATGGAAGACTCCTTGCTCAAGCTGGGCGTCAAGCCGGTCGCGCAATGGTCCAACGGAAGCCTCGGACATGATTACCTGCAAGAGGAATTGAAAGATGTCCCGAAGCTTGATTTCTCGGCCGGGCTGCCATCACCGGAGACGTTAATGTCTTACAATCCGGATCTGATTATTTTGCATACAGAGACCTATGCCCAGAACGGGAACTATGAAGCCTACTCCAAGATTGCGCCAACCTATGTATTCAAAAATGCTTCCGGAAATATTGAGAAATCCCTCACTGCCATAGGAGACCTGCTCGGCAAAAGCGAGGAGGCCAATCAGGCGCTGCAGGCTTATCAGCAAAAAGTGAAGCAAGCCCAGGAAAAGCTGAAGGAAGCGGTCGGAGAGAAAAAGGTGGCGATTATCCGCTTTGCCCACAAAGGCGTCAGCCTGATGGGCGGACAATACTTGTGCGGTTATGTCGTGCACCGCGATCTGGGGCTTGGCATATCCGATCTCGTAGGGAAAGAGAATAGCGCCAACATATCCATGGAGATTCTTCCGGAATTGGACGCGGACTATATTTTTGTCATCAATGCCTATAACCAAGGGACGGAACGCATGAAAGAAATGATGGAAAGTCCGATCTGGAAGAGCATTCCTGCCGTCAAGCAGGGACATGTGTACGAAGTGAGCAATAAATACTGGCTTGGCAGCGGGCTTATCGCTTACGAGAAAATCGTTGACGACACGGTTCGGCTGTTGACGCAATGAGCGGGGGGATGACATGACACGGAACATGAATGCGCTTGATCATCTTTCGCGCCGCCAGGTCGGGATTCCCCGCGCGGAGCAATGGACGCTGCGTTCGCGGGCCGAGAACCGCACCTACCGGATTATCGTGGCCCAGCCGGAGGGGGAGCCCCCTCCGGCTGGATATCCGGTCATCTATTTGCTGGACGGCAACTCGGTGTTCGGAACAATGGCCGAGGCGGTGCGCCTGCAGAGCCGCCGTCCCGACAAGACGGGAGTGACTCCGGCGATCATTGTAGGAATTGGCTATGAGACAGAGGCTTCCTATGCGCCGGATCGCTTTTACGATTACACGCCGGTTCCCAATACGGAGTACAGGCGCAGATCCGATGGAGCAGAGTTGCCTGAACAAGGCGGGGCGGCGGCGTTCCTCCAATTCATCGAGGAAGAGCTGAAGCCGCAGATCGCAAGCGAATTCCGGATTGACCGGAACCGGCAGGCGATTTTCGGGCACTCTCTCGGCGGCCTGTTCGTGCTGTATGCGCTGTTTACGAAGCCGGAAGCGTTCCGGCACTATATTGCAGGCAGTCCGTCCATCCATTGGAGCAAGGAATATTTGCTGGAACAGGAGCGGACATTCACGGCCCGTGTGCGGGAAGAGCCCGTCAACGTCCGGCTTCTGCTCGGAGTCGGGGAACAGGAGAAAAGCCATGTCGCCCGCAATTGCGACAGCGCCAGGGAGCTTGCGGAACGTCTGTCTTCTCTCTCCGATTCGGGAGTGAGCGCCGTATACAAAGAATTTGAAGATGAAGGGCATGTCTCGGTGCTGCCGATTCTGATCAGCCGGGCATTGCGGTTTGCCCTGCATCCGGAGCAACAATGAGGGGTTGACTAAGGTGGAACACGCAGGAATCAAGGGAAAAGTCGCATTGGTTACGGGGGCTGCCCAAGGCATCGGGGAAGCGGTGGCGCGGGCGCTTGCCGGACTCGGAGCCATCGTCGCGGCCGTCGATCGGAATGCCGCGGCCGTCGAGAAGCTCGCCGCCGAGCTAAGCGGCGCGGGGAATTTCCGTGCCGCGGCATACCCGGCAGACGTGGGTGACCGGGCGGCCGTGGAAGAAGCGGTGGAGCGAATCGAACAGGAGCTGGGGCCGATTGAGATTGTCGTCAATGTAGCGGGGCTGCTGCGGCCAGGGCCCATCGAGTCGCTTAGCGATGAGGATTGGGAGGAGACCTTCAGGGTCAACGTCAACGGCGTATTTTATGTGTCCCGGGCTGCCGCCGGCCGGATGGCGCTCCGCGGTTCCGGCTCCATCGTGACCGTGGGGTCGAACGCGGCCGGGGTGCCGCGAATGCATATGTCGGCCTATGCGGCTTCGAAAGCGGCAGCAGCCATGTTCACCAAATGTCTCGGGCTGGAGTACGCCCGGAACCATATCCGCTGCAATGTCGTAGCGCCCGGATCCACGGACACGGACATGCAGCGGGCGCTATGGAGCGGGGAGGACGGCGCGGCGGCAGTCATTGCCGGTTCGCCGGAGGCGTTCCGCTTGGGAATTCCGCTTCGCAAGCTGGCCATGCCCTCCGACATTGCCGATGCGGTGATCTTCCTCGTATCCGACCGGGCGCGGCATATTACGATGCATGAATTGTGCGTCGATGGCGGTGCGACCTTGGGGTGCTGAGATAGATGGAAGGGAGACGGTTGAAATGCTGAAATATGACGATGCGGCTCTTGCGGCGTCTGCCGCGGATCTGCTGGAGCAATACCGGACGGGAACGTCCTTCTTTTTTTCTTCGCCGGAACGGACCTTGCTGGCGCGGGGAGCATGGGCGCGGGTGCCGGATCAGGAGGGGCTGGACGGCTGCCATCGCCTGCCCGAGCGCGCGGCGGCGCTTCTGGCCGTGGCCAGACAGGCGGGGCATGCCATGCCGCTTGTCGCCGGCGCGATTCCATTCGCTCCTGCGAAGCCCGCGCAGCTTATCGTGCCGAACGATGTGCAATGGGCAGGCCCATTGCGCTTCGATGCCGGCATGCCGCAGGAACGGCCCGTGGCATCCGCATGGGAAACCGAGGCGATTCCGGAGCCGGAAAGATTTATGGATGGCGTGAACGAAGCCTTGGCCCGCCTTGGCGAAGGCTCGCTTCAGAAGGTGGTGCTGTCGAGAACGCTGCGCATGACGGCGCCGGAGGCGATTGATGTCCATCAACTCTTGCGCAATTTGGCTTCCCATAATGCCCATGGCTATACGTTTGCGGTCGATTTGGCGGCGGAAGATGACAGAGCGGCGGAATCGCACACGGGTCGCACGGGTCTCCGCACGCTGATCGGGGCCAGCCCGGAGCTGCTCGTCACGAAGACAGGGGGGCGGGTGACGGCCAATCCGCTGGCAGGCTCCGCGGCCCGCAGCGATGATCCGGCCGAGGACAAGCGCAGGGCGGCCGCGCTGCTGGCCTCCGGCAAGGACAGGCATGAGCATGAAGTCGTGATTGATGCGGTCGTCGCCGCCTTGCGTCCCTACTGCCGGGCATTGCAGGTTCCCGCCGGGCCATCGATCATACGGACGAAGACGATGTGGCATCTCTCCACCAACATAACCGGGGAGCTGGCCGATCCTGCGGTCTCCTCGCTGGAATTGGCCATGGCGCTTCATCCGACGCCCGCCATATGCGGAACGCCCACTGATCTGGCCCGCGCCGCGATTGGGGAGATCGAGCCCTTCGACCGAGGGTACTACACGGGCGCGGTCGGTTGGTGCGACGTGAATGGAGACGGCGAGTGGGCCGTCACGATCCGGTGCGCGGAGGCGGAAGGACGGACGCTGCGTCTGTTCGCCGGAGCGGGAATCGTCGCCGGCTCGAACGCGGCTTCGGAGCTTGCGGAGACATCGGCCAAGTTCCGCACGCTCCTGCTTGCCATGGGTCTGGATCATGAACAACTGTCGAGGGTGAAGGAGGGATGAGCATGCTGCTGCCGGGATGTCCCGCATGGCCGGAAGAATGGGCCGAACGGTACCGCCAGTTGGGATGCTGGCGCGGAGAGACGTTCGGCGCCATGCTGCGGCAGCGCGCCGCGGCTCACGGGGAGCGCATCGCTGTCGTCAGCGGCGATCGGCGGATAAGCTATGCGGAGCTTGACGCCAGCGCGGACCGGCTCGCTGCCGGATTCCGCAACTTGGGGATACGGCCGGGGGATCGGGTCATTGTTCAACTCCCGAATATTCCGCAATTTTTTGAAGTTATTTTTGCGCTGTTCCGGTTGGGCGCGCTGCCCGTCTTCTCGTTGCCGGCGCACCGCAAGAGCGAGATCGTTTATTTGTGCGAATTCGCCGAAGCCGCAGCTTATATTATCCCTGATATTGACATGGGATTTGATTACCGGGAGCTTGCCGGCCAGGTGCGGGAAGCGGCGCCCGGCTTGCGCCACGTGATTGTGGCCGGGGATGCGGGGAAGTACGCGGCGCTGGACGATCTGTACGCCGATCCTGCGGACGGCATCGAGGGGCCGCGGCCCGAGGATGTTGCCTTTTTCCAGCTTTCCGGCGGGACGACCGGACTTCCTAAGCTGATTCCCCGCACGCATGATGATTACATCTACAGTCTGCGGGTGAGCGCCGAGATCTGCGCTTTGGACGAGAACAGCGTCTATTTGGCGGTGCTTCCCGTCGCCCACAATTATCCGCTCAGCTCGCCGGGAACGCTGGGAACGCTCTATGCCGGCGGCAAGGTCGTGCTGGCGCCTGGAGCGAGTCCTGACATCGCCTTCCCCCTTATCGCGAAGGAAGGCGTCACGATCACGGCCGTCGTGCCGCCGCTGGCTTTGATCTGGCTTGATGCGGCGGGCTCCCTCCGCGATGACCTGTCTTCTCTTCAGGTGCTGCAGGTAGGCGGAGCCAAGTTCAGCGCGGAGGCGGCCAAGCGGGTACGCGACGCGATGAACTGCGTGCTGCAGCAGGTCTATGGAATGGCGGAAGGGCTTGTGAATTATACGAGGCTGGATGATCCGGAAGATATCGTCGTGAACACGGAGGGCCGGCCGATGTCGCCATATGATGAAATCCGGCTGGTCGATGACGATGACCGCGAAGTCGGGCCGGGCGGCACGGGGCATCTGCTGACGCGCGGACCTTATACCATTCGCGGCTATTACAAGGCCGAGAAGCATAACGCCAGGGCGTTCACGACCGATGGATTTTACCGTACGGGCGATCTGGCCCGATTGACCCCATCCGGTTATCTGGTGATTGAAGGCCGCGCCAAGGACCAAATTAATCGCGGCGGAGACAAGGTGGCGGCAGAAGAGGTAGAGAACCACCTTCTGGCTCATCCCGGCGTGCATGATGCGGCGGTGGTGGCCATGCCGGACGAGTTCCTCGGGGAGCGCACATGCGCCTTCGTTATTCCTTATCCGTCCTCGCCGCCGACGGCTGCTGAATTGAAAGCCTTCCTCCGGGAGCGAGGGCTGGCGGCATACAAAATCCCCGATCGGGTGGAGTTCACGGATTCGTTCCCCAAGACGGGGGTTGGCAAGGTCAGCAAAAAGACGCTGCGCGAGTTCATTGCCAATAAGCAGAACACGCTCGCCAATCCGTCAAAATAATGATGAAAAGAGGAGATATGTGATGGCTCTTCCTTCTATATTGTCTTATCCGATGCCTGGAGAGTCGGACCTGCCGGCGAACAAGGCGGCCTGGAGGCCCGATCCGAAGCGGGCCGTGCTTCTGATTCATGATATGCAGCAATACTTCGTCGACGCTTTCAACGCGGATGAATCGCCTGTCCCGGAATTGTTGGCGAACATCCGGAAGCTTCGCGCGCAATGCGCCGCTCTCGGCATTCCTGTCGTGTATTCGGCGCAGCCCGGCGGACAGAGTCCCGAGCGGCGCGGATTGCTGAGCGATTTCTGGGGGCCGGGCATGAACGACGGGCCTTATCAGAAAAAAATCGTGGAAGCGCTGGCTCCCGGCGAGCATGATATCGTGGTGACGAAATGGCGCTACAGCGCGTTTCAAAAGACAGAGCTGCTCGATATCCTGCGCCAGCGCGGCCGGGATCAATTGATTGTGTGCGGTATTTATGCACATATTGGGTGCCTCATGACCGCGTGCGAAGCTTTCATGCAGGATGTGCAGCCCTTCTTCGTCGCCGACGCCGTCGCGGATTTCTCGGCAGACAAGCATCGGATGGCTCTCGCTTACGCGGCCGAACGCTGCGCGGTCACGATAACGACCCGGCGCCTCCTCGAGGAACTGGCTCGGCTGGGGGATTCGGCGTCTGGGTTGGAATCCGCACCGGCGTCTGAACCGTGCCTCCATGCGTCCTCTGAAGGAGGACCCCAACCATTGACGCGGCAAGCGGTGCGCGTTGAAGTGGCCGGACTGCTGCAGGAGCATCCTTCCCGAATTGCGGATGATGACAACCTGATTCATATCTGGGGACTGGACTCGATCCGGATTATGAGCCTGATCGAACGGTGGCGCCGCGGCGGAGCCGAGGTAAGCTTCGCGGAGCTGGCCGAACGGCCCACATTGGCCGACTGGTGGCAGCTTCTCTCTTCCCGGATGAGCCGCTCTTTGCCGAACCGCGATTATTTTACCGTATAAAAGGAGGCGATGCTCATGCATGATCTTGATGATGGCCGCTGGCCTTTATCGGGTGCCCAGTCGGGCATTTGGTTCGCGCAGCAGCTTGATCCGGACAACCCGATATTCAATACCGGAGAATACATCGATATCCGCGGACCTGTCGATCCGGATCGTTTCGAGGCTGCGGTGCGCCAGGCCGTAATGGAGGCGGAAGCGCTGCACGCGCGCTTCGGCGAGGATCGGGACGGTCCTTGGCAGACGATCGTTCCATCCTCCGATTGGACGATGCACCGGATCGATGTCAGCGGGGAGAAGGATCCGCATATTGCGGCGGAAGCCTGGATGAAGCAGGATCTGGCTCAGCCTGCCGACCTGGGCCGCGGTCCGCTGTTTACCGAAGCATTATTCAAGCTTGGGCCCGACCGATTCTATTGGTACCAACGCATTCATCATATTGTCATCGATGGTTACGGCTTCTCGCTGTTGACGCGAAGGACGGCGCAAATTTATACGGCGCTCGCTCAGGATATGCCGATCGGAGAGGGAGCATTCGGTTCATGGCGCTCGGTCCTGGAGGAAGATGCGGCTTACCGCGCATCGGATCGGCTGCAGCGGGATCGGCAATTTTGGCTGGCCCGCTTCGCCGATCATCCGGAAGCGGCCAGTCTGGGCGATCGGGCTCAGCGCACGTCACGAAGCTTCCTGCGCGAGTCCGCGGAGCTGCCGCCAAGCGTCATGGACGATTGGCAGGCGGCCGCGGGCGGAATCGGGGCAAGCTGGCCCGCCGCCGTGATCGCCGCCGCCGCGGTCTACGTGCATCGGCTCACCGGCACGGACGACGTCATCCTCGGCGTGCCGATGATGTGCCGTCTCGGCTCCGCGGCGCTGCGCGTTCCCGGCATGGTAATGAATCTGCTGCCGCTGCGCATCGCTGTTCGGCCAGATATGAGCGTGAACGAGCTGGTGCGGCAGATCTCTGAAAATATGCGCGAGATCAGAAGGCATCAGAATTACCGGCATCAGGATCTTCGGCGCGACCTGAAATTAGTGGGGGACAACAGACGGCTGTTCGGACCTCTCATCAATATTATGCCGTTTATCGAGGAGCTGAACTTTGCCGGATGCCGCGGCAGCATACGCAATCTGGCGGCCGGGCCTGTCGATGATCTGACGATTCATGTCTCCTGCGGCTCCGGCGGAAGCGGGACGCGCATCGACTTCGATGCCAACCCCGCGGTATACGATGCCGGCGAGCTGAGCGCGCATCGGCGCCGCTTCCTGCATGCGCTGGACAAGCTGGCCGCGTCCGATCCCGGCCAACCGATCGGCCGCCTGGAATTGCTGCTGCCTGAAGAACGCCTGCAGGTGTTGGAGCGATGGAATGACACCGCTCATGTACTGGCGCAATGGAGCGTGCCGGCGTTGTTCGAGGAGCAGGCGGCGAGCACTCCCGATGCCGTCGCGGCGGTCTTCGAAGATACAGCGCTCCGTTATGCGGATTTGAACGCGCGCGCCAACCGGCTGGCGCATTTGCTGATTGCGCATGGCGCCGGCCCGGATCGGATCGTCGCCCTCGCGCTCCCGCGATCGCTGGAGATGGTGGTCGCCATCCTGGCGGTGCATAAGGCGGGAGCGGCTTATTTGCCGCTCGATCCCGATTATCCGTCCGCCCGGATTGCCTATATGCTGAATGATGCCGCTCCGATGTGCCTGATCACGATCCGGAAGGCGGCCTCCAGGCTGCCCGGCTCCGGCGCGATTCCGAGGATCTTGCTTGATGAGCCTGCGGCCATGGAGCGCCTGGAGCGGCAAGCCGAGCGCAACCCGAGCGACGCCGACCGGTTATGCCGTTTGTCGCCGCTTCACCCGTCTTATGTCATCTACACCTCCGGATCGACGGGCAGACCGAAGGGGGTCTTGCTCACCTTTGGAGGGCTGGCGAACCTGCTGCTGTGCATGCGCGAGCGGTTCGCTCTGGATGGCCGGGATCGGCTGCTGTCCGTGACGACGATCTCCTTCGATATTTCCGTCATGGAGGTGCTGCTGCCGCTCATGACGGGAGCCAGCATCGATATCGCCCCGAAGGAGACGATCCTGGATCCGCAATCGCTGGCCCGGAAAATCAAGGACACCGGGGCGACCATTATGCAGGCGACCCCGACGCTATGGCAGGCGCTTGCCGCCAGCCATCCCGGCAGCTTCGGCGGGCTGACGGTGATCACCGGAGGCGAGGCCTTGCCGATCGGGCTCAAGCTCGCCCTGCAGGAACTGGATTGCGAGGTGAACAACCAATACGGCCCGACGGAGACGACCATTTATTCCGCCGCTACCTTGCTCGGACCGGAGCGCACGGGGAAGCCGTCTATCGGGGGACCGATCTGGAATACGAGGCTCTACGTGCTCGATGCGGCGCTGCAGCCGGTTCCTCCGGGGGTGGCAGGGGAGCTGTACATTGCAGGCGCCGGGCTGGCGCGCGGCTATCTGGGGCGGCCGGATCTGACGGCGGAGCGGTTCGTGGCAGATCCGTTCGGGCCTCCGGGCACCCGGATGTACCGCACGGGCGATCTCGCCAGATGGCTGGCTGACGGCTCCATCGATTATTTGGGGCGTGCCGATCACCAGATTAAGCTGCGCGGCTTCCGCATCGAGACGGGCGAGATCGAGGATCTGCTCGCCCGGCATGCCGACGTCGCGCAAGCCGCGGTGATCGTCCGGGAGGATCGGCCGGGGGAGCGGCGACTGGTCGCTTATGTCGTTCCGGCTTCGCCTTCCGGAATCGATTCGGACGCGCTGCGCCGCTATGCTGCCGGCCAACTGCCGGACTATATGGTCCCCGCGGCCATCGTCACGCTGGATGCCATGCCTTTGACGCCGAACAAGAAGATTGACCGCAAGGCGCTGCCTGTGCCCGATTCCGGTCAAGCGGCCGCAGGGCGCGGACCCCGCACCCCGCAGGAGGAGATGCTCTGCGCCCTGTTCGCCGAAGCGCTTGGGTTGCCCCGCGTCGGCATCGATGATGACTTTTTCGCGCTGGGCGGCCATTCCCTGCTTGCCGGACGAGTCATCCTCCGCATACGCGAGTCGTTGGGCGCCGAATTGAGTATTGGCAGCCTCTTCGAAGAGCCTACGGCGGCGGGGCTTGTCCGGCGGCTGGATGATTCGCGGGAAGCCAGACCGGCTATCCGGCCGGCCCGGCGGGCGGACGATATTCCGTTGTCCTTCGCCCAACGGCGCTTATGGTTCCTGTATCGTCTGGAAGGACCGGCCCCGACTTATAATATCCCGCTGGTCGCCCGCCTGTCCGGCGAACTGGACATCCAAGCGCTGGAGGCCGCTCTCGGCGATGTGGCGGCCCGGCACGAGACGCTGCGCACCGTGTTCCCTGATGACGCGTCCGGCGCCTCGCGCCAGCTAATTCTGGACGCCGGTAAGGCGCACCCTGGGCTGATCTTGACCGGAACCAGCGAGGCGGAGCTGCCTGAACGGCTTCAGGAAGCCGTTCGCTACCGCTTCCGGCTGTCGGACGAGCCTTCGCTTCGGGCGGAATTGTTCGAGCTTGGGCCGAATGAATATGTGCTGCTGTTGCTCCTGCATCATATCGCCGGGGACGGATGGTCGCTGTCTCCGTTGACGCGCGATCTGTCCGCCGCCTATGCGGCGCGCAGCCGGGGCGAGCTTCCGGCATGGCGGCCGCTTCCGGTTCAATATGCGGACTACGCGATCTGGCAGGAGCGCTTGCTTGGAAGCGGCGGCGATCCCGGCAGCCTGATGACCCGCCAGCTTGAATTCTGGACGCGGACGCTCGCCGGCTTGCCGGAGCAATTGGAGCTCCCGGCCGATTATCCGCGTCCGGCAGCGGCCAGCCATCAAGGCGGCACCGTCCATTTTCATATTAACCAGGAGCTCCACGGCCGGCTGTTGAATCTGGCCCGCGACGGCAAGGCGAGCCTGTTCATGGTGCTGCAGGCCGCGCTGGCCATTCTCCTGACGCGGCTGGGGGCGGGCACGGATATTCCGATCGGCAGCCCGATAACCGGGCGGAACGACGATGCGCTTGACGGTCTTGTCGGCTTGTTCATCAACACGCTGGTGCTTCGAACCGATACGTCAGGGGACCCCAGCTTCCGCGAACTGCTTGCCCGGGTGCGCCAGGTGAATCTGGACGCGTATGCGCATCAGGATGTGCCGTTCGAGCGTCTCGTCGAAGCGGTGAAACCCGTTCGCTCCCGTTCCCGGCATCCGCTCTTTCAGATTATGCTGGTGCTGCAAAATACGCCGGCTCCCGCGCTCGATTTGCCGGGTGTAGAAGCCAGCGTTCAATTGGAAAGCGCGGGCACGGCGAAGTTCGACCTGACCGTCGAGCTGCAGGAACGCCGCGATGCGAAGGGCGGCCCGGACGGCTTGGAAGGAATCGTCGAATACAGTGCGGATTTGTTCAAGCGCGTCACAGCCGATGCGCTGGCGGCCCGCTATGTGCGCGTGCTGGAGTCGGCTGCCGGGGCACCGGACAAGCCGATGGGCCAGCTTGATATTTTGCTGCCGGAAGAGCGGCGCCGCATCCTGACGGAATGGAGCGCTCCCGAAGCCGCAGCGCCGCCGCCGGTCACCATTCCGGAGCTGTTCGAGGCGCAGGCCAGCCGTTCGCCCGGGGCGGCAGCGGTCGTTCATGAAGGCAGCGCTTTGAGCTATGAGGAATTGAACCTGCAGGCGAACCGGCTCGCGCATCTGCTCATGGCAGAGGGGGTAGGTCCCGAACAGCTCGTGGCGTTGGCCTTGCCCCGGTCTCTCGAGATGGCAGTCGGCATATTGGCCGTGCTGAAGGCAGGCGCCGCCTACCTTCCGCTCGATCCGGATTATCCCGCCGAGCGGATCGCATATATGCTGGAGGACGGAGCGCCTGTCTGTATGGTGACGATCGCTGAAGTGTCATCCGGTCTGCCAGACACTGGAGGCCTCCCGCGGATCGTGCTGGATGAGGCCGCTGTCCGGGAGCGGCTGCGGCAGCAATCCTCTGCCAATCCAAGCGATCAGGAACGCAGCAGGCCGCTGTCTCCGCTCAGTCCGGCTTATATCATCTATACGTCAGGGTCTACGGGCAAGCCCAAAGGGGTCGTTATCCCGCACCAGAATGTCGTGCGCTTGTTCGCGTCCACCCGGCATTGGTTCCGCTTCGGAGCGGAGGATGTATGGACCCTATTTCATTCATACGCGTTCGATTTTTCGGTGTGGGAGATCTGGGGCGCGCTCCTGCATGGAGGGCGTCTCGTCGTGGTGCCTCATGCGGTAAGCCGATCGCCGCGCGAATTTCTGCGTTTGCTCGCGCAAGAGGGCGTGACCGTCCTGAATCAGACCCCGTCTGCCTTCTATCAATTGATGCAGGCCGATCGGGAACAACCCGAGCTGGGACAGACGCTATCCCTGCGGCATGTCATTTTCGGAGGCGAAGCGCTGGAGCCGGCCCGGCTGGAGGACTGGTATCGCCGCCATCCGGATCATGCTCCGAGATTGATTAACATGTACGGCATTACGGAGACGACCGTGCATGTCAGCTACAAGGAGCTGGATCGGGATAGTGCCGCCTCGGGAGCCAACAGCTTCATCGGCGGGCCGATACCGGATCTGCGAGTGTATGTGCTCGACGAGGCGCTGCAGCCGGCTCCGCCCGGAACGGCGGGGGAAATGTACGTGGCCGGCGCCGGGCTGGCGCGCGGCTACTGGGGCCGGCCGGGCTTGACGGCAGAGCGGTTCGTCGCCGATCCGTTCGGCCCGCCGGGCAGCCGAATGTACCGCACCGGGGATGTGGCGAAATGGCTCGCCGACGGCACGCTGGATTATCTGGGCCGCGCCGATCATCAAGTGAAGATTCGGGGCTTCCGCATCGAACCGGGCGAGATCCAAGCCGCGCTTGCGCGTCATCCCGAGGTCGCCCAGGCAGCCGTCATGGTGCTCGAGGACCGGCCGGGAGACAAGCGGCTGGCCGCTTATGTGGTGTTCGCCGCGGGCGCAACCCTGGAGCCGTCCGAATTGCGCCGCTATGCAGCTTCCATACTGCCCGATTACATGGTTCCGTCCGCGATTATCGGCATCGACGCGCTGCCGCTCACCCCGAACGGCAAGCTGGATCGCCAGGCGCTGCCGGCGCCGGAGCTTTCCCTGGAGCTGGACGGGCGCAATCCGAGAACGCCGCAGGAGGAGGTGCTGTGCGATCTGTTCGCCGAAGTGCTCGGGGTGCGGCGCGTCGGGATCGACGACAGCTTCTTCGAGCTGGGCGGCCATTCGCTGCTGGCGGTTCGCCTCATCAGCCGCATCCGCGAGGCGCTGGGCCGGGAAGTTGGCATTGGCAGCCTCTTCGAAGCGCCGACGGTGGCCGGGCTCGCGGAGCGGCTCGATATGGACGGGGGAGCCAGCGCCCTGCAAGTGCTGCTGCCGCTCCGAACCCATGGCGCGCAACTGTCGCTGTTCTGCGTGCATCCTGCGGGCGGGCTGAGCTGGTGCTACGCCGGCCTGATGAAGCATCTCGGCATGGATTATCCGATCTACGGACTGCAGGCCCGCGGCATCGCGCAAGCGGAAGAGCTGCCGAAGACGCTGGAGGAGATGACGGCAGATTATATCGAAGCCATTCGCTTGATTCAGCCCCATGGTCCTTATCGCCTTCTGGGCTGGTCGCTTGGCGGAAATGTGGCGCATGCGATGGCGGTTCAGCTCCAGGAAGAAGGGGAAGAAGTCTCGTTTTTGGCGATGCTTGACGCTTATCCGAGTCATTACCTCCCGATCCGGGGAGAACCGGATGAAGAGGAGGCGTTGACCGCGCTGCTTGCCTTGGGCGGCTATGACAAGGACAGCATTGGCGGCGTTCCGCTTACGGTCGCGAACGCGATCGAGATTCTTCGCAGCGACAGCAGCGCTTTGGCTACGCTTGATGAAGCCACCATTCTGAATTTGAAAAAAACGTATGAAAACTCGGTCCGCCTTCTGGGAGCCTATACTCCGCGGCGATTCGAGGGGGATCTTCTGTTCTTCCGCTCGACGATCATACCGGATTGGTTCGCTCCGATTGAACCGGAGATGTGGATTCCCTATATCGGCGGACGGATCGATCGGCATGATATCGCCTGCCGGCATAAGGACCTGTGTCAGCCGGGACCGCTTGCCGAGATCGGCGCGACTCTTTTGGCCAAGCTGAAATCCGCGAACGGCGCGGCCATGAGACAAGATGGGGGGGAGCTAATCCATGATTAATCCTTTTGAGCAAGCGGACGGCGCTTATCTGGTGTTGATCAATGAGGAGGGACAGTATTCGCTCTGGCCTGCCTTTGCCGCGGTGCCGGATGGATGGAGTACGGTTCTGGGCCCGGATACGCGACAAGGGTGCCTGGACTATATCAACCTGCATTGGACCGATTTGCGGCCCCGCAGCTTATGCGAGTCTTCTTCGGATCTGGTGCATGGAGCAAATGGAGCAACGCAATGAGGGAAGGGCTGAACCCGAAAACGGCCGTATGTATCGGATACGTCGCGGCCATGTTCACGGTGGCGATGGATGCCACCGTCCTGAACGTGGCGCTGCAGACGATCAGCCAGGAGCTGCAAGTGCCTCCGGCCGCATCGGGAGTGCTCAATGTCGGCTACCTGGTAAGCCTCGCTGTCATCCTGCCGGCGGCGGCCTGCTTACACCGATCGGAATGGCGATGCTGTTCCGCATGTTCCCCCCCGCAGGAGCGGGCCAAGGTCTCCCGGGCGCTCGTTCTCCCGATCGCGGTTGCTCCCGCGGTCGGGCCGATCATTAGCGGGCTGCTTATTGAGCATCTTTCGTGGCGCTGGATATTTTATGTCCACCTGCCGATCGGAATTCCGGCTTTGCTGTTCGGAATCGTCTTTTTGAAGGAGCATCGGGAGCATGAGGCGGGACGCCTCGATGTTCGGGGCCTCCTCCTGGTAGCCGCCCTTGTCGCCGTCGAGCTGCGGGTGAAGCAGCCGCTGCTTGATCTGCGGCTGTTGGGCGACCGCCTGTTCCGCACGGCAGGCCTCGTCGCCATGTGCTCCGCGGCAGGCTTGCTTGGCATGCTGTACGTGTTTCCGTTGATGTACCAGAATGCGCTGCATGCTTCGGCCCTCGATACCGGCTTGACCACCTTCCCGGAGGCGCTTGGCCTTATGCTTGCCTCCCAGCTTGTGCCCTGGACCTATCCGAGGCTGGGCCCGAAGCGCGTCATGGTTATGGGGCTGTTGGGCACGGCGGTTCTCTTCGTCATGCTGAGCATGGTCGGCCCCCATACGAATCCATGGCTGATTCGGAGTCTGCTGTTCGGTGTCGGCGTCTTTTTGGGCCATACGGTCGGCGCCGTTCAGATTGCGGCTTTTGCCAACATTCCGCCTGCATCGATGGGACGCGCCTCGACCTGGTTCACGGTACAGAACCGGCTGGGGCCGGCCATAGGCTTGGCGGTTCTGTCCGGCATTCTTGCCGTGGCGGGAACCCACACGGTTAATGCCGCCGGAGGAATCGAGTCTAACATCATGGCGTACCGTGCCGCTTTGCTTGGCGCCGCAGGCTTCCTGCTTATGGGCCTTTGCTGTGCGCTGCGGCTTCGCGAGAGCGATGCGGCTGCCACCGTTGCGAAGCGGCCCCCGGTGAAGCCGGATGGGGAAAAATCGCTTCAAACGTGAAATGAAGCGGGCGATTACGCCGCAGAGGGAAGGCGAAGGGCGGTACGCTTCTTCAATTGAAGGAATCTGCGGCAAACCGTTTTACAAACTCAGCAGACCTTGGTTCAGTACGCTGAACGGAGGTCTTTTTTTCCGTTGCCTGGGCCGTCTGGATTGCTCGTCCCTCTTATGCATATGGAAATTACCGAACCGCAAAGCGGTCTAAAATTATTTTTTCACGCCGCAAGGTTGTACTTATCCCCTCGGGATCTCCTCTATATTATGAAAGAACACAACAAACTCGCGCAGAGCAGCGCAGTCGTCATAGCCGGGAAGCCGCCGCGGGGGATGCCTGCCGATCTTCCTTATCCCGATGATGATTCCGGCCTGCGCGGACCAAATTGAGGAGGTGTAATGATGATTCGATGTATGCAATCCGACAAACCGATCGTGACCGTGCCCAATGTCGTGCCCCAGATTCATGTTTACGGGAGAAAAAGCGGAACGACCCGCTTTTTCCTCTCGGACAATCCGGAGACGATCAGCAGCGCCACGATGTCATTCACGAACGGCTTCGCCACGCTGTGGCATGATGCCGTCCGGGGAAGGAGGCGCGTGCAATACCGGCTGTTCGTCTGGCATCTGAACCAGACGGGATCTCCGATGACATCCGGCGTCACGGTCGAGAACGCATCCTGCGGCAGCCCGATACGCGTTCGCCAAGTCAAGCATTCCATCGGCGTGATGGCGGACTTCCCCGCACTCGGCAGGTGCTCGGCCAAGGCGCTGCTCGGGCGTACGCTCGCCCCGCTTATTCCCGGCGATCGCTCGATCCGCGGCGGGCAGACGGGGCTGGTGAAGGAGTGGCTCGTCCCCGACGGGGAACTGGTAGGCGGCGTGATGGAATTTACGCTGTCCAGCCCGAAGGAGCTTGATTACCGGGTGCGCACCGTGGCCGCCAATCGTCCGGGGGCCGACTTGAGGCTCAATCATACCCCGGTCGTGCCCGCCTATCGGACGGCCGAGGGCAAGTCGCATCCGCGCGGCTCCTGGGATTTCGCCGACATCGAAGGCTTCGCGGATCCGGCGTGCTCGCAGCCTGTCACGTATGTCGCCGGAAGCGGGAGCATGAGCTTCGCCATCCATAACGGCGGCAACGATAATCTGATGACGGCCGCTTCCAGCTATGATCCGGCGAATGCGGAAGTATCGAACAAAGGGCATTACGGCGTCATCTACAAGCTCAACCTGGCCCTGAGCAATCCGCATCCTCGCCGCAAGACGGTGACCGTCTACTTGACGGGGCGCGGAGGACCCTATGCGGGAGCCGTCCGCTGGAACCGGGGGCGAACCTATGGAGTACCCCGGCTGTCGCCCGCCGTCGAAGCGGTCGAGGCCGCGACGGTCACTATTCCGGCCCGGCGCACCGTAACCTGCGCCGTATATGCGTCGACCGCAGGCGCATACAGCACGCCGGCCGCAGTCTTATGCGTCACGCGCGAATAAATCCGATACTGCGCCCTGATCGCCGATCAGGGCGCTTTTTTTGCGAGATGATCAGGTTATGATTTTCATAAATAATGGAAAAATAGAGTTGGTAATAGAATGATTATCAGTATGACGGGTTTCTGCAATATGGTCAACTCCACTTGGGTCGCGAAAAGTAAATGTTAGAATTAGAATTTTAAAACATAAAAAACTTTTTGTTGTACTAAAATATAATGATTTACATACTATAGAATAAAACCTGAATCCGTGAAATGAAATCATAGAAAAGTTAGAAAATGAGCCGCCGGTAAAGTAAAATAAGGAAAAAGGGAAGAATTCCCGTATTTCTTTAACTCACCCCGGAGGTGCCATTGATGAAACCCGTACGTTTTCAACTGGATCAGTCCGTGGAGATGCTGACCGCTCATTCCGGTCTTGCCCTCATTGGCTTGCTCCTTTCCCATACCCAGATTGCCAAGCGCTTGACTCGTTCCTCGCTTCCCGGTGTACATCAACCCACGGTCACTCACCCGGATGTGGTCTACGCGTACCTGGGGCTACTTTGTCAAGGGAAAAGTGACTTTG
>NZ_LDIG01000171.1 GCF_015845845.1 Paenibacillus dendritiformis
CCTGAATTTCGAAAGTAACTGTGCCTGAAAAATGAAAAAAGGGCCCAAATCTTTGGTAGAATAGTGTTTGCGAAAACAACATCACCCAAAGAGAGGAGCACCTTTTAGGTGAAGTCTACCACACCCGTCAGCAAAATCAAGACTGAATTTTCCTTGCGTCACGCTTCCAGCGTTGGTGGAAGCAAAGTATTCCTGGAGTATCTCGAAAAAATCGAACTGGACAAAGCATTGCAGAACTTGAGCAACATCAAACACAGGCACTCCCTGTTCCCTGTTTTTCGCATCCTGCTCTACCTCATAATCGGCTGGACACTCGGTTGTGAACGCCTTTTTCATTTTCGAGCGTTGCAACAGGATGCACTTGTGCAACGTTTCCTCGGTGGACGCTGTCCACACCACACCTTGCTGTATAAAGAATTGAATCGGTTTGGTAAGCAACCAACTTTCACACTCGACTTGAGAAAGTTGAATCAGCAGGTCATCGCGCCTGGTTTGCCCGATGAACTCATCATGGATCTGGATTCCACCGTGGAAACCGTTTTTGGTCACCAAAAAGGCGCGGCCGTTGGCACGAATCCCCACAAACCGGGACGTAAAAGCTACCATCCGCTGTTGGCTTATGAAGGCCAATCTCGTTTGTGTTTAAACGCTGTTCTTCGTGCTGGAAATACGCATTCATCCACGAATGCCGCTGACTTCCTCCGCCAGACGTTCGAATTGCTTGGTGATCGTCCGGTGAAGTATGCCCGATTTGACAAAGGATTTGGCGGTGAGGACTTTTACGGCTTATGGGAATCCAAAGGAATCGGGTATGTAGGAAAATTGAAATGGACCCAGCGACTTCAAGCGGAAGTGCAACGCTGCTCCGTTTGGAAGCGATTTGTCGATGAGGAGTGGATCATCGAGGGCATTGTACTGGTCTACAAAGCCACCTCCTGGAAGAAAGCACGCCGTGTTGCCGTCATCCGCAAAGCACAGGTGTACGATGGGGATCAATCTCGGCTTCTTCTTGATACAGATTGGCAGTATGAAGCGATCGTCACAAGCCTTGAGTGGGAGCCGATTGACCTGTGGCATTTCTACAACCAGCGTTGCTGCATGGAAAACCACATCAAGGAAGCCAAGCGTGGCTTTTCCATCAACCGCATTTCGACAAGCCGCTTCACCGCGAATGAAATCGACTTGCTAATCAAGCTGTTAGCATACAACCTCTACGAACGGTTTAAACGCGACTGCTGTGAACCGGTTCATCACGGGTATACGATTGCCCGGTTTCGTCAGGAGTTTTTCCTCTGTGCCGCGACCATCATCCAGCATAGTCGGCAGGTGATTCTCAAGTTGGCGAGAGATTTCCCGAACCGCTACACTTGGCTACGGATCGCGACAAAAGTTGCTGCGCTGGAATGACCGCTTCCAAAAATAAACATGGAAATGCAATGCCTCTGTGGGATGGGGAGGGGGAAAATATGCCCTTCTTTTCGAATTAGCGCTCATGGGACTGGATATTTTCTTGTTTATTACAGTTGCTACCCGCCCTAGTAGGTTACTAACTCGCCTCCATTACGGGCTTTCGAAATCTGGGATTATAATAACAGAAGGAGGTGGCTCGTTAGTTATGAGAAAAGCGTATCGAAAAGTACTGGCAGTTTCATTAATCGTTGTTCTGTTAGGAGTGGGAGGTGTCGCAATTTGGGGTTTTAATACAAAATCGAACCTAAATAAAAATACAAACTCTTATGTGAGAAAGGCAACCCCTGAAGAACTTGAAGATGACAAATCTTTCCACTATATCAAAACCATTGGGACCAAACACGGAAATTTTCGGCTTGTTGAATCAGAGGAAAAATTACCGGCGGATGGCATTGTCTATAACACGAGCGATATTGATAAGCATACCAAAATGGTCATTATTAATGATCGGAAATACATTCGAGTGGATTAGAGCATCATTGTGGAAACATAAAAGCCTACCCTCATTCAGCTCCTGATACGCTCTGATCAGCCTTCGGATAAAATATTTCCACTATAAAGAGCACAATAGGCAGCAAAAAAACCCGCAATGGGTTTTTTTGCTGCTTTTATTCCAACTTCAACGCACAGACGAATTCTCCGATGTCCCCTTCCTCCGCGCGCAAGCACCAGCCGCATCCACAGATGCGGGACTCTCCGCTCCCTTCACCAAGCTGTCAGCAACACCTCTGCCAGCGCCCCTCTCTGTCGGCGTGTCCGGCCCGGCGCCCGGCTGCCTCGCTTCCGACGCCGTAGGCTCCGGACGGCCCAGCATCGTCTTCAGCTTCGTCCAAGGGACCCTCAGCAGCGCGAACAGCGACGGCTGCCGCGTCACGGCGACGAAGGCGACGCGATCGTCCGGCGCAAGCAGCACGCCAAGCTGGTGATGCTCGCCGGCATAGAGCGCGCGCTGCAGGAAGCGCACCTCGCCGTCCCGGTTATACACCTCCAGCTTGCAGAACGCCGCATTGGCGCGCAGCGCCTGATGCAGCTGCTCCTTCGTGCGCACCGGGACGCCGTTCGCCTTGGCGATGACCTCGCCAATCCGAATGCCCAGCGCTTCCGCCGGACTGCCCGGCAGCACCGCCAGCACACGCAGCCCGAGCGGATCATGCGTGAAGACCGGGCTGCGCTCGTTCTCCTCGCGGCGGCTGAACCAGATGAGCGCTTCATGCAGCCCAAGCGCCGCAATCGCCGCCAGCGGGACCAGCGGCGGCCACCAGGAAGCCGCCAGCCCGAGCGCAAGCAGAATCGCCGCATAGGCGAACAGGCGCGAGGCGCTTACCGCGGCCTTCTCCTGCGGCAGACGGGTGAAGGTCAGCTCGGAAAAGCCGATGACGACCGGGAACGCGATCAAGGTCCAGCCTTGCTCCCATCCCGTGCCGAGGAGCGGCGTCCACGGGAGCGGCGTTCCCGTCGTCACGGCCGGAAAGAGCAGCAGCAGCGGAAGCGGCCACAGGCTCTGCATCTGATAGGCGCCGACAATCCGGCCCCGCTTGCTCTCCATGAACAACGGGCCGGCCATGCGTGCGGCCTGCTTGCGGATAAGCCAGGCTTCCGCCGCGTGCAGCAGCGCCACCAGGATGAGCAGCCCCGCCGCATCCATCTCCCGGATGGCGGCCACGAACGGCGCGAGGAAGCCTTCCGGCGCCCAGGCCGGCGCGAACGCGTTCAGCGCGAACTGCGCCAAGGCGAGCACGCCTCCGGAGTATGCGAGACATAAGAACCGGACGCGAAATAACAAGAGCAGCAGCGCGACCGCCCAGAGCGCGATGATCGCTTCCGCCGTCAAGGAGACGCCCAGGCCGATCGCCGCGGCCGAGACGGCGAGCCCCGCCAGCAGCCCGCCCAGCCAGGCATGCCACGTATGCTCGATCCAACTGTGCATCTTGACCGCGAACAGCCTTCGCTCAAGGAGCATCTGCCTCCGGTAGAGGAGTGCAATCAATATAATGGATATCCAATAAAATGGCGACAGCAGCCACTGAAGCAGCGCTTCCGCCAAATGAACGCCAATTTCCGTCAGGAGGTCCACTTCATTCGCCCCTTTCGAATATGCGGCTTGCCATATCACCGGCAGATATGCCGCTGCTCCTCTTGGGTAGCGAGGACGGCGCTGCCGCGGGGAATCTAAGCCACGTTTACATGCAAGCCCATACTCTTCGTGTAGCTGAAAAAAGGAAGGCCGGCAAGTTCAAGCTTGCGACCTTCCTTCTTTATTCGACGGCGCTTAGCGAATTTCCTGCTTCACCGTTTCTACCGCTTTTTTCAATTGGGCATCATTCTTCGGATCGCGCATCGCCTTCAAAATGTCGGCTTCCAGTTTCTCCGCCGTCTTCGCGTCGACCTGGCCGGTCGCGTTCAATCCGGCGGCGCGCTGGAACGACTTCAGCGCGGCTTCGGTCTCCTTGGAGAAATAGCCGTCCGTACGGCCCGGCTTATAACCGAGACCATCCAGAATAAGCTGCATATTTTTCACGTCCGCATCGTTCATATCGAACTTGAGCGTTTTGTCCCGCGGAAGCGGCGCGACGCTGTAATATTCCGGCTGATGAACGACAACGTCCGGTTCGATGCCTTTTTCATGAATCCAATTGCCGTCCGGGGTGAGCCATTTCGCGATCGTAATCTTGATTAGACCGCCGTCGCCGGACTCATAACTCGTCTGGACCGTTCCTTTGCCGAAGGTATGCTCGCCGACCAGCTTCGCTCCGGCGGATTCCTTCAACGCGCTCGCCATAATCTCGGATGCGCTCGCGCTGCCCTTGTTGGTCAGCACCGCGATCGGATACGGCTTCACGGCTGTGGACGTGCCCTGGGAGTTGTACTTGTCGCGCTCTTTGTTGCGGTTCTCCACCTGCACAATCGTCTTGCCCTTCGGAACGAACTGCTCCGTCATCTTCTGCACGATATCGAGTACCCCGCCCGGGTTGTTGCGCACGTCGATGACAAGTCCCTTCATGCCCTGCTTCTCCAGCTTCTCCAGTTCTTCCTTGAAGCGGTCGAACGTGTTCATCGAGAACTGGCGCACCTCGATATATCCGATCTTGTCATCCAGCATCTTCGGATAGACGGTCTCGAAGTCCACCTCATCGCGAACGACCGTGAGCTCGATCGGCTGGGATTGCCCTGCGCGCTTGATCATGATTTTCGCCTTGGTGCCTTTCGGGCCGCGAATCTTGTCCACGGCTTCATTCAACGTCTTGCCTGCCAGGCTCTCCCCGTTGACAGAGAGAAGCACGTCCTTCGGCTTCACGCCAGCCTTCTCGGCAGGCGAGCCCTTGATCGGGGATACGACCGTGACCTCGCCGTTCTCCATCGTCACTTCCGCGCCAATGCCCGTAAAGGCGCCTTCGATGCTGTGATTGAATTGTTCGGCTTCCTCCGCCTCCATGTAAGAAGAGTAAGGATCCTGCAGTGCCGAGATCATGCCATGCACAGCCCCGTTCACGATCTTCTCGCGCTCTACCGGGGTTACATACTTATTTTCAATAATGCCGAGTGCGGAATTGATCTTCTGCATCTCCTGCGGGGACAGGCCTTTGCCTGTGGCCGCTGCTTGTCCTCCGCTGGCCAGACTGGGCAAATCCACCGCAGCCAGCGTCACCACGCTGCTTGCCAGCACTGCCGCCCCTACAAGCAAGGCGACCGTCCGTCCTTTGAACGACATTGAATCACCGCCTTTGTCTTGTCCATATGCGCATGCTCAGGTCTTTACTAGTATATGCCATTGCAGTGCATTTTATTTGAGATATTCTTTCGGATCCACCTGTTCGCCGTTCAGCCGCACTTCGAAATGAAGATGGTTGCCCGTCGCGCGGCCCGTCTGACCGACTTCCGCGATCTTGTCGCCGCGCTTGACGGTATCGCCCTTCTGCACCTTGATGCCGCCCGGGCGAATATGGCCATACAGCGTCCAGAGGCCGTTGCCGTGATCAATTATAACACAATTGCCGTAGCCCCCATACCATTCGGCTACGATAACCGCGCCGTCCTCGGCCGCATAGATTGGCGTCCCGCCCGGGGTCGCCATGTCGATGCCGCTGTGGAATGCGCTGCGGGCGCCGGTAATCGGATCCGTGCGGTAACCGAACGGCGAAGAAATATAGTAATCATCTTGCAGCGGCACACCGAGCTTGCCGCCCGAATACGTATAGACCTTCCGCGACGTTTGGCCCGTCTTCCGCTGCTGACGCTGCGCATTCAGCTCATTCTTCTTGCGGATCAGCTCGGCCCGCTGCTTGGCGAATTCCATCAGGAGACGCTCCTGCTCCTCGCTCACGCCGTGGTTATCTTCCGCCTGCTTCTCGTAGCTGGCGATCATGACCTTCTTCTCTTTTTCCTTCAGCTGCAAGTTCTTCTTCGCCTCATCCAGCTTCGCGTACAGCAGTTTGACCCGCTTCAGCTCTGTCTCGATTTCCTTCTTCTTGACGACGGCCAGTTCCTTGTCGCGCTTATGCTCGTTCAAAATTTCCTTGTCCCGCGAAGCGATCGTCTGCATCGAGTCGAGCCGATCGACGAAGTCGGAGAAGCTTGTGGCGCTGAACAACACATCGATATAGGAGACGGCGCCGTTCGTATACATCAGCTGCACGCGCGAATCCAGCAGCTTCTCCCGTTCGGCGATCCGGTGCTTGACATCCTCCAGCTCCTGGGCCGCCTCCTCCAGATTCGCCTCCGTCTTGTCGATTTCGAGCCTGACGTCAAGCATCTCCTTCGTCTTCTTCTCGATCTCGCCGACGACGTAATTCAGATCCTTGGTCGTCTTCTTGATCAGCTTCTCGGCCTGCGCTTTCTGCGCATCGGCCTCCTGCTGCTTCTTCTCCGCTTCCTGCATCTGCCGCTGCAGATCCTGAAGCTGCTTGTTCACTTTATCCAGCTCCGACGCTTCCCCGACCGTCGGCGGCACGAGTGTCAATAGAAGAGCGCCCCCGGCTATCAGGGCAATCCATTTCTTCTTCCATCCTTGCTTAGTCAACACGGTTCCTCCTTACCTGTCATGTGGTTCATCTGCGTCGAGTGTCCTATTTTGAAAAAAGTGATTATACCTTCAAGAACTTCCGTATCGAAATCGTGCTTCCCCATACGCCGATGACGATGCCGAGGCCGAGCAGCGTCCCGCCCACAAGCAGCCAAATATCCGCAAGGGGAACCAGCTTAATAATCATCAGACCGAACTCAAAATGCGTGGTCAGTTGCTGATACCCGTAGAATAACAGCGCGATGGTCACCACCGAACCAATGATGCCGAGCAGAGCCCCTTCCACGAAGAACGGCCCGCGTATAAAGGAGTTCGTCGCGCCGACCAGCTTCATGATGCCGATCTCGCGCTGGCGCGCCATAATCGTCACCTTAATCGTGTTGGAAATGAGAAACATGGCCGTCACGGCCAGGCCGGCAACGACGATCAGCCCAAAGTTGCGGATGGTCGAGGTGACTTTGAACAGCGTCTCGACGGTGCCTTTGCCGTACTGCACCTTCCAGATCGGCTTGGCGCTGTTCGTCTCGTTCAGCATCGAGATTTTTTTGGCCACCAGCGGCACATCATCCGGCTCGTACACATCGACCGTGAACGAATCCGGCAGCGGATTGGTCTCGTCGTTATAACCGGCAAGCAGCTCCTTGCCGTCCTCGCCCATTTGCTGCTCGAGCAGCTTCATTCCTTCCTGCTTCGAGATGAAGACGACCTTGCTTACCTCGGACATATTGCCGATATCGGTTTCCAGCAGCTTCGTCTGCTCCGGCGTCACGTCCAATTGAAGGAAGACCCGAATCTGCACTTGATTGTCGATTTTGTTCGTAATGGCATTGACGTTGATGGACAATACCATGAATACACCGAGAATGAACAGAGAGATCACGATCGAACTTACGGAGGCGAAGGACATCCATCCGTTGCGGAACAAGCTCTTGCTGCCTTCTCTCAGATGGCGGGCCAACGTATTAAAAGTCATATCCGTATTCCCCCCGAACCTCATCCCGCACGATATGTCCGTGCTCAATCGCGATAACCCGCTGTCGCATGGCGTTGACGATGTCCTTGTTGTGCGTCGCCATGACAATCGTCGTTCCGCGGTAATTAATTTCCTCCAACAGCTTCATAATGCCCCAGGAATTCTCGGGGTCGAGGTTGCCGGTCGGCTCGTCCGCGACGATCACCGACGGATTGTTCACGATCGCCCGGGCGATCGCGATCCGCTGCTGCTCCCCGCCGGACAATTGGGCAGGCAGGCTCGATGCCTTATGCTTCAAGCCGACCAGCTCGAGCACCTCCGGCACCCGTCGTTTAATCACCTTCGGCGGAGCCTCGATGACTTCCATTGCAAAGGCCACATTTTCATAAGCAGTCAGCTTGGGCAGCAGGCGGAAATCCTGGAACACGACGCCGATATTGCGCCGCACGAACGGAATTTTGCGCTGCTTCAGCTTCCCGATATTGAATCCGCTGACGACAATCTGCCCTTTCGTCGGAATTTCCTCTCTGTATATAAGCTTCATAAAGGTTGATTTCCCCGCTCCGGATGGACCAACCACATAGACGAACTCATCCTTGTCAATCCGGACAGAGACTCCGCGCAACGCATGCGATCCGTCCGGGTACGTCTTCCACACATCCTGCATTTCTATCAAATGATCACACCCTACGTTATAAAAGATTAGCCTCTACATATTCGACACCCGCACGCCAATTCCTCTAAGAACAAGCGAATTTCAACATCTTTTTCCGGTCCGCAAGAGGTTCGACAATATGCATCATACGGAAAATGTCGATTTGAACCCTGGATCGACCCTGGAAGGAGAAGGCCATTTTCCCCCGCCATGCTCGGTATGTTACAATCTCCATACTTGCCATAGCGGGGTCAATGAACAAAGCAAGATGCGTCAATGAGGAAGGATGGGTTGATTCCAATGAAATCAAGAAAAACGGGTCGTCAAATCATACGATGGATTGTTCTTATCGGCGATTCTGCCTATCTTTGTTATTCCTGCTCATATATATCATCGGTCAGTTCACCCCTTCTCTTAACGTCCTGATCATTAAGCGCTTCTTCGAATGGAAGCCCTTTGCGTCGCCCGCCAATATCGAGACGATCAAGAAGCAAGTCCATGTCGTAAAAGACGTAGTATATGATAAGCACGGAAAGGAGAACAACCTCCTCGATATCTACTATCCGAAGCATACCGGCAAGGATCTCCCCGTCATTATGTGGATACATGGAGGAGGATTCGTATCCGGCAATAAAGAACAAACGCAAGAGTATGGAATGGCGCTGGCCAATGAGGGATATGTCGTAGCGAATATCAACTACGCCCTTGCCCCGGGGCGAAAATATCCGGGGCCTGTCATTCAAGCCAACCAAGCGCTGAAATATTTGCAGGACCATATAGCGGAGTACGGCGGCGATATGAACCGGCTATTCATTGGCGGCGATTCGGCGGGAGCTCACATCGCCAGTCAGACCGCGGCTGTCATAACGAATGGAAACCTGGCGAAGTCGATGGGAATTGAGCCATCTGTCGATAAAAAACAACTCAAAGGGGCCCTATTATACTGCGGTCTTTACAATATGGATAGAATGACCCGGCCCCAATCTTCTTTTATCCTGCGGCTTGGAGTAAATTCGGTATTTTGGTCCTATACGGGAGTCAAAGAGTTCGCCACATTCTCCCGGCTGGATGAGATGTCCACGGTGAACCATGTCACGCCGGATTACCCGCCAGTCTTTAGTATCAATTCGACTTCACTTCTCCCCATGCCGAAAAAACATTGGGGCGAACGTTTGAATTTTCGAGAAAGCATAGCTGACGACAAGAGAGCCGTCCCCCCGCTTTCCAAGTAAAGTTTGCCGCTTCGCGCGCATATAGTGAGAGAGACTGATCTTTTACTTTCTTCACGCAGGAGGCAATCGGTTTGAAAAAAATACATGCGCTATTCATCGCCGCCGCTTCGCTGCTGCTCGCCGTTACCGCCCTGTGGGGCTGGGCGAACAGCTATGCTTCGCAGGACCGCATTCCGCCGGAGGTCCGGCTCTCTTCCTGGGAAGTGGGCGGGATGTCCTTTGCTGCCTTTCGCGAGGAGCTGAATCGGCGGCTGCGGCAATTGGAAGCGACGCCGGTGGAGGTCGCCTTCGGCTCCAGCGGGGTGGCTCCGGTCAAGACGACCTTGTCCGAGCTCGGGGTAACCTATGACGCCAAGCCGTTCTTGGCCGCGCTGAAGCCTTTGCAGGAAGGTTCTCTCTGGGAACGGATAACGGCAAGAAGAAGCTTCAATAAGGATTGGGATCTGCAGTTTCATTGGAAAGAGGATGTATGGAAGGAACGGTTTACGCCGGGCTGGGAGACGGCAAGCTTCGGGAAGCCGGTCAATGCCTCGCGCGAGATTACGAAGGATGACCAGGTCGTCTATACGCCGGAGCGGCAAGTCTACCGCATCGATCGCATGCAATTGGAGCAGTTGATACGGGCCGCCATTCCTCCGGTCTGGTATGAAGGAGGACCCATCCGCATCGAAGCCCCATTGGTGCTGACCGATCCGCCGGTAACAGTCGCCTCCCTGAAGGCGGAAGGCATCGAGCGGAAAATCATCGAGTTCTCGACCGGCTTCGCCAAATCCGAGGATGGGCGCACGCATAATGTCGTATCGGCCGCAAAAACGATCGACGACATGATATTGAAGCCCGGCGATATTTTCGATTACGACAAAGTCATTGCGGAGACAGAGAAAAAGTACGGCTTCAAGGAAGCCCCTGTCATTTATAACGGGAAATTGGTGCCTGGCATCGGCGGCGGCATCTGCCAAGTATCGAGCACGCTCTACAATGCGGTGCTCCGGACGGGACTGGAAATCGTCGAACGGCGCAATCATTCCCTGCCGGTCTCGTACTTGCCTCTGGGGCTGGACGCAACCTTCTCCCAGGGCTATATCAATTTCAAATTCAAAAACTCTACCGGCAAACACCTCCTTATCCGGACGGAGACCGAAAACGGGCGCTTGACAATTAAATTTTTCGGCACGATGGATAAGAACCTCGCCTATAAAATGGAGACGAAAACCGTCAAGGTCCTGGATCCGCAAGTGAAGTACGTCAAAAACCCGCATCTGACTGCGGGCACGCAGCAGGTGCTGCAGCAAGGCAAAAAAGGCTATGTCGTCGAATCGTACCGCATTAAAATGGTGAATGGGAAAGAGGTAGAGCGCGAGCGCATCGCCATGGACACCTACCAGCCTCAACCGTCGCTGATCGCCGTGAACAACGGCAGCGGTACCGTTCCGGCGAAGCCGAAGACCGAGAAGGAACCGATTGTGGAGGATGGAATCAACGGGCCTGATTTCAAGCCGAATACATAATCGGAGCTGTTCCCGCGGAGCAGGCCGCTCGGATGTCTTGCGAGCATACGGACGGCATGCAATACAGCCTTGGCCGTACGGGGCCAAGGCTGTTCCCTGTTCAAGATGCTGTTTCTTATGGGTCGCCCGACCGCCATGCGGTGAGCGCCGCCTCTTCATAAGAATGAAGTTGGATCCGGATACAAGGCGATAGCTTGAGTCGCCGCCATACCCTCTAGTCGGTCGTCCTCCTATGCGGCCCTTCCGAAGATGGATAGGCCAGACTGTTCAGTTGCGCCGGAGTCGGAACCGGTCAACGCAAAAACAAAGCGGACAATCGACAGGGCGGAACTTTGCATTACGCATCCCTCTTCGTTCGACGCTGCGGCATGTCCGGCAGCGCATTGACGGACACGACGTCCTCAATCTTCTTCACCGGCGGCGTCCAGAACTGCTCGTTCCCCGGCAAATCATCGAACCAGGCCGCGTCGTCCGGACAATCGAGCACCATGAAGCGACCGTAATGGTTGTCGCGGGATTGATGATATTTCAGATACGCCTTGCCGTTTTCGATCGCCAGAATCTCGATCTTCCCTGACGTGTGGCTCATCGAGAGGCGGACCCGCTTCCCTAAGCCGGATGTCTTCGCCTTCGCTTCCTCCACCAGACGGTACACATCCTTCAACGGAAGCACGAATTCGCTATTCCCCGCAACCGGGCGATTGATGAAGAAATAATATGGCGTCACGCCTGCCCAGGACAGCTTGTCGAGAAGCTCGCCGAGCACACCGGCATTATCATTGATGCCGCGGAGAACGGGCGTCTGATTGACGACGATGGCGCCGGCCTGATGGAGCGCTTCGAAGCCCCGCTTCGCCTCCGCCGTAATCTCGCGCGGATGGTTAATATGAGCCATCACATAGATGCGCTTGTCGGCCGAGGAGAACTCGCGGATCGTCTCCAGCAGCGCTTCGTCTTCATAGATTCGCATCGGATTGAATACGGGCATCTTGGATCCCAGGCGGATGATTTGCACATGCGGGATGGCGCGAAGACGTTCCAGAATCATTCTCAGCTTCGGTGTCGCGAGGATGAGGCTATCCCCGCCGGTTAACAGGACATTGTTGATTTCGGGGTGCTCGGCAATATAGGCCAAGCCGGGATTGACATCAGACATTGCTTCTTTGACATCGTTGCGGAAGAGGCGCTTGCGGAAGCAGTATCGGCAATAGGCGCCGCATACCTCCGACACAATTAACAAGGCGGTGGTGCCATACTTGTGCTGGCAGCCGGGGACGACATAGTTGGTGTCCTCATCCGAGGCATCCCAACGGCCGTACTCCTGCAATTCACCCGTGTTCGGAATCACTAGCTTCCGAATAGGGTCATCGGGGTCGTTCCAATCAATGAGGTTCAAATAATAGTCATTTACACGAAAGACGAACTTTTCCGTGATTTGCTTCAGCCGTTTCCTCTCCGTCTCGGGTATCTGCGTGATCTTCTCGATGTCGGTAACGTACTTCGGCATAGGCATGGACATCCCTCCTGTATACAATTGTATAGGCCAATGAAAGCGCCTTCCTGTAATTATACAACAAGTAACATATGGTGACAAATGAAGGTCTTGTTAACATTTACGTTCAAGTCCCGCCAATTGATGCCAGTTCTTCTTCGGCTCGGTACCCTCTTGAAGGCTCTTTTAGCCAGTATCCCATCCCGTCAGTACCCTTCAGAGGCTCTTTTGGCCAGTATCCCATCGGGGCAGAATGCCCTTGCTGTGCAAGACTGTTTGAACGACCGCCTTTATATTACGCTAGAGTCCGACTTGGCCTGTTGCCATCGGGGTGCATCGCAAGATAAAAGGGAGGAATTGCGTGCTGAAGATCAATCCTGACTTATGGGGATATTGCCTAAAAGGGTTCGGTTCCTACTATATATATCTGACCTAAGGGGATCATGCACATAGTGCGCCCTACATAGAGAAACCACACCTGAACGTTGGGGATATTGTTCGTAAGGCATGCCGCATACACCTTCTTCTGAGCTTAAGGGAGAATGCTTGTAAGGGAGTGAGTACACAGGGCTTTAGAGGGGATGAAGCTAAGGACCTAGATTATCTATTCCTGCTCATTTCTTCCCTACTCATTTCTCCTCGTTTCTGAGCTTTGGGGAGACTGGCTGTAAGAAGAAGTTTTCATCTATTCACATTCCTGGAAAAGATTGCGCACAGCAATCAAACCGCATCTGAGCAAAAAGGGAGAGATATCTCTTCGGGCTTTTCCCAGCAACTCACAGAGAACAACACGCGGCAGCCGAGCCCGTCGGCACATAAATGAGGCCCCTGCCGCATCTGGCAGGGACCTCTCGAATCACTATGGCATGCGTCAGCGCCTCACGGGACGCTATTAACGCATGCCCAGCGTTTTAACGGACAGGGCCCATTTTCAGGAACCAATGTGCCCGATTTTAGCCGTTACGCATTCGGCTGCTTTTCCTGCACCCAGGCCGCCGTCTTCGCCGCGGCTTGCTCGGCGCGGGCGATCGCGGCCTGCACCTGGCCGGTCGCGGTGCCGCCGTAGACGTTGCGGGCGTTGACCACGTTCTCCGGCTGCAGCACCGTGTAGATGCGCTCGTCGAACAGCGGGGAGAATTGCTGAAATTCTTCCAGCGACAGATCGAGCAAGAACTTGTTCCGCTCGATGCAGTAGAGCACCGTTTTGCCGATGACTTCATGCGCCTGCCGGAACGGCAAGCCTTTGTTCACGAGGAAGTCGGCGATGTCGGTCGCGTTGGAGAAATCCTGGCGGACCGCATCGGCCATCCGGCCGCGGTTGACCTTCATCGTGCCGATCATCGGCGCGAACAGGCGCAGCGCTCCATCGAGCGTGTCGACCGTATCGAACATGCCTTCCTTGTCTTCCTGCATGTCTTTGTTGTACGCGAGCGGCAGCGCCTTGAGCACCGTCAGCATGCCGACGAGATGCCCGTACACGCGTCCGGTCTTGCCCCGCACCAGTTCGGCCACATCCGGATTTTTCTTCTGCGGCATAATGCTCGAGCCCGTGCAGAACGCGTCGTCCAACTCGATGAACTGGAACTCGGTGCTCGACCAGAGCACCAACTCCTCGCAGAGGCGGGACAGGTGCATCATGATGAGCGACGCGTTCGAGAGGAACTCGACGATAAAGTCGCGGTCGCTCACCGCGTCGAGGCTGTTTTCGTATACGCGGTCGAAGCCGAGCTGCTCGGCCACCAGATGCCGGTCGATGGCGAAGGTCGTTCCCGCCAAGGCGCCGGCGCCGAGCGGCAGCACATTGATCCGCTTGTAGCTGTCAATAAGCCGCTCGATATCGCGCTCGAACATCGATACGTACGCCAGGAGATGATGGGCGAACAGGATTGGCTGCGCCCGCTGCAAATGCGTGTAGCCCGGCACGATCGTGCCGATATTTTCCTTGGCCTGCTTGATCAGTGCGTTCTGCAGGTCTGCCAGCAAGCCGACGAAGGTGACGACATGCTTGCGCAAGTACAAATGCATATCGGTCGCCACCTGATCGTTGCGGCTCCGTCCCGTATGCAGCTTCCCGCCGACCGGGCCGACGATCTCCAGCAGCGCTTTTTCGATATTCATATGGATATCTTCATCGGATACGGAATATTCCATCTCGCCGGTCCGAATCCGGTTCAAAACTTGATTCAATCCGTCCTTGATGGTCTCAACATCGTCCTGCGGCAAAATTCCGCAGCGGCCCAGCATCGTGACATGCGCGAGGCTGCCCTGAATGTCTTCTTCTGCCATCAATTGGTCAAATGAGATCGAGGCCGTATATTGTTCCACCAACTCGTTCGTCTGCTTCGTGAACCGGCCGCCCCATAATTTGCTCACCCTGTTACCCCCTCCACCTTGCTTGCGTTGCAGACCGGCATTCCGTGCCTGCGGCAAGCGGCGGCAGCTGCCGTGCACAGCTGCCGAGTCCCGCCTGCCTGTTCCGTGCCGTCTATGGTTCCAGCTTCGCTCCGTGCACGCTCGCGCCGTGGACGCCTGATGCGACCTTCAGCCGCAGCGCGTTCAGATGAATGAAGCCGGTCGCGTCATTTTGATCGTAAGCCTGGGTCGGATCGGCTTCCATCGTCGCGATATCCGGATTGTACAGGCTCAACGGACTCTGCACGCCAGCGCCGATGACATTGCCTTTGTACAGTTTCAGGCGGACCGTGCCTGTCACATGCTTTTGGCTCTCGTCTACGAGCGCTTGAATCGCAAGCCGCTCCGGCGCGAACCAGAAGCCGTTGTACACGATCGAGCTGTATTTCGGAATAAGCGAATCACGCAAATGCATCACTTCGCGGTCCATCGTGAGCGACTCCATTTTCCGGTGAGCGGTGAACAGAATCGTTCCTCCCGGCGTCTCGTATACGCCCCGGCTCTTCATGCCGACGAAGCGGTTCTCGACCATGTCGACGCGGCCGATGCCGTGCTTGCCGCCAAGCTCGTTCAGCTTGTTCATCACCTGCAGCGGCGTCAGGCGTTCTCCGTTGACCGCGACGCAGTTCCCCTGCTCGAACGTCAATTCAACGTACTCGGCTTCGTCCGGCGCATCTTCCGGGGCCACGCTCAGCACGTACATGTCCTTGTTGCTGTCGGCAGCCGCGTCGAACCACGGATCCTCCAGCATGCCGCTCTCGAAGCTGATATGAAGCAGGTTGCGATCAGTCGAGTACGGCTTCGCCGCCGATGCCTGGACCGGAATGCCATGCTTCTCCGCATAGGCGATCATCTCGGCGCGGCCCGGGAATTGGGCCCGAAACTCTTCGGAGCGCCATGGGGCAATCACTTCGATGTCCGGCGCCAGGGAAGCGACAGCCAGCTCGAAGCGCACCTGGTCATTGCCTTTGCCCGTCGCGCCGTGCGCGATGAATTTGGCCCCTTCCTTGCGGGCGATCTCGACCATGCGCTTCGCAATCAGCGGACGCGCGATGCTCGTGCCGAGCAAATATTGGCCTTCATACAGGGCGCCCGCCTGGAACATCGGATAGATGAAATCGCGAGCGAACTCCTCCTGGAGATCATCGATATATACTTTGGTTGCGCCGGTCGCGATCGCTTTCGCTTCGAGGCCGTCCAGCTCTTCCTTTTGGCCCACATCCGCGGTGAACGCGATGATTTCGGCGTCATAGGTTTCTTTTAGCCAGGTTAAAATGACCGACGTATCGAGGCCGCCCGAATACGCCAATACGATTTTGATCTTTTCCACTTCTGTCTCCCCCGTTCCTCTTCGTCCCGTTCCTGCAATGCTGTCCCGGCTTCCTGGCTATCCAATTATCCCATCAAAGCCGCCAAGATGGCCTTCTGTGCATGGAGGCGATTTTCCGCCTCGTCGAAAATAACCGAATTGCCGCCGTCAATGACGCCCGCGCTTACCTCTTCGCCGCGATGCGCCGGCAGGCAGTGCATGAAGATGTAATCCGGCTTCGCGTAGCGCACGAGTTCCTCGTTCACCTGGAAGTTTTTGAACGCTTGCTCCCGCACCTTCTGCTCTTCCTCGAAGCCCATGCTTGCCCACACATCCGTGTAAATGACATCCGCATCCGCCACCGCTTCGGCAGGCTCCTGGGTGATAAGCAGTTCCGCTCCGGTCAGGCCCGCCTGCTCCTTGCATTGGACAATGACATTCGCATCCGGCGCATAGCCTTCGGGCGAAGCGACCGCCATGTTGACGCCCAGCTTCGCGGCGCCCATCATAAGCGAGTGCGCCATATTGTTGCCGTCGCCGATATAAGCGACCTTCAAGCCGGCCAGACGGCCTTTATGTTCGAGGATCGTCTGGTAGTCGGCCAGCACCTGGCACGGATGGCTCATATCCGTCAGTCCGTTGATGACCGGAATCGTCGCGCTGCGCGCCAGATCAATGACCGTGCGATGGGCGAACGTCCGAATCATGATGCCGTCCAAGTAGCGGGACATCACCTGCGCCGTATCCGAGATCGTCTCCCCGCGTCCTAACTGCAGATCGTCTTTGCTCAAAAAGAGCGCATGGCCGCCCAACTGGTACATGCCCACCTCGAAGGAGACGCGCGTCCGGGTGGACGACTTCTCGAAAATCATGCCAAGCGTCTTCCCAGCCAACGGCCGGTACGCCTCTCCCGCCTTCTGCTTGCGCTTCAGTTCGATCGCCAAATCGATTAGGTATTCAAGCTCTTCCTTCGTATAGTCAGCCAGCGCGATGAAATCGCGTCCGCGCAAATCAATTTTCGCCTCTGTCAAAGTCATAAGCCACCTCCGGGTTCCGTGTTGTTGCGGCGGTTCGCCGCGAATCTATTCCTGTTGCGTCTTCAGTGAACCGAAGCGCCGGCCGCAAGCGCCCGGCAGGCTCCGGGTGTGCTATTGATTTATACGAGCGCCTTGGCCTGCGAACGCGCCTCCAGCACTTGGTGCAGAATCGAGACCGCCTCATCGATCTCCTCCGTCGTGACGAGCAGGTTCGGCAGCAGCCGAACGACGTTCGGACCGGCCGTAATGACAAGCAATCCGGCGGCGCGGGCGGCTTCCACGATGTCCGCAGCCGGCTCGCCGCATTCGATGCCGATAATGAGCCCCAAGCCGCGGACATCCTTTACGACCGGGACGTCGCTCAGCTTCACCTTCAGCGAGTTCAGCAGATACGCTCCGCGCTCTCCGGCCCGCTGCGCGACCTTCTCCTCGATCATCGTCTCCATCGTGCCGATGACCGCGGACATCGCGAGCGGGTTGCCGCCGAAGGTCGAGCCGTGGCTGCCGGGACCAAATGCTTCGCGCAGATGCTCCTTGGCGAGCATCGCGCCAACCGGGAAGCCGCTCCCCAGCCCCTTCGCCACGGTGAATATGTCGGGCTCAAGCCCGTAATGCTCGTGCGCGAACAGCGCTCCCGTGCGGCCCATGCCGGTCTGCACCTCGTCGATGAGCAGCAGCAGCCCATGCTCGGCGCACAGCTTCGCCACTTCCTGGGCGAAGGCCGCCTTAATCGTATGCACGCCGCCTTCGGCCTGCACGATCTCCAGCATGATAGCGGCGGTCTTCTCGTTCACGGCCGCCCGCAAGCTGTCGATATCGTTGAACGGCACATAGCGGAAGCCTTCCGGCAGCGGGTGAAAGCCATCCTTCACCTTATCCTGCCCCGTCGCCGTCAGCGTCGCCAGCGTCCGGCCATGGAACGACTGCTGGAACGTAATGATCTCGTAGCGTCCGCTCTTCGCCACCTTGGCGTGATAGCAGCGGGCCAGCTTGATGGCGGCCTCGTTCGCCTCCGCTCCGCTGTTGCAAAAGAAGACCGCGTCCGCGCATGTATGGTTCGTCAGCCATTCGGCCGCCTGCTCCTGCTGAGGAATGCGGAACAGGTTGGAGACATGCCAGAGCGTATCCAATTGCTCCTGCACGCGCGCCTTGACCCGCGCCGGCACATGCCCAAGGTTCGCGACAGCGATGCCGCTCATGAAGTCCAAATAGGAGTTGCCCCGATCATCCCACAATCGGCTGCCGCTTCCTTTCACGAGTGTGATTGGATAGCGCGCATAGGTTGGCAATAATGATGGTGTTATATGATCCGCCTGTGTCACTGTACTCCCTCCTTATCCTCTTCCTGCACGATTCGCGTGCCGATGGTCTCGCCGCTCATCAGCCGGCGCAATATTCCGGGCTCCGCTCCGTCCGCGATGACGACTTCCTTCACGCCGCCCGCCATACACTGCATCGCGGCGAGCACCTTCGGAATCATCCCGCCGAAAATCTCCCCGCTCCCGATCATCTCCTCGATCTCCTCGGTCGAGACGACGGGGAGGACGGTGCGGGCGCCGTCGTTCATCTTCATAATTCCCGGCACGTCGGTAATGACGATGAGCCGTTCCACGCCAAGATGCGCGGCGACCGCGCCGGCCGCCGTGTCGGCGTTAATGTTGTAGCGCTGTCCGCCGGAATCGAGTCCGATCGGCGCGATGACCGGCATATACTGCCGGCTGATCAGCGCTTCTACGAGTTGGGCGTTCACCTGAGTCACGTCGCCGACGTAACCGACTTCCGCCTGGTTGGCGACCGGCCGGGCCTGGATGAGCCCGCCGTCCGTTCCCGACAGGCCGACCGCACGCGCGCCCGTCCCTGTCAAGCGCCGGACAATCTGCTTGTTGATCTGTCCGGCCAGCACCATCTCAACGACGTCCAGCACGGCCTCGTCCGTCTTGCGCAGTCCGCCTACGAACTCGCTCTCGATGCCGAGCTTGTCGAGCATCGCCGAGATCGCTGGACCGCCGCCGTGCACGATGACCGGCATCGTGCCTTCCGCCTGCAGTTGCGTCAACTGCTGATAAAAGGTATCGGGCAGCGCAGCCAGGGTGCTGCCTCCGCATTTCATAACGAATCGTTCCGTCCGTACGAAGCGCTTCGTCTCGGTTCCCTGCTCCTCAGACAACGTGTGCAAGGTCCATCCCCCTCTCCATCGGGAAGCTAATCTCTCTATCGGTACGGCATTTGTATGGCGGGAGATCCGCACGTCTTGAACGAATCTTCCGGCAGTACGATGCCGCATTATTTCTCTCCTGTGCTCCACATCCGGGAGCGCATGGCATTCAGCCCTTCTCGTTCCTTAGCGGGGTGAATGATTCATCCCGTCAAATATCCAACGGCATCTACGTCCGGTAGGCCGCATTGATGCGGACATAATCATAGGTCAGATCGCAGCCCCATGCCGTCGCTTCGCCGCTGCCCATATGGAGGTCCACCTTGATATGCACCGTATCGCCCTTTAAATAGTCGAGCGCCGCCTCTTCATCGAACGGCACCGGCGTCGATTGCTTCAGCACCTCGATCGGCCCGATATGAATATCGACGGTGTCCACGTTCACCGGCTGGCCCGAATAGCCGACCGCCGCGATAATCCGCCCCCAGTTCGCATCCGCCCCGAAAGCGGCGGACTTGACGAGGCTGGAGCCGATAATCGACTTCGCAATCGCCCGGGCCGCGTTCTCGGTCGCCGCGCCGGTGACGTTCACCTCGATCAGCTTCGTCGCGCCTTCACCATCGCGGGCAATCGCCTGCGCCAACTGGCCGCAGATGTAGCGGAAGGCGGCGGCGAACGCCGCCCAATCCGGATGGCCCTCATGCAGCGGTTCATTGCCCGCCAAGCCGCTGGCCATCGCGAGCAGCATATCATTCGTGCTCGTGTCGCCGTCCACCGTAATCATATTGAACGTCACGTCGGTCGTCTGCCGCAGCAGCCGTTCCAGCGCGGAGCGCTCAACCGCCGCGTCGGTCGTTACGAAGCCGAGCATCGTCGCCATGTTCGGATGAATCATGCCGGAGCCTTTGGCCGCGCCGGCGACGGTAACCGTCTTGCCGTTCACGGTTACCGCCGCACAGGCTTCCTTCTTCACGAGATCCGTCGTCAGAATCGCCTGCGCGAATTGCTCGGCGCCGTCCGCCTCCGCCGTCACCCGGGCAGGCAAAGCCGCTATGCCCCGCTCGACGCAATCCATCTTCAGCGGCTCGCCGATGACCCCGGTCGAAGCGACCGCCACCTCATGCGGCGCGACGCCCAACTGCTCGGCAAAGCCGCTGCGCATGCGGTATGCGTCCGCCTCGCCCTGCTTGCCGGTGCAGGCGTTGGCGTTGCCGCTGTTGACGAGCACGGCGCGCAGCGTGCCGCCTTCCGCCAGGCTGGCGCGCGTTACGCCCAGCGGGGCCGCCTGGAAGGCGTTCGTCGTGTAGACCGCCGCCGCCGTCGCCGCCACGTCGCATACGATGGCGCCGAGATCATTGCGATCGGTTTTTTTCATTCCGCAATGCAGCCCCCCGGCACGAAAGCCAAGCGGCGTCGTAACCGAACCGGGAATTACCTGAAAAGGCGCCTCTGTGGCGGTAAGCAAGGTTTCTGTATTTTTCATAAGGCATCGACCTTCTTCTTCTGAAATGGTAACTTGCGATTAGGGGTAGACCGGAGCGAGCTGCAATCCGCTGCTCTCCTCCCAGCCCATCATCAGATTCAAATTCTGGATGGCCTGCCCGGCCGCTCCCTTGACGACGTTGTCGAGGACGGAAATGACCGTCACCCGCTTCGTCCGCGCATCGACCGCGAAGCCGATATCGCAATAGTTCGAGCCGAACACTTCCTTCGTCGCCGGAAGCTCTCCTTGCGGGCGTATGCGGACGAAGCGCCGCCCCGCGTAGCTCTCCTGATAGAGCCGAATGAAGTCCTGCTCCGTATAATCCCCGGTTAGCGTGCTGTACATCGTGCACAAAATGCCGCGCGTCATCGGCGTCAGATGGGTCGTGAAGGTCACGGTTACCGGCGCTCCCGCCGCCTGGCCCAGAAGCTGCTCGATCTCCGGAATATGCTGGTGCTTGTTGACCTTGTAAGCCTTGAAGTTCTCGTTCATCTCCGCGTAATGAACATTCAGGCTTACGCCCCGGCCCGCTCCGGACACGCCGGACTTGGCGTCGATAATGATCGTCGCCGGATCGATCCAGCCCGCCTGGACCGCAGGCCCAAGACCAAGCAGCGCGGCCGTCGTATAACAGCCCGGATTGGAGATCAGCCTTCGTCCCTTCACCCGCTCCGCGCGGCCGCTCCATTCGCACAGGCCGTATACCGCTTCCTCCAGCAGCTCGGCGGGCGGCGCCTCATGCTTATACCATTTCGTATATTCCGCCCCGTCCTTCAACCGGAAATCCCCGGACAGATCGATGACCTTAAGGCCCGCCTCCAGCAGCTGCGGCACGAGCTTGGCGCTGACGCCCGATGGCGTCGCCGTAAAAACGACATCGGCCTTGCTTTTGATCAGCTCCGGGTCAACCCCGTCGAGCGTATCGGTCACGATCTCATGCAGATGCGGAAATCCGGCGGCTATCGGCGTCCCTGCGCTCGATGCCGAAATGACGGATGCAATGTCCACATACGGGTGATTCAGCAGCAGACGAATCAGTTCCACGCCGCCATAACCCGTCGAGCCGACAATCGCCACCTTCAATGCCTGTTCCTTCCCCATATCTCGCTCTCTCCATTTCTTTGCCTTTCAGTAGAAAATACGTTCCGGCGCAATAATTTATGTATCATTATACATCCGAATTTATATAAATACAATCACTTTTCCAATTTCCTTTTTCTTACCCTTCTCCAACGGAAAAAGGCATGGGGAGCGAAGCCTCAAGCTTCTCCTCCTCATGCCTTTTTCTTATGAGTCTATAAACGCTTCCGCAACCCGATCCGATCCATGCGGAGCATGCGTTACATTTCCTTATGCTGCTGCTTCGGCTTGGGCTTCTGCCGCTGCCGCGGCTTGCCGAACAATCCGTATATTCGCTCTGACTCCTTGGTCAGTAACGGGCCCAAGACAGCCAATATGAGCACATACAGTACGGCGAACGACTGAACGACGGGAAGCAGTCCGCCCATTTTCCCGATATTGGCCATAATGATTGAGAATTCGCCCCTGGATACGAGCGTAAAGCCGATGTTCATCGAGGCCCGCCCGGAAATGCCGGCCACGCGCCCCGCGATATAGCCGGAAAGCATATTTCCGAGAATCGTAAGCAGAACCCCGAGCAAAGCGACCCATACCGCGCCGAACAGCGAGGTCGGGTCAATCGTCAAGCCGAAGCTGAAGAAGAAGATCGCGCCGAACAGATCGCGGAACGGCAAAATATAATGCTCAATCCGCTTCACATGGCTCGATTCCGCCAGCACCATGCCGACCATCAAGGCCCCGATGGCCTCCGCGACATGGAAGGTCTCCGAGAAGCCTGCCGTCAGGAACAGCGCCGAGATGATGACAAGCAGGAAGAGCTCCGCCGACTTGATATTGAGGCCTTTGTCGATAAAAGGAATGAACCTCCGTCCGATGAACAGGAAGAGCAGAATGAAGATCAAAGCCGACAGTGAAGTCAGCAGCACGCTCCAGAATGAGCTGTCTCCGCTCAGCACCAGCCCGGACAAAATCGAAATATGCACGGCGATGAATAAATCATCGAACATAATCATGCCCATAATAATTTCGGTCTCGGGGTTGGCCGTCCGCTTCAGGTCGACGAGGACCTTCGCCACGATGGCGGTGGAAGAGCTCGTCATGATCCCGCAGATAACCATCGTCTCCTTGAGCGGGAAGCCCATCAGCCATCCGAGCAGCAGACCCGAGACGAAATTAATCCCGATGTAGCATAGTCCGCCGACGACAATCGATTTGCCCGACTTCAGCAGCCGGCTGACGGAAAACTCCAGCCCGAGATAGAATAACAGGAACAGCACGCCAATGCGTCCCATGAAATCAATAAATACTCCGCTCTCAATAAACCGCAGATCAATGACTCCGAAATGGGGAGCATGCGGTCCGACGGCCATCCCAATCAAAATATAGAACGGGATGACCGAAAACCGGAGCTTGTTCGACACAAGTCCTACGATCGTAATTAAGGCTATCGCCAGTCCGATTTCAAAAATTAACGTATCCATATATCCCCCTTTGTACATAGGGATAGCAGCATATATAGACGCGGCTTAGCGCCGCCCCCCTCATCAACTCTCATCGCATCCAGTAGACAAAAATGCTTTCAGCGCTTTCAGGTGCTGCCTTTCCCCGGTGACTACCAGCGTCGTATTCGGTGCAAATTGATAATCCGGACCCGGATTAATGTGCTTCGAGTGATTTTTCTCGACTACGGCGATGATCGTCGCGCCCGTCCGTTCACGGATCTTCAATTCTCCGATGCGTTTGCCGATGCATTTTGCATGCGAATCCAGTTTGTACCATTCAATGACAAGGTCATTCAATGCCATCTCTACCGTTTCCAATGCTTTCGGTTGATAGTTCAATCCGCCGATGATGCCGGCGATCATGCGGGCCTCCTCATCCTCCAACGTTACCGTCGACAGAATAAGCTCGGGATCTTCCTCGTCGAAATGGTACATTTCCCGGCGGCCGTCGTCATGAATAATAATGACCAGCTTGTCTCCGCTCGCTGTCTCCATCGAGTACTTCCGACCAATTCCCGGTAAATCCGATTGCCTGATATTCAATGTGATTCCCTCCACTATCGTAATGATTCAGCTTTTTGCTCCCGGCCTTGCCAGCTGTGCGCATGGCTTTGTCCACGAACGCCGAGGTGAATTTTACGGGCATCAGAAATAAACATTTGAGCGCAATCGCAATAAATGCCAAAAAATGAAAAATATGAGGTGTAATTTCAGATGGAATGCTCCATTTTAGAATTGAGGGGGTTGTAATAATCGGGGGCGGGCCGACGAACTTCACCTTGACGTTCGGCCTCGTGCTAACAATGGTATGCGTATACGGTTCAGCCACCTGCTTCGGCGACTCTTCCGTAACCGGATGAAAATCGATATGCATCGGCATGAGTATCGAGGTGATGAGAATAAGCACCACGATGACAAGCGCGCACGGATTTCCGCGGATTCGGTTGTTCGTCACTGCCATTCGTGCACCTCCCATAACTCAGTCATCTATCGGCCGGTTAGTTCATGCCGTGGTTCTGGCAGATGAATCACATCCATCTCTATCCATCGTATATATATGATGGAATCGTTCAAGGGAGTCGTCTCCTTACGGAAAAAGAGCATCTTCCCGTTTTTATGTAGGTAACAATTCTGTAATAATCGTAACATCGGCTCGCTGCCCAAGTCAAGAAAGTTTACATATATATTAAGGAAAAGAGTCTGAACAATTCAGCGAATGTCCAGACTCTACCTGTGGTGGAAGCATATTGTGGCTGTTGCTCCGCTTACGGCCGTTCGGGAGACAGCTTGAACCCTTCACCCAGCACCTCATTCGTGTCGCTAATAATGACGAACGCTTGCCGATCGACGGAGCGGACCAGTTCCTTCAGCCGGATAATCTCCGTCTGGCCGACGACGACCATCAATACGGTTCGTCCTTCCCCCGTGAAGCCGCCTTCCCCGCGCAGCTTCGTCAAGCCGCGATCGAGATCATGGAGGATAACCTCAGACATGCGCTCGGCCTCCTCGCTGATGATGAAGGCGACCTTCGTCGAGCCGAGGCCGACCTGGACGATGTCAATCGTCTTGCTTGTAATGAACAATGCGATCAGCGCATACATGGCGCTCTCGAACGAGAGCATGAAGCCGGCCAGCGCGATGATGATGCCGTCGCAGATCGCCACGGACAGCGAGAGACTGATGCGTCCGTACCGGTGAAGCAGTTGTGCCGAGATGGCGTTGCCCCCCGTCGACCCGCGCCCGCGGAAGACGATGCCGAGGCCCAGGCCGATGCCGATGCCGCCGAATATGGACGCCAGCAGCGGGTTATCCGTCGCCGGCTCGATGTGGCTCGTCAGAAATATAAAGGTCGGCAGCGCCAGCGAACCGACGAATGTCCGCACCCCGAACTGCTTGCCAAGCAGCAGAACACCAATAATGAATAACGGAATATTGAAAGCATACTGGGTGTAGGCCGGGTTCCAGCCGAATTGCTTTTCCAGCAAAATGGACAGACCGGAAATGCCGCCGGAAGCGATGCGGTTCGGCAGCATCAGACTGTTGAACGTCAGCGCCATAATGAATGCTCCAAGCAGGATCCAGCCATAGTCAAGCACGATCCGGAGCGGATGATGATAGGGCAGCCGGGGCTCGCGGCGCCGCGGCTTGCGGGAAGATCCCGATGAGGCTTGCGCTTGAGATTGGGATTGAGATTGAGTTGGCATAACGATTGCGTCTCTCCTTGTTCACCATAATTGCAAATCACGGACATCGTCCATGATAGTATTGCTTGCTTTCCAGGCCCCCACTCTAGTAAAGTGAAGCGTTGCCGTGCAGAAAAAAACCTGCCCCGATGTGAACATCGGCGCAGGCGGCAAGTCGGTCTATATTAGGATGCGTTCCAAAAGCCTGGCTTTTCGAACGGAACACCTCGATTAAGATTCGGAAGCGGGTTGGATTAATGTGCGCAAATACGCTTCGATGAATTCGTCGATGTCGCCGTCCATGACGGCGCCGACGTTGCCCGTCTCCACCTGGGTGCGATGGTCCTTGACCATGCTGTACGGGTGAAACACGTACGAACGGATCTGGCTGCCCCACGCGATATCCATCTGATCGCCGCGGATTTCGGCAAGCTGCTTCTGCTGCTCTTCAATCTTGCGTTCGTACAATTTGGATCGCAGAAGGGTCATCGCCCGTTCGCGGTTTTTGATCTGGGAGCGCTCCGTCTGGCATGTCACGACGATGCCGGTCGGAATATGGGTAATCCGCACGGCCGAATCCGTCGTATTGATATGCTGGCCGCCGGCGCCGCTGGCCCGGTACGTATCAATCTTCAAATCTTCATTCCGGACCTCGATATCGACATCATCCGTAATCTCGGGAACGACGTCGCAGGACACGAAGGACGTGTGGCGTCTGCCGGAGGAATCGAATGGAGAGATGCGCACCAGCCGGTGAACGCCTTTCTCCGCCTTCAAGTAGCCGTACGCGTTGTATCCCTTGATCAGCAGCGTCACGCTCTTGATCCCGGCTTCATCCCCCGGAAGATAGTCCAGCACCTCGACCTTGAAGCCCCGCTGCTCCGCCCAGCGCGTATACATGCGCAGCAGCATCTGGCCCCAGTCCTGCGACTCGGTGCCGCCGGCGCCCGGATGAAGCTCCAGGATGGCGTTCATCTTGTCGTACGGCTCGCTGAGCAGCAGTTGAAGCTCGAACTGCTCGACCCGCCCGTACAGCTGCTTCACGCTCTCTCCCAGCTCCTGGGCGAGGCCTTCGTCATTCTCCTCGTCGGCGAGCTCCAGCATCATCTGCGTGTCCTCATAGTCCTCCTGCAGCTTGCTGTACTCCTCGACGATGCCCTTGATGGCGTTCATCTCGCTAATAACGCCTTGCGCCCGCTCGTTATCATCCCAGAAGTCCGGCGCCGACATCTTCTCTTCATAGTTCGCTATCATCTCTTGCTTCAGATCGAAGTCAAAGAGACCCCCTAAGGTTGGTCAATTTGGCTGCGATATCCCGCAATTGATGGCGTACACTTGCATCAATCATCTGCTGTCACCTCGACCATATTGTATGGGAAGGGAAGTCATCCCATTCCCTCCGATCCGAATAACGGGCGGCTCATTTCTATGCCGCCCGTCCATCTCATCGGCTTATTGCCATGCCGCCGCTTAGGCAATACCTCCTTGCGGTCATTTATCCGCCCGACACCTGCCTATAGAACGGCACATTATCCTTGCTTGCCATGACATTGCTTGTATTTTTTGCCGCTGCCGCAAGGGCAAGGGTCGTTCCGGCCGATTGTCTCGCCCTTGGCGACCGGACGCTTGACCGCCGGCTCGGCGTTTGTCGACATTTTGCTTTCGTCCACCACGGCTTGGCGTTCCACGTTCTGTTCCACACGAGCCTTCATAATATATTGGGCCACTTCTTCCTGAATGGAAGCGACCATGTTGTTGAACATCTCGTAGCCCTCGAACTGGTATTCACGCAGCGGATCGGTACCGCCGTATGCTCGCAAGTGGATGCCCTGGCGAAGATGATCCATCGCATCGATATGATCCATCCATTTGGAATCGACCGCGCGAAGCACGACGACCTTCTCGAACTCGCGCACAAGTTCCTCTCCCAGACGCTCTTCCCGCTCGGTATACTGTGCCACGACCTTGTCGAACAGGAACTCGACGATCTCGTCCTTCTCCTTGCCCCACAGATCGTCCTTCGTAATCGTACCTTCATCCAGCATCGTCCGGTGCATATAATCGACGATCTCCTGCAATTCCCAGTTCTCCGGAATATCATCCTCGTTGCAGTGCGCGTCGACGGTGCGCTCGATGCAAGGCTTGATCATATCCATGACAATCTGGCGGATATTTTCCGCCTCCAGCACCTCGCGGCGCTGGCGGTAAATAATCTCGCGCTGCTGGTTCATTACGTCGTCATATTGAAGGACGACTTTGCGCAAGTCGAAGTTATTGCCTTCGACCCGCTTCTGCGCCGATTCTACCGCGCGCGTAATCAGCTTCGACTCGATCGGTTGATCCTCTTCGAAGCCGAGGCGCTCCATCATGCCGAGCACGTTGTCCGCGCCGAAGCGGCGCATCAGCTCGTCCCCAAGCGACAGATAGAACTGCGTCGAGCCCGGGTCGCCCTGGCGTCCGGCACGGCCGCGAAGCTGGTTGTCGATCCGGCGGCTCTCATGGCGTTCTGTCCCGATAATATGCAGGCCGCCGAGCTCCGGCACACCTTCGCCGAGAATAATATCCGTACCGCGCCCAGCCATATTGGTCGCAATGGTAACTTGACCCGGCTCGCCCGCCCGGGAAATAATCTCGGCTTCCTCTCTATGGAACTTCGCGTTCAGGACCTGATGCTTGATGCCCTTCTTGCGCAGCTTATCCGACAGCAGCTCCGAGTTCTCGATCGATACCGTACCGACAAGCACCGGCTGCTGCTTCTGATGCCGTTTCACAATCTCTTCGACGACCGCGTTGTACTTCGCGTTCTCCGTCTTGTAGACGACATCCGGCGCATCTTTCCGCTGGTTCGGCTTGTTCGTCGGAATCTGAATAACCTCGAGGCCGTAGATGCTCTTGAATTCTTCTTCCTCCGTCTTCGCCGTACCGGTCATGCCGGCCAGCTTGCGATACATCCGGAAGTAGTTCTGGAACGTAATCGTCGCGAGCGTCATGCTCTCGTTCTGCACTTCCAGCTTTTCCTTCGCTTCAATCGCCTGATGGAGGCCATCGCTGTAGCGGCGGCCCGCCATCATGCGGCCCGTGAATTCATCGACAATGACGATCTCGCCGTCATTCACCACATAGTCGACGTCGCGGCGCATAATCGCGTTCGCCTTAAGCGCCTGCAGTACGTGGTGGTTCAGCGTCACGTTTTTCACATCGAACAGGTTGTCGACGCCTAGCACCTTCTCCGCCTTGGATACCCCGGCTTCCGTAAGCGCCACTTGACGAGTCTTGACGTCGATCGTATAGTCCTCTTCCGGCTTCAACGTCTTAACGAATGTATCCGCAATATGATACAGCTCCGTCGACTTGGCGGCTTGTCCGGAAATAATCAGCGGCGTCCGCGCTTCGTCGATCAGGATGGAATCCACTTCATCAATAATGGCAAAGTTCAGCGGGCGCTGAACCATTTGTTCCTTATAGAGCACCATGTTGTCGCGCAAGTAATCGAAGCCGTACTCATTATTGGTCCCATACGTAATATCGCAGGCATAGGCTTCCTTCTTCATTAGAGGATCCATACCGGCCAGATTCAAGCCGACCGTCATGCCGAGGAATTGATAAATTTGCCCCATCTCTTCGCTGTCGCGCGTGGCCAAATAGTCGTTGACCGTAACAACATGCACGCCTTTGCCGGCGAGGGCGTTCAAGTAGACGGGCAAGGTCCCGACCAGCGTCTTCCCTTCCCCGGTTTTCATTTCGGCGATTTTGCCTTCATGAAGCACCATACCGCCAAGCAGCTGCACGTCATAGTGACGCTTGTTAAGCACGCGCTTGCCCGCTTCGCGGACGGTAGCGAACGCTTCAGGCAGCAATTGATCCAGCGTGTCGCCCTTCTCGAGACGGGCGCGGAATTCCTCCGTCTTCCCACGCAGTTGTTCATCCGTTAATTTCGCGAATTCCGGCTCCATGCCATTGATCACGTCCACGGTCTTCATCAACCGTTTCACTTCGCGCTCGTTGGCATCACCGAATATCTTTTTCACAAGTCCTAGCATGCTAAACCCCTTTCACGCAAATCCGTTCGTGATTTCTTCGTCCATCCCACCCCCGCGGAGCGGGTGGATTCGGGAATGGCGGCGTTGACTCGTTTTGCAATAAATTGTAACAGTTTCAAAAGGCGCCCGCAACCTTGGCAGGGCAGGAATTCGCGCATTTCCGCCAATTCAGGCCGTCCTGCCTTGCAGAATAAGTGAATGTCTCGCTTTCGCAAACAATATGAAACTTTTCAAGTAATGCCGCAAAATGTGTACTAAACATCTTTACTATAATATATACGCGAAAAGAGCCCATTCCGTTGTGGAAATAGGCTCAGTCCAAATTTGGGTATTGGGTGCAGACTCTGACATCGCAATGCAGCAGAGCCGGCCAAGCCGTTATCAGCCTTGTTCAATCAAGCCGTAGCGCCCGTCATTGCGGCGGTAAACTACGTTCACTTCCTTCGTCTCCGCGTTCGAGAAGACGAAAAAGCTATGTCCAATCATATTCATCTGCAGAATCGCTTCTTCGACGTCCATCGGCTTCAGCGTGAACCGCTTCGTCCGTACGACTTCGAGCTGGTCTTCCTCATCCACCGGTACCGGCGTTGCCGCATCGCTGAACAGATGCGCATCGGTACCTGTCTGACGGAACTTTCGATTGACCTTGGTCTTATGCTTGCGGATTTGCCGTTCCAGCTTGTCCGTAACGGAATCGATGGATGCGTACATATCCTTGCTTCGATCTTCCGCCCGCAGCAGCAAGCCCGGCAAAGGAATCGTCACTTCAACGATATGCAGGTCGCGTATTACGCTCAGCGTCACGTTGACATCTGACGTAGGGGGAGCTTCGAAATACCGTTCCAGCCGCCCTAATTTCTTCTCGACATAATCGAGCAGCGCGTCTGTCACTTCAATGTGTTGACCTCGAACTTTGTAATTCATAGGACACTCCTCCTTTGATGTCTTCATTATACCATATCTGCCCAGCGGGAACCACGTGAAACGGTTACAATTCATTAACAATATGTATGAGCTATGTACCCGGCCGAAGCGCGTTTGAATCTGGATTTTTGTGGCTATTTCCGACCATGGCAACGTCATTATTAATATCATTAATTAAATAGAAAAGGCCGTCCCTCCTTAACCGGGAAACGGCCACACCCATGAACCTATGATAATCCGGAATAAATACGTTTCTCACCTTCGATAGCCTGAAGAGGCGCAATGTTCTGGGTAAACTCCAACGTCCCCATATAGCGCCCATCCGCATCGCGAATCGCAAAATACCGAATCAGCACATACTTGTCTTTCATCCGGATCCAGAAATCCTCTGCGTCCCTTGCGCCCGATTTGAAATCATCCAGCAGCCGGTTGACGATATGCACGCTCTGTGGCGGATGTGGGGTTACTGCCTTTCCTCATGCGTCCGGCGCTTGATCATCAGTCCGATGAACAGTAGAAGAGGAATAACCACTCCCGCCGTCAATACGATGCCGATCCAGATTGTGGCGGTGAATTGCTGCTCTGAAGCCGAGTTGGGAAAGACCTTCACCGAGACAACGACTAACAGCGCGACCATGGGCAGCAATATGCCTCGATGGCTCGGAAGGCGGGCAAGTCGAACAAGCCCTGATACCGATGCGTAGAAGTAGAGGGACATTTTTACAAACGTCGTTATTAACCACAGACCCGCCGCAATCGCTTCAACCCGTTCCAGAAATTTGCCGATTATTATTCTCTGCGCCAAAGAATAGACGGGATACTCTTGCAGTGAAGTGACGTTAGCGCCAAGCACAAGGATGGTTAACGCCATGACGACACTAGATAGAACTCCACCAATCAGAACAGCCCCAGAGAAGGCTCGGGAGGCTTTCCTGGCATCCGGGAGGTCGACTTCGACGGGCTGAATCATCAGGAAGACCGCGAGGGGCATGTAGGACAGGCTCAACACGACCAGTACCGAATGGGCCAGTTCCTTCGGCCCCGCTTCCAGGAACGGCTGGACATTCCGAACATCGATTTGCGGAATCAGCAGCGCCGCCATAAATAGAAACCAAAGCGCAAACCAAGGGAACAGCAATTCCGCCATTCTGGCCAATGTACCAAAGCCGCTCCCGATCGCATACAGGAGAAGAATAGCAAACAACGCATTGACGAACAGAAGCGGCGTCTCCGGCATCAAAACCGTAATAATAAACTTGCCGACATCGAATAACACCAATGCGGCTCCAAAGAAGGAAAACAGGATAAACAGCAGCGCCAATCCTTTGCCGATCCATGTGCCGAACAGCGACTCGCTTATTTCAACGATCGTCATTCCGGGAGCGGCACGGTGAATCCGGTTATAAAGCAGGACGAGCAGCAAACCCGGGGCCATTGCCGCGATGGGAGCCATCCAGGCGTCTTGTCCGATTTCCGCGGCTAATCCAGCCGGCGTAATCAGAATCGTCGTCCCGACCGTGAAGAGAATGACCAGTATTTTACATTGACGCAGATTGATTTTCATCGGCTTCACCATCAACTCGCCCCATTTGGTACAAGCACCTCATTCTTTCACTTTTTCAAGAAATGTCCCTTTCATTTTCCCGGATGTCCTTAGCTTCACATCGACATGAAAATATACGGAGACGGAAGACATACGTTCTGGCCAATCCGACTTCAACCGTGCCCATGCTCCGGGAGCGGAACGATGAAGGGCAGCCCCCAGGCCGATAAAGTCGCTTTTCATGTCATGCGCCTTTTTTAGCGTCTTCTCTAAAACCAATGCCAGCCTCTTTTCCCCGATCTTTTCCACAGTGCGAATAACGGCCGGATCTCCAAGATTATCCTTGCAGTGCGTTTCTCCTATATTAGCGATTGCCGTGATATGGATATCGATTTTCGGCGTACGGCTGGCTCGATTTACATAAATTCGGCTCTTTGTTCTGATATTTTCCAACACCAGCATACCTTCTTCGCCCGGACAAGGGATCGCGCCCACGGTGCTCCTCACGCGGCCCTTTATGTAGTTATAGCCTTTGCTCTCATCTTCATTTAGCCAACCGACAAGCTTATCTTTACGAAAGATGGCCATTCCTTCATATTTTAATTGGGCCGGCGATTCCGTTGTCTGTATATTTTTTCTCGTCTTCCCTTCCTTTAGATCGCCAAGGTATCGAATGCCTGTAATGACAGGCGTTTTCCCTGCGGTCATCATATCGGATATCAGCTCATCCAGCTTGACCGTCCCGGTCGCCGCCCACGATTTGCTTGACATCTCCAGCGAGGAGAACATTTTGTCGGCAGGAATTTTTTCGATAGCCGGGTAATCCTTCAAAATCTCCTCAGCCTTAATCTCCCTGGCAATGGCGATGTAAAAGTCGGTTCGAAATTCATGATCCCGGGAAATGAATTCGATCGCATGGCCGATCCCCTGTCTGGCCGCTTCTTCGCCGATCAGGAACATTCTCAGATGGGAAAAGTAGATTTTCCGCGCCGACGTTGTCGTCATCCTCCTAACGGCATCGAACAGCGTTTTTCCCTGCTCCTTGTAAACCGTAACGGGAGCGCGTCCGCTCCCCTTCCTCGAAGCGATTTCTGCCGGATCGACCACCTGAACGCTGACGATATACCCCTCTTCCGCCTGGTCAACCCCCATTGCTACCGCGATGACCATATCGTTGACTTCTCTCCTGTCCCAACACCCGGTCAAGACCAGCGCAGCGATAAGCCATAGCGCCGCAGTGCGCCATATATATGCCGAATGTATCACGGTTATCTGCCCCCATCGCGCTTCTTTTTCGTATTGATTGGGTGTATGCGTTGGGCGAGGCTGACCTTCGGAAGTCTGAAGAGGCTGTCCTGCTGATCCCGCAGATTGAACGGGGAGAACGGTGTCATGTACGGCACGCCGAACGATCGCAGGCTGCACAAGTGGACCATAATCATCCCGAGACCGATAAAAATGCCATACAACCCCGCCATCGCCGCCATTCCCATCAGCGGATACCTCAAGATTCTGACGGCAATTCCCATACTGTATGCAGGAATGGAGAAGTTCGAGATCGCGGTTATCGCGACGACAATGACCATCCCTGGCGATACCAGCCCCGCCTCTACCGCCGCCTGGCCAATCACTAGCGCGCCGACAATGGATACGGCCTGCCCGATCGCCCGGGGCATGCGAACGCCTGCCTCCCTCAAAATCTCGAAGATCGTTTCCATAATCAAGGCTTCCACAAAAGCGGGGAAGGGAATGCCTTCCCGCCCGGCCGCGATACTGATCATGAGCGGCGTAGGAAGCATCTCATGATGGAATGTCGTAACGGCGATATATAGGGACGGGCCCAGCAGAGCAATAAAGAAGGCCAACATCCTCAGCATTCGAATCAACCCGAAGTCGGAGCGCTGATAATAATCTTCGGAAGCCTGGAAGTATTGAATGAACAAGGCAGGCACCAACAAAACGAAAGGCGTTCCGTCGACCAATATCGCTACGCGTCCTTCCATCAGCCCGGATGCTACCACGTCGGGCCTTTCCGTATTGTACATCGTCGGAAAAGGGGTGTATGTCCGGTCTTCGCTTTCGCCCAGCGTCTCCTTTACCTTTTGCACATTCTTCTCCATAGCCGCGGCTAACGGTTCGTTATCCAGCGCGGAGTACTCCAAGGTTTCATCCTTCCCGCTCATGTTCAGCCTCCTTCCGCGGTGTATTGTATTTGGAGATTCCCGAATGGGGATTTTTTACAAACACAAAAAACCCCGGCATCACCTGCCGGGGTTGCGTCTAGCTAAGCGGAATCATATATAATTCGACTCACGTCGGTATAATTACAGTTTGATTACGTTAGCTGCTTGTGGACCGCGAGCGCCTTCCACAATATCGAACTCAACTTCTTGACCTTCTTCCAGAGTCTTGAAGCCTTCCGCTTGGATAGCGGAGAAGTGAACGAATACGTCGTTGCCTTCTGCAGTCTCGATAAAGCCATAGCCTTTCTCAGCGTTAAACCATTTTACTTTACCTTGCATGTCGATAACATTCCCTTCATCTTCAAATGCCGTGAAGATTTGTCCTTCACAATTCCGACTATATCACTGGCTGGAAGCGTTGTCAACGAAAATAAACCATAAAAATCAATCGGACTAGCCTCAATGTCATTATTTCACAAACCTGTGATATACCTTTTTACTAACTGAAATGACTGTTCAATATCTCCCTCGCTCATTTTAGGAAATATCGGTATGGACATGGCCGTTCGATAGTATGTTTCCGCATTCGGACACAGTGCCGTGTCATAGCCAAGCCTTTGATAGTACGGCTGCTTGTTACACTGGAATATAGTGCACATTTACTCCGATACCTTCTTCACGTAGTGATTCAAAAATTTCGCAGCGACCCGCTTTAAAATATTCAGGAAGCCACCCACCAAGTTCATGCATCTCATAGTACCAAGGTCCATCATTACGTGTCCATTCCTCTGCATTGCGAGTCATGCCATGATTCCGGAAAAGCGTAAGTTTTCGATAAAGAGCTTCGTTGCTAGTTGTAAGAACTCCACCTTCGCCCGTCGTTATATGCTTTACGGGATGGAAGCTGAACATCGTCATATCTGCCCATGAACCCACTTTTTTCCCCTTGGTGACAGCCCGTTTCCGTTTGTGCTGTGCCATGTACTTGAAGCGGTCGTATGCGCTCTCGTGGACTTTTGAGCGCAACACGAGTCAATACCGACGGAACACGAGAAGGGCTTGGGCACATGCTCGGCGACTCGGAATGGGAAAAGACATGGGGAGCCTTCTTCCATGAACTGAAGCAGCGTGGGTTACGGGACGTGGATTACATTGTCTCTGACCAGCATGGCGGACTTGTGCATGCGATCCGTCAGCATTTTCAGGGGTACATGGCAGCAATGCCAGAAGCATTTTATCCGTAATGTGCTGGACGGCGCTATTTAATTAGAAAAAACCTCGCTTAAAATAAGCGAGGTTCTTATACAAGAAATGAATTAGCCCAACAACTTCAGAACGCTTTGCGGCGCAGAGTTTGCTTGCGCCAGCATAGCTGTACCAGCTTGAACCAGGATTTGGTTGCGAGTGAAATCTGTCATTTCTTTCGCCATATCAGCATTGCGGATACGAGACTCAGAAGCAGACAGGTTCTCTGCGGTTACACCCAAATTATTGATTGTGTGTTCCAGACGGTTTTGAACTGCACCGAAGGACGCGCGTTGCTCAGATACTATATTAATAGCAGTTTCAATTTTTTCTAAAGCTGCACTTGCGTCTGCCTGCGTATCGATCTTGAGACCACTGATCTGAAGCGCCGCAGCATCCATCTGCTTAAGGGCAGCTTGGAGAACATTATCTTTGGTAACACCGATCTGGAATGTCACTAATTCATCTTTACTTAGTAAATCGATACCGTTAAATTGGGTGGATTTTGCAATGTTATCAATTTCCGCAAGAAGCGCATCCACTTCTTTTTGCGTGTTCACACGGTCTTTATCGTCATAAGTACCTGTAGCGGATTGGTTAGCCAACGTGTTCAGACGTTGGAGCATGGAGTGTACTTCAGTCAAAGCACCTTCAGCCGTTTGAATGAGGGAGATACCGTCTTGCGCATTGCGCATTGCTTGGTTCATACCGCCAATTTGGAAACGCATTTTTTCGGAGATAGCGAGACCTGCTGCATCGTCTGCCGCACGGTTGATGCGGAAGCCGGAAGACAATTTCTCCATTGTCTTGCTCATTGCTGTGTTGTTCATGCCCAGGTTGCGGTGCGCATTGATCGCGCCTACGTTCGTGTTAATAAACATCGACATTCTTAATCATCCTCCATGATATTATTAGGCCACATCCTTGCGGCCTATTATATATATCGATTAATGCTCATGCATTTTTTATAGCAGCAGAATATTTTTTTATTTTTTTTCATCAAAATAGTAGGCGATCTGATCCGTTCTCCCCATACCTTGGTATGCATTCATAATCGTCTTGCTTTGACGTACGCCTTGGACTTTGGAGCCTAGTTGACTTATTTGTCTTTCTATGCGATCAATTATGGATTGGTACAGAACCTGAAGCGTTTGACAACGTATAGCTTCCTGACTTCTTTCTTCCTTAGTAAGCCTTCCTGCATCAGAAGACGCGACAGATTCCTTCAGTTGATCCCACTTTTCCACAAATTGAAGGAAAGTCGAATCCTGCCATTCTCGCTCCTTTAGCTCAAGGATATATTGTTCGCATAAATCGATCATTTCATCGTATATATCAAGTCTTGTTCGAGTCTTATCCATAATTTTGACCTGCCGTAACATCTTTGCCGATCGTTTCCCACGCGTCTTTGATTGATTGAATCACTTCTTTGGCTTCCGCTAGCGGCTGCTCTGATTTTTGGATATTAGCTTGAACCAATTGGTCGATCACATACAAATACAAGCTTTTAAGATTTTGGGCAACTTCGCCGCCTTCGCGTTCGTTCAAGCAAGCAATCAACTCATAGATGATATCCTGTACCTTCAGAATATGCTGGTGAGCCAACAAGGGATTGCCTTCTGCGAGCGCAGTTTCCGCCTGATTCATATACTTTAGCGCCCCATAGTACAGCATAAGGATCAATTTATGCGGGGAAGCTGTTTCATATTTATTTTTTTGGTAAGCTTGATAACCGGCGGTCATATTCGTGTACATCTGTTCATCCCCTTAACCTGCTAGCTCTGCTGCGACAAACCTTTGATTTGACTGCTCAACCAAGATTGTTCATTTTTTAATTTGCCAAGAGCAACTTCCATCGCCGTAAACTGTCTCTTTAATTGCTGTTCTTTCAATGTGAGACGGTCTTCCATTTTGGTCATTGATTCCGTGATAAAAGAAATTTCAGAATCATAGCCATTCACGCGGGATTGTAAAATTCCGTTAGCCTTGCTTGTCCAAGTGCGAAGCTCTTCACTCAATATGATAGCAATCCCTTGCTTCTTCTTACCTGCACCGTCAGTCTCATCTGCATTAAACATAGCTATTACTTTTTCCGGATCACGTTCCAGGGCTTCTTTAAACTTCTTCTCATCAAAGACGATCTGCCCCGTCATATCGGCCCCTTTTTTATCCTTATCGATTTCGATACCAAGGTCAGCCAATGTACCCAAGCCCGCAATATTGCTTGACATCCAACTGCCTAGTTCCATGTCCAATTGGCGCAAGGTCGAATCGCCCTGAAGCGTTGTTTTTCGGTAGGGTGTTTTATCATCCTTTGGTTTTTCTTCTGGCTTGGCCATGCCATCCCGAATCAGCTTGCGAACTTCGTTAAATGCATCCACGAATCCTTTGACCTTCTCAAGGACCTTGTCAGAGTCTTGCCCAACCGTGATCATAGCGGAAGAAGATTCTTTTTGAAGCTGCAAGGTCACGCCATCAATGACGCCCTTAACCTCGTTAGATGAACTAGTAACGGACAACCCATTTACCTTCAGTTCTGCATTCTGTGCAGCTTGAACCTCCTGGAAATTGCCGCCGGATAATAGTCCTAGATCATTTAAAATGTTGCCGCTTCCTGTGATCCCGATTCCGGATGACCCTCCGCTCCCTTGATGGAACGCATTTTCGACTCCAGTTTTCACCGAAGTTAATACTAATGTCTTCTTTCCTGGAGATGTCTCTACCAACGAAGCAGATACGGTTTTACTATTTTTATTGATATCATTTTTGAGATTTTCGAGCATTTCTCCATATGTTTTGCCTTTCAACGTAACCGTAACTTCAGTCCCATCTGGCTGACGAAAAGAAATCGTTTGGTTTTCAAGAGAAGAGGAATCATCTGTTGAATTGAACTCATTCGCCTTAATAACGTGCGACTTTGCGAGCTTATCTACGGTTACCTGATAGTTCCCAGTTACAGCATTATCTGAGCCAACCGCCTTTACGGCTTGCTCATCCGAACTTTTGGTTGATGTTAGCTTGAAGTTCGCGTTCAAGGTTAAATCAGCAGCTTTGTCGCGTAATGTAGACAATTTGGTATTTAAGTTGCGGAAATAGGACTGAAATCCTGAAAAATCCTTTTTCTTTTGTTCGAGATTGTTATATGGGATTCTCTCCAACATCATTAATTTTTCAATCATCATCCCGGTATCCAATCCGGAAGCAAGCCCGCCAATACTAAACCCCATTGTTCCTACCGCCTTTCTTTATATTTTTTTATCCAAAAACAAGCCAATGAGCTCTTTCATTTTGACCGACAGTTCTATTAAAAATTCCGGAGGCAAACTTGCTATAACTTCCTTCGTTTTCTTATCGATTACTTCGACATATAATTCCTTGGCGTCATCGTGGTACTTGAAGTGAATCTCTTTGCCGGAGCTGGCAATCGATTCATTCAACTCCTCTACCTTTTTTTGAAGATCCTGCTTGTCTTCGATGCTCATATTTATGTAATCCAAGGTGGTTCCAGCTTGAGAAGAAGGTGATTCCCCCGGCATTTCTTTGCCGAGCACATTTTTCAAGGATTGGATCGTCGACCGATGAACCTGTAAGTCAATCCCCGCGGTGTCAGTACGATGAATGCTGCTCATCCATATCCACCTCACTATTTCAGCACGGATATTTTCCTTGCGTTGAGTCTGCCAGTCGGCATACTTTTCATTTCTTAAACTTTTTCAAAATCTCAATCATATTGATATCTTGTTTTTCATTGGCTCCCTTAGTGGTCTCGACAGCGGAGGTATTCTCTTCCACAATGCTCTCATACAATTCCTTCCGCATGATTTGCACATTTTTCGGGGCAACAAAGCCAAGCTTCACATACTCTCCTTCCACGCCAAGCACCCGAACTTCAATCTCATCGCCGATCATGACGGTCTCGCCGATTTTTCGCTTCAGCACCAGCATCCTATTCTCCCCTTCCTTGAAGAAAATGCCGGACAGGGAGATTAGAGTCTGTGATGATATACTGACATGCCTTCTGCCTCTTCGGTGAGAAGAGGACGGGAGCTCGTAAATTCACGCTAATTGCATCGTCAATGATATTAACGACAAGCATCGTCACGACTTCTTCCGGCGCTTGAACTCCCAGAGCTTCCACGGTATCCCGGTCGATAGGAAAGCTGTAGTTCTGAACATATTCCGCCGGAATTAAGATAAAGCTTCGTTCCTCATCCACCGCATGGAGAATATAGAAGACGGAGTCGTCGTATGGCATTAAGGCGTATCGGGTAATCGATTGAAACCCAACCATGCCTCTGACAAACTCGTAGATCTGATGAGGTTCAGGATGAAGAGCCCCGTAATTGGAACTATGGATCGTAACATTAGATGAGACTGAGTCATTGGTTGATGTCATTCCCGAACAACACCTTTCGTTTGCACTTCAATTTCCGGCGGGTAAACCCGAACATCAATGGCTACGCTCTGGGAGGGCAGCGCATAGAGCCGCACTTCTTTTTGGCCTTTTTGCATATAGCGTTCGAATGCGATCTGGCCGAAGGTGGTCTTCGACTTGGCGATATTGCCAAGCCGATCGCCTTCCTGAGCTTTTTGGGCGGTCCCTTGAAGGGATGCCTGCAACGCGGCTTCGCCACGCTCTTCGAGCAATACAGAGGGACGCTGCAGCCCCAGCTCGTCCCATACCGGCTGCCAATCCGCCTCCATCTCGACGGGACGCTGGCGAATCGTTAGCTCAGCCGGCTCATAGCGGAAGGAATGCGATTGAATCTGCCTTATAGTGTCCGATATATTCATCGTGTTGCAGCCCTTCTTATTTAACGAATAAAGTCAATTAGCGACACCTGCATAATCCGCGCTCCGGTTGCCAAGGCCGCCTGCATCACGTTTTCCTGCGTCTTCAGGGCGATAATCGCCTCCGGCATATCGACATCGGCGACCTGGCCGCGCTCTGTCTTAAGGCTGACTTTATCGTCCGCAAGACGGTTCTCCATCAGCTCGAAGCGATTCATGCGCGCCCCAATCTCAGACCACTGCGTATTAATCCTGTCGGAGGAGGCATCAATACGGTCCAATCCATTCAACAGCCCGTCAATGTCATTATTCTCCGCCGCTTTGATCATATCGTCCATCAGTTGGAACACATTATCATTATCTTTATCGATCGGTTTCGTCGTATCAACCGCCTTGCCAAAGATCAATTCGCCCGTAATACTAACCGGCACCGTAACGGCAGGGCTTACATTCAAGCGGTAAACCCCTTCATCCGTTGTTTCCGTCGCCGCTCCCGCACTCGTATAAGGCGGAATATCCGTCTTCTGGCCGTTGAACAGATAGCGCCCATTATAGGAGCTGTTGCCGATCATGACAAGCTGCTCCTTGAGCTGCTTTAGCTCCGCTGCATTCGCTTGACGGGCATCATCCGGCGTTGTCCCGGTCGATGCCTGCTGCACCAGCGTACGAACCCGTTTCAACACATCACTCGCCTGCTGCATCAAGGAATCCATGGTTCGCAGCATGCCCGATCCCATGTGCGCATTGGCGGTAAATTCATCATTGCGGTTCAACTCGCTATCATACCGCATCTGATAGCCGATCCCGACCGGATCATCGCCCGGGCGATGAATCCGCTGACCGGAAGACAGTTTATTATTCAGCTCAATCGCATTGCTGTTCATATATCGCATATTCCGAAGCAGCTGCGTATTTTGCATTGCACTCGTTACGCGCATCCTTGTTCCTCCTTTAATACCCCGTTTCCTTTATTAAAACGTTAGCGTCCAACGATACCCATCTGATTAATGACTCGGTCCAGCATCTCGTCGACCGTCGTCATGTTCCGCGCCGCTGCATTGTAGGCATGCTGGAATCGAATCATGTCCGCCATCTCCTCGTCCAGCGACACGCCGCTCACCGATTGCCGGCGGAATTGCACGGAATCGACCATATCGCTCTGCACTTTGACATTTCGCTCCGCATTCGTTGCCCGCGTTCCCAGGTCGCCCATAATCGCGCGGTAATAATCATCTACCGAGCCGGTGGACAACGATGTCATATCGGCCGGATAATTGAATGATTTGTCGCGGAGTGAAGCCAAGGCATGCGCGATAACGCTGTTCCCCTTAACCGTAATGTTCTGCCCGTTCACGGTGTCATAACGTCCGGAAGCCGCGATATTACTAACGTTATTCACGATATCGACATTGACCTGGATATTGCTGATGGAGAATTCGCCGCCGTCGGTCGTCGTGAAGAATGGAATGCCCGACTTGGCAGGGTCTGACAACGTATAACCCAGGCTGTGCAAGCCGTTAAACCCGTTCACTTGCACCGTAGCGGGTCCCTTCAAGATGGAGCCTTGCGGAATCGTGCCGCCTGCCGGGATTGTCGTCCCGTTCTCCAGCTCTACGGCGCTCTTGGCAATAAGCGGCGAAGCAGCCACATAGCCAGCTGCCAGCTCGACATCTACCGATCCGGTTACCATTGTTCTAACCATCGCATTCGCTTGGTCGCGCACCCGCTCGACTTCGGCAAGCGATTGCGCGTAGCCATGGAGTTGTCCTGCCGTGGCGGCTACATCCGCCGTAATCGGCGTCGACTCTCCATTCTCGACGACCGTAACACCGCCCGACAGAATGGTGATATCTCCTCCCTCTCCATCGGTCACCTGCACATCGATGATGGTGGAGAGCTTGTCAATCAACAAGTCGCGCTGATCCCGGAAATCGTTGGCGTTATCCCCCATGCCTTCTACGCGCTTAATCGTATCCGTCAAGCTTGCTATATTTGCGATAATATCGTTTGCTTCATTCACTTTGATGTTGATGCTGGACTGAATATCGTTCTCCAGCTTGGTCAGCGACTCATCGATATGCTTCAGCATATTGGTGAAGTTAGAGGCCGCACCGACCACTTCGACGCGCGCACTGAGCAGAGAGGGGTCGCGATTGAGGACTTCCCAGGAGTTCCAGAACTTATCCATGACGCTGCGCAAGCCATTATCCGACGGTTCATTGAAAAAGCCTTCAATCGAACGGATCGTATTATCGACAATGCTCCACGAGCCAAGCGTCTGGTTCTCTCTCCGGAATTGAAGGTCGAGGAAGCTGTCGCGGATACGGGTAATACTGTCATACTGCACCCCGGTACCCAACTGCCCCGGAGCTACGCTGTTGTACATTCCGGGCATCGCCAGCGGCCGGGTCGCAGAAGCATTCACCCGCTGCCGCGTATAACCGTCCGTGGAAGCATTGGCGATGTTATGTCCCAAAGTCTGCATCATGGTCGATTGGACGAACAAGGAGCGCTTGCTCGTCTCCAATCCGTGAAAGGTTGATCTCATCTTCGTTCGTTCCCTTCCTTCATCCGTTTATGCACGCGTATCCATCATGCCGGGTCTGCTATATTGGGGAGCAGCTTGCTCCGGGCGGCGGTACAGCATGTCTTGTTCAGAATAATCTATATGCAAATTAAGCTGATATTCGATAAAATGAATGGACTGCTGAATGAGCGTCTGGTTATGGTCATTGATAAATTTCAACTTTTCCAGCACCGTCCGGATACGTTCTTGCACGGCGAGCATCTCTTGCCGCTCATTGGCATCGAAAATCAGCTTCGTAATCTCGGTCACCGTAAGCTTCAACTGCGATTTGATCCCCTTCGATTGCAGGAACGACTGCACAGCCCCTTCCCGCTCCTGTTCCAGGGAAGCTAGCTGCTTCAAGCATTTCGATTCCTGCTGGGACAGCTTGACCAAGTTATCGATGTCATTCTGAATAATTACCTGCGTCTTGGCTTCCCCGATACGCACCAGCTCTGAATAAATATCCTCCATGCGGTTCAATAATTCCACAATTGGCGCTGCGCTCACATTCGTTCCTCCGCTCATTCAGTTTCTTTGCGAAACAGGGGAAGCAGCTTCTCCGCAATCTTGTCGGCCGCGACATGATACGTCCCTGTCTGTACGGCCTGCTTCAGTTCGGCAATGCGCTCCTGGCGGGCCGGATTGTTTACCCGGTTTTGCGCATCCAGCATTTCCTTCGCTTCGGTCGATATCGTCAGTTCATCCTTGCGGGATGATTTCTGAGAGACTCTCCCGGCCGACTGCTGCTTCTGATAATATTGGATCGCTCCGACGCGCTGCGTTTCATTAATCTTCATCATTACACCTCGTTTCACACGGCATACGGCCGTTCATCCAGCTCGCATCCCGTCCTCATTCCAACTTGTTTCCTTCTATTGTAAGGCATATCCGTATACATAGACAAAACCGATAACCTTTACTAAGATTATCGGTTCCGTGTCAAGGAAAATTTAGTTCTTGTCAAAAGAAGTTCATGCCTCGGGCTATTTGTCGCGGGACGGTTCAAAAGCCTGGTACGCCCTTGTTCCGGAGGGCGCTTCTCCCTTGTCCGGCTCCTTCGCAATGCCCGCTTCCTGTATTTGTCGAACCAGCCTGTTCCGGCATGATTCGCACATATGCCCTTCCCGTATCGGGTTGCCGCACACTTCGCAATCATATGTCAAATTCGGAGCCTGGTATATTGAAATGCGTCCTTCCCGGATGAACTGCGTAATCTGGCGCGGGCTGACCTTCGTCTCTTCGCTCAGCTCATGCAGCGTCGCATGCCGCTGCTCGCGCAAATAAGCCACGCACCGTTCATACTCCTGTTCAATCTCCTTCAGACATGCAGGGCAGATGTCCCTGAATGCCTTGGCGAACAGCCTGCCGCAGCGCGGACAATTGCTCAATTCCATCTTCTCGCCCCCTTATATGCCGTTGTATTCATCATAACTTATTCATCGACAGAAAACGAGAGGATTTTTACTAATTCATACGTGTTCAAACAGGGGAATCCAGTGAAGAACAACCTTTTAACATTCAGGCTCTCGCCCACGTATAGCTGACTGTCTTCACCGGGATAGAAAAGGCGTCGTTCAGCCGCGAGAGCTGACGGGCACAAGCGCGTAACGTGCTGCCAGTCGTATACACGTCATCAATGATGAGAATGCGGATATGTCCCCGCCGCTTAATCACACCGGCTAAAGCCGAAGATAACGCTTGGGCGGCCACGGCCGGGGCATGCTTGTTCAACGCAAAGGCTTCGGCCGCGCTCCGCTCTCTAGCCTTACGCTCCTGCTTGCTCTGCTTCTCCCCATCCTGCTTCCGGTCAAGCAGAGCCACGACCGGACGGCTCCAAGCCTGGCCCAGCAGACGGGCCAACCGTTCCGCCTGGTTGAACCCGCGCGCCTGCAGCCGCAAAGCCGTCGACGGCACATAAGTGACGAGATCGGGCAGCATCTCTTCCAATGGAGTTCCCCACAGCCAGTTCCTCAATCTTTGCACGGTCGAATTATCTTTCCCAGCCTCGACAGGATACACGGAGCGAAACAGCATCGAATAGGATGCCGTCATCATCGCCGCCATAATCGGCTCGTATCGGAGATTTCCCCGGAACTTATATTCCGCCAGCCATTGCTTCATCGCTTCATTATATTGGACTACGCTTCGATTGGCAGACAAGCCGTGAGAAGCTAACGGATCGCGAACACAGTCAGGACAGCGAATGCCCCGTCCGCATGAGATGCATCCGATCCATTGAATCCAAGGGATATCCTTTAAGCATCTGCCGCATAGTTCCTCCGTTAACGCTGCTTCTCTTCTCTCCTTCTGAAAATCAGATGCTAACGCCCCCATCGCCTGGCCGCATACCTTGCACGGAACCGATTGCGGCCGCAACACCTGCTGCAGCTTCCGTTCAAACCAATGTCCCTTCGCTGCCGGTTCAGCCACTTCGCCATCTCCTTCCAGTATAAGCGGGCAGCAAATAACCATGCCTCCTCGCCAGCCGGTTCATCTCGCGAATCTGCCGCACCGCCCTGCGCTGCGCCCGATTCCATTGACGGGAACCGAAGACGACCGTGCCTGCCGGATCATCCTTCGAACGTCCGGCCCGGCCCGCCATCTGGACGAGCGATGCTTCATCGAACAGCTTGTCATCCGCATCGAGAATGTACACATCACTCTTCGGAACCGTAACGCCCCGCTCCAAAATCGTCGTCGTAACCAACATCCGAATGTCCCGCTCCCGGAAGCGGAGCACCCGATCTCCGCGCTGCTCATCCGCCGCGGAGGTCCCCTCCACCCGAATCTCCGGAAATTGCCGCTGCAGCAGCCGCACGACACCTTCCACCTGACGGATGCGGGTGATGAAGATGAATACCTGCGCTCCCCGCTCAACCGATTCCGCCATACGGCGGATCAGGCCCCCGGGGAGCGACCCGCGCGCCAGACACGTCGCTACGCCCGGCATCGCGACCCGTACCGGAACCGGCAGCGGATGCCGATGATACCGCACCGGCACCCGGGCATGCCGCAGCGTCCCGCGCCGCACTTGACGCTGCATCGCTTCCGGCGGGGTGGCCGACAGAAACACAAAAACGCCCCCTCGGCGACAAACTCGCTCTGCCGCGCGATGGAGCATGGGATCATTGTGATAAGGAAACGCATCCAGTTCATCAATAATAACGAGATCGAATGCCCGGTCGAACCGCAGCAATTGATGGGTCGTCGCCAGGGTAATTCTGCCCTCGCCCCAACGGTCGGGACTGCCGCCATACAGCGTCACGACCCGCTCGTTCGGGAAAGCCTTCTCGATCCGCGGCTTCAGCTCCAGCACCACATCCCGCCGCGGCGTCGCCACGAGCGCCAACCCGCCATGCAGGAGCGCATCCTCGATCAGCGGAAAGATCATCTCGGTTTTCCCCGCCCCGGTCACGGCCCAGAGCAGAAAGGAACCCGTCACGGGTTGTCCCGAACCATGAGAACGTCGGACATCTATCTCCCGCCGCACCGAAGCGATATACCGCAGGGCATCCGTACTGGCAGCCTCCTGTGCCGGGGCCAGCCCCCATTTCGGGAGACGCGGTCCGAGATCTTCTTCTCGGGCCGCTGTCCCGGACGCTGCCGCCGGCGGGCGGAGGGAAGATCCTGCTACGAGCAGCGAACAGGAGCGAATGCGTCCCAGGTTCAGACAGTGCGTGCACGTCCGGCATTCCATGCTGCCGCAGGAAGAGCAGGCGGATACCGTCATATCCTCCGTGCTGCCGCAGCGGTTGCACCGGTACACCGCGGCAGAAGCCGTTCGCCAGCGGGACATCGCCTTGCTTGCCCATCGCTTGCCCTCTTCCTCCACCGGCATAATGCCTGCACGTACCTCCAGCCAGCCATGGAGGCAGCCCAGTTGAACGAATGTATGCCTGAGCGGAATCCATCCGTGCCAGCCCTTTTCTTCCATCAGGGATACAAGCTCTTCGTCCGAGACGAGCCTGCCCTGCAGCGCTTCAGCCAACTGCCATGCATCCGCTTGCAGCGAAGCGCGCAGCGCGCCCCCCGCTTCAGGCAGCCGATCAAGAGCGGGCGCCCGCCGGGTGACTCTCTCTTCGATCCGATATACTGCCGCGCTTTCCGCCACCCGATACGCCTCCTGCCGACATTCCTTGACCGCCTGCGCATTCGGTTCTGTATCCGGCGCTTCCAAGATCATCACCGTGAACCATTCCTCCTCCCCATGGCGATCGGAATCGGTGAACAGGTACAATAATTCACGATAGCTATTCAGCGCATCGCGGTAATATTTCGTCCACCTCCGCTTCCCCCACTGATCCATCTCCTCGCACTCGGCGAAGTCCTCCAGCATCGCCAACCCGATAAATATCGGCAGAGCAGGCTGGAGCACGACCAGCTTCATTCCTCTTCGCTTCCCTCCGCCCTCCGACAGCCAGTAGCCTGCATCTACGCGCCAGTCCAACGTCATCCCCGTATGCCATCCGGTCTCCGTTCTTACGGCGTAAACTCTTACTTGCACCCGTTCCCTCTCCTTCCTTAATTCCTCGGCGCCTGTATGTACTGTTGAAGCGCAGCCTCATCCCGGCCAAAACCAACAGACAACAAAAAAGCACACCCCACCCGTAGTAACGGGATGGCATGTGCTTCATGCTCAACGCCTAAATTCAATGATTTACCTAGATTGTATACGATACAGCGGCAAATGACAACCCTAATTTGGAAATACTTACAACAGCTTGCTCTTCTTTGCCTTTTGCAAAAATTTATCGCTTGATTTATTAATCGTTTTTTTCAAGCCGACTCCCAGCACGAACGCAATCCCGATATAAATAAGCAGGATTAACATATGCTTCGTGACGACAGGCCACAGAATGCCCCCGACCGCTTCCCTCATAATCGTGATGGCGTGAGTGAACGGCAAAAACGGGTGCAGCTTCTGGAAGAAGGCCGGTGTCATCTGAATCGGAAAGGTTCCGCCGGAGCTTGCCAGTTGGAATACGAGCAGTATGATGGATAATGCTTTCCCGACATTCCCGAAGACGGACACAAGCGTGTATACGATCGTGACGAATATGATACTGATGTATATTCCAAACAGGACGAACCAGAATTTATGAAGTACATAGGTTTTCAAAAGAAACATATCGCCCAGCGTTACAATCGTCGCCTGCCCGATGCCTAACGTGACAAACGTGAGCAGCCGGCCGAAATAAGCTTCGTAGCTTTTGTACTCATGCTTATTCTCAATATCGACAATCAGCATCGAAATCAGGAGCAGTCCGCCGACCCACAACGCCAACGTCGTGAAGAACGGCGACATCGCCGAACCATAATTCGGAATCGGGAACAGGTCATGCTCCTTCAGCAGCACGGGCTCCGCGAAGAAATCACTTTCTTGCTCCGCATCCCCGGTCAGCAGCTTGATGACTTCATCCAAATCGCCCGTTTCTTCAAAAGAACGAATTTTGGCGGCAATATCCCTGACCTTTCTGCTAAGCTCCGGGAACTCTCCGTTCACTTTGTCTAATTCCGTCTCGCCCAAGCGAACTTTATCCTTCACCTCGGCCAAGGCCGATTCGATTTTCGGAATCGCGGCAAACAGTTCATTTTCGATTTTCCGGACGAACTCCAGGCCTTGCCGCGATTTTTCCATCGAACGGCGGAAACCAGGGACCACATCCTTATCAATCGTCTCAACCGCATTATCGATGGAGGCAGCCGCATCCTTCGTGACCGAGCTAATCTGATTCAGCGTATCCTTCGTCGGCTTGTTCGCCTCGCCGGCAAATTCGCTGGCCCGAACTAACGCCTTCGAAATATCTTCCATTCGGCTCTCTATGTTCCGAAGCTTCGCAATCACATCCTCAATCGCGCCGTCATCCACGGACCTTTTCATGTTTTCCGCGACATCGATGAGTTTGCTGATCGCATTTTGGCCATCCTTCGTGCGCGCCGCCGCATTTCGAAGCTGATCTTCTACTTTATTAAAATCTTTAGCCAATAATTTGTCCGTCAACTTCACGACGGAAGTAGCGGCATCCTGCAATTTGCCCGATTTGTCGCGTGCCTCGTTAATGAGCTTCTCGATAGTGCCGCGGTTCGACTTAAAGCCGGGAGCGATGACATTGTCATAGCTGTCAGCCAGTTGGCCCGCCATAACCTCGGCCTTGTCCAGGAATTTTCCAATCAGACTGCTCACAAGCTCTGACACATTGCTGTTTTCAAGTTCCTTATTGATTTTATCGAGCAGCTCCTGCAGGCTCCCCGCGTTCGATTTCATGTTTTTCAACATGTCAATGAGCCATTGATAATCCGTACCCGTTAATTTCGAAATCTCTTCTGCCTTTTCAATCAGCTTATCGAGCGATCCCAGGCTATTTTCAAGTTGGCTTGCCGCTGCGGATAACGATCCCGCTATCTCCTTCCATTTCTCGGCAAGGGCGCTGCCATCTGCTTGCGCAAGCTGGTCCTTCGCCTTTTTGATCAGGTCTTGCACGCGGGTTAATTGCTCCCGGTATCGCTTGCCGGCCTGCTCCATGTCATCCAGTGCCTTCGTCAGCGCGGGGACGATGCGATTATCCAGATCCGTTCGGAACTGGCCAATCAGATCATTAATTTTGAGTGCCGTTCGCTGAATTTCCTTCAGCTTGTCCACAGCAAGCTCTTTCTTGTCGGCAACGATGCGGCGGGCTCTTTCCAATTGGCTGTTCAAATCTTCCAATTTGTTTTTCATGTCATACAGCGAGGAAACAATGTCATTCATGACCCCGCCAGCGGTTAGAGAATGATTGACGCCCTCGATTCTCGTAATCAGCTTCTGCAATGACCATATCCCTGAATTCAGTTCATCGCTTTTTTTGCTCAGTTCCTGTTCCACGACACGGAGATCAAGGTTGGAATTAATCGCATCGGTCATCGCCGACATTTCCGTCATCGTGTTTTGCAAGGCCTGCAAATCCTTTTTGACGACCGGAATGGCCTTCTCAAAGGTTTCGTCTCCCTTATCCAGGAACCGTTCCACATCGGAATCAACAGCCTCTTTTTTCTCTTTTTCGAAATCCTTGATTAAAGAAATCGCCGTTTCCGCTTTTTTGATAATATCATTCGCTTTTATTAAATCGACTTGGCCTTTCCGAATCATGCTTTCAATTTCCGGAATATTCTCTTCCAATTTGAAAAGATTGTCCTTCATTTTCAAAATCGAAGGCTTGTTCCCTTCCAGTTCCAGGCCAATCTCATTGAAAATTTCAAAGATGGCGCCGTTGGCCTCTTTCACGAAATTGCTGCGGATCGTTGACGTTACCCCCGTCGCCCCGGCCGATGTCACCTTCGGCGCAATTGCGTTCACCTTCTGATTAATAAAATAATCTAATTCCGCCTTCTCAGGGTGACTTGAAATGACAGAGGTTAACCTCTCGGAGAAATCTTCCGGAATGACGATGGCTGCATAATAGTCTCCGTGGTTGACGCCTTCCATCGCATCCTCTTTATCCACGAACCGCCATCCTAATTTATCGTTCTCCCTTAACGACTCGATGACCTTCTCGCCCACGTTGATGCTTTTATCCTGGACTTCGGAACCCTTATCCAGATTGACAACGGCCACGGAGACATCCTTCGTATTGGCGTACGGATCCCAGGACGGAAGAATATTGAACCAGGCATATAAGGAAGGGAGAATAACTACCGCCAAAATAACAATAATCGCAGCCGGATTTTTAATAATGTTGCGAAGGTCTGTTATGTAAATTTTCAATATATTCATCGTTCACCATACCCTGTCTTAAGCTGTTAATGTAATAAATCATTTGCCGCATAAATCTTTCCCCAGAACCCCAGAACTAATTTGGATATTTAGTCAGATGTTCTAGCTATTATACTTGTTCTAGTAGCAAACTGCAAGGAACCCCTTCTAAAATATGTATTTTTCTATCCAAATATCACTCGTATCCCTCTCATAGAACAAAAAAAGATGCCTCCCATGTACGCAAGCCTGCGGCAACAGGCTCACAGAAGCATCCCCCAACAATATGGCTCGATTATATCGATTGCAAAAGCAACGCAACACGGAATGAGTCCCTGCTTGTCAGTATATCTTGGAGAGGCGATAAGGCGTACCTTAAAAATGCACCTACTATACTACAAAACATATTCATTTTATAGTAATCCAAATTGCCCGGAGCGGGTTCGCACGAAAAAAATGAAATCAATTTAAAACCTTGCCCCTGTCCGGGCTTTATTCCTTCTCATTGTACCGGACCATTACGGCACACAACTGGCTCAGATAGCGCTTCCAGACATAAAAGGGACCTTGCGCAGATCCTCCGCCCGATTCAAGCGGACAACGACAAATGCTTCGGCCGGCTGTCTCGACTCCAGCTCATCCAGGACCCGATCCACTTCCTCCGGCGCTACGACAACCGCATTCCAGCTTATTTGCGCTCCCCGGACCGCACGCTCGGCGATTGCCAGCGTTGCATCCGTCGATCCGCAGTCCAGCAGTGTCATATGCAGTTGACGCCCTCTTAACCAGGTATAGAAACCAAAGGCCCGTACCATCCATTCAATGTGGCGTTCATCATTCTCGCTGACGATGACAACATGCATCCATGGCGCAGGACGAGAGCCCCGTACCAGCTTCTGCCACCCATGCGCGAGATGAACGGCCGCCACCGCTATCCCATAGCATCCGATAATCCAACATAGCATCGCGATCATGCGGCCACCTCCCTTTGTAACACTGTATGCCGAAGGAGATGGCAGGGTGACGGACGAGAATCGCAAATTTGCGCCAACATGAAAAAAGGACGCACTTCCAGCGCCCGGCAAGCCTTCCCGGCTGCAGTGCCGAGAAGCTTCGACTTGGAAATGCGTCCTCTCTATGAATGACCACCAACGATTACAACGTGACCCATCCGTTTTTAATGGAGTTAATGACCGCCTGCGTCCGATCGTCAACCTCCATTTTTTGCAGAATGCTGCTGACATGGTTCTTGACGGTCTTCTCGCTGATGAACAAGTATTCGCCAATCATCTTGTTGCTCTTGCCTTCCGCCATCAGACGGAGCACTTCGGCCTCACGGCGAGTAAGCGGGTTATCTTCCGCCGCCACGAAGCGCACGCCCGAATCATGGGAGGAGGATTGATTACTCACGACGCCATGCCCGTCCAGAATCGTCATTCGGCGCAGCTGTTGAATCAGCTTGCCCGTCACCTTCGGATGAATGAATGCATAGCCGCTTACGACCGACCGGATCGCGTTGATCAGCGACTCGGCCTCCATATCCTTGAGCAGATAGCCGGATGCGCCCTTGCGCAGCGTCTCGAATACATAGCTCTCGTCGTCATGAATAGATAGAATGATAACTTTGACATCCGGGAAAATATCGCGAAGACGCTCGGTGGCGACGACGCCGTTCTCTACCGGCATATTGATGTCCATCAGGACGACGTCCGGGACTTCCTTGTTGCAGAATTCCACAACCTGAATCCCGTCGCCGCATTCCCCGATGACTTCCAGATCGTCCTCCATGTTCAAAATCCGCTTCAAACCTTCGCGAAAAAGCTGATGATCGTCAGCAAGGAGTACTTTGATGCTAGGCTTTTCCTGTGTTCGATGCTCCATAGATTTACTCCTCTCTCTTCTCCACATTTGTCGGAATTTGTATCACGATTCGCGTGCCGCGGTTCTCGGCGGAGTAGATCTCCATGTGGCCTTCGAGCAGTTCGACACGCTCCTTCATCCCAAGCAGACCGAAATGCATATGTTCCTTCGACTTGACCTCCAGGGAATCCAGCTTGAAGCCGAATCCGTTATCCCGAACGACAACCCGCACCTCCTCCGGCTCATAGGTCAGTTCACAGGTCACGTTCGTCGGATGCCCATGCTTGGCCGCATTGGTGAACGCCTCCTGTACCAGCCTGTATATAGCCGCCTCCATCGCCGACTTCAACCGGCGCTCATGCCCCCGAATCTCGAAGGAGGTTCGAATCCGGTTCTTCTCCTCATAATCATGAATGAACTTGCGCAATGTCGGCACCAACCCCAAATCATCGAGGGCCATCGGCCGCAAATTGTATATAATCTTCCGAATTTCCTCCAGACCGAATCGCACTTGCGATCGTAAATCTACTATTTCGTGCTTCACCGACTGAAAATCCTGCTTCGAAATCATTCTTTCTACAATTTCCGTCCTCAGCACTAGATTGGCCAGCGACTGAGCAGGACCGTCATGAATCTCCCGGGCGATCCGCTTGCGCTCCTCTTCCTGGGCCAGAATAATCTTCAGGCCGAGAAGCTGCCGATTCTTCGCCGATTCCAGAATGCGGGTCACTTGACCCAGATCTCCGGACAGATACTCCAACGCCACGCTCATCTGGGAACCAATCGTCTCCGCACGTTCAATCGATCCTTCCACGGCGCGCAGCCGCTTCTGCAGATCGTCCCTGCGGGTCTTCAGGTAGCCTTCCTTCTCACGGTATATCATCAGTTCCAGCTGCAACTGCGTTGCTTTCTCATAAGCTAGCTTAATATCCTCTTCCGTGTAGCGGACAAAATCTCGGCTTACCTCGGTCAAACGCAAACGAGCCAGACGATATTTCCGTTCCAGCTCGTCCACTTTATCGCAAATTTCCGCCGTCTGATTCAACACTTCCTGAAGCTCGTGGCTCATCGTGACGGCTTCATTCCGGGAGGAATCCAATATTTCAAATATTTGATATTTGCTTTCTTCCATGACTTTGATGGCGTTTTTTATCACGCGATCAATGTTTCCGACCTGATTGTCCACTAACGCTCCGTCTCCTTGACTTTAGAGGATGAATTGGATATTCATCCTTTATCATACCATATTAACGGATAGTAATGGACTTCGTTTTTTTATCCCATTTTACAGATAGGCCTAATTGTTCCGACACCAATCTCAGAGGGACTAAAGTACGACCTTGCCGGACGATCGGAGCGACGTCGGACTTACTTTTTTTCCCGTTCTGGGTAAACGTCTTCTCACCCACGATCATATCGATCATCGAATTGCCGCGCAGCGCGGTCACCCGACTCGTCTTCCCATCCCAGTCGGTATCTCCGCCGAATGCGTCAATAATCGTGCGCACCGGCACGTAAGTGACGTTATTCAAGACCAACGGAGCGACATCGAGCTGCTGCTTCTCCCCGTTCAGTCGGGCTGTCTTGCTGCCTACCGTCAATTCCATTGCAGGGCGGTTCAAGACGGCATCCGTTCCGGCCGGAAGCTTGACGATAAGATTATCGATCGCAACCGTGCCTTGCGGCACTCTTTCATCTTGATCCTCTTTTGGATTATATAAATAAATGCGCTTCAGCTTCGCTCCGGATGATAGATTCAGAGCGGACAGATCGGCCTCTACCGTCTTCCAGCCTTCCCAGTTCACCGATTCCACAATGCTGATATAGTGCGCCTTGGAGCCGTCGTGAATCTCCATACGCAAATTGTTGAAGCTGTTATCTCCATAGACGTCCAGCTTCATTCCGCTCGTTCCGCCCGGCAAGGCGATGCCGCTGCCGCCGTTCAATTCGGCATAAGCGAATTTGTCGCCGGTTCCGGACGTCATGTCATAGGACAGCTTGAGCACCTTGTCATTGGCGGAGCGGCCGCCAAATCCGCCTTCCACCGTCACCTTGCCCGTTGTCGCGTTCTTCGGCAGGCCGGAGAAAGCTACCGGATAGTTGACCGCATTGAAGTCTTCCAGCTTCTTCTCCGCTCCCGGAGTAAGCGGGATCATCGTCCGCATGCCGTCATAGCTCGCAATCGCGTACCCGATCTTTCCGCCCTCTGGCACGGAATCGACCTGCAGCACGCCGTCGGCGACCGTACCCTTGAATCCGCGCAGCTCCCATTGCACGGAGCTGGTTGGCAGCGTGGCGGTACTGCCATCCTGCAGCGTCACCTTGACCGGCAGCGCAGCCTTCGTACCGGCAACCAACGGCGCCGAAGAAGCGCCAATGCGAATTTCGTCGATCTGATCCGCCCCGATGACCTGGACCTTTTCCGTCGTCTTCGCCCCGCCGGACGTCGCCGTGACCTCCGCGGTTCCGGCCTTCATCGCCGTGAAGGCGGAGCCGTTCCATTTCAGCTTGTCATTGCTGGAGCTCCATTTGATGTCAGCGGTTGAGGCATCAACCGGATTGTAATACTGGTCATAAGCCTTCAAGCTAAAGGTTGCTTGCTGGCCGATGAACAGGGTCTTTTCTCCGGCCAGGGTCATGCCCTTGACTTCTCCCTTCGGAGCGGTCGTATACACGCCGATTCCGTTGACGACCGAACGGATATTATTGCCGCCTTCCTTCGTCTCGAAGGTCAGCTTCGTCTCCGTCTCGCCCAGCGGACGGTTGGCCATCGTCGTCGATCCGCCTCCGTCGAGGTTGACCGCCCGCCATATGCCGGCCTCTGCCAAAGCTTGCTGGAATTCCTTCAACGTCAAGCCTGAGCTGATGCTGTTCGATTGCGCCGTAACGAGGTACGCATAGCGCCCGTCCTTCGAATAGCCGACTGCCGTTCTCGCCGTTGCCGATCCGCCGCTGATTCCGCTCGTATCGCGGGTGAAGCTGACGGTCTTGCCATTGTCAACGAGCAACGTATGGCCGCTTATCATCATCTGGAAGGAGGAAGGATCAACCGACTGTCCATTGCTCTGCGCGATGAGATGATAGTTCGCCTCCACGCTTGCCCCGACCTGCAGATTGTTCCGCATGAACTGCGCCGCCGTTCCGTGTCCGCGCAAAATGTAGCCATCCTCCGGAACCTCGATCGGCAGCGGGCCCGATTCCGATATTTGTTCAACCACGCCGTTCCGGACCAGCGCCTCGGTCGGAGTCGTCGAGCTGTCATTCGGACGGACCGTGCCCTTCCAAGCGCTCGTATAAATATACAACGCGTTGATATGGCTGTGCTGGCCGCCCGGCTCCTTATTGTATTTCATCTTGTTAATGCCCGCGAGCGGGAACGTCTGGCCATCCGGCAGGTGGACGCTGCCTTCGAACCGGTATTGATCGATGGTCGGCGTGCCGTCCTGCTTGACCGCGAAGGCATACATGCCCTGCAGCTCCGCAGGGCTCGTGATCAGGACCCCGTCATCAATCGAGGCGCCCATCGGCACGCGATCCGAGCTCATCATCCAGTAGTCTCCGTTTACCCCCGCCACAGCGCCGGTTTCCTTAGTCATTCGCGTTACCGTCTGGCCTACGGCCGTCTTGCCGTTCTGGCCGGTCATGACATCGAGCTTGATGTACGGATTTTTCAGATCCGCCTCAATAATGTTGAGAATGGTCGTGTACGTCTTGCTATTGCGAACCGTCTTATATTGATAGGTGACGAGCTTGGCTCCCGAGGTGATAATTTCCTCGCTCAACTTCTTGAGCGACTGAACGGATCCGCTCGCTTCAACGACCGCCGGAGTTCCCCAACTCCAGCCTGCTGCCGGCTGCATCAACAGCGCGCCCGACAACACCAATACAACGGCTACCCGGACACCCGCGTGCCGCTTCGGCATCCGCCCATCGGATGCTTCGATTCTCTTCATGTTTCTACTCTCCCATTTCCTTGCTAGTATGTAATTTGACAACTGTGAAGACAATAAACCTATAAACTCTATTACATATAGACGACTCTATTCTACTAAAAGTTGCGTTTCTGTAACCAAATATCCTATATTTCCCGGGACATATAACGACAAAAAGCCCCATCCTCTGTTCCCCGACAAAGGATGGGGCTTTGTAATATAGATTTAGAAGTTGATCGTAATATGATCGATCGACAGCAACAACCGGCGCAGCAGGATCGCCGCTTGGGCTCTCGTTGCCGAGCCTTTCGGATCGAATTTGTCCCGCTTCACGCCTTGAATCAGGCCTGATTGCACGGCTTGAGCCACGGTTGGAGCTCCGAGTCTCGTAATGTGCTTGCTGTCTTTGAATACGCTCAGCACCGTCGTTGTCGTCCGCGGCAGACTATGTCCGGCCGCCTCCGACGCCCGCACCATCATCTGCGTCAATTGCTCCCGGGTGATGCTGTCGTTCGGCTTGAAGGTGCCGTCCGGGAACCCGCTGATAATGCCAGCCTTAATCGCTGCGCCGATATAGGCGCCGTTGATCGTGGAATTGCTCACATCCGGGAAGCGCTTGGCCGCTTCCGCATTCGGTTCCAGTCCGAGAGCCCGCGAGATGGCAACAGCGAATTCCTCCCGCGTAATCGGCTTGTTCGGCTCGAACTTCGTGCTGCTGCGTCCTTCCATAATCATTTTGGCAGACATGGCCGTCATATCATTGTTAGCCCAATGGCTCGTCACATCGATATAGACTTTATTGCCGATTGTCAACGCGGCAATCACGCTCTTCTTCACCTTGGTTACGCCAACCGTGACCGTACCGGAGCGGTACAGCTTCGTCGGAAGATAGGCCAGTTGGCTGTTGCTCGTCTGATACTCGACAATCGCGGTCCGATTCGCCGTAACCGTATCGGTCGTTCTTATTTTAATGACGGCTTCCATCTTCAACTCGGTCAAACCGCTGACCTGGCTGCCGGAATAGCCGTATAACGTAAACTGATGCGCCCGCACCAACGCGGTCGCCTGTATCCGGCTCAACGCATTCACGATGTTGGTCTGCTGCGATTGGGCCGGCTCAATCTCGATGAGCAAGTAAGAGTTCGAGATCGAGCCTTTCAAGCTCTGCACGATCTGAATAATCGTATCGCGGCTAATCGTGATGCCGTACAGCATGTTCCCATACTTGATGGCGAACAATACCGGCTCCTTCGCGATATAGGCGGAATCGAACGCGCTCAACGGAATGGACACCCGTGCCGCTGTCTCTCCCGACGGCACTTCATACATCAGTTGCTTATCCGCGCCGCCCGAGGTGGCCACGAACTGAAAGGCGGTCTTCAGCTTGTTCGCGTCCAACGTATAGCGGTTGACCACTTGCCCGCTGGTGGCGCGGTCGGAGGACTTCTGCGCCGCATCATCCACGAGCACGAACATGGAGTCGATAAAGGAGGTATCCTTCGCCAGCTTGACGAAATTGGCCCCTGCCAAGTCCTCCAGGCTTACCGTCACGTTCATATTGCTGAACGTCTTAATCTCCACGCCCGATGTCGATCGGATGGCTCTCGTTCCGCCTCCGTTATAACTTACGGTCAACTCGTCCGCCTTCGCCGGCGGATTCAACAGCTCGATGGTTACCTTCGTGCCGCTGACATTCACCTGTCTGACCGACACCAGTTGGCTGCCGGCACGAACATAGAATGGTCCGTTAGAGGAGAACTGCATGCTCTCCAGCGTTTTGTTGAACGTCAATACGATCGAAGGCGAGGTCCAATTCGCCGATTGCACGACCGGCGTGTCGCTGTCTGTCGTATTGCCGACAGAGACAAGATTCAGGTTCACCGCGAAATTTCCGTTCAGATCTTTTAACTGCGGATAGCCCCGGACATACGACACCGTAACGATGTCAGTCTTGAGTACGGCCGATTGCAGCGTCAGGAACACTTTGTTCTCTTTAATTTCGACCTTAGTTACATACCGGGCCTTCTCATTCACTAGGACCGAGAAATGGCTCACCAACGGGATAGAGTTTATATCAAGCGCCTTATTATAGGTCAGCGTCAACCGATTCCCGGTAACGCCGGTCTCCGTTAGTTGAGGAGGCTGCTTATCATGCGTATTGCGCACGAAGACGCCCTCAAAGGCTGAAATTCTTCCTCCACGCGTATCCTCCAGCGGGTAACTGCCTGGCGTGTAGCTAACCTTCACCACTTCACCATCCGAGGCATACCGATTCAGCGTAAGGTAGATGTACGACCCGCTATTCGTAATTTTATCGATACCGACAGCAGATCCATTGAACGTAACGGTGAACTGGCTGTACGCGTTTGTAGATACGCTCTTTAACGACTCATTCAAGATGATGACTAATTTATCATTCGTAACAAAGCTCTCTCTTACATTCGTGAGAGAGGAAGTGACTTTATTTTCTACATTTCGGGCGCTGAAGGCGGCAGCCGCGTTGCCCAATACATCTCGAACAAGCTTGAACTTCCCGGCATAACTAATACGGACATCCTGCCCCACGGAGACGCCGCTCTCCAGAGAAACATATACATAATTCCCTGACGTATACGCATTGTCTACCCGGCGTTCCTGATTGTTTACCGTGACCTTAAATTCATTCGCTGGCGGATTCGCGGTCGAGTCCAGTGCTTTATTGTACCGAATTTGTATGATCGAGCTATTATACATTTTGATGTCTTCAACCGTCGGCGGATTGCGATCCGTTACTCCAGTCGAAAATGTCCATGCATTAGAGAGACCCTGGAATTCATTACCCGATCGATCCTTTACGGCCCCGCGTGCAATATTTACGGTATAGACTGTATTATCCTGCAATCTGCCGTTATTGCCTTTCAGAAGAATCCATAGCTCTTTTTCATTATTGACTCGGACATCAATCGATTCCTTTATCGAACTGCCCTGCCGAATCAGTTCTACCCCAGAACCGGTATATATAATCGGTTTATTGAATGTAGCGATAATTACATTTGATACCGACACCCCAGCTGTATTCCGCGATGGATGAAAAGTGGTGATTGTCGGAGCCGACGTGTCAATGGGAACCGTCTGAAAGCTCCAAGAATCGGCTTTTGTTGTAAAATAACCGTCGGCATTGCGGAAGGCTCCCGCCGGTATTTCAATCGTATATGTCTGATTCTGTTCGAATGACAGCGCGTTGGATTGAAGCATAGTTGTGCCGCCGCCTGTTAAAGAAGTAACCAAAATTTTATGCTTAATCTTTCCATCGGAAGACTTGATCAATATTTCGCCGCTTCCTTGATAGGCTGGCTTATCAAATGTAAGCTCCAGCCGCATCGTTTGGACTGCTCCCGGGCCCGGGGCCGGGACTTTTTTCACGATTGAAGGCGGAATTGTATCTGTTCCGCGCGCCGTCTCAAAATACCACTTCACCGCATCTGAAATTCCCTCTACCGGAGTGCCATCCAATTCAATGAAAGCTCCTTCAGGCATTCTAATATAATAGGCGGTTCCTGCATCCAGCTTATACTTGATTGTATAGGCCGCTACTGTCCCATTTGCTCTCAATTCAAAGTCGGAAGCTCGAATTTCGGCAACAATTTTACCAGTACTTAATGAAATGATCTCGATCAATCCAGAGCCCGCTTTGACCGGCTGCTTAAAGGTAATTTCAAGACTCGGGGTAACACTAACCTCCTTCCCTTGCGGAGAATAGGATTCCACTTGCGGTTCAGACTTGACCGTAAATGACCAGGACTGTGCCTCAATGAATTTGTTAGTCGACTGTGTATAGAACATAAGGCGATCAATGGTAACATCATAAGTCGCCCCCCGCTCCAGAGGCGGCATACCGGACAGCGTAAAGGTCTGGTTATCAGCCGTGGTCACAAGGCCGCTGCCATCCTTGCCGTCCTGCGAAAACTTCAACGGTGTTCCTCCGCCCCGTTTCGTGACGGTAACGAATCCGTTGACCATCACCATCCGTTGTGTGAACGAGAATTGGATGGGGGAGTTAAGCGGGACTACAGCCTGCCCTGTCGCTGTAATGCTTGGATCTGTGACAGCTTCCGCGCGCACGATCCCAAGTCCCCATCCTATCGCTCCACTTATCAGTATCACGATGGCAAGTAAGGCCGAGAGCCATCTCTTCATTGCTGTTTGCTCCTTTCCTTCCGAAAGACAGTTGTACTTTATTTGTCGGTCAGAAAGGGCAATTTTTTTAGAACCGAGGGTAAGTTATCTATGAAAACAAAAAACCTTCTTCCGCCCTATATAACAGAAGAAGGTCTTTAAATATATTATGCTCCAGCTTGCTCGCGGAGCGCATCGGCTTTGTCGGTCCGTTCCCACGGAAGATCGACATCCGTACGTCCGAAGTGGCCGTATGCAGCCGTTTGCTTATAAATCGGCCGGCGCAGATCCAGCATGCTGATAATTCCGGCCGGACGCAAATCGAAGTTATTTTTAATCAGTTCAACGAGCTTTTCTTCACTTACTTTGCCCGTTCCGTACGTATCTACACTAATCGATACCGGGTTCGCTACGCCGATGGCATACGCGAGCTGGATCTCGCATTTATCGGCCAGACCGGCTGCTACGATGTTTTTAGCCACATAGCGGGCCGCATACGCCGCAGAACGGTCTACCTTGGTCGGATCTTTGCCAGAAAAAGCGCCGCCGCCATGGCGCGCATAGCCGCCGTACGTATCGACGATGATTTTGCGTCCGGTCAATCCGGCATCGCCTTGAGGGCCGCCAATAACAAAGCGTCCTGTTGGATTGATAAAGTATTTCGTTTTCTCGTCCAGCCATTCAGCCGGCACGACTGGCGCGATAACGTGTTCACGAATATCATTCTGGATTTGTTCCAGCGTCGCTTCTTCCGCATGCTGCGTCGATACGACGATTGTGTCTACACGCACTGGTTTGCCATCCATATATTCAATCGTAACTTGCGTTTTACCGTCCGGGCGAAGGTAAGGCAGCGTACCATCTTTGCGCACCTCGGACAGACGGCGTGCAATCCGGTGGGACAGCGCAATCGGCAGCGGCATCAATTCGGGCGTCTCATTCGATGCGAAGCCGAACATCAAGCCTTGGTCTCCCGCTCCGATATTGGCTGTCTCTTGCTGCATTTCACTTTCGTTACGAGTTTCAATCGCTGCATTCACCCCTTGGGCGATATCAGGGGACTGCTCATTGAGCGAGGTCAAAACGGCACACGTACTATAATCGAAGCCATACTTGGCACGTGTATAACCGATTTCCTTAATGGTATTCCGCACAATGGATGGAATATCCACATAATCCGCCTTGGTGCTGATTTCACCGATTACAAGTACTAATCCCGTAGCAACGGATACTTCACATGCAACACGAGCATTCGGATCGTTTGCCAAAAAGGCGTCCAACACCGCATCGGAAATCTGGTCGCATATTTTATCCGGGTGTCCTTCGGTTACGGACTCGGATGTGAACAGATGGCGTCCTTTCAATGACATAGGACTCGACCTCCTAACCCTTAATATGGCTCCCTTGTGAGCAGCCTAAACAAAAAACGAACCTTTTCCTTCATGGAAAAGGTTGTTATACCAGCCTTCGAAAAATCATAATACTTGATTTGTCGGGTCCTGTCAATGAATGAACAAAAAGTTCTTCTGCCTATTTTTGCCGCAACGCATGGGTCACGAGACGCTTCGTAATCTCGCCGCCAACGGAGCCTGCATCACGTGAGGTTAGATGCCCCCAGTCATCGCGATGGGCCGCCGGTTGGGCTGGCATGCTCCCCAGTTCAGATGCAAATTCCGTATCCATCCCCAAGTACGCCCCTTGATGAGCCACAGGCAGTCCGAATTCGGCAGCAATTTCATATTTCATTTGATAAAGTGCATTTTTACTGTCAGGAACCAGCTTTTTTCTCGCCACGGAATGATTCCTCCTTCAGGTATCGTTATACCTATTATGCCCATCAGGAGCCGAGCCACCCGCAGGAAATGTTGCCCGCCTTGCCAGCTCATGCTAAAAATTATTTATGGCAACCTAAAAAAATCCCCTCAGTAAGAGGGGATTGCAGGAATAAATTACTCGCGGAAATTTTTGATATTATATCTGCTGCTGTAGCTGGCCAATTTAATTCTTTCGCCTTGGAAGAAATCATATAGAGAAACTTGAAATGCTCCGTTTTCAACCTGTTCGAAGAATGCATCCGTTAATGATGTGGAGAACGATTTGTTTTTTCCTTCATGCAGATCTTTATTGAATTCGAGAGTCGTTTCAACTTTCCGTCCACTCGTATCGGTAATCTCAAGCACAAGTTTATGCCCATATTCACCCATATTATATTGCTCTTCACGAGTCAAGTCATACGTGAACTCAACCGACAAGTTTGGCGATTTATTCGCCGTGGCATAGAAATTGGAAATCGTTAAGGTGTACGGGAACATATCAAGTTTATTAAAGTCTTTCTTGAAGGAAGGCTGCTGCATATCCAAATTCATCGCTACGGCATTTACGTAACCGTCGGACTCTCCTTTTGGAGGTGTCAACTTGTTTTCGGTAATCCCTTCCCCGATAACTAGCTGCATCTCTTTTGCATCAATGGAATTCGGCATTTTCGCCCACACCGTGACAATATTTCGTCCATCTGGACTTGTTGGTCCCTCAACTTGCGTAATGTTCGCTTTATAATAACGCCCGTCTTTTGTACGGTAATAACCGACCAATTGTGACAGTGTCGTTTGACGCTCCTCGAGACTCTTCATGACCAAATCCGTGTATACAACTTGCTCCACATTGCCTTTATAAACTTTGCTGTTGCGAGCCATAATATCGGCTTTTCGGCCTTGCGTCATCAAATTATGATAGGTGCCATATTCTACAACAGGCAGCTCAGCCAGGCTTCCGATATTTGTGAACTGGATCAATTGAGCGGCATCGGTTTCCCCGATTTTTTCCAATAGGGCGATTTGAATTTGCGTGAAATCCAAATAGCTCGGAATTTTTGTGACGACATATACATCAACTTCTTCTTTTGGCCCGATGATTAGGGTGCCGTTGGAGCTGACCACCTGTGTTTTGCCGCTTATGTCTGCGGAGTCCAATTTAAAGACACCTTCTAGCGCCGGCAATTGGATCGTCTTGAATTCTTTATTGCGAATCTTCATTTTAGCGGATACAATATCCCCGTCTGTCCAAGGAAGTCTTTGCAAGGAATCAATGGATACCCCCAACGTTCCTTTGGAATGCTGAACATTGTACTCTGTTCCGATTTTATTTTGCATCGTTTGCAATTCTGGAAGCGCGTAGATTCCTTCCGGATATTTAAACTCGACGTTTTTTTGCTCCGGATCGGATGGTCGGTTCATGTGGAGCTTCAGCTCTTCTGTACCAATTTCTGTAGAAACGACAGCCGTCAACGTGATAGGACGTTTTTCCATTGGCTTCAGTACCATATTTTCCATTGATTTGGTTACAATCGGTACGGAAAATCCTTTTGGACCTCTCATCTCAAACTCATATTTTGGTACCGTAACTTCGCGATTCGATAAATTTTCGAACATAAAGGTAACCGAGACATCATTTTTGTCATAGCTTTGGTTCGTCCAAGCTGACGCTATCTTCGTCCTAACCTTAGACTCACCGATTGTAATCACTTTCTCATCATACGCTTTTACATTGGAACTGTTTGTTGTCGATTTCGGGAGAACGAAGGTGCCGACAGGAAGCGTTATCTTGGCTGTCTCATCTTCCTCCAGAACTTGCATCTCGAGCTTATCCACTTTAACTTTATTTGGAATCATGGTCATAAAATTCAACGTTTTTTTCTCGCCAGGTTGAAGCTTATATTCTTTGCTCGAATTATCCGGAACGAGCGGATAGCTGTTTCCGTTCGCTGTTTTAACTACATATTTATATGCTGGATTTTCAAGCATCTTGAAGCCGGCATTCTCCACATTCACAGCTACATTAACGTAATGATAGTCATCGGATGGGAAGATATTGACTCGGCTTACACTTGTTTTGATCGGAATGTCATTCATCCGAATCGATTTATATTTCCCTGTTTGCGTTGCCGTTACATAGTTTGCCGGGATTTGAAACGAACCTAATTTCTTTTCAAAGTTTGGTTGGCTAAAATCCCATTTAATCACATCAAATATCAAGTCATTCGCGGTAAGATGCTTTGCAACCTTGGCATAATAAGTCAGGGTAAGTGAAGATTGGGCAGGAATCGTCTTTTTCCCTTGATCTTTCGTAGTCAGATTCGTTGGGTACACCGTGTTGCTTTTTGTGCGAACTTTGGTCCAATAGTCGATTAAGGGAATGCTTCTGGCCTCGTTATTCGTATACGTAATCGTGTACGTCAAAATATTGGCATCCTCTTGCTTGTACAAATTGACGTCAGTTAACTTCACCGAGCTTTTGGCTGTGACTTTTACCGGGCTTAACTTATCGAGCGTATAGAGAGCTGCCGTTTTTTTATTTGCCGTCGCCTTCGATTGTTGTGATTTATTCGTCGCCGTCTTGGCAGCAGCAGCATGAGTGTCGGGAGCAATAACGGAAAACGTGCCTAGAGCAAGGGATAACGATAATAAGGCCGCTATCGTTCTGTTCTTATTCAATCTGCTTCCTCCTATGTATCCAAAATAATCTTATACCTAGTATAACGCAATTATGGAGGAGAAAGTTGCGATTTTTTAAGGGGATGAAGGGTTACAGTGTTGTAAGAAACCACAAATTGCTCTAATTGTAAACTGCTAAGGTAATAAAAAAAGAAAGCCCCATTTTGGGGCTTTCTTTTTTTATTAGTTAGCTGGGTTGTAAGTTGCTGGAAGAGTGAATTCTTTAACAGTATTGTTTGATCTGTCTTGAAGAACTTTCACATCTCCAGCATTCTTGAATTCAACAAAGATTTTGGAATCCTTATTCAACTCAGAAACATCCGTTGGAAGAGCAAAGTGAATAGTAAATACTGGGCTTGCCTCGCTTCCTTTAGTCCCAGCATCGATTTCAACAATCTTAGCTTCTTTGTTATTCACTTTAACTACAAACATATCAGGGTAGCTATTGACATTTGTGCCATAGACCTTCGAATTCACAGTAACTTGAGCTTTGTAAGTTGCATCTGTAACGGAGTTTTTTTCAATTGATACTGCCGTAGCTTCTGGTCTAATTTTACCGTCTACTGGAATGCTAGTTTTCTTGATAGGGTTGCCGAAAGTATCTTGTGTACGATCGTTAACAACTTCCAAATGAGCACCAAACAAATCAGTAGGCAATTTGTTATCACTATCGAATTTCAATGTCAATGTAGTACCGTCCAAGGAGTAAGTGTAAGGAACTTTAGTTCCAGATTCTGTCGTAACTTGGAAGTCGCTAACATCAACATTATTCAATTTACCTGTCAATTTCACTTTCAGCTCATCACGGTTAGAAGCAGTTGCATTTTCAGCAAATGTAACTTTGGATTCGCCGAGGTTTTGTACCACTACTCTGTAGTTGTCGCCATCTTTGAACCATTCGCCATCGATGTCTTTAATCAAGCTTGCTACAACAGCTGGTGTGTAAGTGGTCTTGAGATTACCATTCTTATCCAAGAAAGTTTCGCGATTCGCATCAATGCGAATTGTGTCTGGTTGCACCAGTACAGGAGTTTCATAATCATCTCCCAGCGCCTTACCAAAGACTTGGTATTTCGCTTTTACTGTAGCATCTCCATCCCCGTCCGATTTCACTGCTTTAGGGAATTGAATATAGAGATAGTCATAGTTGTTGTCGAAGTTCACCCATGCACGTGCATCCCCAGATTTCTCATCTGCAGTGATTGTCTTAGAGAAAGGAAGCATTGTGTTGTTGACATATGCATTGTCACGCACACCGTTTACTTCCAAGATGTAATCACCAGCATCCAGACGTTCAATCAAATCGATAGTAACGGTTTTCTTGTCTTTGTCGTAAACCGGCTTCGTGTAAGGTTTACCTTCGGAGTTAAGACCAGCATGCTTGAAGAATTTTCCGTCTTTATCCTTCAGGACATAGTTGTTAACATCTCTAGCGGAAGATTCTTGCAGCTCCTTGTTGAATGTGAGAACAATTTTGTGATCGTTGTTTTTCACTTCAACTTTTTCCACTTCTGGACGCTCAGAGTCCAAAGAAGGATTCACTTTAGCTTCACGGCTAGCTTTATTGTTGCTATAGTCCGTTACGCCTTCAATGTGAATCGTATTTTCTCCAAGGTACAAAGCTTTATCTCTGGAGAACTTCACAGTCACAATGTTGTCTTTAATTTCAACAACACCAGTGTTGCTGGAGTTTCCGTGATAGATTTTGTCAATCGATTTAACTGTCTCGTTAAATTCGATTTCCAATTCTTGCGGATCCTTTGCTTTAGCAGATACTACTTCTGGAGCAGTTGTATCTTCAGCAACTGTGAATGTTGTTTCAACTGGAGCAATTTTCAGACCAGAGAAGTCTTCAACATTGCTGATAGTCAGTTTATGTTCGCCAACAGACAGATCAGTGCTCACGATAGCAATGTTTGGATAAACGTATTTAACAGATGCACTTACAGTTTTACCATCAACTTTATAGTTGCTAGTAGTGTAAACGCCGGATTTCTTAACTGGCTCAGAGAATACAACTTTAAATGCCTTTGTACCCAAGCCTACAACTTCTTTAGCTTCAGGTGTTTTCACGTCAACCGGCGTGAATTTAATCTTCTGATCGAAAGTTTTGGACTTATCTTCGTTTTGAACGCCCTTAACTTTCAATTCGATTTCTTTTTGGTTCTTCATTGTAGAAGAATCTTCTTCTTTCAGAAGAATCGTTGCGGATTTTTTGTCGGCAGCCAATTTTACGCTGTCGATTTTCGCATCCTTCACTTCGTAGTTATCTGCTTTCTCAGCGGACTTAGGATCTACAGTGCCGTCGAAAGTAACAACTACTTCTTTCAGGTTTTCAGCCGTAACGGACTCGATTTTTTGAGCCGAAGTTACAACATAAGTAACCTTCGTAGTGTACTCTTTGCCTTTGTATTCGAACTTGATTTCAGTTTCTACATTGGCTTTGAGTTCTTCTTTCAGTTCGACTTTAACTACTTCCTTGTCGGACATAGTTACTTCAACGTTTTTCGCGTCGATAACTTTTGCGGACTCAACTTTAGGTCCTTTAGACAGTTCGTCAGCAGCGTAAACCGCTTCTACGAGTTGACCGCGAGTTGCGTTCGCTTTAGGATTTGCATCCTTGGAGAACAGGCCTGCGTCAACTGCAGCTTGGAAGTATTTCTTAGCCCAGTCGGAAGCGTTGTTTTCTGCGTTTTCTGGGATATCGAATTTATATCCAAGAACGAGAACTTTAGCAGCTTCTTGAATCGTGATGTTGTCGTTCGTACCGAACAGTTGCTTGGAAGCGTTGATACCTTGCATCAAGCCTTCTGCAGTAACTGCTTCGATGTATTTAGCAGCCCAGTGCTTAGGACCGTAGTTTTTGTCCTTGTAGGAGTACACGCCTTCTACTTCTTTCAAGCCGAGAGCTTTAACAACCACTTTCGCGAACTCAGCGCGAGTCAGGTTTTGCTCCAATTTTGCATCGTTAGTTCCTGGGTATCCGCTAAAAATACCAGCTTCTTTCAAAGCGTCGAATTTTTCTTGTGTCGTCTTAGCTGCTTCGGCACCGAAAGCTACGTTAGCGAACATGGAGAACGCCATAGCTACGGAAAGCAGCAGCGCCAATCTTTTCTTCATAACCTTTTTGTCTCCTCCTCTAAATTGCTTCGTTTGTTGAGAATCTTGCTTAGAAGATTGATAGCTCATTTCCCTCATTCGCCGATTCACCCCCTTCCCAGAGTAAGAGCGAATTGTATTCAAAAAATAAGTCTGCAACATGGGACATGCCACAGAAACTAGTAAACAAATGAGAATAAATAGAAATGCTCATACTACTCTAGACATTATACAATGACAAACGACTAGCGTAAAGCATATTTTTGAGAAATACAGGGAATACTAATGAATTTATCCCTTTGTTTTTCAACTTCATGTATATAAACGCGCGTTGCTCGAAAAAGTTGCGGCTTCTAAAAAAAATTCTCAAGCTTTTTCGAACGCTTCATGAAGTCTGCAAAAATACTGCTTGTCCGCCATGCATAGTGCATGGCTCTGCCCCACAATCCGCCGAGTACCTGTATGTACGAAGTTATGTAAGCAAGAACCACTCGTTGTCACAAGTGACAGTATAGCGCGAATCATTTCTTTCGTCACGGGCTAATGTTTACCAACGAGTGTAAGTTCGCCCATGAAGAACAATTTCGAACAGCCTCTCACAGAACTGGGTACAATTGCAGATGAAGAAGAGCCGAAGCGCAGTTCGGCTCTTCTCTTTATTACCCGTTGCGGGAACGGGCAAAACATTGCCTGCTTATTTCACCTTGCCCAAAATGCGTTCGCCCATGACCGCCGCGTCGGCTCTCGTCAGGTTCGACTTCGGATCGAAGCGGTACGTCGGCTTCTTCTGGCCTTCCTGCGTCTCGTTCGGAATGCCGTTGATGATGCCGGCCTTCGTAACAGCGAGGATAGGGCTTATGCTGTAATGATCGATGAGATTCGCATCGGTAAATGTCTTCTGCAGTTTGGCAAGATCCTTATCCGGATCGCCAATCTTCAAGTTCAAGGCCCGTGAAATCATCACAGCGGCTTCTTGACGCGTCAGCTCGCCGTTCGGCATGAACAGTCGCGGAGCGAGACCGCGGACAATCCCTTTGCGGGCAGCCGTCTCAATGTAGCGGTAATCCCACAGCAGATCCGGAACCTCATAGTTGACCACATCATCGAAGGTCAAGTTGTCCGGATCGTAATCCAGCGGAATATTCAGCATCTTCACGAGCATCGTCGCCATTTCGCCCCGCGTAATATTGTCATATACCCCGAACTCATTGAGGTTCTTCGCCTTCATGAAGCCGCGGGACATCATCAGCTCCAGGCTCTTGCGGGCATACTTATGCGAAATAATATCGTCATAGCTGTAGCGGACCGCGAAGACTCCATAATAACCGAAGCCGTCGAACGGCGCCGTAATGGTCTTTTTCTTCGTATCCAGCTTGCCGCCGAGATTCTCCCATGACTTGTTCGTATTGTTCCAACGCCATACGCCGACATTGCGGGCATGCTCGTTCACGATATTCGGATCATATTTAATCGTGATCGTGCCCCGTTGGGTCGGCTCCAGCCACATCCGGTCGCCGCGTTCGTAGAACTTCTTCGCTTCATCATAAGGATGCGACGGGCTGACGAGCTTATAATCCTGATTCAGGACGCTGTCTTCCGAGCTAAAATATCCCGCATCGATCCAATAAAGACTCGAACCGAGTCCGAAATGCGCCTTCGGCATCAGCACGCTGCGCGCAAATTCATCCGGATCGATCCGCCGGAGCTGACCGTCGAGGAATTCATCGCTTCCGCCGGTTACCGGCTTGCGCACGCCAACCTGGTTCTCGCGCGTAATTGTCCGCCCGTCATCCGGATCGGCGATTCCGAACAACAGGTTTTGTTTGTCGAACAGCTGGATTTCCTTCGGCGTCTGGCCCGGACGCGGGTTCATGTCGCGCAGCATCGTGCCTTTCGGCAGCTGCACAACGAGATTCCCTCCGAAGGCGGACAGCTTGCCGTTCTTGCCGATCGTCGTCTTGTACTGCGCACCCGGCAGCGCGGCATCCGCATAATTGACCTCGAAGGTGCCGTTAATCTTTTGCTTGCCCTGCATAACGGTAAATTTAATATTATTTTTGCCCTTTTTGAGCGTAATCTCGCCCCGGAAAATATCCTGCTCGCCCTTGACCAGCTCCTGCTTGCCGATAAGCACTTTATCCGCGCCTTCCGCACGAATACTTACCATTAAGAAGTTCTGGTTGACGACACTCTCGTCCGGCAGCTTCGGAGAGAGAATCTCGAACGTATTCTGTTCGCGCGTAATCTCCAGCGTCTGACGGGCTGTCGTAACCCCTTTACGCACTTCGACGGTCACGTTCTTCTTGCCGGATGTCGGGAATTCCAGGCTGTGCAGCAAGAACAAGTGGGACCCTGTCGTCGTATTCTGTTCCTTGAACAGAATCGCCGGATTCGTATTCGGGCTGCCGTTAATGAGTTCTTTCTCGTCCAACGTCGTAATCAGCTTGCCATCGATATACACGTTCATCGAGTCCGCGTTCTGGATTTCTATCCATACGTCAGCCGAACGCTCCTTCGTGACATACTCATAATCTTTAATCAGCTTAAATTTCTGCTCCGTATCTTCCTTGTTCGGATTGGTCGGATCCTGCGCCGCCGGCACCGGATACATCTTCACAATCGCCGGAACATCCTTCGAGAAGAAGAATACGGTAATGGTATAGCTGATCGGAACCCCGTTCGCTATCCCGTCGAACGTGATCTTGTTCGGGCCTGCAACCAATTCGCCCAGAGAGTGGGTGAATTTTCCCGTAAGGGTATCTACGTTGGTAAGAGGCTCTTTTTTTCCGTTAAATGTAATAGTTAGCTTGTTCAACTCTTCGCTGTTATTTAAATTAAAGTTGATCAACTGCCCTTGAATTTCAGGGAGGCCATTCGCCATATCGAAGGTCTTGCCGTCATGCACGTTCGTCAACTTGATATAAGGACCTGGCGAATAGCTTACCTTAATCTCGTATGCCTCCCCGCCGATCTCGATTTTTAGCGTTTGATCCCCGGCCGGCATCGCATCGATCCGGATCACCGGTTCGCCGTTGACGGTTGCCAAGCCGGTAGCGCTTTGGAACTCGGTGGATCCCACCTGCTTGCCGTTTTGCCAGTCGGTAATCTTAACAGGTTGACCCGTAAAATTATTCACGTCCAGCTTCAGATAAAGCGGCAGTTCGAACACCGTGCTGTTCTGCGCAAACGTCGCTTCCGCGCCGAATGACACCGTGCTTCCGCTCTCCTGCGGGTTGAACAGCTGCTTCACGCCCAGGATCTCGGCCGCATTCGCGTCTCTAACCGTGAAGTGATTGTAGAAAACATTGGTTTTGCCGTCGAAGGCGACCTTTAAGTTCAATTTATATTTGCCGGTATCCGCCGGAGAAGCGGTGCCGGCCGTCTCATACTCATAAATGATATAAGTCGAGCCCTCTTCCTTCTTCGTCACGTTCGTGATGCCGGTCTCATTGAAAATCTCGGTGCCGTCGCTGTCCTTCGTGATGACCACATCAACGGTAGGCGGCGCAGGCGTGTTGTTCTGCTGCGACTTCGGCACGATGAACTTCCCTTTGACCGTGCCGCTCACCGGAGCGGACACATAGTGGTTCGCCGTCGCGTCAATCGCGCTGGCCCCGATGAAGGTGTCATAGCCGGTAAGAACGCCATTGAACGAGATTACATGGCGCGTAATCGTATACGTCAGGTTGCCGTTGGTGGCTACGATGACGAGTTCGTTCAAGCCGGGCTGAAGCGCAATCCCGGAGGATACGAACATGCCCGCGCCGCCGTTGAACATTTGACGCCCGTTCACGGTGACCGTCGACGCGTTCGGCGCCTTGAGAGACAGGGACGCGGTATCGCCTTTCACAATCAGCGGCACGCCGGACTCAAGAATTCTGCCGTCGGACAGCTTGATATCCGAGATAGCCGGCGCATTGCTGAACTCAACATAGGCGCTCGCCTCTACGGTGTTACCGTTCGGCCCCAGACCGGTGACCGTTACAATGTTCAAGCCGGTCTTCAGCGGAACCGCGCGAAAAATAAACGAGTTCCCGGTAATAATCGGCTTCACATCGGTCCCGTATGTCGTATGCTCAATCTTCCCGTTTACTTCCAAATCAACCCGGTAGCCGATCGAACTCGAGGACACCCCGTTGAAGGTTCCTTTCACTTCAATCGTTTCGGTATTGACCTGGGTCGGATGTTCTTTCACTGTACTCAAATTGTCAAAGTGAAAATATCTGGCACCATCTTGATCCGCCGCCTTAGCGATATCCAGCGGAATCGACATGGATATCAGCGCAATGACAAGCAGCATGTACAATGGTTTAAGCCAAGCACGCATTGTATCGCCTCCATATGACTGTATTGATTCCAAACGCTACATACCCCTTTTTATCGGCTCGGCATCGCATATTTTTTAGACAATGTCCAAAATCAAGTTAAATTCTTGACGACAAAACAGTCCCGAAGCCATCTTCAAAATAGAAACAAAAAAAGCCTGCTCCGCAACAGGAGCAAGCTTGGTTTGATCACATACAATTATTTCGACCGCGAATCCGCATTGGCCTTTACGCGCATGCGATGAATCATATTCAGCAGCGGCCGCTTCGTCTTGCTGACGATGCCGATAACCTCGGCGCCGAGCTGAAGCGAGACAATCAGAATGCAGATGACGACAAACGTCACCCAGTTCGCATCATGCGAGGCCGCCACGGACTGAATAATGGCCAATACGCCGAAGAAGGAGGCAATCGCATAGATGATAAGCACCGTCTTGCGATGACTGAAGCCCAGCTCGCGCAAGCAATGGTGCAAATGCCCCTTGTCTGGCGCAAAAATCGGCTTCTTCTGCACCGCCCTGCGCACAATCGCGAAGAACGTATCCGACAAAGGAACGCCGATAATCAAGAGCGGCGTAATGAACGAGACGATGGCAATCTGCTTAAAGCCCAGCAAGGACAATACCGCCAGGCTGAACCCAAGGAACAGCGATCCGGTATCCCCCATAAAGATGTTGGCCGGGTGAAAGTTAAAGAACAAAAATCCGATAATGCTGCCCAGCAGCACGGCGCACAACAGAATCACCATCGGATTGCCCATGAAGACCGCCATGGCGAGAATGGTGGCAATGGAAATAGCGGATACGCCAGCCGCCAATCCGTCCAGCCCGTCAATCAGGTTAATGGCATTCGTCACGCCCACAATCCAGAAGATCGTGAGCGGAATCGCAATCCAGGATTCGATATTCAAATATTGATCGCCGAACGGCACATTAACGAAATCGACGGTCAGATCGAAGCCGAACACGACGACGCAGGCCGCGATAATTTGGCCGACCAGCTTCACCTTGGCCGACAATTCAAAGCGGTCATCCAGCGCCCCCGTCAGCACGATAATGGCCCCGCCGGAGAGCAATGCCCATATCAGGCTGGAATCACGGCGACCGAACAATATATCAGGAACAAATAATGCCAATAAACATAACGTGATAACAAAAGCGGCAAAAATCCCCAAGCCGCCCATGCGCGGCATAATGCGGGTGTGCACTTTACGTGCATTGGGCACGTCGACTGCACCGACTTTTATCGCGAACTTCTTGACTAGCGGCGTCAAACCGGTGGCCAGCAGCAGAGCGACCAGTCCACCAACAACATATACGGTTATCATCGGTTGTTCCAACCCCCATTTATGGTACCGGATCGAATTATACTCCGTTCATAAGGGAAACACCAACAGCAGATTATGGAGCATTCTTACGAAATCATAAGCATAGGCTCCATTTCATTGCACTTTTGTCACCTTATCTTTATCGCGCATTACTTTCCAGGCGAACTTCGGCAAGGCCAGCATGCGGCCGAAGCGCTTCGGCTCCCGAAGCAGGCGGTACAGCCATTCCAGACGCAGCCGCTGCATCCATGCCGGGGCGCGCTTGCTTCTGCCGGAGATGACATCGAAGCTTCCCCCGACTCCCATCATCAACGGAACCTGCAGCTCATGACGATGCTTCGCAATCCACGGCTCCTGCGTATCGAGTCCCCGGGCGACGAACAGAATATCCGGAGCGGCCTCGCGAATGGACTGAACGACCGCCTCATCCTCCGCTTCGCCGAAAAAGCCGTCACGCACGCCGACGATCTCGACCAGCGGATATTGCTGGCGCAAACGTTCCGCCGCGGCCCCAACCACGTCGGGCGCCGCCCCGAGAAGAAATACCTTCCAGCGGCGAACCTCGCCCGCCTTCATTAGCTCATGCAGCAAGTCGAAGCCGGTTACCCGCTCCGCAACCGGATCGCCTACATAGTTCGCGGCCCATACGATGCCTGTCCCATCCGGAATGATGAGATCAGCCTGCTTCATGACACTCATGAACTTAGGATTCTCCAACGCCTCCATTACCATGATCGGATTGGCTGTAATCAGTTGGATCGAATGCCCGCTTTCTATTACCTTCTCCAGACAGGCAACGGTATCCTGCATATTCAGCTTGGAAAAATGAATTCCATATATGGACACGGTAGGTATTTTCGCCAGACTGTCCTGTTGCCCCATCATGCATCACCCACTTTATTTCTTCTCGAGCAGCCTGCGGACGATATTCTGCGCTGGAGTCATCGCTGCGCGCTTCAACGCTTCAATCGCGTTCCGATGGGACTCCCGCCAGCTGTCGGCTTCATCCAGCAGCTTCACCAGTTCGCCAGCCGCAGCCGCGCTGTCGAGGCTGTCCGTCGAACCGGCCGCCTTCATTCCAAGCCGGTGCAGGAACTGGTCTATCTTCGGATCATAGGATATGCCGACCATCGGAACGTCCTGGGAAGCGGCATAGATAAGCGAATGCAGGCGCATGCCGACGAGCGCGCGGCAGCGGCTGACCTCGTACAGCATCGCTTGCGGGTGCTCCTGCGCCGGGCACAGGCTCATCACCGAGCCGCCGCCCGCCGCCTGCTCCTCCTGGGCTGAATCCTCGCTTCCATTCCAGGCCGGAACCTCTTCCCGCAGCAGGTCCATGACATACTGCGACGCTTCCGTATCGGCCTCCCCGTGGAACGGGAGCAGGCGCAGATGAACAGGCCGCTGGCGGGCGGCCTGCTTCAGCAGGTCCGCAATCGCCCGCATATCCGAGCGATCGTCCTTCCAGAAGCGAAGCGACACGCCGACAATCGGACGGCCGGCCGTATCGAAGCCGTTCCCGTCCCCCTCCGCATGCGGGCCTTTCTCCTTCATCGGTCCCCGGCCTTCGGGAAGCTCCAACCCCATGACCGGATCGGGAACGACATCGATGCGTTCCCGGCTCACGCCCATGCGGGCCAGCAGATCCGCCGACTCCGCATCGCGGACGGACAGATAGGCTGATTTATTGAACACGCGGCGGATATAAGGGTAGAAGGCCTGTCTTCCAACGGGCCCCACCCCTTGCGCGTAAATAAAGGTCGGCTTGCCGAACCACTGGGCCAGCTTCAATACCGCCAAATAATACGGGATCGTCTTCCAGCTGGTCGCATCCTGAAGCAGGCTGCCGCCGCCGCTGATGAGGCCGTCGCATTCACGAATCGCGCCAAGCAGTTCGGCCGGCTTCATTCGATGAGCGGCTTGCACCCCGTACAGCCGGGAGGTTGTCACCGGATCGCCCGACAGCACGATCGGCTGAATCCGGAGGCCTTCCTCCTGGCCGGCCCGCTCCAGCGCGGTCAGAATCGACAGCAGCACGGCCTCGTCTCCGCTGTTGCCGAATCCGTAATAGCCGGACAGCGCTATGCTTCGAACTTCGGCCGCCATGCCTCCCAACACCTTTCAATAATAGTCCATATCAACACGAAGATAAGAGCGACCACGATGCCGAGCCCGATGCCCAATGCGGTCCGAATCAGCGAGATAACGACCGGCGTATGGATATGAGCGAACGTATCCACCATGGACAACTGGCCAATGGATCCGATGATAAACAGATAGACGCCGAAGCGGTAGCGATAAGCGATAAAGGCGCCCGCAATCAGAAGCGGATGGGCCATCAGGAACTCCTTATTGCGCGGACGGACGCCAATCGTATTTTCCAGCAAGGCCCGGAAGGTCGCTTCTCCCGGAAGCAAGGTCCCGGCATTGCCCGTGCGGGACAAATAGAACAGCCCCACTGCGCCCACGAGGCCCAGAGCAATGACCCACACGACCGTAATCGGCATGAACAGCCATCGCTTGCCTTCCTTATATACCGATTCCCCGCGATACAGGAACACATAGAGCGCGGTCAACACGATCGGCACGAAATGAAGCAGGCTGACGCCCCGGAACTGCTCCAGCACAAGGCTGTACGTAATGTTATTCAAGAGCGCGATCACGAACGGTACCGCCATCAGCGACAATACCGTCGTGCGGAGGAACAAGCCGAGCGCCTTGGCCAACCGGGTTCCCCCCGCCGTCACGGTCGGGCTCATATCGACCCGGCGGACGGCAAGCACCATCGCGATGGTCGGCGCGCTTATCGCAACGCCCAGGGCGAGCGCCTGCTCCAACAGATTCGGCTTCAGGACGAACAAGCCGGCACTGCCGATCAGGCCGATAAGGAAGGCCGGCAGCATCACATACGGAACGAAGAACGAAATCATAAGCGCGATCATCGCGACCCCGCCAATGACGACCAGCAGCTTCGCATAGCGCTGCCATGGCGCGTCGACGACCTGGAACGCTTCCGCTTGGCCAAATGTATATCCATTCGCTTCAATCGAAGCGAGGGCATGCCCCGGCTCCTTCAAGCTGTGCAGCATATTGTCAATCGAATTGACGATTTCCGCTTTGGTGAAGTCCTTTTTCACTCCGATATTGAAATAAATCATCCGAATATTCCGGTCCTTCGTGGCGAGCGACAAGCGATCACCCAGCACATCCGGCTCATTGAACGCTTCCTGATCGGTAATGGAGTGCAGGCGGATGACATTATAATCCGTCAAATACGCCAGCTTCTTCATTCCCTTTTGCTCCACCTTCAAGCCTTCGATGGCGGCAATCGCGATATCATATTTTTTCAACAAATCGGCAAAGGCAGTCAGGCTATTCATTTCCAGATCATCATTGAAGCCCCTGACCGACTCCCCGTCGAAAATAATCGTCTTCACGCCGATATCGTGGAAGCCCTTCAACTGCGCTTCCACCTGCTCCTGATTGTAGGGCAGCGCGTCGGACAGCCGCGGCACGATGTGGAAGCCTTTGGCGAGCAGCTGCTCGATCGCTATCGGATCCTGCGGCAGCGGCTTCATGGACGCGCTCTCTACGGGCGCCTCGATAATCAGGCCATCCCGTCCGCTCCACAAGCGGACATTAATATCGAGACCGAGGAACGTTTTCTCGATCATCGGAGACAACCGCTCCGCATTCTCCGGACTCGTGAAGAGCACATATGTATAATTTTCATTGAGCGGCGGCGTCTTCTGATCAAGCAGAGCCGCATCTTGAGAGTTATACAGCAGGATTCGGTTGGCATTGCGAAGCTCGGCCAACGAGCTCTCGAACATGGCCATCGAGCCGATGCCGGCTTGCTTCAGCCGATCGAGCTGTTCATTCATATACTTCGCCGGTTGAGGCGCATAAGCGGCCGCCTCCACCAGATTGCGGTAATTCACGACCAATTCCACTTGATTCGACGATTGCTCCGTCTGAACCCGCTGGACAGCAACCGGTATGGCCGCCACCAATCCGACGATGACAAGCAGCCAGAGCCACTTTTTCATGCGGCGGTTCCCTCTTTCCAACTGTTGAAGCACGAAGTTCCCTCCTTAATCCAATACCGGCACGGATGCCCCATGTCGAAAAAGCCCGTCATCACTCGAGAGCATATGACCTCGTTCGACAGGAACAAGACATAACGATTCGATCACGGATCGCTTATCGTATAGAATAACCGAACCATGCCGAATCTTTGCATGAATATTCCCATTCCGTACCTTTCTTTTACGTGCGGTCCGCCAGCGCGAACATCAACTCGCCCTCTGCCACAACCTGGTCGCCGACCTTGGCTGCGGCTTGCCCTTTGCCGACGCTTCCTTTGAGACGGGTAATCTCGACCGATAGCGTCAACGTATCCCCAGGCACAACCTGTCCGCGGAACCGGAAATGATCGATCCCGGCGAAGAAGGCCAGCTTCCCCCGGTTCTGCTCCAGCTTCAAAATCGCAACGGCTCCGACCTGAGCCAACGCTTCCACAATCAATACGCCAGGCATGACCGGATAGCCCGGAAAATGACCGGCGAAATGCGGCTCGTTCATCGTGACATTTTTGAGGCCGACCGCGCGTTTTCCTTCTTCCAGCTCCACAATCCGATCCACCAGAAGAAATGGATAGCGGTGAGGGATGATTTCTTGAATTTGTTCAATATTCAGCATGTGCGCATGCTCCTTTCGATAAATTCGGGACTCGCATGAATAAAAGCGTTCCTTCCCGTCTACACTAACATCATCCTTCAATGACTGCAGGCGTGAAGGTTAAGATAGAGAGCTTCCCCAGCGGCGAGGCGCTGTTACGGGAGGCTCTTTGTATTCTCATGGCTGTGAACACGCTCTTATCTTCTGCAGGACAAGACCGCATATTGCCGGTATCCGGCTTCTCTCTAATGGTTACAGTTTATTCGCTGCCTTTTCTGTGTCGCGAGGCATGGGCTCACCGCCGTTATGCTTCGCTCTTTCGGTTCACGCGGACGACGAGCACGAGATACATGAAGGTCGTGACGAAGGAGAACAGGATAACGCCCCATAAGATGGCATGCGCTTGCGGCCATTGAAAATAGATGAACAAAATGGCGATGTAATACAATACCGTCGTCAGCTTGCCCATCCAGTTGGCGGGAACCGTTCGCTTGCCCTTAAAATGCATCAACGCCGCTCCCGCGATCATCCCCGCATCGCGCACCAGCATCGCCAGCGCCGCGGCGATAGACAAATCGCCGGCCCACAGCAATGACAGCATGACCGTCAACATCATCAGCTTGTCTGCCAACGGATCAAGCATCATCCCTACCGAAGTCACCATATTATGCTTGCGGGCCAAATACCCGTCCAGGATATCCGTCACTCCCGCCAACAGCCAGATTCCAAACGCGGCGAACCGCTCACCGAAGAAGAACAAAGTCAAAAAGACGGGGATAAGAACGAATCGAACCATGGTCAGCGCATTAGGCAAATTCAAACGTAAGACCCCCATATTACAGTTCCTCCAACTCATTATACATGCCTGCTATTAAAATGAAAACCGCACACGCACAGGCTCGGACCGGGCCACATCGGCGCCGGAGTCCGGCCGGAAAAAGAAAAACATAGAAAAAACCCCGCCAAGGCGGGGCCAACATCAGGCAAACACCAGTTGAAACAGGTGTCTCCATGTATCAAAATTGAGCGCTTCCGCCACCGTGCCCTTACCTACAACGACGTATCCGGTAATCAACCCTGCAATCAGCGTCAAAAGGCATATCAGCGGAACGATAACCAGACGGACCAACCATTTGACCGAGCTGCCCGCTTTCTTTTTCGCGGTCCCCTTCGATTGTCCCTCTGTTTTCTCTGTGTCATTACGGCGCTGCGGCTTGCGTGCGGTCGTCCGCTCCGCCGCTGCATGCTGCCGAGCCGGTCTCGGCGCATCCGCATGTCCCGGAGCCCGCGGAACCGTCTCCTCTCCCCGTCTGCGCGCAAGGCGCTGCAGCGAGATATCCTGCTGCTCCGGCTCGAAATCCGGCAGCTTCTTCTCGTCACTCATTGCTATTCACCTGCTTCATTACGCACGCAGACTATTGGCCAGCCCCCACATCGCATCGCCCGACATCAATGCCCGCGAAGCCAACTGATAGGCCCGCTGCGCCTGAATCAATTCCGCCATCTCGTCCGCCATCGACACGTTCGATTCTTCCAGCATGCCCTGCATCACATAGACATGAGGCGCATTCGGATCGGAACGATCCCCGGTCAGATTCAAGGTCTCCACGATCGTGTTCCGGTCCGCTCCCTGAGGCAGCACATACAGATTGTTCTCCGTCTGCACGAGCAGCTCCGGCTTCAGCGGCCGGACAACCTTAAGCTGTCCGAGCTCTTCGTCCGGCTCGCCTGTCTTCACGGCGAACACCCGGCCAGCCTCATCAATCTTCATCTCATAGCCGGCCGGAATGCGAATCTCCGTATCGTTCGTGCTCATTACGGGATGACCTTCGGCGGAAGCAAGAATCCGTTCATCCCCATCCATTATATAATGGAAAGAACCTTCGCGCATCCATGCCGTGCCGGTTGGAGTGCCCACTTCGAACAGCGCGTTCCCCTGCAAGGCCACATCGGTGCTGACCCCGGTATGCTGCAGCGAGCCTTGGCTCATGTCGCGGCTCAAGCCGGTCAGCTTGGAGCCGTACCCGAGCGTATACCCCATCGGAGTGACCCGCCCAGGCTGCCGAAATTCTTCATTATGGCGCTGCACATTCGTCAGCACGTCGGCGAAGGATGCCGTCTTCCGTTTGTATCCCTTCGTATTCAAGTTCGCTACATTGTCCGCGATAATGTCCAGCTTCCGCTGCAGACCATTCATCGAGACCGCAGCCGCTATCATCGTCTGATTCATGTCGTTCCTCCCGCCCTGGCGTTAGACTCGGCCTACTTCATTCACCGTCTTGTCCAGCGTTCTGTCATAGAACTGCACAACCTTCTGATTCGCTTCATAGGCGCGATATGCCGTCATCATATCCACCATCGATTGTGCCGGATCCACGTTGGAACGCTCCAGCACGCCTTGGCGAATCTCCACGGCATCGCCTGCCGCCACCGGGGCGGCTTGAGCGGCGCCCGGCTGCAGCCGGAAGCGCCCATTGCCGGCCCGAATCAGATCATTCGGATTGTCGATACGGCTAATGAGCAGTTCCCCGCCTGCGATCGGCGTGCGGGTCCGGGTATCGAACAGTCGGCCTTCCCCGTCCACCTGGATAAACTCCAGCGCTTGTTCATTCTCCAGCACGATCGGCGCATTATTGCGGTTCAGCACCAATGAGCCATCGGACGTCGCCAACTCATTTTGCGCATTCACATGAAAACGGCCGTCACGGGTGTACATGATCTCATCCCCGGCCTGCACCGTGAAAAAAGCTTCCGGCTGGAATACAGGATTGCCGTTCGCATCCTGGCCCTTGCCCGTCGCATCGAAGGTAACGCCTGGCACCTGGATATCCGAGAGCAGCGCGAAATCGCCCGGCTGCCTCGTCTCCAGCAGATCGCCCTGCGTGAACACCAAGCGGCTCTCTTCAGCGAATACGCCCGTGTTCAGCCGGCCGATCGTCTGGCCTTGGGCCTTATCGTTCCCTATCAAGGTCAGCATCATCTCAGGAAAGGATCGGCTTACTTCGGTAACCGCCTTATAACCTGGCGTCTGCAGGTTAGCCACGTTATTCGTCACTGTGTCATGCCGGCGCTGCTGGGTAACCATACCCGAAGCAGCAGTGTATAATCCTCTAATCATGGAAGCTCCTCCCGTAACTGTAGACAATATACCTTGTATATCGGATTATACGAACCGTTTCTTAATGACTTTGTCCAAATTATCGAGCATCATGCCCGTTCCCTTGACGACGCAATGCATCGGATCTTCCGCGATCAGCACCGGAACCTTCAGCTCCTCGGCCAACAGCTCGTCCAATCCGTCCATCAGCGCGCCTCCCCCGGTCAGAATGACTCCGCGATCGATAATATCCGCCGACAATTCCGGCGGTGTCCGTTCCAATACCGATTTGGCGGCGGCCACAATGGAGGAGATCGGATCCCATAGGGCTTCACGCACTTCGTTCGATGTAATCGTTACCGTATATGGAAGGCCGGATACCATATCGCGGCCCCGGATATCCATCTCGCGCTCATGGCCGGATCCCGACGGGCGAACCGTACCGATGTTCACCTTAATATCTTCGGAGGTGCGCTCCCCGATCAGCAGCTTGTACTTCTGCTTGATATAGCGCATAATCGCATCGTCGAACTTGTCCCCCGCGACTTTAATAGAAGAGGCGGTGACGACATCCCCCATGGACAACACGGCCACGTCCGTCGTTCCGCCACCGATGTCGACGACCATATTCCCGCTTGGCTGGAATATATCCATGCCTGCGCCAATCGCCGCCGCCTTCGGCTCCTCTTCCAAAAATACTTCCTTCGCCCCGCTCCGCTCGGCCGCTTCGCGGATCGCTTTCTGCTCGACCGAGGTAATGTTCGTCGGGGCGCAAATCAGAATCCGTGGATGCGAGTACCATTTGCGGCCGCCGACGCGTGAGATGAAGTGCTTCAGCATCGTCTCCGTAATTTCAAAATCGGCAATGACGCCGTCCTTTAAGGGACGGATCGGCACAATATTGCCCGGAGTCCGTCCAACCATTCTTCGCGCTTCTTCTCCAACGGCAAGCACTCGCTTGGCATCGCTCTCAATCGCCACGACGGCCGGCTCGTCGAGCACAACCCCCTTCCCCTTGATATGGATGAGAACGTTCGCCGTTCCTAAGTCGATTCCGATATCCTTGCTTAGCATAAGTTCAAGAGCCTCCACATTCATTTTTCAACTGATTTTCGATGAAATCCGACCGATTCCTGCAAAATATTTACTCATCGTTTACCATATCATACTAACAGCGCTGGATTCAATGAAAGAATGAAGGAGGATCCGTCTTATTCGGAACAAAGCCAGGAGGCGATACGATCCGGCGGCGACTCACTTGTTCGGAACGGCCGCTACGACTTGCCTGCCGTCATCACTTCACGTTTTTTTGAGCTCGATTTCTTGTATTTGATTTTTGTCGCTTCCCCTCCCCGCAGATGGCGCACAGATTTATGGTACTCGAGAATGTGCTTCACCTGGTCCGCCAAATCGGGATTAATTTCGGGCAGCCGTTCGGTCAGATCTTTGTGTACCGTGCTCTTGGATACGCCGAACTCTTTGGCGATAGTGCGAACCGTATGCTTGGTCTCGACGATGCAGCGGCCGATTTTTATGGTCCGTTCTTTGATGTAATCGTGCACGTTCCCGCCTCCCTCTACTCGGTTTAATTGGTACATTATATGAGTGGGCCGCACACTTATGCGTTGTTGGACAGCCTGACAAGCCTGGCTTAACCGATAAATTTGACCAGGCGGGGAGGAGGCCCCCGGGATACGGGAGCCGAACCTGAACGCTTGTCCTGTGCAAAAATGGCGGTGCGATGCGGAAAACTTCAGTACCGGTAACCGTGCAAGAGCGATCGCGGGAAGGCTGTCCGCCGGAATAGAACTATCTGAAAAAAATTTAATCCAGGCTGTCCCGCTTCATCTCCTGGAACGGCAAAAGGCGGAAGCATGTTCGCTTCCGCCTTTCTCCGAAGAATGGAGACGATTAGTTTTTCGCCAGCAGACTCGTCGGATTGACCGGCTTGTTATTGTCGTACACTTCAAAGTGCACGTGCACGCCCAATGCCTTCTCCAGCTCGCTGCGTCCGGCCGTGCCGAGCGTGTCGCCCTTCTTGACCGTATCGCCTTTCGCGACTTTGACATCCGCCAGGCTCTGATAGACCGTCTTCATGCCGCCGCCGTGATCCACTTCCACGACGAAGCCGTTTTTCGGGTGCTGCTCCGCACGGGTGACTTTACCGCTCATGGCAGACAGGACGTCGAACGCTTTCTGATCCTTGCGGGCCAGGTCGATGCCTACATTCGGCGTGAAGGTCTGTTCGAACTCTATCAGCGCCGCCGCTTGCTCTTCTTTGCTGGCCGTCTCGTCATAGAAGGACATGACGACATCTACTTCCTGCGCGTCTTTCACGGGCCAACCCAACGTCTCGTTGGATGCGACCACTTCGACCGCGTCTTCGTTGACCGTTCCCTCCGCCTGTGTTCCGGAATCTACCACCGTCTGATCGACCTGCGCCGTCTCCGCGTTCGGGTCGAGCGGCCGGTTCATATCCTGGTAGACCCACACTAACGTTAGGATGATTGCTGCTGCGGCCATGTACAAAGCAGGAAAGACCCATCGCTTGGACAACAGCTTTCTCCATGTGGAAGTGTGAACAGCCTGCGCTCCCGGCATCGTTTTGGAAGCTTCCGGCGTGTTCGCTGCATTGTTAGCCGATGAACTGGTTGTGGATTTGCTTTTCGAGTTGTTTTGGTTTTGTTCACTCATTTGTGATCACCTCAGTAACCATTGTTACCGGGGCTATCGCTTTTATACGTGGAAGTTTGCTAATTTTTTAGATTGATAGTTCTCTTACGAGGAAGGCCGGCCGGCCGCCGTTAGTAACTTCGAAGCTTTGTCCAACCGAACCCCTGTATAATAGTAGGTCAAGATCCGCTCGGCCCCCGCTCCTTGCTTCGCCATGCCCTGCGCCCCATACTGGCTCATGCCGACGCCATGGCCGTAACCGTAAGTCGTGATGCGCAGCTTGTCGCCGTCCCGCTCCCAATCGAACGCGCTCGATCGCAGATTCAGCTTCTCCCGGATATCCCTGCCGCTGAAGCGCTTCGATCCGAATTGAACCTCCTCCACCCGCTTCCCGGCCGTTCGGGACAGGATGCGCACATCCGCTGCCAGCCCGCCGCCAGGCCGTGTGCCCGAGGAGGAATTTCCCGTTCCTCCCTGCCGCGTGGCTTGCGCGAGCCCCGGCACCGCGGCCGGAGTCAGGCCGAGCTTGTCGAGGACTTCGTTCAGCGGCAGTTCCACCGTCTCGGCGTAGCGGGGAGACTCGTTCTGATCCCAAGGGCTCGGCACACTCTTCAAATAGGGAACCGGATTTTTCCAATAGTCCTCGGCATTCTCGGTATACCCGTTGCTCGTCGAGAAGAAAGCGGCCATAATCGGCTCCCCTTGATAGGTAATCACTTGATCCCGCGTCTCATTGACGGCCTGGTTAAGCCTCGCGATCACGCGCTTCGGCCGCTTCGCCAGCTCGTCCAGCGGGATATACGCCTGATGGGTCACGGTATCCGTCACGTCAGCCCCTTCAGGGACGCCGGCGGTGTCGCCCGAACGGAGGCGGCGCACGATATACGTGCGGGCGGCGATCGCCTGCGCCTTCAGCGCCTCCAGCTCGAAGTCGGCCGGCATCTCGGCCGCCAGGACGCCGCGCACGTACTGCTCCAGCGGGACGTTCTCTATCTTGCGCGCCTTCGCCAGATAGACGCGCACTTCCGTCCCGCCCTCGGGCGTGCCCGTCATGGGCGGCGCCGGAGCCGGGCCGGGACCGCTCTCCGCGGCGGGCGGCGGGGGATCCGCCAGCCGGTCTACCAGCCCGAGCGGCAGCAGCACCGCCAGCGCCATCAGGCCGGCCGCCCATAGGATGGCTCGTCCCAGCATGTCGTTCCGCCGGGACGATCGTCTTGCCCCGGGACCGCCCTTCCATCGCTTGGCAGATATCCGTGTCGGCAGCATCGTCATCGCTTCTCTCTCCTTATCCTCCCGATGGCTCCCTCTTTCTATGAACCGGATATAGAGGGAAGGGGGTAATCTACTTCCATCCTATGCTTTTTTGAGAGACGAAAGAACCGGAATCTGACAAGCTCTCTCCTCCGCCGGACCGTGAACGCTAGGTGGCGCGGGCTAACTGGATATAGCAGATTGGAGGGGAACGCATCCATCGCTCCGCATCTTTCTGTTCCGCTCCCTCGTTTCTAGCAGCCCGACTTTTTGAACAGCCGATCGCGCTCATCTTCGTGGGCGGAGCAGTCGGCGTCGGCCTCGGCGCAATCGCGGCGCTTGCGAACTTCGCCCTCTTTCGGACACCTCTTCCTGCCATGGCCAAATAATTGGCGACGCTGCTTGTAACGATCGCCTGTACGGCCGGATGGCGGTGCTCGCCATGATGGCGGCAAGAAGATTGTGAGGGGAGCAGGAGGAAGCAGCGTATAAACGCCAAAAGCGGTTCCTCTTCTGCGGAGGAACCGCTTATTGCTTGAAACGACATCCGGAGCCGCCGCATCCGAATGTGCGCCGGGACGAACCCAGACCGTCTCCTTATACTCAATCCATAAGCGAAAATCTACGCCCAGGTCGGCTGCGCGCTGAACAGCGAAATGTCCTGTTCTTCCTTCGCTTCCTGCGCTTGCTCCTCGATCGAGACGCGATAGATATCGGCTCCCAGCGAGGACAGCTTCTCCGCGATATTGACATAGCCGCGGTCGATATGGTGCACCCCGCTCACCTCGGTCGTTCCTTCCGCCACCAGTCCGGCACAGATTAAGGCCGCGCCTGCGCGCAGGTCCGTCGCGCACACCTTCGCCCCGACAAGCTTGGCGCCTCCCGTGACGACGGCGGTGCGTCCATCAACCTTAATATTGGCCGACATCAGATTGAACTCATCGACATGCATAAAGCGGTTCTCAAATACCGTCTCCGTGACGACGGAGGTCCCTTCCGCCACAAGCAGAAGCGCCATTATCTGCGACTGCATATCCGTAGGGAAGCCCGGATAAGGCAGCGTCTTCACGTCTACGGCCTTGAGCGGCCGATCGGCTCGAACCCGGATTCCATTCTCGTCCGGTTCGATCTGTACGCCCATCTCTTCCATCTTCGCAATAACTGGACCAAGATGGTCTGCAATGGCTCCCTCAACGTACACATCCCCGCCGGTCATCGCCGCGGCCACCATATAGGTGCCGGCTTCGATTCGATCCGGGATGACCGTATGCTCGGCCCCGTGCAACTGCTCTACACCTTCGATGCGAATGACTCCGGTGCCCGCGCCCCGCACCTTGGCGCCCATCTTGTTCAAATAGTTGGCCAGATCGACGATTTCCGGCTCGCGGGCCGCGTTTTCTATCGTCGTCGTGCCTTCGGCTAGCGTTGCAGCCATCATTATATTTTCAGTCGCGCCGACACTCGCCACGTCCAAATAGATCTTGGCGCCCTTCAGCCGGCCGTTCACTTTCGCTTCAATGTAGCCCTGACCCAATCCAATCTGCGCACCCATCGCTTCGAAGCCCTTCAGATGCTGATCGATAGGCCGCGTTCCAATCGCGCAGCCACCAGGCAAGGAGATCCGTGCCTGACCCGCGCGGGCCAGCAATGGGCCCATCACGAGGAACGACGCCCGCATCTTGCGCACCAGCTCATACGGAGCTTCATACGAGTGAAGATGCTCTGCGTTTACGCGAATGGTTTCATTGGAATATGTAAGGTTGGCTCCCAGCTTCTCCAACACATGGTGTATCGTCTTGACATCGTCGAGTGGAGGAGCGTCACATATTACACTTACGCCATCCTCTCCCAATAACGAAGCAGCGATGATCGGCAGCACCGAATTCTTTGCACCGCTTACGCGGACGGTTCCCGTCAATCGTTTGCCTCCGCGGACGATAAATTTGCTCATCATGTTTCCCTCCGCGCCTTTTTTCGCCCCATCCTCATATCACTGTACAAGATGGTAGGTGTCTCTCTTGCCCAACCCTCATCATACCACCGCCTAACGGGGCCGACAAGCGATATTTTTCGACATACCCTTCCACAATTTACTTGGGGCTACTCCCATTGTTGACATCTTTATTCGATGTTATTCGACAACCACCGAAACCGCCGGACGTCCCCACACTCTGCCATCGGCAGGACGGCAGGGACGGCTGCCGGCATGCGGTGAATGTTTTTCATTTCCTCTTAACCACAATCGCTACGCTCCAAACAGATAACGCACGGACTGCGTCCAGCCCCAGTAATCGATGAAGAACCCGGCCACTGCGCGCCCGACAATAATCGCCAGGAGCAAGTGGAGCATTTTGCCCTGCGGGCTCTGCGGATGGCGGATGAACAAATCGAGCTTGACATGCTGCAGCGACCACCAGGCAACGCCGATGCACAGCAGCGTGACGAGCATGTTCACCACTCCGCCCCAACCGACAGCCGCCGATAGGTTCGACCATGAACTGTCCATAACCCCACCCTCCTTCTATAGAGGTTGTTTAAAACGTCCTGCTTACCGCAGCCCGGCAAGCATCGACACGAACTCCGCCCGGGTGGCCTGCCGATCCGGGGCGAACAGGTCCTCGTCCATCCCCTGGATGAGGCCCTCCTCCTTCATGGCGGACAGCATCGGAGCGGCCCAATGGTTCACGGGCACGTCGCGGAACGGAGCCTCCGCCTGGCGTTTCGGCTGAATACCGAGCGCCTTGCCCATCATGACGGCCATCTCCGCCCGCTTCACCGGCAGAGACGGGCCGAAGCGACGGTTGCCGATGCCGCCGGTGATACCCGCCTTCGCGACCCGGGATACATCGGCATAAGCCCAATGCTTCGCCGGAACGTCCACGAAGGTTGGAGCTCCCTGAATGCTTCCGCCCAGCTCGAAGGCTTTAGTCAATACGGCTGCCGCTTCGGCCCGGGTAATCTGCCGGTTCGGCCGGAACAGCGCCTCGTCATAGCCCTTGAGCCATTTGGAACGGACGGCCTTCACAATCGCCTCCTGAGCCCAGTGTCCGCCGATATCGCGGAAGCCTTCCACCAACGGCTCGGTGTTGAAGGACAACCGGTAATATTTCGTATCGAACTTCTTGTCCGTCGTCAGGCGGACATAATACGTTCCCGGCTCCAGCACAGCGCCCGCCGCTATCTGCTCGAGCTTGGCGCCGCTCTGCGCGCCGGCGAGCTTCTTCTGCTCCTTCGTCATCACCGTCATGCCGACGTTCCGGTCCGACGGGATATTCTTCAATGTCACCGTGCCGTAGAGCGGATTCTTGACCGTGAATTGGAACCAGTCCACATCGCTGTCTTTGTCGAACACGCCGACATATTCGGTGCCTTCGCTCATCGTGACCGCTTCATACATCTTGTCGTTCGGTTCATTCGGATCGGTGTATTGCGTAATATATTCGACATGCAGCTTATACTCGCCCGCGACCGGTTCCGGATGCGCCGTGACGACATTCTGCACTTGAATGTAATATTTCCCCGCGGGAAGATCGGTCAGCACGGCCGATTCCGACCGCCCCTCCTTCTCTTCGTCGATCCATTGCGTTCGAATATGCGAGCCGCGCACCTCCAGCGCCGGATCGATCCGCACCGTATCCACGCTGACCTTCAGGCGCAGCGTGCCTTTGCGCGGCAGTTGAATCATATACCAGTCGACATCGCCCGTATGTCCGAACGTGCCGACAATGTCCTGCGTCCGCGCCGGAATCGTGTAGGCCTGGTACTGCAGGTCATTGGATTCGAACGGATCCTCGTAGATGAAAAACCGGGACGACAGCTTGTAGGACAGCGTTCCCTTCCCCTCATAGCCTTGATGCTGAAGACGGATCATATTCAGTCCCTGCTTCACCGGAATAAGGGTCTTCTTGCCGCCCGCGTCGCTGTACGTCTTGCCTGTGCTCTCCTTCCCTGCATAATGCGTGGCCTGAACGGTTCCCTTCCCTTGGATCCGTTCCAGCGAGAGCTGCAGGGTGCCTTCGTAAGGAGCATCGACCGCGAACCATTGGGTCCGCTTATTCGGGGCGAAAACGCCGCTAAGCGACGTGTCGATAGGGAATACGCGCGCGGCCGCGCGAGTCGTATTCGTACCGAATGCTTGCTCATCGTAAGGAACGCGAAGCGCCTCGTCGACGCGCAGCAGCCCGTATCCGCTCTCCCTGTCCCAGCCCGGCGCTTCGATATTCTGCGCGGTGCGGCGGAGATGCTCCCGAATCTGGTATGGCTTCAGCCCGGGATATTTGCTCCACAGGAGGGCGGCCGCCCCGGCCGCTTGCGGCGCAGACATCGAGGTTCCTTCCTCCGCCTTGTAGCCGCCGCCGAGCGCTGTCGTATAGACATGCCACGGCGCGACCAGATCGACCTCCGGCCCCGTGTTGGACCGCGGCTCTACCAGCAGATCGGGCGAGCTTCCTCCGACAGCCAGCACACTCGGATAAGCTGCCGGATATTTGACCTCCACCTTTTCCTGGTAGCGCAAGCCGTCATTGCCCGTGGCCGCGACGAGCAGCACGCCCTTTTTCTCGGCGTAATTCACGATATCTTCCATATATTTCGAATAACGATACAGTCCCACTGACATGACAACAATTTTGGCTCCGTGATCGACCGCGTACAGTATGCCTGCGCCTAACTTGTCTTCGTCCCCGTAGCCTTGCGCATCCAATGCCTTGATCGGCATAATCTTCGCGTTCCACAGCATTCCCGCGGTGCCCTTGCCGTTATTGCCCACGGAGGCCAGCACGCCTGCCACGCTGGTGCCGTGGCCGTTGTCGTCCTGAGGCAGCCCCGCTTCCAGCAGGTTCGTGCCTTTGACGAGATTGGGCTTCAGATCAGGGTGGTTCAGGTCCACTCCGGTATCCACCAGCGCAATCGTAATGCTCGAGTTGCCCTTAACCTGCGCCCAGGCCTTATCGGCTCCGATCTGCCGCAAATAGCTCTGCTGGGAATAAAGCGGATCATTGGGCTTGACGCCCGCATTCAGCGTCCGGACAGACTGATTCGGTTGAACATATTCTACATGCTCCGACTGTTTCAGCGTCTCCAGCCATTCCCCGGCGTTCGCCTTCTGCGGCTTGACGATCGAAATATTTACCGCCTGCTGCTCGCTTACGATTTGGCTGTTCGCCAGCAGCCGATCATCGTGATGTTCATTTTTCCATTTTACAATCCAGGAGTCGGCTGCCTCTTCCTTCGCGGCGCTTTCCCGCCGCATCTCGCTTAAGGAGAGAAGATTGCCGTCCTTCCCCGCCCGGTCGACCGGCCGCAGATTACGAATCTCTGTCTGCAGCGGAGTCAAGGAGTTCACCAGGACAAGCAAGGTCAAAGCTGCAACCAACATCGATCCGACGGCTGTTCGCCATCGTGTCTTCATAACTTTCATCCCATTCCAATCATTCAGGTTATGCACGGGCATCGTGCATCATTCAGAGGATGATTAAACCAGACCGTCACCCTGCTGTCAATCGGTAAACCTTGCTTATTGACAGGACATCCCTGTCCGTCATGCCATTCGCCATGGAGCCCATTGCTATTGTAAGGGATGCCGAATGACTGCACAAGGCGTCGTAAGATATATAAGATTCGCCACCCGGAAAGGACAATCCTTTATTTAGAGCCAATATAGTTCCTTGGACCTATTATCAACAAATTCCGCATCAACGGGCTCGCAAACCCCGCCTCTTCACCATTGTTTTTGGATGGAAAACTAACCCCCCGTTCCCCGCCTCCCGGATAAAAATAAAAAAACTTCGCCTGTACAGCAATTTCATGCGTGGACTAACTTGCTTCATGCCGGATCAGCCTGCTTCGTTGCACGGACCCACTAGCCCTAACTTAACCTGTTCTGCCTTCCCCGGCCCCCCCTACCTAAAATAAGAAAGTCCAAGGGATTTTCCGGAACTTCATTAGGACTTGTCTCTCAGTAGAAAGAAATGGATTTAAAACGCTCGGAGTGTCAAGTTTTGCTTAGGAAATTGGACAATCCCCACCCCTTTATAAAAAAAAGGGGGGGCCAGCGGCCTGAAGACTGCACGATTTCTTCAGACACGTCGATTCGGTAAGCAAAATCCTGCGTAAATACAGCAATTCGATAGGCACGACTTCAGCAAAAAGGGGATCCTGCAAAACTGCAGCAATTTCACCCGTTTCGCTCCGGCTTGGAGCACAAGGGCCTAAAATGATGTAGATTTGCAGCATTTCCTCGGGATGCGGACTCATTGAACCGAAATTCCTGTAAAAATGCAGCAATTCCCTCCACACGTTCAAGCCCGAGGAGGAACCGATGCCCTCAGAAAGCGACGATACCCTCAGAAGGCGGTGATGCTCCAAAAAATTTAAATTCTATAATACCCAAAATACCCAAAAAAGCCCCTGAACCTGGTGCCCAGGTTCAGGAGCCCTAATGACTCATTTTTTATCTCACCAGCAAATCGGCCCCGATGGAGAATACCCGGCTCAGCGCATGGATGACCGGATTCGGGAATGCCCCCAGCCCGACAATCGCAAGCACACAGACGACGATGACGAGACCCTGCGTCCATGGTACGCGAACCGCCTCCTCATTATCCCCGCGCATATACATCTGGCGAATAAAGCCGAAGTAGAAGTAGAAGGAGACAACGCTCGTGACCATCATGACGATGGCGATCCAGAGCGTATGCGATGCAATCGCTCCGAGAATAATGAACAGCTTCCCGAAGAAGCCCGCGGTAACCGGAATGCCGGCCAGCGACAAGACAATCACCGTCATCGCGGCGGCCAGCCACGGCGAACGATAGTAAAGCCCCGCATACCCGCTTAATTGATCGTGGCCGGAGGACCGTTCGACAACCATATGAACGGCAAAAGCCCCGAAGGTCATTAACAGATAAGCGATAAGATAATAAATAAATTCCGCGAAGTTCGACGCGTGCAGATGCTGGCCGAACAAATTCAGACTGACGGGAACAAGAAGATAGCCCGCGTTCGCGATTCCGGACAAGGCAAGCAGCCGCTTCACGTTGGCCTGGCGCAGCGCCATCGTCGTCCCGACGATCATGGACAAGGCTGCGATGGACAGCAAGATCGTCGACAGGTCGGAATAGATGGCCATATCCCGGCCCAGACCGAGATACATGCTGTAGAACATGCGGAACACGACAGCCAGCGTTGCCCCCTTGGACACGACGCCCAGAAAGGCGGATATCGGCGTCGGCGCCCCCTGATACACATCCGGGGCCCAGGCGTGGAACGGAGCCGCCGCGATTTTGAAGCCGAAGCCGACAATCATCAGGATGAAGCTGACATAAATGAGCGGCTCGAACCCGGCGGTGCGATCAGCCAAAGCATGGGCGATTCCATTAAAGGCCGTGCTTCCGCTGATTCCGTACAGAAATGACATTCCATATAAAATAAAGGCCGAAGCGACGCTTCCAAGCACCGTATACTTGAAGGCGCTCTCCGTTGACTTGCTGTCGTTCTTTTTCATCGCCACTAAAATATACGATGTAATGCTAAGGAGCTCCAAGCCGACATAGAGCGTAAGCAGGTCGCCGGAGGAAGCCATCATCATGCCTCCGATGGCGGCCGGAAGGAGCAAATAGTAATACTCTCCCCGATTCGGCAGCTCTTCCTTGCGCAGATTGCCGAGACTCATCATAATGACGAAGCCGACGCCAATCAGAATGATAGCCTTCACGATCAGGGCGAAGCCGTCGATGCGATAGCTGTGTTCGAGCAACTGCACCGCCTGCGCGGTCTCGGCCGTGAGCTTCGCCCGCTGATACAGCTTGAGCAGGACGAACCCAAGCGACACGGCCACGGCGAGCAGCGAAAGGACGCCCATGACGTCGCGATGGATGCGGCGGGGAAGAGCCAGGTCAATGAGCGAGATGACAATGGCCGCAATGACTAGCGTAAGCTCAGGCGCCAGCAGTGCGAGATCGGCCAAATGCAGCAATTGGACATGTGGCGTATCCATGAGCCTACCCCCTCACCTTGAATAGTTCGATCATTTGCCCGACGCTGCTGTCTATCGGGGCGGTTACGAAGGACGGGAACAGACCGATAAGAACAATGCATGCGGTCAATACCATGATCGGAATCGCCTCCGCCAGCCGCGCATCCTTCAGCCCTTCGAAGCGGGCATCCATCGGCCCGTACGAGATGGCCAGCACCCCGCGGAGCACGTAGACGGCGCTGAAGATGAGCCCGAGCGCTCCGAGTATCGCAGCCCAGGATGCGGTGCCGTACAGCCCGAGCAGCGTCAGCAGCTCCGCGACGAAGCCGGACAGCCCCGGCAAGCCAAGCGATGCCAGACCGGCCAGGAGCAGAATCCCGCATAAGAACGGCATGCTCTTCGCCAGGCCGCCCAGTTCGCCGATGCGCGTCGTGCCCGTTCGCTCGCTAAGACTGCCGACGAGCAGGAAGAACAAGGCCGAGATGAAGCCGTGCGACACCATCTGAACGACTGCGCCCTGTATGCCGAGCTCGTTCATGGCCGCGACGCCGAGCAGCACGAAGCCCATATGGCTGATGCTGGAATAAGCCAGCAGCAGACGCAGCTCCCGCTGCCGGAAAGCCAATACCGCGCCGTACAGCACATTGATTACGCCGAGCACGGCCAGCATGGCTGCCCAGGATGCGGTCTCACGAGGCAGCAGAGCCGCTCCGAATTGAACGAGCCCGTAGGCCCCCATTTTCAACAAAATACCCGAGTGAAGCATGACGACCGGAGCCGGAGCTTCGGCATGCACCTTCAGCATCCACGTGTGGAACGGGAAGAACGGCAGCTTGATGCCGAAGGCGATCAGCAGCAGCACGAACACCGTCGTCCTCATCCCCTCGGTCAGGTAGAAGACGCTGTAGTCCGCCTGATTGACGTAAGCTGACGCGCTTCCCAGATTGTCCATAATGACATTCAGGTTGCTGCTGTAGATATAGTGGCCGCCATCCGGGAAGTCGGGATGGTTCGTGAAGCCCGCGGTTACCGTCAGCATGACGAAGGCCACGAGCAGCAAGGCCGAGCCGAGCCCGTTATAGACGAGGAAGCGGTTCGCCGCCTTCTCCCGGTGCATCAATCCCCATATGCCGATTAGGAAAAACGTCGGCACCAGCGTCCATTCGAAGAACATGAAGAACAGGAGCAGATCCCGCGCCAGGAAAACGCCAATCATCCCGACCTCGAGCAGAAGGAAAAGGATGTAATACGTTTTCCATCTTTTTTTGATGCCCAATGAAGCGATCGCCGCCATCGAGGCCACAATCGTCGTCATGACGACGAGAGGCAGGGAGAGGCCGTCAATGGCCAAATGATAGTCGATGTTGAACGACCAGGAGTGAATGCCGCTGGCGATCTCCAGGTTCAGCGGAAGAGAGATCCAGGCGTATTGCTCGGTTAAAGACGCTCCCTTATCGACCAGATCATAGATGCCGTACACCGTGAGCGCCAAGATAAGCGGCAGGAAAGTCGCCGCGATGCCGAGGAATCGAATCGCCCGCGTGCAGCCCTTCGGCACGAACAGCAAAATCACCACGCCCAACAGCGGAGAGAAGGTCAGCAGTGTCAATAAGGGCAGCGATGTAAGCCCGTTTACCATTTACCAGAACCTCCTTCCGAGCGCCAGGATGAACACGATCAGCGCAGCGAATCCGAACAGCGACATCAGCCCGTACGTCTGGAGCTGCCCGTTCTGCAGCCGGGTCCCCGTCTTGCCGATGCCAATCGCCGCTCCCGACACAAGCCGGACGATCCCGGCGACAATCCATTTATCGAATGCCTGCAGCACGCGGCCGAGGCCGGCAAGCGAGCGGACGAAGACAATCCGGTACAGCTCGTCGATGTAGTACTTGTTGGCCACAAGCCGATAGAACGGATTGGACGCTTCCCGCGGACCGCCGCGGCGGCTTCCGCGCGGTCCGTACCATATGTAGCCCAGCCCGATGCCGAGCAATCCCGCCAGCACCGATATGATCATGGCGGCCGCATGAACAGAGGAGCCGGGGTCATCCCCGTTCAGCCACGTGCCGAACGCGTCGCTGAACGGAGTATGAACGAACCCGGCGACAGCGGCCAGCACGGCCAGCACGACGAGCGGGAATGTCATGGAAGCCGGAGCTTCGCGGACGCTCTCCGCATCCGAATCGGCGCCAGGCGAACCGGTAAAGACCAGGAAGAATAATCTCGCCATATAGAAGGCGGTAATGAATACGGTGACCGATCCAACGATAAAGAGCAGCATATTTTGTTCCCAGGCGGCCGCCAGAATGGCGTCCTTGGACCAGAAGCCGGACAGCGGCGGAATGCCGGCCAGCGCGAGAGCGCCGATGGCGAAGGTCCAGGCCGTCACCTTCATCCTGTTCCCCAATCCGCCCATGCGGAAGATGTCCTGTGTATGTATGGCGTGAATGACACTGCCTGCCCCGAGGAACAACAGCGCCTTGAAGAAGGCATGGGTGAACAGATGAAATATCCCGGCCGTAACCGCCCCGAGTCCGAGGGCCATCATCATATAGCCAAGCTGGCTGACGGTGGAATAGGCCAAGATTCGCTTCATATCCCGCTGCGCCGCGGCAATCGAAGCCGCGAAAATCGCGGTAAAGCCGCCTGTCCCCGCGACGATCATCATCGCCGTCGGCGAGACGGAGAAAATATCAAAGGTCCGGGCGACCAAATAGACGCCGGCCGCAACCATGGTCGCCGCATGAATCAGCGCGGAGATGGGCGTCGGCCCCTCCATCGCGTCCGGAAGCCAGGTATGCAGCGGGAACTGGCCGGACTTGCCGACGGCTCCCAGGAAGATCAGCGCGGCAATCCAGGTGCCCAAGCCGGCGGAAATGCCGTGCTGCGCCATGGAGTCGGCATTGGCGAACACGTTGCCAATCATCGTAAAATCAAGCGCATGGTTCGGCATATGCCAGAACAGAATGAGGATCGCGAGCAGCAGCCCGACATCCCCGATGCGGGTCACGATGAAGGCTTTTTTGGCGGCGGCGCGCGCCGCAGGCCGCTCATACCAGAAGCCGATCAGCAGGAAGGAACAGACCCCGACCAGCTCCCAGAAAATATAGAGCTGAATGAGATTCGGCGACAGGACAAGTCCCAGCATGGCGCCCGTGAACAGAGCGATGTATGCATAGAACACCGTCTGCCGCTCGTCGCCCTCCATATAAGCTTTCGAGTACATATTGACCAGCGTGCTAACCAGCGTGACAATCACGAGCATCAGCGCATTCAGATTCGTAACGTCAAAACCGAACTCGAGACGGATGTCGCCAATGCGGAACCATTCGAAGCTGCGGGTGTAATCGTCAGGCGCCCCTGTCATCCGCTCCCACAGGATGAGGATGGACAGTACGCATGCGGCGAACGAGCTGAAGACGCCGAGCATGACGGCAGCACCTTTCATCTGGCGGCCGAATGCCGTCAGCACGAGGAACGCGAGCAGCGGAATGACCGGGATAATCCATGCATATTGCGACAAGACGGATTCCATTGTCGTATCCTCCTTACGGTTATCTCTTCAATTCGTTATATTCGTCCACGTTAGCCGTGCCGCGGTTCCGATACAACGCGATTAGAATGGCGACGCCGACCGCCGCTTCCGCTGCGGCCACTGCAATCGTGAAGAGCGAGAAGATTTGGCCCTTCAGATTTGGCACGACCCCATATTTGGAAAAGGCAATCAAGTTCAAATTGGCCGCATTCAGCATCAGCTCGATGGACAGCAGCACGATGACGGCATTGCGCTTCGTCAGCACCCCGAACAGTCCGATGCAGAACAGGATCGCTGCCAACGTAAGGTATGAAGCCAGCATGCTACCCATTTAATCCGCCTCCTTCTTCGCGAGCACGATGGCCCCGATGAATGCGACGGTCAACAGCACCGACAGCAGCTCGAACGGGATGACATGCTCCGTGAATATCTGCTTCCCGAGCTGGAGCGTATTGTCCCGGGCCAGCCCGGCCGGCTCAGGCGCGGGAAAATCGGTGCCGCGTATCGTAAAGAACAGCACCCCGAACAAGGCCAGACAGCCTAGGGCGGCCAATGTCTCCCTTAGCGGGCGCGATACCTCTTCGTCCTGCCGATCATGCCGGGTCATCATGATGCCGAAGATCATCAGAATCGAGATGGCTCCCGTGTAGACCAGCACCTGGACGAAGGCGACGAATTCGGCTTCCAGCATAACGAAAATGCCCGCGAGCCCGAGAAAAGCAAAGGCCAGCGACACGACCATATGAACGACCTTCGTAAAATTGAGCATCAATACCGATCCGGTGATGATGCAGATGGCAAGCACGAAGAAGGCTACCGTTTCTCCCGTCCACTCGATGGAGAAGTTAAACATTTTTTCTGGCGCCCCCTTTTGGCATGGCTGAATTGTTTTCTTGCCGAATATTCTGGTTGTTCTCGTTCAACCATTCCATGTTTTTGAACAGTTCGTCGCGGCTGTACGTCGCCAGCTCGAAATTGTTCGTCATGACAATCGCTTCCGTCGGACATACCTCGGTGCACAAATCGCATAAAATGCAGATTTCGAAATTGATGTCGAACGTATCGATAACCTTGCCCTTCTTCTCCGGATCCGGGTTCGGCTTGCCGGTGAGCGTGATGCAATCCGTCGGGCAAATGCGCGCGCACATGTTGCAGACGATGCATTTGTCCGGCTCGAAATATTGAATGCCGCGGAACCGGTCAGGCATGACCAGAGGCTTATCGGGATACGGATAGGTGACTTTTTTGGAAGTCAGCGCCTTCATCGTGACGCCCAGCCCTTTGAATATTCCTTTCACGTATTTCCCCCCTAGCCTATTTGTTGAAAAATTCGATGTATAGCGCCGTCACAAATACATTCAGAAGCGCCAGCGGCAGCAGCACCTTCCAGCCGAAGCTCATCAGTTGATCCACGCGAATGCGCGGCATCGACGCCCGCAGCCAGAAAACGAAGAAGACGCAGAACGAAAATTTGAGCGCGAACCATAAGATTCCCGGAATAAAATCAAGGAACGGAAACGGCGGATGCCAGCCGCCAAGGAACAGCACCGTCGTCAGCGCGGAGAGCGCGAAGACGTACACATATTCCGCCAGCATGAAAAAGGCAAACCGGAAGCCGCTGTACTCCACATGATATCCGGCGACCAGCTCGGACTCCGCCTCCGGCAAATCGAATGGGGTCCGGTTCAGCTCGGATATCCCCGCAATGATGAAGACGACGAAGCCGATAATTTGCGGGAACAGATTCCATTCCCAAAAATAATTGCCCTGCCCTTCTACAATGGTACGCAAACTGAGCGATCCATTCAATAGAATAATGCCGACGACGGAGATGACAAGCGGAATCTCATAGCTGATCATCTGCGCCGCAGAGCGCATTCCGCCCAAAAGTGAATATTTATTGTTCGAGGCCCAGCCTCCGATAATGATGCCGATGGTCGTAATACTGGAGAGGGCGGCGTAATAGAGCAAGCCCACATTCAGATCGGCGAAGCCAAACCGTTCGCTGTACGGTACCGTGGCCAGAACGGCGAACGCGGGCACATAGGCGATGACTGGCGCGAGAATGAACAAGGCCCGGTCGGCTTTCCGCGGAATGGTGTCTTCCTTAATAAGCAGCTTGAATATGTCCGCGACCGTCTGCAGCAGCCCGAGTGGACCGACCCGGGACGGGCCATGGCGGTACTGCATCCAGCCGATCACTTTCCGTTCGAAATAGATCGCATACGTGACGAAGCCGAGAACGACAAGCATCATGACTATGGCCCAGCCCAGAAAGATGAACGCATTCGTCCAGGTGAGCGATTGCGCGATGAGTTCTTGCACTAGCTATCCACCTCCCCGACGACGATATCGACCCCGCCCAGTATCGTGATCAGGTTCGTCATCGTCTCTCCGACGAGCAGCTTCGGCAGGATTTGCAGGTTGACGAAGGAAGGACGCCGGAACTTCAAGCGATAGGGCTCCTGCTTGCCCCGGGAAACGATATAGCAGCCGATCTCGCCGCGCGGCGATTCAATTCGCGCATAGATCTCTCCCTCCGGCGGACGGATGACGCGCGGCACCTTGCCCATCGTCTCGCCCTCGTTCGGGAATTGCTCCACCGCCTGCTCCAGAATGCGCAAACTTTGGTGAATCTCCTCCAGCCGGAGGACGTAACGCGTGTAGCAATCGCCGCCCGTTCCCACCGGGACATCGAATTCGAAGCGGTCGTACAGGCTGTACGGCTCATCCTTCCGCAGATCCCACTTCACGCCGGTGCAGCGAAGATTCGCTCCGCTCAGTCCATAGGCGATCGCCGTCTCGGCATCATAGGTTCCGATCCCTTTAATCCGGGCCAAAAAGATCTCGTTGCCGCTTACCAGCTTGTCGTATTCCTTCAACCGCTTGCGCATGTATGGAATGAAGTCGCGCACCTTGTCAATCCATCCCGGCGGAGCGTCCCACTTGACGCCGCCGACGCGCATATAGTTGTACGTCAACCGCGCCCCGCACAGCTCGTTGAACAGATCGATGATAATTTCGCGATCGCGGAACGCATACAGGAACGGGCTCATCGCCCCGATGTCCAGCAGGTAGGTGCCCCACCAGACGAGATGACTGGCCACGCGCTGCAGCTCCATTACGATCAGGCGGAGAAATTCGGCTCGTTCGGGTATTTCGAGCTGCATCATTTTCTCGACGGCGTGGACAAGCACATAGTTATTCGTCATCGCGGACACATAGTCCATTCTATCAGTGTAAGGGATAATTTGCGTGTAGTTGAGGTTCTCGGCCAGCTTCTCCGTCCCCCGGTGCAGGTAGCCCATCACGGGGGTGGCTTCCTTGATCACTTCGCCGTCAAGCTTCACGACAATGCGAAAAACGCCATGCGTGCTCGGATGCTGAGGACCGACGTTCAAGAGCAGTTCTTCTGTGCGAATCAAGAGTGATTACACCTCCGAATCCAACGGCTCATAGTCTTTGCGCAGCGGGTGGCCGACCCAATCGTCCGGCATCATGATGCGGCGCAAATCGGGATGCCCGGGAAAATCGATGCCCAGCAGGTCATACACTTCCCGTTCACACCAATTCGCGGTAGGCCAGATCGGCGTGACCGAAGCAATGGACGGCTGATCCCGATCCGTTTTGACGTGAACGGCCGCTTCGGCCTTCGTGGATAAATTGATCAAATAGTATACAACCTCGAGATGCGTCTCGTGGTCTACGCCGGCCAGATTCCGCAAGTAATCGCAGGACCACTCCGGGTGATGCCGAAGCAGCCGCGCGCAGGCCAACCAATGCTCATTTTTCACGGTAATCGTCGGCAAATGCCCGTTCTCTTCGTTAATGACGGCTTCCTCCACCGCATCCGCGGCCACTTCCGTCTTCAGCAGGGCAACCAGCGCATCAAGTACAGGCTGCTTCGGAGATGGCTCCTTCGGCTTCGGCGGCTCCTCGCTCGCCTTTGCCCGCGGCGCGCGTGCCGGCCTCTCCGGCTTGGCGCCGGCAGCGGCAGCCGCCGCCCGGGCAGGCCGTTCGCCCGCGGCTCCCGCGGCGTCCGCGCCTCCTTCGTCCCCGGCCTTCGCCTTCGCGGCGCGCCGTTCCTCCGCCGCTTTCAGGCGGGCGGCCTTCTCCTCCTCGCTGAGCGGCGCGCGCTTCGCCTTGTCCGCCGGCGCGGCCGGCTCGGACGCGGCGGGGTCGGGCGCCCGCCTCNGTTCGGACGCCGGCTTCGCAGCGGCTTCGACGCGTTCGCTTGCCTCCACGGCAGGCGGCGCGCTCTCAGCGGACGGGGACGCCGCTTCCTTCGCGGGCTCCGTCTTCGGCGCTTCCGCGGCGCCTTCCGAAGCGGATACCGGCTCTTCTTGCGGCGTCGTTCCCTTGGCCGCTGGCTTCACCGGCTCCTCCGCTGTCTCTCCTTCCCCCGTTGCAGCCGCGGACGGTTCCGCTTGTTCTGCCTCCTTCCCTTCTTGTGCGGAAGAAGTTGCCTCGACTTTACTCCCCGTTCCGGCATTCTCGGACTGCCCGGCTTCTCTCACCTGTGCATCTGGCTCGGCTTGACCGGCTTCCTCAACTTTCACGGCCATCCCGGTCCTGCCGGATTTTTCAGCCTTCTCTTCCTCTGCCGTTTTTTCCGCTTTCTCCGTCCGCTCTTCCTTCACCGCCGTTTCGTTTTTGTCAATCTGATCTTCTTTCCCAGCCTGTTCCGTTTTTTCTTCCTTCCCGGCTTCTAGCGGTCGCTTAACCGCCTCCCGATCCTTCTTCTTCTTCTTGCTCACGCATCCGTCACCCGCTTTCCGGTCTTCGCTTCGTAGCGGATTTTCGCTTGCAGTTTGTTAATGCCATAAATCAATGCCGCCGGATTCGGCGGGCAACCCGGTATGTAAATATCGACCGGTACAATCTGATCGACGCCTTTGATAACCGAGTACGATTTGACATAAGGTCCGCCAGCCGTCGCGCAGGAGCCCATGGCGATCACCCATTTCGGCTCAGGCATCTGATCGTACAGCCGTCTCAACAGCGGCCCCATCTTCTTCGTTACCGTTCCGGACACGATCATGACGTCCGACTGGCGGGGAGAGGTCCGGAATATGACGCCGAAGCGGTCCAAATCATAGTGCGAAGCGCCGGTGCCCATCATCTCGATTGCGCAGCAGGCGAGACCGAACGTCAGCGGCCATAGCGAGTTGCTGCGCGCCCACGCCTTCAGTTGCTCCAGCGTGCCGAAAAAGACATTGCGTTCCAGCTCCTGCCGTTCTTCCAACGTGATTGCCTCTAAAGAGAATCCCATCGAAACACCTTCTTTTTCCAGGCGTAAATTAATCCAACCAACAGCAATCCGACAAAAATCAGCATCTCAATCAGCGCGAACAGGCCAAGCTGCTTGTACGCAACCGCCCACGGGTACAAGAAAACGGTTTCCACATCGAAAATGACAAACATAAGCGCAAACAAATAATACCGGATGTTAAATCGAACTTGTCCCACACCAACCGGATCGTTACCGCTTTCATACGTTGTTTGTTTCATGTCGGTCGGCTTCTTCGGCCTGAGCAGCCGGCCCGCAGTCAGAGCGGCCACCGGCAGAAAAATACCGAATCCGACAAAAATGGCCACGATGACGTAATTGTTGATGTACTCCAAAGACATCCCCTCCGTCGCAGCTTATCGTATTATAGACAATCCTGTATTCAATTGTTATAAAACCCGCCACAATTATAACAAAACCTACCAACCACGTCTATGCAATTCCTGGCATAATTTGTATTCCTTTTTTCGATGCGGCAAATGGGCAAATCGCTATATTTTATTCATCGCGACGGGACAATAGAAGCATTTCAAAGAAGCTTTTGTGGCAGTATAGACATATTCGAACGGATGTAAATGCATTAAAGTAAACCTTATTATTAATATCGGATTAGAGAGATTGGTGTAAGATTCAACGTTGAAGATCGTTGTGGCGGGATGCATGCGTCGAATATCCGCGCTGCGTTCAACAAACCTGGGGTCAATTCGGCGGCAAGGCGCTGCGTAAGCCCTCCGGATATAAATCAAGCCGAGACGCAAACAGCGCCTCGGCTTGAACCGATTATCGCGACACATGTCTTTGGGACACTTGGATCCGTGTTACGGCACGTTGGAGCGACAATTCCGCACGGCGGAAATCGACGTGATCCTGCTTGCTCCGTTGAGCCATTGCCAGGCGTTGTTCCGCACGCGCTTTTGCTGCCTTTGCACGCTCGATGTCGATCTCTTCCGGCAGCTCCGCGCTTTCCGCAAGGACAACGACCTTGTCTCTGCGTACTTCCACGAATCCGCCATGAACAGCAAGCCAGTGCTCCTTGCTGCCCGTCTTAATCTTCATCGGCCCAACCTGCAGCGGCGTTACCATCGGGATATGTCCTGCCAAAATGCCGAGTTCACCTTCCACGCCCTTGACCGTAATCATGTTCACTTGATCCTCGAACACTTTATGCTCGGGTGTGACGATTTCCAATAAAAAGGTGCTCAACTGCGGTTCCTCCTTCCGTTCCATCCGGAACTACCCGTTCCGGACAGCCCGTTTCACGTCAAGCCGCTTACAGCGTCTTTGCCTTCTCCACCGCTTCTTCGATGGTGCCCACGAACAGGAATGCCGCTTCCGGAAGGTCGTCGTGCTTGCCGTCGAGAATTTCCTTGAAGCTGCGAACCGTTTCCTTGACCGGCACGTATTTCCCGGCAATGTTCGTGAACTGCTCGGCCACGTGGAACGGCTGGGACAGGAAGCGTTGAATCTTCCGCGCCCGGGCTACCGTCAGCTTGTCATCCTCCGACAGCTCATCCATACCGAGAATGGCGATAATATCTTGCAGCTCTTTGTAGCGCTGAAGAATCTTCTTCACGCCTTGCGCCACATCATAGTGCTCCTTGCCGACGATATCCGGCGACAGGGCGCGGGATGTCGAAGACAGCGGGTCGACCGCCGGGAAAATACCCATTTCGGAAATTTTCCGGTCGAGGTTCGTCGTTGCGTCCAAGTGGGCGAACGTCGTCGCCGGCGCCGGGTCCGTATAGTCATCCGCAGGAACGTAGATGGCCTGAATGGATGTAACGGAACCTTTTTTGGTCGACGTGATCCGTTCCTGCAATTGTCCCATCTCGGTAGCCAGCGTCGGCTGGTAACCTACCGCGGAAGGCATGCGGCCCAGCAGGGCGGATACCTCGGAGCCCGCTTGCGTGAATCGGAAAATGTTATCGATGAAGAGCAGCACGTCGCGGCCTTCTTCGTCACGGAAATATTCCGCCATCGTCAGACCGGTCAAAGCAACGCGCAGACGCGCTCCAGGCGGTTCGTTCATCTGACCGAACACCATCGCCGTTTTGTTGATAACGCCGGAGTCTCTCATTTCATGGTAGAGGTCGTTCCCTTCACGGGTACGCTCGCCTACGCCGGCGAAGACGGAAATCCCGCCGTGCTCCTGCGCGATGTTGTTGATAAGCTCCTGAATGGTAACGGTTTTACCTACGCCCGCACCGCCGAAGAGGCCGATCTTGCCCCCTTTGACGTACGGAGCAAGCAAGTCGATAACTTTAATCCCGGTCTCCAGAATCTCCGCTTGCGTCGTCAGCTCGTCGAAGCTAGGAGCCGGCTTATGAATCGGGCTGGACAGCTCGCGGCTGACTTCCCCCGCATTGTCAATCGTATTGCCCAGCACGTTGAAGACACGGCCCAATGTCGCCGCGCCTACCGGCACGGTAATCGGATGCCCCATATCGGTTGCTTCCATGCCGCGCACCAGACCATCTGTCGAAGACATCGCGACGCAGCGCACTACGTCATCGCCCAGATGGACGGATGCTTCCAATGTCAAGTCGATGTCAGGCGCGCCAGGAGTCGTCGATTTCTGTTCAATCTTGATCGCGTTCAATATCTCCGGAAGTTGACCGCGTTCGAACTCAATGTCGACAACCGGACCGGTTACGCTAATCACGCGTCCTTTGTTCATCTCGTTCCCTCCTACTGAAAACTTGCGCTATCCTGTTACCCGTTTAAGCTTGAGCGTTCGCTCCAGCTACGATTTCCGAAATTTCCTGCGTGATCGCCGCTTGGCGCGCACGGTTATAAGACAATGTCAGCGAGTTGATCATCTTCGTCGCGTTCTTCGTCGCGCTGCCCATGGCGGTCATCTGCGCGCCGAATTCGCTTGCTTTCGCATCCAGCAGCGCGCTGTAAATGAGCGTCTCCGCATATTTCGGCAACAGATCATGCAGCACCGCCTCCGGCGAAGGTTCATACTCATAACTGGTCGTCTCTCCGTTCAAAGCGTCATCATCCAATGGAAGAAGACGCTTCTCGACCGGCACCTGCGTGATCGCGTTGACGAATTCGTTGTAGAACAGGTTGAGCTCGTCGTACTGCTCTTCTTCGAAATATTTCACGGCTTTATAAGCTATCGTTTTAATATTCGCGAAGGTTGGAGAATCCGGCAGCTCCGTCACGACCTCCACCATCGGCATTTCCCGTCTGCGGAAGTAATCGCGGCCTTTGCGCCCGATGACGAACAATGCATATTCATCCGCCGAACGGTGACGCTCGTTAATGACCTGCATCACTTTGCGGAGCACGTTGGCATTATAGCCGCCCTTCAATCCGCCGTCGGAAGTGATGACGAGATATCCCGTCTTCTTCACCGGACGCTTCGCGAGCATTGGATGCTGGATGCCTTGCGTGCCTGCAGCGATGCTGGAGACGACTTCCTTGAGCTTATCCGCATAAGGACGAGCCGCTTCCGCCTTCTCCTGCGCGCGGCGAAGCTTCGCTGCCGCTACCATTTCCATTGCCTTCGTGATCTGCCTTGTACTCTGTACGCTCTTGATCTGGCGTCGTATTTCGAGAATCCCTTTAGCCACTTACCTTCACCTGCCTTTCACACTTTGCGGGAGGCAAAGCGGAATTCATCCCTGTGCAGGCCGGGCCGCCATTGGCTTCCCGGCTTGCCTGCTCACTCTATAATCAGCTCGACACGGCGAAGCTCTTCTTGAACTTGGTGATCGCCTGCACCAGTGCCTCTTCGTTTTCTTTGGTCAAATCTTTCGTATCCCGGATCGATTGATAGATTTCATCGTTGTTCGACTGCAGATACATATGAAGCTCCTGCTCGAATCGAAGAACATCCTTGACCGGAATATCGTCGACATGGCCTCTCGTCGCCGCATAGATGCTAACGACCTGCTTCTCGACCGGAAGCGGCTCGTTGACGCCCTGCTTCAGGATCTCCATCAGACGGGCGCCGCGCTCCAGGCGGGCCAGCGTCGATTTATCCAGATCGGAACCGAACTGGGAGAATGCCTGCAGCTCGCGGTATTGGGCCAGATCCAGCTTCAGTGTGCCGGCGACCTTCTTCATCGCCTTGATCTGAGCCGAGCCCCCTACGCGGGATACGGAAATACCGACGTTAACCGCCGGACGTTGGCCGGAATAGAACAGGTCGGACTCCAAGAAGATCTGTCCGTCCGTGATCGAGATGACGTTCGTCGGAATGTACGCCGATACGTCATTCGCCTGCGTCTCGATGAACGGCAAGGCCGTCAAGGAGCCGCCGCCATTCTCGTCGCTGAGCTTCGCCGCGCGCTCCAGCAAGCGGGAATGGAGATAGAAGACGTCGCCCGGATATGCCTCGCGGCCCGGAGGACGGCGAAGGAGCAAGGAGAGCTCGCGGTATGCCGCCGCTTGCTTGGACAGGTCGTCGTATACGACCAGCACATGCTCGCCTTTGTACATGAAGTACTCGCCCATCGCGCAGCCTGCGTACGGTGCCAAGAAGAGAAGCGGCGCCGGTTCGGATGCCGATGCCGTAACGACAATCGTATATTCCAAAGCGCCGTGACGGCGCAGTGTTTCCACGACTTGAGCTACGGTCGATTGCTTTTGGCCGATAGCGACGTAAATACATTTTACGCCGTTGCCTTTTTGGTTAATAATTGTATCGATAGCGATGGTCGTCTTCCCGGTCTGACGGTCGCCGATGATCAGCTCCCGCTGTCCGCGGCCGATTGGCACCATCGAGTCAATCGCTTTAATCCCGGTTTGCATTGGCTCATGAACCGATTTACGGTCGATGACGCCCGGCGCATTCGATTCCACCGGACGGAATTCGGTCGTCGCGATTTCTCCCTTGCCGTCAACCGGCTGTCCGAGCGAGTTCACGACCCGGCCGAGCAGCGCTTCGCCGACCGGCACTTCCATAATGCGTCCCGTACGTTTGACTTGATCCCCTTCGCGAATATCGGTGTAAGGACCAAGAATAACGATACCAACGTTGCCTGCCTCCAGGTTGAGAGCCATGCCTACGACGCCGTTGGAGAACTCCAGAAGCTCCCCGGCCATGCAGTTCTCCAAACCGTGAACGCGGGCGATGCCGTCACCGACATTGATAACCGTGCCGACTTCGGCCACTTCGATCTCAGCCTTGTAGTTCTCGATTTGACTTTTAATCAATGTGCTGATTTCTTCAGGTCTGATGCTCAATTCGCTTCACCCCATTCTTCCGTGCTTATATCGTTTAACGTACTTGTGTTTTCAACGTTTTTTGAATACGTTCCAGTTGGCCGGACAAGCTTCCGTCATACAAGACGTCGCCGATGCGCACCTTCATGCCGCCGATGATCGAAGCATCGACCACATTTTGAACGCGGATCGTCTTGTTGAGCATCTGTCCGAACTGGGCGGCCACCTCTTGCTTCCCGGCTTCGTCCAGCGGAAAGGCAGTCGTCACATAGGCATCTGTCACGCCGGTCGCTTCGCTGACGATGCGGACGAAGTGATTCGCCAGCTCGGGAAGGATGCGGATGCGCCCCCGTTCCGTCAGGAGCAGCAGCGTATTCATGACAATCTCGGATACTTCGCTTTCGAACGCCTGCCGAACGATAGCCTGCTTCACGCTGACATCAATATTCGGCGCGGAGAACAGAACGTACAGTTCCGAAGTCGAGTTCATGACTTCAACGACAGCCTTCAGTTGCTGCTCGGTCTCGGCAACGGCTTTGCGCTCGGATGCCAGGTCGAACAGCGCTTTGGCATAACGCTTCGCTATATCTTTGCTCATTGTTTGCCCCCTACCTCTTTCAGGTACTGGTCAACCAATCGCTCTTGGTCCTTCTCGTCCACCTGCTTCTGAAGAAGCTTCGAGGCGATGGCGACAGACATGCCGCTGACTTCATTGCGCAGGGCAGCCACAGCCTTGTTCTTCTCGCTCTCGATATCGCGGGCTGCTTCTTCCTTCAAGCGAGCTGTCTCGGCCTTCGCTTGACCGATGATTTCGTCGGCCTGTCTAACGCTGGTCTGCTTCGCCTGCTCGATAATGTCATAAGCTTCTTTGCGGGCAGAATCGAGAGCTTGCTTCTGCTCTTCGATGTAAGCCTGAGCTTGAGTCCGGCTGTTGGCCGCTTCGTCGAGCTGCTGCTTGACCAGCTCGCGGCGTTTTTCCATGACGCTGAACAGAGGCCCGAACGCATATTTTTGAAGCAAAAAATATAGGATAAGGAACGCGAGAATCGCCCATACGAAATTTTCCCACACGAAATTCACTACAGTCACTCCTTTCCGTTAACATGACGCGCATTTACAAAACGAAGGCGCGGATGGCATCGGCCTTCCCCGCCAGACCGTTTGTCTATTCATTAAGAGAACATTGCCAGGAATGCGATAACTGTAGCTGCGAGCGGAATAACCTCGACGATACCGACACCGATAAACATGGTCGTCTGCAACATGTTGCGGGCTTCCGGTTGGCGGGCGATCGACTCCACCGTACGGCTTACGATCATACCGTTACCAAGACCTGCGCCCAATGCGCCCAAACCTACTGCAATTGCTGCTGCTAACATACCCATTAGAAAAGTCCTCCTCAAATTCATGTATTTGTGAATTGCTTTTGTTTATATGTCTCACCCGAAGTAGCTCATCAAAATGATGGTTTCGGCAGAGTTTGTTAATGTTCTTCATGCACGGACGCTTGCGCGATGTAGACCATCGTCAACATCGTGAAGATGAAAGCTTGCAACGCGCCGATAAAGATACTGAATCCTTGCCAAGCCGCGAGGAACGGAAGACCGAATACGCCCGCTCCGATGAGCGTCGATATCAAGACCTCGCCCGCGAAAATGTTCGCGTAAAGACGGATGCCGAGCGCGACCGGCTTCGCCAGGTTTTCCACAATGTTCAACGGAAGGAAAATCGGGAACGGCTCGATATAATGCTTCAAGTAATGCTTGCGGTTGTTCTTCAAGCCCAGGAAGTTCACGATGACGAAGACCATGAACGCCAGACCGAAGGTAACGGAAATGTCTGCCGTCGGCGACTTATACCATAGCAGATGGACGTGCTCCGGCTTGCCTTTGGCAGCAAGATCGTCGAAGACCTGTTGGCTCGTCGTAACGATCTCCTGGCCGAAGATGGTTACCGGGTGGTGCGCCTCCGTAATGACCGCGAACGGCAATCCCAGCAGGTTGGATACAAAAATAAACAAGATAAGCGTCATCCCGAGGGAGATGTATGCCTTGCCTTTTTTGAAATCCATCGCGCTGCCGATAATCCCCTGTACGAATTCGACAACCCATTCCATGAAGTTCTGCATTTTGGAAGGGTTCTCGACCGACAGATTGCGGACGGCCAATCGTGCAATGATGAATACGATGACTACACTGATGAGCAGCGTGAGTATAATGGATAAATCCAAGTGCAGTCCGCCAACCTCGATAATCGGTGCTGAGTGCATAAATGTGTTCACCCCTTTCCAATAAGCTGCTTATTCACCTTTTCTCCATTCCATAATGACGCTAACGATAATGGTCATGACTTGCATGAAAATCAGTCCCACAATGGTCGACACAAGCGACACCTGTTCGAACTTCATGCCGATCATCACGGCCAAGAGAACGATACACATTCTCGTAACGAGTCCAAGGTTGAACCTCTGCCTTGTCTGACTGGCGGCAAGTTCGGCCAACTGTCTCACCTTCATCGACAAATAGCGCGCATTAATGAGACCGGCGACGGTTCCTAGCGTCAAGCCGGCTGCATAAGGGCGGTGCTCCGGTGAAAAAGCCCATACGAGAAGGAACATCGACATCAGGATGAATGCCACCCTGGTCACGGCATGGACAATCGAAGTCATATCATTCATCTTGTTCCCCCATGAACTTCCTTACAAAATAAATAATGTTCATGATGCCGAGACACATCCCGACGATCATGCCGACGGCCAGCCACAGCTTGGGCCCGTCCAACATTTGCGCCAGCCATTTCCCCGCAAAGTATCCGATGACGATGTACACGGCGAGCGTGACACCAGCCCCACCGATGCTGAGAGCGATGAACCAAGCGCTGTCATTGCGTTTCGAAGTCTTCATAGGCTAATAATTCCCATTCATTTTACTGAACAATACGAGATTTTGTCAATTCGTAAAAACCTTGTATTTATAAGGATGAAAACGTTGTATTTTGGCTCTCGATGTCGTAAAAATCCGCGTAAACCGTACAGTATCACTGTATGCTGGTACGTTAGGGTATAGAAGACGCTCCGAATTCAAATTGTGAACTTTGTGTGAAAAGACTCCGGACGCTCCGCTTGCCGTCCGAAACTGTGAAGAATCGCACTGACAATGCGCTGGGATGCCTTCCCGTCCCCGTATGGATTCGCCGCTTGGCTCATCCGGGAATATAGCTCCTGATCGGTCAACAATTGTTTGGTTCGGTTATACACCTTCTCTTCGTCCGTGCCGACAAGCTCCAGCGTGCCCGCTTCAATGCCTTCCGGACGCTCGGTTGTGCCCCGAAGCACAAGTACGGGTACGCCAAAGGACGGCGCCTCTTCTTGCATGCCGCCGGAATCCGTAAGGATAAGATGCGTGTGCGGATAGATGTTGTGAAAATCAGCGACATCGAGCGGCTCGATCAGCTTGATCCGCGGGTGATCGCCCAGCATCTCATACGCCGGAACGCGAACGGCCGGGCTTGGATGCACCGGATAGACGATGGCGATATCCTCGAATTCATCGGCGATGCGCCGCACGGCACGGAAAATATTGCGATGCGGCTCCCCCTGCGATTCCCGGCGGTGAGCCGTCATCAGCACGAGGCGCTTGCCCTGTGCCCATTCCAGCACCTCATGGGTGTAATCGGAACGTACTGTATATTGAAACACATCTGTTATTGTGTTGCCTGTGACATATATCGATGAATCTTTCTTATTCTCCTGCTTCAGGTTGTTCGCAGACCATTCTGTCGGGGCAAAATGCAGGTCCGCCAACACCCCGGTCAGCTGCCGGTTCATCTCTTCCGGATACGGCGACAGCTTGTTCCACGTGCGCAATCCCGCCTCGACGTGACCGACCGGAATCTGCTGCATGAACGCCGCATAGCTGGCCAGGAAGGTCGTCAGCGTATCCCCGTGCACAAGCACGATGTCCGGCTTCGCCTCCTTCAGCACCGGCTCCAGCCCTTGCAGCACCCTGATCGTAATATCGTTCAGCGACTGCTGGGCCTGCATAATGTCCAGATCGTAGTCCGGCCGAATATTGAATACGTCCAGCACTTGATCGAGCATTTGACGGTGCTGGGCCGTCACGCAGACGATCGATTCGATCTGGTCCGGATGCTTTTGCAATTCCAGAATAAGAGGCGCCATCTTGATCGCCTCCGGGCGGACACCGAACACCGTCATCACTTTCAGTTTCGACATTTCGTTCTCCTCCGCTATTTCCATATTATCGGCATGCTATAACCATATTATCGGCAGTTTATGCCACATTCATTTAGCGATATGCCTTATTTCGTACCGAAAAGCCGGTCGCCCGCATCGCCCAATCCCGGCACAATGTAGCCGTGGTCGTCCAGACGCTCGTCCAGCGCAGCCAAATAAATATCGACGTCAGGATGCGCATCCTGAACCGCCTTGACCCCTTCCGGCGCCGCAATGAGACACATCAGCTTAATCTGGGTGCATTCGCGCTTCTTCAGCACATCAATGGCAGCAATCGCCGAACCGCCGGTCGCCAGCATCGGATCGATGACAATAAGCGCCCGCTCATGCACATCGGTCGGCAGCTTCGTGTAGTATTCAACAGGCTTCAACGTCTCCGGATCGCGGAACAGACCGACATGTCCGATTTTGGCCCCCGGAATCAGCTTCACGACCCCTTCCACCATGCCCAGACCGGCACGCAGAATCGGAATCAGGCCAAGCATGCGGCCGGAAATGACCTTGCATTCCGTCTCCGCCACCGGCGTCTCCACCGTGGATGTCTGCAGCGGAAGTTCGCGCGTAATCTCATACGCCATCAGTGTCGCGACCTCGTCGACCAACTCGCGGAAATCTTTCGTATTCGTGCGTTTGTCACGAATCAGTGTCAATTTGTGTTGAATCAAAGGATGATCGCAAATGATCAATTTGCCCATATAACATGTCCCTCCGCTTTTTACTCATGTTGCTTTCTAGAAAATGTCCAGCGATTCTTTTTCATCGTCAAACAGGCCTATTATAACATTCCCGCCTTGTATCTGCACGTTTTCAAGATCACTTTATGACTCCCATTTATCGCCTGGGCCTCTCGCATCAAATCGGTTCTATCCCTATTAGTGACATCCCTCTCCCTGGTTATACCTGGATCGAAAATAAAGTTTATGCCCTGTTTACATTTTCCCACTCAGCGTGCGGAAACGAATGATCCCGGCCAGCCCCACCTTGGAGCTGTTCTATCTCCATCAAGGCATCTGCTGTTTACACCGAGGCTCATCTCTTTGTTACCCCTGATGTCGCTCTCCCCTTGAATCGGATTTATCTCCTTTGCCGGGCTTTATGCTGCTCTCCCATCGAATCAGATTTACCGCCTCTGCCGTCCTTTACGTCACTATCCCATCCAGTCAGCTCTACCGCCTCTGCCGCCCTTTACGTCACTATCCCATCCAGTCAGCTCTACCGCCTCTGCCGTCCTTTACGTCACTATCCCATCCAGTCAGGCTGCTCCCCCCATATAGTCAGATAGGGCGATATGCCCACGCGGAAAAAGATGAAATTTATGAGCTGCGGGGATAGTAGATATAAGGCTGCCCGGCGTATCTCCTCCCATAAAAAAACCGGCCTCTCCAGAGCTGCCGCTCCGGAGAAAGCCGGACTACATCATCTATGCCGATTAATATTTGATCGTCTGATACAGCGGGTACCGCGCCGTCAGCTCCTGCACCATCCGGCGCGCCGTCGCCAGCGTCGCTTCGTCGGCCGGATTTTTGAGCGTCATGGCAATCACCTTGCCGATCGTGCGCATCGCTTCGGCATCCATGCCGCGCGAAGTCGCAGCCGGCGTGCCAATGCGGATGCCGCTCGTGATGAACGGACTTGTCGGATCGAACGGAATCGCGTTTTTATTCACGGTAATGCCGACCGAATCCAGTACCTTCTCCGCATCCTTGCCGGTAATGTTGACATTGCGCGTGTCAATCAGCATCAGATGGTTGTCGGTGCCGCCGGATACGATGTTCATTCCCTCTTCGATCAGGGTGGCCGCCAGCGCCTGCGCGTTCTCGATGACCTGTGAAGCATACTGCTTGAAGGATGGCTGCAGCGCTTCGCCCAGGGCGACAGCCTTGGACGCAATCACATGCATGAGCGGACCGCCCTGCGTGCCCGGGAACACGGCCTTGTCGATTGCCTGCGCCCAGGCCGAACGGCATAGTATCATGCCGCCGCGCGGACCGCGAAGCGTCTTGTGCGTCGTCGTCGTCACAAAATGCGCATGCGGAACCGGGCTTGGATGAAGACCTGCGGCTACCAGACCGGCGATATGCGCCATATCGACCATGAACAGCGCGCCTACGTCATTGGCAATCGAACCGAGCGCTTCGAAGTCGATAATGCGAGGGTAGGCGCTCGCGCCGGCAACGATCATTTTCGGACGATGCTTGAAAGCTGCCTTGCGCACCTTGTCGTAATCGATGAGGAACGTGTCTTCCTCCACGCCATAGGCCACGAAATTATAGAGCAAGCCCGAAGCATTGACCGGGCTCCCGTGCGTCAAGTGGCCGCCATGCGCCAGATTCATGCCCAGGACCGTATCTCCCGGCTTCAGGGCCGCCAGATAGACCGCCATGTTCGCCTGCGCGCCGGAGTGCGGCTGCACATTCGCGTGCTCGGCCCCGAACAGCTCCTTCGCGCGATTGCGCGCAATGTCCTCGACGATGTCGACATGCTCGCAGCCTCCGTAGTAGCGCTTGCCCGGATAGCCTTCCGCATATTTATTCGTCAGGACGGTCCCCATCGCTTCCATGACCGCTTCGCTTACGATATTTTCCGAGGCGATAAGCTCGATATTGTTCCGCTGACGCTGCAGCTCCAACTCCATCGCTTTCAGCACTTCCGGATCCGATTGTCGTAAATGTTCTACCATTGGCCAAGCCCTCCCATTTCATCCTTAATCATAATCAGAAATCAATCTTGCGAAAACAGGCCGCAATCGGCGTCAATCGCATGAAGTTCCGCGATCGTCCGGCACACGGTAGACCGCCCGCTCGCCGCCAATCAGCTTCGGCCGCGTCGACGCCATCGTCACCCTGGCGCTGCCGATGGCGCGGAGCTCCGTTCGCAGCGGAACGGCCACGCGGCGCAAATGCATGCCGATCAGCGTCTCGCCGATATCAATGCCGGCATGCACCTCGATCGACTCGGCCAGACATGCGTCCGGCAGCATGCGGTAAGCCTGCGCCGCCATCGAACCGCCAGCATGGGGGACAGGCACCGCGGCGACCTCCTCCAGCCGGAATTGCTCCAGCGTACGGCGCTCCACCACCAGCGCGCGGTTCAAGTGCTCGCAGCATTGAAAAGCAAGCTGCAAGCCGAACTCGGTCCGCAGCACATTCAGCCCGTCGAACAGCATGCGGGCAACCTCTAGCGTGCCGGCCGTGCCGATCCTCGCGCCGGCCACTTCGCTTGTGCTGCAGCCGATTACGACCAGTTGGCCCGGGGCAAGCTTCGCTGCAGCCGCCAGTTCCCGGGCGGCCTGCTCGGCCTGCCGCTCATAAGAAGAATTCATGACGCTTCCTCCTCGATGATGCGTTACGGCGCCGGGTTGTACTTGCGCTCGGCTTCCTCCACCTTGCGGATGCGGCCGGCATGGCGCTCCCCTTGGCTGAATTCCGTGCCGAGCCAGACGCGGACGATCTCTTCCGCCAGGCCAGGGCCGATGACCCGTTCGCCCATGGCGAGCACGTTCGAATCATTATGCTCCCGGGTCGCCTTCGCGCTGAACAGATCATGCACGAGCGCGCAGCGCACGCCAGGCACCTTATTGGCGGCGATGGACATACCAATCCCGGTCCCGCAGATCAGAATTCCGCGATCGGCTTCGCCGGCGGCCACCTTCTCGGCGACAGGCACGGCATAATCCGGATAATCGACCGAATCGGTGCAATGGCATCCGAAATCCTCCACCTCATGTCCCAGTTCCCGAATGACCGCGATAATGCCGTCCTTCAGCTTCACGCCTGCGTGATCCGCTCCAATTGCAATTTTCATGTACGTTCCCTCCATCCCATCATTTCCTGGACGAAGCCTCCCCTCCCCCAAGAAACAATATGCTGTCTGTCCATTATAACCAATTTTCGAACCGTTGGCCCGCGTTCCCGACATCATTTTGCCGAAAATGCGCTTCTATCGCCCGGCATAGGAGCGAGGGGCTGCATCCTTCTATGTTTTGAAGTGGTCTCTCGAAAAAAAGAAAAAGAGCATAGCATGGCCGTAACCATGCATTGCTCTTTCGCCCAGGCGACCGGCCGTATATCACTCGATGCTCCACCGTGGTTCTCCCACTTCCGTCGCCAGTTACACCGAGTGCCATTCATCTATTTCCGATAATAAGGGATGCGCCGCGGAAATGCAATCACTTTGTGGCAGGCGGGGCCAGCTTGTCCACCACGACAAGCAGCGCTTCCCGAATCTGCATCGCGGTCATCCGGTACTCCTCCAGCGACCCGCCGAACGGATCGGCCACATCCGGGTTCGGGCAGCGCCGCTCCAGTTCAGCCAGCTCCGCCCGCTCCTCCGGCGTCGGCTCCTGTCCCAGCGCCTGCTTCAATTGCAGCTCGGCGGCCAGCTCCTGCAGCCGATCGAACTCCCCGGAGCCGCCTTCCCCCGGCTCCGCGTATTCCCTCAGCGTGTATGTCTTGTCGGCGGCCGCTGGGAATCGCTGCAGCACATGGCGCTTATGGCCGACCGTCAGCGTCAAGATGAGATCGGCCCAGGCCACCTCCGCTTCGCTTAGCGCCGTCGAAGAGAATGTCTCGCACCCCTCGATATGGTGCTCCTTCAGCACGGCGGCGGCATGATCCGACATCGGCGTTCCATCCCATGCCGATACGCCCGCGGACTTGACCTCCAGCGCCAGCCCCCGGTCGGCGGCCAGTTGGCGAAGCATCGCTTCCGCCATCGGACTGCGGCAGGTGTTGCCCGTACATACGAATAATATCCGGTTCATAGGCCGTCACTCCTTTGGATGGTATATGATTTGTTTGCGGCAGGGCGGCACGGCTGCGAGCGCCTCCGGCTCCCTGATTATCGATAACTCCGGCCGCGGCATCATCGGCGGATTTTTTCATGTTCATGAGCCCTCCCCCAAAAAGAGGAGCCTTACCGTATCGTACCCGAAAACGTCCGGATCCAGATCAACCGTCAGGGCAGCAAGAAAAGAATGCCGAAGGTAAGCAGAATCGCTCCTCCAACCGCTTCCCCGTACTCGCCCATAGTGGCCCCGACCCGCTGGCCGAGCACCAATCCCATGACAGACATCGCGCCCCCGGCCAGACCGAAGGCAATAATGGTCACCATCAGGTTGGTATGGAACATGCCCAGCGATACGCCGACGGAGAACGAATCGACGCTTACGCTCAAAGCGAACAGCAGCGTTCCCCAGAACGGCATCTCATAGAGAGAACTTGAAGAGCCGCTCCGGAAAGAGCTGAACATCATATGTCCGCCCAGCATAATGAGCAGCCCGCCGGCGGCCATCACCGCTACATGTCCAAGGATGGAGCTGATATAATGGCCCATCAACACGCCAAGCAGCGGCATCGCGACATGGAACAGCGCGATAATCCCGCTGATGCGGAGCATCTCCTCCGAGCGCACCCCTCTCATGCCCAGGCCCAGACAAAGCGAAAAGGCGTCAAAACCGAGTGCCACGGCCATGACGAGTATCGTGATCCACTGACCTGCCGGTACTGCCGTCTCCCACATCGCGTTCTCCCCTTGTCCATCGTCTGAGATCAACCTATGCGGACAAGAAGGCAATGATGACAAGTCCTTCGAGGCGGGCAGCGGATATCCCGGCCCGTTCAGCAGCGGATGACGCGGTGGCCGGCAGCCTTCAGCAGCCGGTTCATGACCGCCAATCCGATCCCTTCGGTGGAGCAGGCTTCCGCCATAATGAAGCCGACCCCTTCCTCGTCGAAGCGGCGCAGCCCTTCATACAGCCGATGCGCGGCCTCTTCCGGCGCGGACACGCTGCCCAGCGGCACGACGACATCCGCGCGGTAGGCCGCGGCATGCTCGGTGAAGGCGAGCACGCCGGTTCGCTCTCCGCGCTCCCGGGCGGCGTCCAGCTCCTCCTGGATGCGGCGGGCCGCGGCTTCCGGGGAGGCGCTCTGCACGATCGCGAGCGTGCCTTGCGGGGCATAGTGTGCGTATTTCATGCCCGGGGAGCGCGGCGCCGCCAGCGCTTCGCCGGCCTCCTGGGCCGCAGGAGCCGCCAGCGCGCCGTCCGGATCGACGGCCGGGTCGATCGTGACCTCGGCGGCAAGCTCGCGCAGCATAGCGGTCGTCACGCCGCCGGGGCGCAGCACATGGATGCGGTCGCCGTGCAGCTCCACGACGGTCGATTCGACGCCGACGCCGGTCGGACCGCCGTCGACAATGCCGCCGATGCGGCCATCCAGATCCTCGGCGACATGCTCGGCCCGCGTCGGGCTCGGGCGGCCGGACCGGTTGGCGCTCGGCGCGGCCACCGGGCAAGCGGCGGCGCGAATCAAGGCCAGCGCCGTATCATGCGCCGGCATGCGGACGCCGACCGTGTCGAGGCCCGCCGTCACTCGCGGCGACACGGCTCCGGGGCGCGCCGGGAGCACAATCGTAAGCGGACCGGGCCAGAAGCGCTCCATCAGGCGGCGGGCCGTCCCGCCGAACGGCTCGACCAGCTCATCCAGCATCGCCATATCGGCGATATGCACGATGAGGGGGTTGTCGGACGGGCGGCCCTTGGCGGCGAAGATGCGCTCGACGGCACGCGTGTCGCGAGCGTCGGCGCCAAGGCCGTAGACCGTCTCGGTCGGGAAGGCGACCGTGCCGCCCGCGGCCAGCAGGGCTGCGGCCTCCACAATGGCCGGCTGACCCTCGAGCGGCTGCTTCGCATCGACCGTCCAGCGCTTCGTGGCTTCGCCCTTATGGCCGGCTGCACCCTCCGGAGCCTGATCGGCAAGCTTCGGTTCATTAATTCGATTCATGACGTTCATTCCTTATTCTCTCAGATGGGGATCAACGCAAGAAAGATGCCAAAAGAGCTTCGGCATCTCCCAGTCCATCCCGTCGAATTGATGTCTTCTTCTAGTTGTACCACAATTGCCGAGAGCTCGTCCAGCATGCGGCGCCGTCCGGCCGGCCCGCAAACGTGCGGCAACGATAGCAATCGCTATTCATGCCGATAACCAAACAGAGGAACCTATAATTTAACCGATAAGGGCATTCCACACCTCTGCCAGCCATAGAAACAAGCTCACCAGCATATCCCATAAAAAGAAGCGCACTTCCGTTCCGTCATCCGTACTTGGCTCCGCTCCCGAGACGGCGGATCCGCCGTCCATTCCGGCCGTCCCGCTTGCTTCGCCCGCCGGAGCTCCGTCCTGCCCCGCCGCTGCCGACGAGTCGCCTTCGCTTCCGGCACCGGAATCGGCCTTCGCCTGACCCGTATCGCCGTCAATGAAGCAAAGCGGCGGGAACAGTACGCACCACCAGTTCTGTCCTTCCCCCGCGCCCAGCGTAACGAGCAGCGCCTCGTACATGCCCGCCGGATATACCTGACCGCCGTACAGCTTCGCCGGAAATGGCACCTCGCCCAGCGTCAGCTCCGCCGAATACGGCATGCCTTCCTCCGCAAGCGCCCGCGTGACCGTGCGCTCCAGCTCCTCGAGATGGCCAGCGATGAATTCCCGGGCCTCCTCCCGCGTCTGCGGCGCGGCTTGCTGCCGCAGCCAGCCGTTCAATTGCTCGACGATGCGATCCCGCACCAGCCGCTTCACCCGCTGATCGCCGTCCGTGTCCGAATTCGCCAGCACGCGCAGCCGAATCGCATCCTCGGGTATCGCCGCTCCCGGTCTCTCTCCGGCTTCCGCCGCCGTTATCCCTGCCAAGCCTGCTCCCTCCACAGCCGCTGCCGCGCGGCCTTGATCCCAACGCATCCATGTTCCTGCGGCGATAACGGCCAGCAGGAGACCGAGTACGAACATCCGTGATTTCATGTTCTTCTACTCCTTGTGAGGTTGGGCGCGCCTCTTGTCTATCAGTATGTCCGGCAGCGGAAGGATTAAACGTCGGTACCTCGCAATTCATAGAATAAAAAAATAGAGTCCCGCGCCCCGAGCCTGCCTGAGAGACAGGCCGCCAAGAAGAGGAACTCTATCAATATATGAAAACACAATCTTGTCTAGCGAAATTCACGCTCACACGCATCATTGGGAGATTCGATCAATAGCCGCCCTGGCCCCGAACGCTCAACTGTCTTGCCGTGCCGAGTACGGCTCCGCCGCGGCGCCCGTCAGCTCTTCATCGTCCGGCCGGATGGCGCGCACGCCGAGGACATGGCGCTCGATGCCGGCCAGATCCGGCACGATGACGAGCCGCTCCCCGTAGCCGCCCGCCTCCAGGAGCGCGGCCACGTCGCGGGCTTGGCCCTGGCCGACCTCGAAGCCGATGAGGCGCGGCGGGCACCCCAGCAGGGGCAGCATGGCGACGATGCGGCGGTACGGGTCGAGCCCGTCCGCGCCGCCGTCCAGCGCCGTGCGAGGCTCATAATCGCGCACCTCGCGCATGAGCCCCCCAATCTCGGCGGCCGGGATATACGGCGGGTTGGACACGAGCACGTCCAGCCCGCCGCCGGCGAGCGGCGCCAACAGGTCGCCCTCGCGCCAGCTCAGGCGATCCGCCACGCCGATCTGCTCGGCGTTGTACTGCGCCATGCGGAGCGCCGCGGGCGAGATGTCGGTCGCCGTCACCTGCCAGGACGGACGCAGATGCGCCAACGTGCAGGCGATGGCCCCGCTGCCGGTGCCGATGTCGGCTGCCCGCAGCACGGTCCCCGCCGGCCAGAGGCGATCCGCTTCGGCCACGATCGCCTCGACCAGCAGCTCCGTCTCCGGACGCGGAATCAGCACATCCGGAGACACGGCGAACGGCAGGCCGTAAAAATGCTGCTCCCCGATAATATATTGGGTCGGCTCGCCTCCGGCCCGCCGTTCAATCGCGGCCTCGTACGGACGGCAGGCCGCCTCGGGCATCGGATCGGGCAGCCGCACGAGATAGGCCGCCCGATCCCAGCCAAGCACATGGCGCAGCAGCAGCTCCGCATGATGCGGCGCATCCTCCACCCCGCCGGCCGCCAAAAAAGAAGAAGCCTGCACCCAGGCTTCTCTTATCGTTAACGGCCAGGCTAGGCGGAAGGAGCCTTGCGCTCCCCGCTCCGATCCGCCAGGCCGGCTCATGCGTGATTCTCCCGCTCCATCAGCTCGGCCTGTTCGGTCAGCGTCAGCGCTTGAATAATCTCTTCCATATCGCCGTTCATCACCTGATCCAGCTTATGCAACGTCAGGCCGATGCGGTGATCCGTCACGCGGCTCTGCGGGAAGTTGTACGTGCGGATGCGCTCGCTCCGGTCGCCGGTGCCGACCTTGCTTTTCCGCTCGCCCGCGTATTTCGCTTCCTCTTCCTGCCGCTTGATATCATAAATCCGGGCCCGCAGCACTTGAAGGGCCTTTACTTTGTTATCGTTCTGCGACTTGCCGTCCTGACAGGTCGCCACGATGCCCGTCGGAATGTGGGTGACCCGCACGGCCGACTTGGTCGTGTTGACGGATTGCCCGCCGGCGCCGGACGAACAGAACGTATCGACGCGAATGTCCTTGTCGAGAATCTCCACTTCGACTTCATCGATCTCCGGCATGACGGCGACGGTCGAGGTCGAAGTGTGAATGCGGCCGCCCGATTCCGTCGCCGGAATGCGCTGCACGCGATGCGCGCCGCTCTCGTATTTCAGCTTGCTGTATGCGCCCTTGCCGGAGACGAGGAAGATCACTTCCTTGAATCCGCCCAGATCGCTGATATTCGCTTCCATCAGCTCCGTGCGCCAGCCCTGGGCATCGGCGTAGCGCGTATACATGCGGTACAGATCGGCCGCGAACAGCGCCGCTTCGTCGCCGCCGGCCGCGCCGCGAATCTCGACGATGACGTTTTTATCGTCGTTCGGGTCCTTCGGCAGCAGCAGCACGCGGATGCGCTCCTCCAGCTTGACCTTGCGCTCCTCCAGTTCCTCGATTTCCATCTTCACCATTTCGCGCATGTCATCGTCCAGCTTTTCCTGCAGCATGGCTTTCGCCGCATCCAGCTCGCTTATCACGTTTTTGTATTCCATATAAGCTTCGTACGCAGGCTGCAAATCGGACTGTTCTTTCGAATAGTCGCGCAGCTTTTTCGGATCGTTCGCCACATCCGGATCACACAGCAGCTCGCTCAATTTATCATAACGATCCGCCAAAGATTGCAGACGGTCCAACATATCACGTTCACCTCTTTCTGATATGCAACTTGCTACTTATTTTCAATGATTTCAGATTAACCGATATTTCAACTGAACCGAATGGCCCGAGGCTATCAACAACAATATGCCGCCGCCGGGCAATCGGCGCATGCTCTTATCTATACATTGAACCGGAAGTGCATGATATCTCCGTCCTGCACGACGTATTCCTTGCCTTCCAGCCGCAGCTTGCCCTGCTCCTTCACGGCGTTCATCGATCCGGCCGCGATCAGATCGTCATAAGACACCACTTCCGCCCGAATGAAGCCGCGCTCGAAGTCGGTATGGATGACGCCCGCCGCCTGCGGAGCCTTCATGCCCTTGCGGATCGTCCACGCGCGCACTTCCTGCACGCCCGCGGTGAAGTACGTATACAGCCCAAGCAAACGGTAAGCCGCCTTGATAAGCCGGTTCAGACCGGACTCCTCAAGTCCAAGCTCCTGCAGGAACATCTCCTTGTCCTCGCCGTCCAGCTCCGCGATCTCCGCCTCGACCTTGGCGCTAATCGGCACGACCTCCGCATTCTCCTTCGCCGCGAAGTCGCGAACCTGCTGCACGTACGGATTCTTGTCCGCGTCCGCTACGCCGTCCTCGCTCACATTCGCCGCATAAAGCACCGGCTTCATCGTCAGGAGATGCAGATCGCGCACCAGCAGCTTCTCGTCATCGGTCAGATCCAGACTGCGAGCCGGCTGATCATTGTAGAGCACTTCTTTGAGGCGTTCGAGCACTTCGGCCTCCTGGGCAAATTTCTTGTCGCCGCTCTTCATGTTCTTCTTCGTCCGTTCAAGACGCTTCTCGACCGATTCGAGGTCAGCCAGAATCAATTCCAGATTGATTGTCTGGATATCGCTAACCGGATTCACTTTGCCGTCCACATGCGTAATATTTTCATCCTCGAAGCAGCGGACGACGTGAACGATCGCGTCCACCTCGCGGATATGGGCCAGGAACTTGTTCCCAAGGCCTTCGCCCTTGCTCGCGCCGCGAACCAGGCCGGCAATATCGACGAACTCGAATGCCGTCGGCACCGTCTTGTTCGGTACGACGAGTTCGGTCAATTTGTCCAGACGCTCATCGGGAACCTCCACCACGCCGACATTCGGATCGATCGTGCAGAACGGGTAGTTGGCGGATTCCGCCCCCGCTTGCGTAATCGCATTGAACAACGTCGATTTGCCGACATTCGGCAGTCCGACGATACCAGCTTTCAAAGCCATTTATAATGACAACTCCTTCATTCGATGTGCTCTATCCATAAGTCCATTGTGCCGGCAGGCTCACGCCTTGCCCTGTCGTTGACCATTACTGTAAAAAAGGACGCAAAAATTCCTTAACCATTATAACCAACAACACAAAAAAAACCTAGTCATCGACTGGATTTTTTCCGAAATGTCTACATCTGCCGGGTTCGGCTCCCCGTTCGGTCCCCGCTCCGTTGGCGATGCCGGGCGCATGAACCTTCCGGCAAGGCGGCTTCGCCGGTTCCGGGGGAATTCGGAAAGCCCCAAGCCGCTGAACCGCTGTGCGCATCAAGCGGATAAGTCATCCGCCATCAGCGAAAAGTAAGAACCGGGCTCCTATAACCGCCCGCATCCATAAATATAAGCTCAGGAAGAAAGAGGTGCAAGAACGATGGAAAATAAAACGCATCGCGGCAACTACAAAGGCACGACGCGGATGAATGCCAAAAACCAGGACATGGCCTTCGTGAACGATAACGTCGAAGATGCCAAGTCGGTCAATCCGCTTCCCGACAGACGGGCAAGGGACAAATAAGGGGTTCTCCATTGCGGCCAGCAGGCCGGTAAGCCGATGGAAGGCGGGCCGCCGCAGGCGGCCTTCCCTGCAGCCGAAGCCGAGGAGGTCTAGGTCAGATAACGGTACAGGCTTCGTATCAGACGGCTTGCTCCATACCGTCCGGCATTCGGCATTTCCACCTGATATTGCAGGCATAGCTTGATCACCTTCGCGACGATAGGCAGCTCGTTCTCCGGTTCAATCTCGGCCTCGCGTCCCCCCGCGAACAAGGAGGACAGCATCCCGTCCGCGACCAGCATCGGCCCGTTCCAATTCCACTGCAGCCACTCTTCATCCCATTGCACCGTCGAGGCCCCGATTTCCCAGACGACCTGACGGGAGCGCTGGCGATGCGCCTGAATGGTCCGCTCCAATGCCTTCATCCAAAATTCGGCCCGCTCCTCGCGCGATGCGGATCGGGCGAGAGAGAGGCATGCCGCCTGGGCGCATACGGAAGAGATGGCGCCATCGGCCCACGGGAATTGACTCCGGTCGAGGCGCGGCAGGGCGCAGCCTTGAATCAAATGCTCCCACTCGTTCTGTCCCAACTGCTCCCGCCCGGCCAATGCCATGCAGATGGAACGGATAGCTTCCTCTTTTACATCGTCGCGGTGTTGACCGAACGCAAGCGAAGGATTGAACGGCTTATGAAGCCGGCGGCGGCAATCGGCAAGCGCAATCAGCCCGTTCAGCCGAACGCGCTGCGATTCCGAGTGCAAAGCGGCGTGAAGCAGCATATCCTCCGCTTCCGGCGCTGCGTCCTGCATCAGATGAATGACATAAATCGCCTGAATCGCCGTCTGCTCGTCTTCATGCAGGAGCGCGGTCCACTCCGCGAACCGATCCCGCAGTGCCGTCAGCCACCGTCCGGCCAACTGCTCGGCTTCATCCTCCCCGGCCTCGTCCCGGATCCGGGAGTGCGGCGTAACCCCGAAGGGAAGCCGGCAGGTTGCCGTCAGACGCAGCACTTGGGCGATGCCGTTCAAAATCGTCGGCTTCGCCACTGATTTGTTCTGCACGGTTAAAATATCGATCAGTGAATGGATCAATCCGCAGACGGCGATATCCATCTCATTGCCGTCGCTGCATAATTGTTCGAATAGCGAATGGGCCGCATCAGCCGACTGCTCCCGCGAACCGTTCTCCATCACGTTGAGCAATTCGGGCATATAATCTCCAGAGCCGAACGCATGCAGCCATCCCGCATCATAAGCCGTCCCCATTACTCTCTCCTCCATATGCCTGCCCTTTCCATCGGGGCCGTGGTTTTAATTGCCATTATATCACTTCAGGCCCGGGAAGTTACTGAAAAATATCGGAAAATGTCGAAAAGAAAATGCCCGCAAGGCCGCATTCGCTCCAAAAAGTGAAGAACTGGCGTTTCAACCGCCTGCAAAGCGGTGAAATCTATACTAGCATGACATTCTCCCCCTTTTCGAATAGAGAGCATGGAACGCCCCCTGCTGCCTTGCGCGGCAGGAGGCGTATCCATTTCCCCGCAGCTTTCTCCCCATGGATTCGGAGGCAGCAGGCCGGAACGCAGGAATATCTTCAAATCAAGCGAGTACCTGCTGAAGACATAAAACAAGTCCGGCCAGAATCCATCCGGCCGGACTGTCTCGTTCCTCATTTTACTCCGTTACTACAATTTGATAGGCATAGCTCATCGGCGGCAAGGACATGGTCATAATTTGCGCATGGAAGCCGATAATTTTTTGGCCGGCCTTCAGCTCGCTTACTTTCAGCTCCCGGCCGTCCTTGGTCACGATCGTCGTATCCTTATTGACGGATAACACGATATCGTTGTTGGTGTTCCCGTCGGAATCCGCATCCAGGCGAATCGACGCTTGGCCGTCTTTCGCATTCACGTCCAGAATCGTGCCCGTCTTGCGAACCGTCTCTTCTTTCACCACGATGCTGGAGGCATTGCTGATCGGAGGCAGGCTCTTCGTCATCACCGCGCTGTAGCGGGCTTCAACGCGGACATTGTTTTTGAGCGCATCGGCTGTCAGCTTATTGCCCTTTTCATCCTTGATGACCGTCTTGTCGGTAATGTTCAGAATAACCGGATTTTCGCCCAGCAGCTCGACCCGATCCTTGCTTGCGTTCACGATGATGCCATCCGTTTTCTTTTCGTTCTTTTGCTCGTCATTGCCATTGCTTGGGCGTTCGATGACGATCTTTTCCGCCGTGCCTTGCGCTGGAATGCTGCGGGTCAGCTTCGGACCGTACCAAGCGGTCACCGTCCAGCCTTTTTTCAGGGCTTGATGCAAATGCCCCTTCTTTCCGTTTTGATCCACAATCACCGTATCCTTGGTCAAGGCCAGTATTATCGTATCCTGCGCGTTATCCTGCACGCCCTCGCCGGTAACCGTGACGTAAGCGCCGTCCTTATTGATGCGGATCTCTTCCATTGTGCCTTTCGTGGCGAGCCAGTCCTGCTGAATCGGCCGATCAAGATCCTTATTCTTATTGCCTTTTTCAATTGCCTGTTGGCTTACGACTTGACCTTTCACATTGTTGCTCTTCTCTTGAGCCGCTGCAGTCAACGGCATGGCCGCCATCGCAAGCATGCTTACCGTCAATATCATTTTTGTCCATGTACGCTTTTTCATTTGATATTCCTCCCTGTCGCGTCCTGTTCCTGGAAGTTCGGCGCTTCACCCGATGCGAATATTGCGGGGGAATTGCCGCGTTCTTTGTTACAGACGGGCCCAGGTTGGCAGATGTTGCACTTCGCCGTCATTTTTTTCGGAGCCATGGACAAGGGAGCGACAGCCATCACAATATGCCGATAGAAGAAAGGAAAATGAGAATGATCAAAATCGGCACCACATATCGCATCATCATTCCCCACACCCGTCCCATCAACGGACGGAGCCCGGCTTCCTTCTTGGCCCCGGTCCAGACGAAGCCGATCAGCAGCGTCACGAACAAGCCGCTTAACGGCAGCATAATATTGGAGGTGAGGAAGTCGAGCCAATCGAACAGATTGCGTCCGCCCGGCTTCCAATCCGTCAATACGCCGCCGGCGGCCAGCGTTGCGGGGAGGGCGATAACATACACCGCGCCCATGACAAGGATCGTCGCCCAACTGCGCTTTATCCGGAACCGCTGAATAATGAAGGCTACCGGAACTTCGATCAGCGACAGACAAGAGGTAAGCGCCGCGATGGCAAGCAGAATGAAGAACAGCCCCCCGAACCACTCGCCATACGGCATCGAGGCGAAAGCGGCGGGCAGCGCCGCGAAAACAAGGCCGGGCCCCGAATTCGGTTCGATTCCGAACGTGAAGGTCGTCGGAAAAATAATGAGTCCGGCAATCAGCGCATATATCAGATCCCCGGCCCCGACCGCCAGAGTTGCCGCGGGCAGCGATTGATGCGAATCCACGTACCCGCCATACGTAACCATCGCTCCTATCCCGAGTGAAAGGGAGAAGAAAGCAAGTCCCAGCGCCATCAATGCGGATTGAAACGTCAATTTTGAAAAATCGGGATACAAAAAGTAGGATATGCCTTCGGCGGCACCCTCCAGCGTCAAGGTCCACACCAGCATGACCAGCAAAATGATCAGCAGTCCGGGAATGACGATTTTGTTGAATTTCTCAAGCCCGCCGGTAATCCCGCGGGCAATGATGTAGCCGGTCAGCAGAAGTACGGCCAACTGCCAGAGCACAGGTCCCCAGCCGGCGGTGAAGGCCGCGAAATGCCCTTCATAATCCGGATCGGCATACAAGACTCCCGTCAGCGATTCAAAGGCATAATGAAGCGTCCATCCCGCAATGGTACTGTAATACGTTAAAATAAGAAAGGGCGCAAGCACCGCAATAAATCCGATCGCGCCCCAGCCTTTCTTGCCGGACAGCTTGCGGAAAGCCGTGACCGGATCGCCCCTGCCCGCCCGGCCGACAGTCAGCTCCCCCAACAGAACCGGAAGCCCTACGAGCACAAGGCAGAAGATAAAGAGAAGGAAAAAAGCCCCTCCTCCGTTTTGGCCGGTGACATAGGGGAACTTCCACATATTGCCCAGCCCTACCGAGCTGCCGATGGCCGCCAGAATAAATCCGGAAGAGCTGCTGAATTGATCTTTGTTTTTGTCGATGCGACGAGAAATTGATTTTTGTTGTCTTGACATGCGTACCGATTGCACTCCTTGCTCTGCTCTATTTGTTCTAGGTTACCCGCAAACACCGGTTCACTGCAATACTTATGCCAAAAAAACAAAGGGACTATCCTATAAGAATCTTAAATTTGAAGAGGGACAAGACGGGATTGCGGCAACGGTGGAGGCGGAGAAGACGGCAGAGAAAATGCGCCAGAAAGTATGTAAGATAGTGAAATCCTGCGTAAACGCAGGATTTACCGCGGTTTGAGTCGATATTCGGTGAATTTCCTGCAAAAACGCAGCAATTTTTACGATTATTTCTTTCAACCCATAAGCATGGCTGAAAGTCCTGCAGTTTTGCAGGAATGCCTGTAACGGGAGTGCTCGCCATAAGGAAAACTGGATTTCTGCAGCTTTTTCGGCAATTCGGCCGGTGAATAGCAAGGGGAAGCAAAAAGGGTCAGACAAGCGGAGCAAACTCAAACAAGACGAACCAACCCTTAATTCGAATCAGAGAATGGTTGAACAATCGGGCCTGTTCGGCAAAACGCGGTACGGCGTGTTCAACAGGCTGGGGCTGTCTCACGGCAGTCTAAGACCGCTTAGGGGACAGCCCCGTTCGGTTCCGGCGCCGATTCCTCAGGCGAAGGGATACCAGAATGTCCCGAATCCTTGGACGCGCGCCGTGATCGCCACGATCAGCGCCACGGCGCTAATCGTTATAATGACGTAATCCTCCCGCTGCCACACCGTGGCCGAATACCAGGTGCGGCGCGAATGCTTGCCGAAGCCCCTCAAATCCATCGCATTCGAAATCGTCTCGATCCGGTGCAGCGAGGACTGGACGAGCGGAATCGCGATCGATATAAAGTGCTTCAGCCGCTGCGAGAACGAGCCTTCTCCCTTGCCAAATCCGAGCCCGCGCGCCTGCATCGCATTCGAGATATTGCGGAATTCCGCCTGCATGTCGGGAATGTAGCGGAAGGCGATGCTGAACGCATAGGCGACCTTGTACGGCACGCCCACCCGGTTCAGGCTGCTGGCCAGCCGGGTCGGATGCGTCGTATAGATAAAGAGCACCGTAATCGGCATAAGGGACATATATTTCATCGATAAGGTCAATACGTAGATGACGGTCTCCAACGTCAGCACGTTATAGCCCAGATTGGCGATGACCGTCGTCGAACCGGTCACCTCGCTTCCATAAGCCGGCGTCACGACGAGGGTGAACAGCGAGTTGAACACGTTGAAGACAATCATAAGCCAGACGAGCAGGCGGATGCGCCGCCACGGCAGCTTCGCGCTGACGAGCATGACGATGCCCAGCAGGAAGAGCGGCACGAAGACGCGCAGATCCTGGAACAAAAAGACGGCGACCGTCCACACGGCCAACAGGAGGAGCTTGGCCGCTCCGTCCATCCGGTGGAACAGGGTGTTGCGATCGATGTAGAGCATCCCCGCCTTACTCATGCTGATTCACCTTCTTCTCATGTGCAATGAAATCGCGCACAAGCCTGTCCGGGGCAGAGGCGCCCGTCAGCCGCGCCAGCGCGCCGAGCGACGTCTCCTTCAGATTGGCGCGCGCGATGGCGGAGACATCCGTGAGCACCGACGCCGTCTCGCCGCAAGCGATGATGGCGCCGTCGCAGAGCACGGCGGCCCGCTCGGTGTATTCCAGTGCAAGATGCATGTCATGGGTAATGAACAAGAAGGACAGCCCGCTGTCCGCCAGCCGCGAGATGAAGCTCATAAATTCCGTATAATGCTTGTAATCCTGTCCGGCCGTCGGCTCGTCCAGAATCATCAGCCGCGGCTCCAGCGCCAGAATCGAGGCGATCGTGACGCGCTTCTTCTGTCCGTAGCTCAGGGCGGAGATCGGCCATTCCCGATAGCCGTGCAGGCCGCAGATGCGCAGCGTCTCCTCGACCCGGGCCGAGACCTCCTCTTCGCCAAGCCCGCGCACGCGCAGGCCGAGCGCGACTTCATCCCAGATCATCGCCTGGGTAATCATATGGTTCGGGTTCTGCATGACATAGCCGATCTGCTGGCCAAGACGGCGAATCGACCAACTGCGGGTGTCTTCACCAAGCAAGCGGATCGAGCCGGACGAAGGCTTCGCAATTCCGGTCAGCAGATGGGACAAGGTTGATTTGCCTGCGCCGTTATTGCCCAGCAGGGCCAGCCGTTCACCTTGACCAATCGTCAGGCTGACTCCGCGAATGGCCTCGCGCTCGCCGTCGTAGGAATAGCGGACATTGTCCATCTCGATCAGCGGTTCGCGTTCAGGGAACGGCTTCTCCGCATCGGCCGCGGCGACGAAGGCGGCCAGGCGGGAACGGTAGTCCGGATTCGCGCCGACCTGCGCGAGCGAGGACGGATGATCTTCCGGCTTCAGCTCGCAGCCGGCATATTTGAGCGCGGTCACATACAGCGGTTCGCGCAAGCCATGCGCGCTCATGACGGAAGAAGCCAGAATCTCGTCCGGGGTTCCCGTCCGGACAATTCGCCCCTCCGCCATGATGACGATGCGATCGATAGGCTGCTCCAGCACGTCCTCGACGCGGTGCTCGATAATGAGAATCGTCTTGCCCGTCTGCCGATGAATATCCTCGATCAAGGCCATCGCATGCTTGCCGCTGGCCGGGTCCAGATTCGCGAGCGGCTCATCGAAGAGCAGGACGTCGGCCTCCATCGACAGCACGCCCGCGAGCGATACCCGCTGCTTCTGCCCGCCGGACAGCTCATGCGGGCTGTGTCCGATATGAGGCAGCATGTCGACGATCTCCAGAGCGCGGGCCACCTTCGGCTTCATCTCCGCCACCGGCATGCAATCATTTTCGAACGCGAAGGCGACATCCTCGCCCACCGACAGTCCGATGAACTGGCCGTCCTGATCCTGCAAAATCGTGCCGACGCTGCGGCTGATCTCGAAGATGCTCATATCCGCCGGACGCCGACCCTGCAGGCTGTATTCGCCGCTAATCGTCCCGCCGTACGTAAACGGAATCAGCCCATTGATGCAATGGGCCAATGTGGACTTGCCGGAACCGCTCGGTCCGGCTATCAATATTTTCTCCCCCGGGTAAATGTCCAGAGTGATATGTTTCAGAGTCGGTTCGGACAAGCTGCGATATTGAAAGCTAAAATCCCGAAACGAGATAAGCGGTTCCTTCATGATTTCGATAACTCCTGTCACATGCTGCATGCCAATCCATGTTCCGCTGGGCGGGAGGCCTCATGGGGGACTTCCGATCCCGCCATGCGCCCCCACCTCTGCCGTGGAACTCCATTTGTTTCTTGCAGCTTATTTAAGTACCCGCAAATTCGAATTGCGGCGGTTCAAACGGATTAGACCAAGCACGGCCGAGACGCCCAGCACCAAATGAACAGCGATGTTGGCCAAGGTCGAAGCAACGAATTGGAGCCACATTTTGTCCGGCGCCTCTCCCAGCAAATACACGTCCAGGATGCTGGACAGTCCGAAGCCGACAGCCAGCGCCAGCGAACCGGTAATCGCGAGGGTCCAGATGGCGCCCTTCGTCGAACGGCCTTCGTTGACATCGAAAGATTTGCTTAAGTAAACGAGCCCCATTCCGAATCCGGAAATCGCGGATCCAAGCACCCATGTCCACCAGATCGTGCCGCCGCCCCAAGTCAAATCGGTAATGATATGACCGATGGCCCCGCTCAACAGACCGACGATCGGACCGAACATCGCCCCGAAAATGGTCAGAATCGCAATGGCCGGGCGCAGCCCCGTCTGCGGCACCAACGGAATCGTAATCGTGCTTAACAGACCGTATAAAGCCGCTCCAATCCCGATGGCAACAACCGTTTTGGTGCTAAAGTTGAACATCGATCGCTTCATGCTTCAACCCTTCTTTCCTGGTTTAATATGTATCGACATTCGCCCGTTCGGCAAATTTAGGAGAGCGATATGCGTAAAATCCGAACGTTTGATTGTGATTCCGATAATAATATAAAGGATATTCCAAGGTAAGGGTACAGTTTTTATTTCCCATAAATGAATGCGACTCACAGTTCTGGCATGGCGAGTGGAACAATCTGAGAGGTGTGCTTCATTGCTTCATAGGCGCAGGTTGGACACCGCTCCGGCCCGGCGAGCCGGAAGCATAGAGGAAGCCACAGGCTCGGGGTCTGTGGCCGCTGGATGTGTCCATTATAGCAAAGCTTGCCTAATTTGGCATCAGCCGATTCGTGGCGCGCAGCTCCCGGATGCTGCCCGCTCCGATGCCGAACATGGCGATCCGGAGCTCCAGTTCCACCTGCGCCAGCACCTCGTCCACCGCCTCCTCGGAATCGGCGGCGGCCGCCAGCAGGGAGCGCCCGAATCCGGCCAGATCCGCGCCAAGCGCCAGCGCCTTCGCCGCATCGACGCCGGTGCGCAGTCCGCCGCTCGCGACCAGAGGCTGCTCCGGCAGCTCCGCCCGGATAAGCCGGACGCTCTCCGCCGTCGGAATGCCCCAGCCTGCGAACGCTTCGGCCGCCCGGCGGCGAATCGGGTCGCCCGCGCGCAGCTTCTCGACCTGGCTCCACGACGTGCCGCCCGCCCCGGCTACGTCGATGAAGGACGCGCCGGCGTCGGCGAGCTGCCGCGCGGTATCACCGGCGATTCCCCAGCCGACCTCCTTGATGCCGACGGGAACGTCCAGCCGGCGGCATAATTCCTCGATGCGCCGCAGCAAGCCCGCGAAGTTGACGTCGCCTTCCGGCTGGAACACTTCCTGCAGCGCGTTCAGGTGGAGGATTAACCCATCCGCTTCCACCAGCTCCACGGCGCGGCGGCATTCCTCGATTCCCATCCCCATGTTCAACTGAACGGCGCCGATATTGGAATAGATCGGCACGGTCGGCGCGATATCCCGAATCCGGAATGTGCCCGACAGCTCCGGATTCTCCACTGCCGCCCGGACGGAGCCTACGCCCATCGCCCAGCCCCGCGCCTCCGCCGCCGCGGCCAGCCGGCGGTTGATCGGGGCGGCAAGACTGCTGCCCCCGGTCATCGAGCTGATAAGGAAAGGCGTGCGAACGGGCTTGCCCAGCCATTCCGTCGCCAGATCGATCTCCCGGAAATCCAGCTCGGGCAGCGCCTGGTGAAGGAAACGGTAACGCTCGAGCCCCGTCGTGATCCCGACGCCGTTCACCGCTTCCTCCAAACAAATGCGAATATGCTCCGTCTTGCGCTTCTCGGTTGCTCCTCCCGGAGCCGGCTGCCTTTCCTCCATCGTGAAAGCGAACCTCCTTTATCCTCTTCCTATATCATCGATGCAGCGGACAACAACCCGTCCGCTGCCGTTCCTCTATCCGTTGCTGCCGTATTCGGCGATTTTTCGGCATCATTAGCATAGCAAATATGGACGCTATCGTATACGTTCATCTCTTCTTTAAAAAAAGCCTTCGAACCGGAAAGGAGTTCCTTCCGGTTCGAAGGCCTTACAGACGGTGAGCGCGATTCGGCCAAGCCCTGCCCGCGAAGCCGTCCAGCTCGCGGCCCGGCATTCGCCGTCACTCCGCCCGAGGGGAATCAGCCGCGCCGGAGCCCGAATGTTCGCCGAAAATCTCCTTCTTCAGGCGTATGCCCGTCGGCGTCGCCGCCAGACCGCCAAGCGCCGTCTCCTTCATCGTCATCGGCATGCTCTCTCCGATGCGGAACATCGCTTCAATGACTTCGTCGCACGGAATGACGCTCTCCACTCCGGCGAGCGCCAAATCGGCCGCCACCATCGCGTTGGACGCCCCCAAGGCGTTGCGCTTCACGCACGGCACCTCGACCAACCCGGCGACCGGATCGCAGACCAGGCCGAGCATATTTTTCAGCGCGATCGCCATCGCGTTCGCCGCCTGCCGCGCCGTGCCCCCGGCCAGCTCGGCAATCGCCGCGGCCGCCATGCCCGCTGCCGATCCGACCTCGGCCTGGCAGCCTCCCGCCGCTCCGCTGATCGATGCATTGTTCGCCACGACGAGGCCGAACGCGCCGGCCGTGAACAGAAATTCCACCATCTGCTCCCGTGTCGGATTCAGCTTCTCCTTGAGCGCGAACAGCGTCCCCGGCACCACCCCCGCGGCGCCGGCCGTCGGCGTCGCACAGATAAGCCCCATGGCCGCATTCACTTCATTCGTCGCCATCGCCTTGCTGACCGCATCGAGCAGCGTACCGCCGCTTAATGCTTTGCCGGAGGCGATATATTGCTGGACCTTCACGGCGTCTCCGCCCGTCAGGCCCGAGTGGGACTTCACGCCGGACAGCCCTCGCGCGACCGCCTGCTCCATCACATCGAGGTTACGCTCCATTTGGGCGATGACCGCCTCGCGCGTCATCCGCTTTACTTCCATCTCTTGCTCTATCATCACGTGCGCTATTTTGCACGATCGTTCCTCTGCGAGCGCGACCAGCTCAGCCACATTGCGGAACATGCTTCATCACCTCTCCCTTAGATTGGACAGCGCATCAATCTTCCATGCGGAGAACGCGGTTCACGCCGGGAAGTCCGCGAATCTGCTCGAACATCGCTTCATCGATCATTTCGTCGGTCTCAATCACCATCAGCGCCATTTTGCCCTTCTCCTTGCGGCTGACCTCCATGTGGCCGATATTGACCCGGGCCTCGCTCAAAATCCGCGTCACCCCCGCAATTACGCCATAGCGGTCATGATTCAATATCAGGATGGCCGGACACTGGCCGGACAGCTTCAGCTTGAAGCCGTTCAGCTCGACAATCTCCACCTTCCCTCCGCCGATGGAGATGCCGGTCACCTCCATAGCCTCCTGCTCATCCGACAGGCGGATACGGGCCGTGTTCGGATGCTCCGGCACCGCATCCTCGGCCGTAATCTCGACCGTGATCCCGGCTTCCTCCGCCAATTGCAGCGACTGGGGGAGACGGGCGTCATTCGTATCAAAATCAAGCAGACCGGCCACAAGCGCGACATCCGTCGCATGGCCTTTATATGTCTCCGCGAAGGAGCCGTACAGGAAAATATGAACCTTCTTCGGCTGTCTCCCGAATATACTGCGGGCCAGGCGGCCAATCTTGGCTGCGCCCGCCGTATGTGAACTGGACGGCCCGACCATAATCGGACCAATGATGTCAAACACGCTGCGATATTTCATCGCGATTCCTCCTTCTACGCGTATCCATGATCGAATCCGGCTCCGCACGTCATACGATAGGATACGCAGCAGGGAGCGCATCCTGTACGGCGAAATGGTGAAATGAAAGCACTTTCAGCACCATCCTACCAATCCGGCAGCCGGAAGGCAAGCCCTCTTTCAGGCAATATGTCCTTCTAGACAGGATTTTGGCACAAAAAAGACCGCTTTGCACGAACAAAAGCAGTCCGATTCCTCTTTCCCGCCCACAGCCCGCCACTTACATCGAAGGACTCCCCGGATCCGGCACCGCTTCCAGCGGCCGCTCCGGCATGCGGGAAGAGCGGACATAAGCGTACGCGATAAACAATGCCGACAGTCCGCCGAATACGAGGACCATATAGGAAAGCCCGATCGTATCGAGCATGAAGCCCGTCGCCAGCAGCACGACCTGGAACATGACCCGGTCCAGCATCGTCCGGAACGAGAAGAAACGGCCATGATATTCCTTCGGGATCGTCTTCTGAAAATACGTCGACAGCAACGGGAAGAAGAAGCCCGCCGCGAGACCGAACAAACCGAAACCGAACAGCGCCATCCCGCGAATATCGGCAAAGAACAAGAGCGAATGTCCCAGCGCGCTCAGGAGAGCGAACAGACACAGCAGCTTGAGCAATCCGCCCCTGGCGGAGATGCGCTTCATGAAGAAGGCGGCCGCGATGAAGCTGATCCCTTCGACCGCATAGAGCCAGCCTTTGATCTGGGTGTCATGATGGATCTCGCTGATGTTGATGACCATCAGATTGAAGCCGCCGATGAACAAGCCCGGGATGAACGACAGCCCAAGCGCCATGACCGCGACCGGCATCCGCTTGAGCATCGGCACGATCTCCTTGAAGCCTCCGCCCTTCTTCTTCCCCGCAGGAGCCGCCTTGCCGGACGGCAAATCCTCCTTCACGTCCAGGAAGAAGGTCGATACGAGCAGAAGCGCATAGCCGAGCAGGGATGCCGCATAGAGCGACGCCAGGCTCATGACGGTCAGCATCATGCCGGCGAGCACGGTGCCGATAATCCGGGCGATGGTGGAGGCATTCATATGTACGCCGTTCAAGGTCAGCAGATCTTTGTCGGCGACGATGCGCGGAATCACGGATTGAAGCGCAGGGAAATAGAATGCCGCCGATATTTGCAGCGTAATGTTGAACACCACCATCCACAGCACGGAATCGGTCGCCAGCGCAATAAACATAAAGCAGACGCCTATCATCCGCCCGAGACCGGCATAGATCAGCACCAGCTTCTTGCGGGACGAATCGATGACTTTTCCGGCGTAGGGGCCGATCAGGACGCCCGCCAGCAAGCCGATGAAGAGAATTATCGATTTCATGAAATCCGAAGGCACCTGATGCTGCATAAATTCAAGATTGGCAATAATGGAAGTCCATAAGCCGAGGCCGGCCACGAACTCGCCACAGAGCACAATCCATACATTCCGATTCGTCCACATCCGAATCCTCTCCAATTCTATGTGCAGATGGACTTATCATACCATGTTCCGGCCCGCGACAGGTAACGGCTCCAAGCCGTTCGGCGCCTCATCCCGCCGCGTCGGAAGGCCGCCCGTTCCGCTTTTTCCAGGCCAAGACCAAAAAGGCCAGCGGCATTCCTTACCGATGACCTGTATCGCATCTATCCTGTCCTTCCCGTCATGCCCCCGGCCAATATCGCGCCTCGAAACGGCTATCCGGCATGCGTGGCGAGCAGATTATTCGCCTGGCATTCGTCCTTCCGTTCGCACCGGTCGCCGCATATCCGCCCTTTGCCGCGCGGAACGCACATCGGCGTCCCGAACAAAGGATCATCGCAGATGATGCAATCCATGCAGAACACGTCTCTGACCATCTGCGGCGTAAGCACATCCTCCGGGGCCCCTTGGGCATATACGCCCTTGTCGCGAACGGCGATAATATGATGGGCGTAACGGCAGGCCAGGTTCAAGTCATGCAGGACCATGACGATGGTGCGTCCTTCGGTTCGATTCAGCTCATACAGCAAATCGAGAATCTCGATCTGGTGGCTCATATCGAGATAGGTCGTCGGTTCGTCCAGCAGAATCACGTCCGTATTCTGGGCAAGCGTCATCGCGATCCAGGCGCGCTGGCGCTGTCCGCCCGACAAGGAGTCGACCGGACGATCGGCGAGGCTCTCCACCCCCGTCACCTGCATGGCATGGCGGACCAGCCGCTCATCCTCTTCCGACCACTGCTTCAGCCACGATTGGTACGGGTAACGCCCCTGCTTCACCAATTGCAGCACCGTCAAGCCTTCCGGAGCCATCGGCCCCTGCGGGAGCATCGCCAGCTTGCGGGCGACAGCCTTCGTGCCGGACTGATGGATATCTTTGCCATCAAGCAGGATGGATCCTTGCTCCGGCTTGAGCAGCCGGGCCAACGAGCGGAGCAGGGTCGACTTGCCGCACCCGTTGCTGCCGATCAAGACCGTGATCTGCCCCTCGGGAATGCTCAGTGTAAGATTGTCGATAATCGGCACGTCACCATAGGCCAGTGTCAGCGACTTCGTCTGAATCATGGACATGCTTTTCCCTCCCCGTTCTCGTAACGCATGCGTCTGCCGTTCGGCATGACAGTCAGGAATAACTATAATAATGAAAATCGTTCTCAAATCTAACTAGCTACATGATGCCACATTCGGTTCCGCTAGTCAATCGCCGGACGGCCTGCCGCCGCAGCCGGCCCGCGGCCGGGGAGCCGGTCCCGGAGCACCCCCGCGCTCTTGTTCCAGACCCGGCCCGCTCCCTGGGGATCGGCAGTGAACAGCGGCGGCGCCAGCCGGCATGGAGCCACGCCTGGCTCCCGTCTCCGTTCTACAGCAGCGGCGAGAACAAGCGGGCCGCCGACTCAAGGAAACGGGTAATGACTTTTTTGTTGGCAAATTGTTCATCGGATATTTGCACGGCCGACTCCAAATCCTGCTGGAACTCCCGGATTAGCTGTTCCACGCTCTCCGTCCGAATCAGCAGCGCATTCACCTCGAAGTTAAGGTGGAAGCTGCGCATATCCATGTTCGCGGTGCCGATCGTCGCCACTTCGCCGTCCACGATGATGAGCTTCGAATGGAGAAAGCCTTTTTCATATTCATAGATTTGCACGCCGGCCTCCAGCAGACCCAGAAAATAGGAATGGGAAGCCAGAAACGGCAGCCATTTATCAGGCTTGCCCGGGAACAGCAGCTTCACCTCGATGCCGCTCAAGGCCGCTACCCGCAGCGCGGTAAAAATGTCCTCGTCCGGAATGAAATACGGCGTCGCGATCCAGATCGAGCGTCGGGCCGAGGTCAGCATGGCGAAAAACAGATTTTTCATCGTCTTGAATTCCTGATGGGGACCGCTCGCGATCATCTGCACCGCGCCCGCGGTCGCCTCAACCGGTTCAGGCTGGAGATATTCCGCTCCATAGAGCGTCTCTCCGCTCGTATGGGCCCAGTCTTGCAGGAAAATGATCTGCAGCGTCTGCACCGCCTCCCCGCGCACGATCATATGCGTATCCCGCCAGAAGCCGTACGTCTTGCTGCGGCTCAAATATTCATCCCCGACATTGAGGCCGCCGATAAACGCGACATTGCCGTCGATGACCACGATTTTGCGGTGATTCCGATAGTTGACCCGATTGGAGAAGATCGGGAATTTCACATTGCCGAACACAGCCACCCGCACCCCGGCATTTCGGAGCTCCTGCAGGAAGGCTTTGGAGAGGTGCATGCTGCCGACCGCATCGATCATGAACCTGACCTCGACGCCGGCCCGGGCCTTGTCCATCAAAATCTGGGCAATGCGGCTTCCGATGTCGTCATCGCGGTAAATGTAATATTCCATATGAATATGATGCTTGGCCTGATTCAGCTCCGCAAGCAGCGCGCCGAACGTTTCTTCGCCGTTGTTCAGGATGCGCGTATCCGACGCAAACGTAATCGGGCTCTTGCTGATGCGGCTGGTCAGGCGGAGCAAATGGCGCTGATCCGGCGTCATGGCTGCGAGCGCCTGCTCCCGGAGCTGCTTCGGCTCATTCTCTACGAAGGTATAGGTATGTTTGTCCTGCTGCGCCTTCCGGGTATACCGGCGGCGCTTGCGGTAATTTTGGCCGAACACGAGATAAAAGATGAAGCCGACGACAGGCACCATCGCCAGCACCAATAACCAGGCGACCGTGCTGGAAGGATTCCGGTTCTCCATAAAAATGATGATCGCCAGCGTAACGACCGCGAGCGTCGTCATAATGCTCAGCGCCGTCGTGATACTATGGCCAATCGTGCCATTTACGTAATAACCGAAAGCGAGTAACAGGATAAGAAATAATCCGACTTGCAGCGCTCTTCTCATGACGAGGCCCCCATTCACGCCATAACGGCGCTTCTCTTTCCGTGTATTTTGTAACGTAAGGTACGGCATAGCCGCCATTTCTTCTTTTTCCTATTATATTCGACAAGCGCTTCCTTGAATACGGGGGTGGCGTCCCCGAAAATCATATAAAAAAAGACCCTTCCGCAGAAAGGTCTTGTGTATCCGAATCGATTCCTTGACCGATGCTCTGTTATCTGTAGCGGTACACCCTGCGCGCCGCCGCTTACGCCGCCTGCCCGGCCCGCTCCGCCTCGCTGGCCATGAATTCCACCAGCAGCCGCCCGATCGCGCGGTAGAGCGGATGATCCGCATGCCGCGCCAAGTCTTCGCCGAAGCGCGGAGCCCAGCGCGTCAAATGGTCCAGCACGAAGCGCCGCTGTCCGTCCATATAACGGCGGTAACGCTCTTCGGTCATGACATTGCCGAGCATTTTGCCAATCAGGACGGCCATGAATTCCAGCTCGATGGCGATATGATCGTCCGGCTCGCCATTCATCTTCTTGAAGTAGAGGCTGAATTCGGCGTAATTCTGCCGCACAATCTGAGCGTAGCTCTTCGGCAGCTTCTGTTCGTTGGCCCGGTACATCGTCTCGCAAGGCGTGACAGGAAGCTGTCCCGAGCTTCCGAATAAGCGGTAATATTCATCGCGCAAGGAAGAGAATACGGCGTACAATTCGCTTACCGACAAATTATCCAACAACGCGCACAGGTCGCGGGCAGCCTCGGAATGGCGGCATAACCGCTTCATTCCTTCATGATTGCGCCATGACATCAAGACATCGAGCGTTGGCATGTGACCCAGGAAGTCGGCCAGCAATTGATATGCCGCCATCCGCGTCTCCAGCCGTTCAACGGTCTCTTCATTCCACTGTGCCGGTCGATCTGCCGCTAACAACATTGTCCGTCCCCTCCATATGATGATGACTTCCCTTGCTCAACCATATTGTCCCATATCCGGATTTGGAAAGCTGTGACAAAACACAAACATTCCCGCGCTTGAAAGCGCTGTATGTGAATCTTATGTGAACAGCGGGAAACTCCATGATTTTGCGTCACCGATCGGACAAACTTCCGTTCGATCACACGGCTATTTATTTTACCAGATTCAGGTGATGGCGCATACATGTAAATAATGGAACATGCCCGCTCGGATGAAGGGCGGGTTCGCACCGTGTACAATAGGATACAGCAAGCCATGAACGAAAAATCGAGGAGTGTCGATGATGTCCCTGTTATCCGCCTTCAAAAAAGCGAACGCGCTGCTGAACGTTCACGCGACTTCCCTGCATGCCGGACCGGCCGGGTTCCGCGTGCATTACTGGGGCTTCATGCCGAAGCACTATAACAATTCGGTGCACCGCCATTCCTTTTTTGAGATGTGCTATGTGCTGGATGGAGAAGGGGAATACACCGATGACGGGCAGGATTACCTGCTTCGCGCCGGCAGCGCCATCTGCTCGCGGCCGGGCGTCTGGCATCAGATCCGCAGCACGGCGGGCATGGCGCTGCTGTTCGTCGCCTTCGACATCGAGGAGGGAGCGACGCATGACGATTATGTCCAGGCCTTCCGCCGTCTGGCCGAGGATGCCGTTCCCTGCCTCGAGGAGGCATCCTCCACGCCCGCAGCCAAGCTGTGGGAGGCGCTCCTCGCGCTGTCCGAGGGCGGGCATCTCCGTTATCCTCCGGAGCTGCTGCGGAGCACCGCTCATGCGCTCCTGTCCTCGCTGCTGCCGCTGTTCATGCCCGATGCCGCCGGCCTGCCCGCCGTCCCGGCGCTGGAGGAAGAATCCCCGCGGCCGGGCAACGAGCTGTTCCGGCGCGCCCGGCTCTATCTCGAAGACAATCTGAATGCGCCGCTGACCCTGGATATCGTCGCCCAGCATCTGCATATTTCCTCCCGCCATCTGTCGCGGCTGTTCATGCAGGAGTGCGGGCAGACCTTCGTCCACTATGTGCAGGAGCGGCGCATCCAGTTGGCCAAGGGCCTGCTGCTCTCTTCCGATACCGCCATTAAGGACATCGCCGAGCGGTGCGGCTTCGAGTCCGTCCATTACTTCACGCGCGTCTTCACCCGCAAGCTGGGAGTCTCCCCGGCGCGCTTCCGCCGTTCCGGCTTCGCAGAAGGTCGTTCCGGGCCGATGCGTTAGGGCGATGTCCGTTCTGTACAAAAACAAAGCTGCATTGTGCAAATACAGCCCTCCTGACTTTGTCTACAATGGGCTTGAACCGGGCAGACCTGTTCTGCCCGAGAGTTCACGGCTCACATTGTAGAGGGAACGGAGGGCTTTTTATGTTCGACAAGCTACCACGCAACCGGATTCACGCCGATGTTCCCGGCGAGGGGCACCGCCCGCTGGACTGGGTGCCGTCCGGGCTGGAGACGGGAATGGACCGGATCGCGGACGCGGTCCTGGCCGCATGCCATGCCGGAAGGGAGGAGATTCTGTACATTGCGCTTGATGCGACGCATGGCGCGAATGTGCAAGCTGTCGCCTCCCGGCTGGCAGACCGGCTGGAACAGGAGCGGATTCGGGTTCTTGTCTATTCCACCGAAGATTATTTGTACGGCGGCAGCGAGCTGCGCCGCCGCTTCGACCGCTATATTACCGACAACCGCGCCTTTGGTTATATGGCCAGCGATGTGTCGTTCACGGACTATTTCCGCCCGGACGCGGCCGCATGCTGGGCAGCCGAGGCGCAGCAGGATGCCGCCATGAACCCGGAGGCCAAGCAGGTGGTGCTGTTATGCGGCCCCGGCGCGCTGTGGCTCGGCGGCGATCGAATCGGGCTGTCGTTCTATTGCGACGTGTCCCGGGAATATCAGCAGCGGGAGCACCGCCAATCGCTGCGCAATCTCGGCTTCTCCTGGAACCGGGATCATACGGAGAAGTATAAAATTTGCCTGTTCCTCGAATGGCCGGCCTGGGAGACGTACCGGAAGAAGCATCTCGGCCGCTTCGATTATTATGTCGATCTGAACCGGCCCGCGAAGCCGGTCATCACGACGACGGCAGCCCTGCGGCGTATGCTGGCGGAAGCGGCGGGGCAGCCGTTCCGCGTCAAGCCGTTCTTCGCGCCGGGCGTATGGGGCGGCCAGTATTTGAAGGAGCTGTGCGAACTGCCCCCGGAATGGGTCAACTGCGCCTGGAGCTTCGAGCCGATCGCCCCCGAGAACACGCTCCTGCTGGAATACCGGGGCGAGACGATCGAGGTGCCGTTCACGCTGCTGCTCGGGTATGAGCATCAGGCCGTCATGGGCGATCGCATCGTCGGGCTGTTCGGCGACTATTTCCCGGTCCGGTTCGACTATCTGGATACGATCGGCGGCAGTCATCTGTCCTGCCAGGTTCATCCGAAGCAGGCGTATATCGAGGACGTGTTCAACGAGCGGATGACGCAGCAGGAATCATACTACATTATGGAGCGCCTGAACGATGCCAAAGTCTACCTGGGCTTGACCGACGTCACCACGCCGGAGCGCTTCCTCGACGCGGTGCGTGAGGCGCAGGACACGGGCGTGCCGCTGCCTTTCGCATCGTACGTCAAGGAATACGATTCGGCGAAGGGCGCGCTGTATCTCATCCCGCCGGGAACGGTCCACTGCTCGGGGAAAGACAATCTCGTGCTCGAGATCTCCTCGACGACCTGGTGGTTCACCTTCAAAATCTATGATTATTTGCGCCGGGATCTCGACGGGAAGCCCCGTCCGATCAACCTCGATCATGCCGCGCGGAACATCGACGGCGGCTTGACGGAAGAGGAGGTTCGGCAGCGGCTCATCCCGGCGCCGCAGCTCCTCGGGCGCCAAGGCGGGAATGAGGAGTATCTGCTCGGCGAGCATGAGGAGGTGCTGTTCAGCGTGAAGCGCATTCATCTGATCGACCGCTGGGAGGACGACACGAACGGCGAATTCGTGATGTATAACCTGGTCGAGGGCGAAGGGGTGCGCCTTGTACCGCTGGCTGCCCCTGCGAAGGCGGTGGAATTCGGCTACGCCGAGAGCTATATCGTGCCGGCCAGCGTCGGCGCGTACCGGCTGGAGAATGCCGGGAGCGCGCCGTGCAAGCTCGTGAAGGCGG
>NZ_LDIG01000172.1 GCF_015845845.1 Paenibacillus dendritiformis
TTTTTAGAGCCGGAAACGTTTCTTCGACAAACTGTTGTTGTTTAACAGGGTCTGCAGCGGCAAGCGTATACGTCGGTTTCGTATAGCTCATGCCCATATGTTCCATCATCTTCGAAACGCCGCGCAGCGAATAGGTACATCCATACGTACGCTCAATGTAGTCTGCTATCAGTTGCAACGTCCAATTGAATTTGGCGGTGAATCCAACGTCTGCTGGCACCTGGTTCACAATGACTTGCTTCAATGCGTCCCGCTGTTCTTTCGTCAGGCGTGGGGATCGCCCGGGAGAGAATTGCATGGCCAAGCCCGACAACCCTTCTTTTTCATAGGCGCGGATGTAAAGGCGAATAGTTTTCTCCGAACGACAGATGATCGTGGCAATCTCGCGTACAGACTTGCCCATTAATCGTAAACGTACGGTTTGAAGTCGCTCGTACATGCGGCGATCCTTCGTCGTTCTTATTCGTTCTTCAACTGCAGCCAGCGCTTCCTTGTTATCCATCTCATTCACCGCCTCATTCAGGGTATTTCTGAATTCGACAATGATGGGACAAAACCCTCCTGTTATGGAAGTTCAATAGTTTATTCTATATAGATCTTCTTTAGTTGATTGATTTTTAATTAAATTGTTCCGGCCAAAAAATAGATGCTGCCAACCGCCAACCACATATGCGCTTATGTTGCCGGCGTTGATCTTTCCTTCCACTTCTCCTTCAATGCTTTCAAATCCTCTACGAAGAGCCTCAGTAAATTGGGTCTCCTTCTTACGGCAAGCGGGTGATAGGTAAAGCTGATCGGGATACCCTGAAACTCGTGCCAGCTCCCTCGCAATTCCTTGACACTGGCGTTCTCCTTCTGTGGGAATATTGCTTCCGCCACGACATTCCCAAAACCAAATAATACCGACGGCTGCTTCTCCAGGAGCTGTAATTGTAGATGGGGAATACATGCTGCTCTGGCCTCAGGCTTATTATAAGCACGCATCGGTCGGCATTTAAGCAAATAGGTGATATAAACCGCGTTTGTATCGATACCCGCTTCCCTCATAGCATGCTGGAGTGTTTCCCGGGTACCGCATAAAAACGAATTTCCTTGCCGATCCTCTCTTTCGCACGCAATGAATACATTATCCCCCACCCAGAGCAAAAACTTGCCTTTCTTTAGGTTACGGTTCCCCTGACTTATCTTGAGCGACGGTAATTTACTTGAACCAGCATTCCCAGTGATCAACCGGCAACACCCCCGTATTTCCTGCATATTCATAGATCAGCGCAGCAAAAAGGCCGCTTCACAAGAAACACGGAAACGTTGGCCCTAAGTAACGGCATTAAGGAGGCGTTTTGAATGAAGACTAAATATATAAAAGAGTTTTTCCTTTTTCCCGATATATGCATCATGTACGGAATCTTCTTGGTCAGTTTTAGCCTGCTCATTCCAGGCCTGACAACCATCGGCCCATGGATTGCATTCACCATAGGCATGGCCGCTTATGCCGCCGCCGAGTATTTTACGCACCGTTTCCTGTTTCACCTAAAAACTCCGAAGAACCCCTTCTTTTTAAAATTACTTAAGCGTTTGCATTATGATCATCACTCCAATCCGAATGACCTGCATTTATTGTTTCTGCCCTTGTGGTATACTCTGCCGAATCTCGCCATCGCGGGAACCATCGCCTACTTTATTTCAGCAAGCCTCGTGATTACGAATGCTTTTATCGCTGGCGTGATCCTGTTTCTCTTGTTTTATGAGTGGAAGCACTATATCGCCCATCGTCCGATTACCCCCGTTACCCCCTGGGGCCGTTGGATGAAAAAAGTCCATTTATGGCATCACTATAAAAATGAAAATTACTGGTACGGCGTGACAAACCCGGTTTTTGATCTCGCCTTGGGAACCTTTCAGGATCAAAAAAATGTCGAGCTAAGCCAGACGGCCCGCAGCCTTGAACAACGCGAAAGTAAAAAGCTTGACCTGTAAAGAAAAAACAACCCGCCAAACACCAAAGTTTGCGGGTTGCTTTTATAAGCGATAATCGCATTTTTTCCTTCTGAGGCACCCTCACGGAAAATCCAGCTCGTCATCGATGCTGCGAAACATCTCCCTAGTCCGCGTCGGGCACCGGGCGTCCAGTTCCTCCCACAGACGATTCGGTAAAATCAAAAACTGGTGGGTAACGGAAAAATAGGAGTCCGCAAAAAGACGAATTTCGTATTTGTCCCTGATCAACTTCAGGAACCCGCGAATCGTGATGTAGCGATCTTTTTCGCTAAAGGTCAGCGCAATCGAATGCAGTTGTCCATAGTAGGT
>NZ_LDIG01000173.1 GCF_015845845.1 Paenibacillus dendritiformis
TTTTTAGAGCCGGAAACGTTTCTTCGACAAACTGTTGTTGTTTAACAGGGTCTGCAGCGGCAAGCGTATACGTCGGTTTCGTATAGCTCATGCCCATATGTTCCATCATCTTCGAAACGCCGCGCAGCGAATAGGTACATCCATACGTACGCTCAATGTAGTCTGCTATCAGTTGCAACGTCCAATTGAATTTGGCGGTGAATCCAACGTCTGCTGGCACCTGGTTCACAATGACTTGCTTCAATGCGTCCCGCTGTTCTTTCGTCAGGCGTGGGGATCGCCCGGGAGAGAATTGCATGGCCAAGCCCGACAACCCTTCTTTTTCATAGGCGCGGATGTAAAGGCGAATAGTTTTCTCCGAACGACAGATGATCGTGGCAATCTCGCGTACAGACTTGCCCATTAATCGTAAACGTACGGTTTGAAGTCGCTCGTACATGCGGCGATCCTTCGTCGTTCTTATTCGTTCTTCAACTGCAGCCAGCGCTTCCTTGTTATCCATCTCATTCACCGCCTCATTCAGGGTATTTCTGAATTCGACAATGATGGGACAAAACCCTCCTGTTATGGAAGTTCAATAGTTTATTCTATACAGATAAAAATATCCGAGATAATAACAAATTTAAACAAATAGCACAGTATTTTTTGGTAGGGATCTTGCTAGGAATAATATTTGTTATCCTCAAACCAATCCATCATTTTATGTCTGGTATTCAGTTAGTGCTCATTTTTGGGGTCGCTAGTTGTATATTCGCTCTGTTTCTCCAATTTTTTCGGTTTATTATCAAAAAAAGATGACCCCTGTTCAGAGGTCATCTGCAAGGCCGGATGGGCCGATACCAATCAGGCTGCAAAAAGATTAGATCAGCCCAATCTTGTCGCGGCGGCGGCTGCCGCCGAGCTTGCGCTTCTCGATGAGGCGGTTGAGGGCATCCACGTACGCGCGGGCGCTCGCCTCAAGAATGTCGGTGCTGACGCCGCGGCCCAGCGCGGGCAGGCCGTCCTGCGTCAGGACGACATGAACCTCGCCGAGGGCGTCCTTGCCGTGCGTAACCGATTTGATCGAGTAATCGGTCAGCTCGACTTGTTCCTGCGATGCCTTGTCAATCGCCATATAGATGGCGTCGACGGAGCCGTTGCCGCTCGCTTCCTCTTCCAGCACGTTGCCGTCGATCGTGACGAGGCGAACCTTCGCCGACGGAACGGATTGGTTGCCGTACTCCACATAGACAGTTTCCAGCTTGAACATTTCCGGCGTGTCGATCAGCTTCTCCTCGATCATGGCGCGAATATCTTCGTCCGACACTTCTTTCTTCTTGTCCGCGACATCCTTGAACTTGGCGAAGGCGGCATTGACCTGCTCTTCGTTGAGCGTGTAGCCGAGATCGATCAGTTTCTCGCGGAACGCATGGCGGCCCGAGTGCTTGCCCAGCACAAGCTTGCTCTCCTTCAGGCCGATGGTCTCCGGAGAAATAATCTCGTACGTCGTCTTCTCCTTCAGCATGCCGTCCTGGTGGATGCCCGATTCATGAGCAAAGGCGTTGGCGCCGACAATCGCCTTGTTCCCCGGCACGACCATCCCTGTCAGCTTGCTCACCAGCCGGCTCGTGCGCGCAATCTCGCTCAATTCGAGCGATGTCTTCGCCTGATAGAAATCTTGCCGCGTCTCCAGCGCCAGCGCCACCTCTTCCAGGGCCGTATTGCCCGCGCGCTCGCCGATGCCGTTGATCGTGCCTTCGATCTGATCGGCCCCGTTCAGCACCGCCGCCAGCGCATTCGCCGTCGCCATGCCGAGATCGTCATGGCAATGCGCGCTAAGCTGAATCTTCTCGATGCCCGGAACGTTCTCCTTCAGCGTTTTGAAGATGTTGCCGTACTCATACGGCGTCAAGTAACCGACCGTATCCGGAATGTTGACGACCGTCGCGCCGGCGCGAATCGCCATCCCGGTCACTTGGCAGAGGAAGTCGAGCTCGGTCCGCCCGGCGTCCTCCGGGGAGAACTCCACCTTCGAGAAATATTTCTTCGCGTAACGAATCGCCGCTTCGGCCGTTTCCAGCACTTGCTCCTTCTCCATACGAAGCTTATGCTTGCGGTGAATCGGAGAAGAAGCAAGGAACAGGTGAAGGCACGGATCCTGCGCGTTCTTTAATGCTTCGTAGGCGGCGTCGATATCCTGCGTCCGCGCCCGCGACAGCCCGACGATCGTCGCATTCTTCACAGCGGCGGCGACGGCTCCCACCGCGGCCGAATCACCCGGAGATGCCGCAGGAAATCCAGCTTCGATGCGGTCGACACCGAGGCGCTCCAATTGGTAGGCGATCTCGAGCTTCTCCTTCGTATTCAAGTTCACGCCCGGAGATTGCTCCCCGTCTCTTAACGTCGTGTCAAAAATATAAATTTTACGCATCGCTGCACCTCCGTTAATCTCTTGCCATATTCCTATTCCAGTGTATGCACATAAAAGAACAGCGCCATCCCGCCTTGACGACGGGCGGGCGCTGTGCGATATCGCCTTCCGGCCTATAAGTCCGCGGCCTGCCGCTTGTCCGGCCCGGCTGGCGCAACACACATCACTACTTCTTGATCCAGTGCATCATCTCGCGAAGCTGGCCGCCGACCACTTCGATCGGATGGTTCGCTTCGTTGCGGCGAGTCGCGGTCAGGAACGGACGATCCGCTTTATTCTCCAGGATGAAGTCGCGCGCGAATTTGCCCTGCTGAATATCGGACAAGACTTCCTTCATCGCTTTCTTCGTCTCGTCGGTTACGATGCGAGGCCCGGTTACATAGTCGCCGTATTCCGCCGTGTTGCTGATGGAATCGCGCATCGTCGCAAGACCGCCTTCATAGATCAGGTCGACGATAAGCTTCATTTCATGCAAGCACTCGAAGTATGCCATTTCCGGGGAATAGCCCGCTTCCACGAGCGTCTCGAAGCCGGCTTTGATCAGCGCGCTGACGCCGCCGCACAATACCGCTTGCTCGCCGAACAAGTCCGTCTCGGTCTCTTCCTTGAAGGAAGTCTCGATCACGCCTGCGCGCGTGCAGCCAATGCCTTTGGCATAGGCCAGGCCGATCGCCTTCGCATTGCCTGTCGCATCCTGCTCGATCGCGATGAGGCCCGGAACGCCGAAGCCTTCGACATACGTGCGGCGAACGAGATGTCCCGGCGACTTCGGAGCCACGAGGAGCACGTCATTGTCTTTTGGCGCGACGATTTGGCCAAAGTGTACGTTGAAGCCGTGGGAGAACATCAAGGCAGCGCCTTTCTTCAGATTCGGCGCGATTTCCGCATGATATACGGCCGCCTGCGTTTCGTCCGGCATCAGGATTTGCACGACATCCGCGCGGCTGGTCGCTTCGCCTACGCTCAATACTTCGAACCCGTCGTTGCGCGCTTTGTCGGCCGATTTGCCTTCGCGCAGCCCGATAACCACTTGAAGTCCGCTGTCGCGCAGGTTTTGCGCTTGCGCATGCCCTTGGCTGCCGTAGCCGATAACTGCAATCGTCTTGCCCTGCAATACACTTTGATCTGCGTCTTTTTCATAATACATTGTAACTGCCATTTGTATGAGTCCTCCTCTTTCTTCCTAATTAATAAGTGAGATAATAATCAACCCCGAATGAATGAGGGTATTTCAAGGGACAATCGCTCGTTCCGGTTCTGCCTGACTTATCCCCTGAGAGACCCCCTCATTCGGGGAATGCCCGCGGCCATCGCGAAGCCGGGAGCGTGCACGGCAAATATCGGTTACTTCCCGTCCGCCGCCTGCCCGCGAACCATCGCGGTCACGCCGGTGCGGCTGATCTCGCGGATGCCGTATGGCTTGAGCAGCTCGATCATCGCTTCGATTTTCTGGGACTCGCCCACCACTTGGACGATGATCGTGTTCGGTCCGATATCGACCACCGTCGCGCGGAACGTCTCGACGACGCCGAGGATCTCCGGACGCTCCCGCGGCTCCGCCTTGACCTTGATCAAGGCCAGCTCGCGGGACACCATCGGTTGAGAGCTCAAATCGACGACTTTGATGACATCGATAATTTTGTACAACTGCTTCTCTACTTGCTCCAGCGTATGCTCGTCGCCGGTCGTCACGATGACCATGCGGGAGAGGCCTTCTTCCTCCGAGGCTCCTACCGTAATGCTGTCAATGTTGAATCCGCGGCGGCCGAACAAGCCGGATACGCGCTGCAGTACGCCAGGCTGATCGTTGACGATGACGGCGATGGTGTGCTTCATCGGTTTCATTCGCAATCCCCCATTATCATTTGGTCAATGGTGCAGCCCTGGGTTACCATCGGGAAGACGTTCTCGTGCTTGCGTACGACGAACTCGACGACGGCCGGCCCGGGCGTGTTCAACGCCTCCGTCCAGGCTTGCTCCGCTTCCTCCTTCGTCGTCGCCCGGAAGCCGCGGACGCCGTAGGCTTCCGCCAGCTTGACGAAATCCGGGCTGCCTGCCAAATCGATATGGCTGTACCGTTGGTCGTAGATGATCTCCTGCCATTGGCGCACCATCCCGAGCACCCGGTTGTTGATGATGGCCACCTTGACCGGAATATTGTGGATGGCGCAGATGGCGAGCTCCTGCGCGCACATTTGCATCCCGCCGTCGCCGTTGATCGAGACGACGGTCCGATCCGGGAACGCCATCTGCGCGCCGATGGCGGACGGGAACCCGAAGCCCATCGTGCCGAGGCCGCCGGATGTAATCCAGGAGCGCGGATGATTGAAGCGGTAGTACTGGGCCGCCCACATCTGATGCTGGCCGACGTCCGTCGTCACGATCGCGTTGCCTTGGGTCGTGTCATTAATCATCTGAATGACCCATTGCGGCTTCAGCTCCGAATCGGAGTCAATGAAAGCCAGCGGCTTCTCGGCCTTCCACTTCTGCACCTGATCGCGCCACGCGTCTGCTTTATCGTTGTGACTCGCCGTAGCATTAGCCAATTGAAGCGTCGACTTAATATCGCCCACAATCGGAATGTCTGTCGGCACATTTTTGCCAATCTCGGCCGGGTCGATGTCAATATGCACAATCTTCGCCTTCGGGGCGAATCCGTCCAGCTTCATCGTTACGCGGTCATCGAAGCGGGCGCCGATGTTGATTAGCAGGTCCGCTTGCTGGATAGCCATGTTCGACGTGTACGTTCCATGCATGCCGGGCATGCCCATCCACAATTCATGCCCGCTCGGGAAGCCTCCAAGTCCGAGCAAGGTCGTCGTCACCGGAATCTTCGTCTTCGTCGCGAACTCGAACAATTCCTCGTGCGCCCCGGAATGAATGACGCCGGCTCCGGCCAGAATGACGGGCGACTCGGCTTCCGCGATGGCCTTCATCATCTTCTCTACCTGATACTTGTTCGGCTGGACGGTCGGGTTATACCCGCGAATGTTCACTTCCGTCACCGGCTGGAACAAGGTCGTTGCCGCGGACACGTCCTTCGGAATATCGATGAGCACCGGCCCCTTGCGGCCCGTATTCGCGATATGGAACGCCTCATGAATGATTCGCGGCAGGTCCTCCACTTTCCGAACCAGATAGCTGTGCTTCGTAATCGGCATCGTGATGCCGGTAATATCCGCCTCCTGGAAGGCGTCTGTTCCGATAAACGTCGTCGCTACGTTGCCGGTAATGACGACGAGCGGAACCGAATCCATATATGCCGTAGCGATGCCTGTGACCAGGTTCGTTGCACCGGGACCCGATGTCGCGATGCAGACGCCCACCTTGCCGCTGGCCCGCGCATAACCGTCGGCGGCATGAATGGCGCCTTGCTCATGCCGGGTCAGGACATGATGGAAATCCTCGCGCCCGTGCATCGCGTCGTAGATGTAGAGCACGGCGCCGCCCGGATAACCGAACACGCACTCCACACCTTCCAACAACAAGCTGCGAAGCAAAATTTCGGAGCCTGTAATCACTTCAGGCTTCATCCATTTTTCTCTTAATTCATCCGTTGAGCGCATTGCCGTTTGGTGTGTGCTCATTTTGCCATCCTCCTTACGCATCCTTGTCGATTTCCAATCGGGCTTGGTTGTCATGGTGTGTTGTGCCTGGCCAGGCGTGAAATACAACAAAAAAACCTTCCGCCCCCGCAGCTTGCCGCTGCCTAAGGGACGAAAGGTTGTGCTTCCGTGGTACCACCCATGTTCATTCCACATCTCGCGATATGAAATCTCTGCAAGTATACGCCGATACCGTTGTCCATAACAGGTATGGACAGCGCATACTCTGGACGCCTAACGCGCGCCTGACGATTCCCCCTACTGACATATCCGGGCCATGGCCTGATATCCGTTCAGGAGAACAGCTCCGAGGTGAGCTCGCCTATAAGGGATTATGGCGCCGGTCTCAGCAAGACTTCCATGCGCTCTCTGTTCATAAGGGCCCTTATGCTTCGTCCTCTTCATTGCCGTTGTAAAATATGGTCAATGTCTTTCAAATGTTTAGAAACATTATATTCCTACGATATGCAGGAGTCAAGAGGCGGTGTTAAAAAAAATTTGTAAAGCGGTCATCCAGCAAAATGACAGCATAGCCTCGCGAAATTCCGGAAATCGGCAAAAACCTCGGCTTTTTTCCGTACTATAACGTTTTTGGGCAGCCGGTTTATTCGGGGTTCCACGAAAGGCCGAAAGAGCGGAGGGATCGGCACGGGGAACGAAGGCGGCACATATAATACATCATTCGCGATGCAGCAAAGGGGGAATCGGGCATGAACATCCGGCTTCGGCGCCCCGCTTCCGATGACCGCATCATTCGCCGCCTTGTTCTGGAGGAATTGCTTCCCCACTCCAACCTCATCTGGGAAGAGAGCCAGGTGCTGAAGGATATTCCGGTCCGGCTTCGGGAGGGCGTCACCTATGTCGCTGCGAACCGCAGAAATCAGCCCGTTGGCTTCGCGCTTGTCCATGCGAAGAACGACATCCTGCTGATCGATCTGCTCGCCGTCAGCAGCGCTGCCCAGGGCAAAGGATGCGGCTCCGCGCTCCTGGCACGGGCGGAACGGTACGGGCGCATGCAGCGCTGCCTCCTTTCCCGCGTCTACTTAGATCAAGGCAACGACGCCGCGCAGCGATTCTACGAGCGGCATGGTTACCGGGTAAAGCGGTACATCGCGCAGATCGCCTGCCACGAGATGGAAAAGCCGCTGGACAGGCGCTGACATCCGCCCAATCCGTCCGGCGGCAGCATGAAAGCCTGGGGTTCCCCCAGGCTCTCCGCTCCCATATCATCATGTGGCCCGCTCGTCTTGGATGTGATGGTTTAATTGAATAGCTGCCGTATGGATAACCTCCATGCCCGCCCCTATATGAAAGGGCCCCTAAAACCGAATGGGACTCCTCCAAAGCCGAAAGGGAATCCCCCAAAAGCGAATGGGGACGTGCCAATAGCCAAAAGGTCGAACAAAACTAACGGAATGATAGCTTTTGTTTTTACTTTTTTGCCCTTCGCTTGCTCCAGCACCAGACGGTTCCCGGAAATGCGAATCAGCTTGCCGGACACGACAGATCCGTTCTTGTGCAGCGCGTAGATCCGTTTGCCGACCAGCTTGGAAGCCTGAGCTTTCGTAACACCCCGCATGCGAATCCCTCCTTCACGGTTGATTCCATACAAGGTATTCTATCCGGCCCTTTCCCGTCTGTACGATGGCCCTTCCTTCTCAAATCTGGGTCTGGCAAGCTCTGAAGCTCGCGCTCCCGCCAGCCGCGATTCTATTCTTCCTCGTTATAGAAAACTTTATAATAATGCATGCCCCGTTCTTCATCGAAGCCCTTCTCCACGAAGGCAAAGCTGTCGCTCTTCAGCTTCAGCTCGATTCCCGTATCGGTCCGGATATTATTTTTATACGTTCGCTTCGCCTTTTTCAAGGCGGCCTGGGAAATCGGAAATTCATTCAACGGAGGCAGCTCGTTCGCTTCCTCATACGTCTCCTTGTACGTCTTGAAGATAGGCACGATCTCCGGCTGCACGATAACCTCCTCGGCAAAGGTCTCCTCCTCGAACTGCTCATGCTTGGCGAAGTACTCGATCGTATGGTGAATGAACTCCAGCTTCTCCTTCTTCTCCGGCGGTTCCTCCGCCGAAGCCGCGATGACATCCTCATAGAAATGGGTGCACATTTCGATATATTTATCCGTCAAATAATGCTCGTCCTCCAGCAGCCGCACATTCAAAAAATCTTCCTGCCAATACCGCGCGGCTTCGTTGTTCTTGCCTGCCGAAGTGTCCACGATGCCGACCGAATAGCCCGCCTCCGCCCGCACGTTGAGTATAAGGCAGCCCTTGTCCAGCTTGCGGATGTTCGTTCCTTCCTGGATGCTGACCTGAAGCTCTTCCGGATTGCGCTCCTGCACCTGAAGAAAGACGTCCTTATGCTCCGATTTCATGATGCCGATGGCGTCGATGCTGAAGTTGTTGTACAGAATGTTGTTCAGATGAACGACATAGAGCTCCCCCGGCTTAATCTGCGGATGAGAGGATTGCTCATACAAATGATGCAGCAAATGCACGGACTGCTCGTGAAAAGAATCGGGCTGCTGAAAGATGCGGCTCACATACGTGTATACCTCATTCAACGGCAGCTCGGCCTCGTGATGGAAGCGGTAAAAGGCATCGAATTTGAAGCCGGAAATAAAATACTTCATCAGCGTCGCCTTCACTTCGTCGCTCGGCACGTCATACAGCGCGTGAGAGACGCGAACCCCCTCTTCACGGGCTTTGCTTCCGACCTGATGGACAACCATTTGTTGGATTTCGGCTTTGGATAAATCGATCATAACATTCCCTCTTTTCTCGAAGTCGCATCTCTCTATTGTAGCGAAAATGCGCCCCGATGAAAACGGAAACCGAAGGCAGTTTGCCCAGGGCGCCCCGCCGCATTTTTCTTTTCCCGCCAGACCAGAGATGCCTGTGCCGCGCCTCCGATGCGGGCGGCTGCCCTGGCACGGATTTGGCTTATCCCCCGCTCTGGAGTACAATAGAAGGATGAGAAGCGCAGCCGTCCAGGCTGCCCCGCATTCATGCGGAAGAGTTGTTGCATGGAAAGGACGATTGATTGTGAAGAAAGATACGGATGTTCATCAATCGAGGCTTGCCCCCAAGCTGTGCCGCGAATCCCGCGTGTTCAAGACGAGCCGCGTATTTCCGAACGATGTCAATAACCATGATTCCCTGTTCGGCGGCAAGCTGATGAGCGCCATCGACGAATTGGCCTCCATCTCGGCCGTGCGGCATTGCCGGTACAACGTGATTACCGCTTCGACCGATTCGGTTGATTTCCTCCGTCCGATACTGCAGTCCGATTCCGTCTGCCTGGAATCGTATGTAACCTGGACGGGACGAACGAGCATGGAAGTATTCGTCAAGGTCGTCTCGGAGAATCTGTTCTCCGGCGAGCGCGCCATCGCGGCGACTTCCTTCCTGACGTTCGTGGCGGTCGATGAGCATGGCACGCCGATGGTCGTGCCGCCCGTCATTCCCGACTCCGAGGAAGAGAAGCTGCTTCACGAATCGGCGCAGGAGCGGGCAGAGCTGCGGAAGAAGAGACGAGCGGGAAGCAAGCAGCTCGCCAGCCAGCTGTCGACCCGCAAATATTGGGAATAGATTGCATGGCAGAAAGGGGCTGTCCCATAAGTAGTTTCTACTGCCTGTAGGATGGCCGATTCCCTTTTGCCTTGGTGCAGGCTGCTTTGAGGGAGCAATCCGAGCAGTCCTGACTTTGGTAATGCCTCAATTGAATTTCATACCCACGATCGTTTTGCTGGCAATCTGTACACTTTAAGCAGTGAGCGAATTCCAGCTCCTTTTTATGAAGCTCGCCCTCTACACCTCTTATTTACATACGATTCTTCTTGTGGTAAAATATAGATAGTCAAATAATGAAGCAAGGAGGGCTGATATTGGAAGCCGCAGTCGTCAGAACAATCGGAGAGCTAATCCAAGATACAAGGCGAGCGTTAGATATGACGCTCACTCAGTTATCAGAATTATCAGGTGTTCCTAGAGGCACGATATCAAGAATTGAGAATGGCGAAGTAAAGCGTCCAGAATTTTCGAGTGTACAACCATTGGCAGTGACATTGAATATCCCCTTTGAGACATTGATTGATTATTACGTAGAGGTTGAGAAAAGATCGGATTCATTGCTGCATATTCTGCAATCAACGATTCAGCAAGAAGGTTCTATTGAACTGATTCGAAAAGTTGCAACCAAATTTCTTGAATCTCCAAATGAAGACAGCTTTGACTTAACAGAGAAGCTTTACCAATCCATTGACTCCGTTGATAATACCTCCGTTGCATTAACATTATACAACCTCATCATTGACTACTCACGATCACATGGAATTATGCCTTACATCGCCAAAGGGATGTATCAACGATACCTGATTGAACGAAATGATTTCAGCAAACTGAAGGAAACGTATTATAGCGGAAAGTATATTCTTCATTATGCTGATTTCTTGCCCCAACAAGAACGGGTAGAACTTTACTACAAGTTAGGAATTCGTGCTCATAACTTAAAGCTTTACAATGAAAGCATTGAACACTGCAGGAAAGTCCTTGCAGAAGATGATGGATCAAGCTATTATAGAGTACACTCACTTGGAGTCCTCAGAGACGCATTTTTTGGACTCGGTAAATATGAAGAGTCAGAAATGTACGCTTTGCAATATAAGGAGTTTAACTATCCGAACATCCGAGAAAACACAGTTCTTATGGAAGCATTAATAAACGCCAAAAAAGGCAATACAGATCAGACCATCCAACAACTCCTGTCATTCCTTAAGTCTTGTAGTAATGATTCTGCGATTCCTGCCACAAATCAGCTTCTTCGATTATACTTACAACAAAACAACTTAGAAGGCGCTAAAACTGTCCTTGAGAGCAGTAAAATAAACCCGTCCACCATAAACAAAAGTAATCCTTTGATTTGTTCGCGATACGCTGATTACCTTCAAGTTCAAGGAGAATACTATTTAGCTATTGGGGATTACGAGAATTGCGTAAGTTACTTGATTGAAGGTGCACTGCACTATTCCAGGATTAACGACACAATTGAAGAGAAAAAATGTCTGAACTTGGTTATACGTAATCTTTTGGAACAGAATGTTACCGTGTACAAGTCTACACTTGAAAAGTTAAGCGCATATTATACTCATAGCATTAAAGAAACGGAGGTTTCAGCATGAAGCGGTTTTTCAAAAAATGGTACGTTAAATCCCTTCTCTGCGCAGTCATCCTTGTAACAACGGCAGCGGCATTCTCAGGAGATCATGGCAGCATACATCCGTGGTAGTCGAAGAAGCACCTTGCAGGTGCTTTTTCATTTTCCGACAAAATGCACCAGTTACACAATTATACATTTTTTTGGCGAAACGTACATTACACTCAATAGAGTTAGATGTACGTGAGGTGAACGGCCATTAAGTCTATTGAGGAAAAAATAAACGAGTTAAGGAGAAAGTTAGTTGAGGCGGTGGGAACTAAAGGGAAATTTACGGATGAAGAAGTCGTTCGGATCAGCCAACAACTGGATTCATACATAGTTGAGTTACAGTCGCGTCAAGCTGCAAAAAGAAGGGATCAATAAAGTCTTGGATGCTATAGTTCCAACGATGCATGCCTGTTGTCTTACAACGAACGCCGCACTGCCGTTCCCGGCGATGCGGCGCTCTATATGAATCCAGCTTACGCGTTTACTTTTTCTTTGGCTACCGCTGCAAGAGAGCTGAATGCATTGGCATCGTTGACGGCCATGTCAGCCAGCATTTTGCGGTTGATGTCCACGCCTGCCAGCTTCAAGCCGTGCATCATTTTGCTGTAGGACAGTCCGTTCATGCGAGCTGCCGCGTTGATGCGGGCGATCCACAGCTTGCGGAAGTCACGCTTCCGTTGACGGCGATCGCGGTATGCATACAGCAACGATTTCATCACTTGCTCGTTCGCTGTTTTGAAGATGCGGTGTTTGGAACCGAAGTATCCCTTTGCCAGTTTCAATACTTTCTTATGACGACGACGTGTCGTAAATCCGCCTTTTACTCGTGCCATTTCGTATTAACCTCCCGATTCGATGTCTCCGAATTGCTTATTTCAAGTTTTTCAATTGCTGCTTCATGCGGTTAACGTCGCCTGCTGCCATCACTGGGCTCGTTGCCAGGTTGCGCTTTTGGCGTTGCGATTTATGGGAAAGCAAATGGTTGCGGTACGCTTTGTAGCGACGCACTTTACCAGTACCCGTAATTTTGAAGCGGCCCTTCAAGCTGCTATGCGTTTTCATCTTAGGCATAATCAATTATCCTCCTCAAGTTCGGTGTTCATCCATCCCGCCGCCTTATCCTGCGCGGCAGGTCGCTTAGGTGCTCTTTGGCGCCAAAATCATAATCATGCTGCGGCCTTCCAGCTTCGGAACGCGCTCGACGATGCACAGCTCGTTCGCTTCGGCCAGAACGCGGTCAAGAACCTTCTTGCCGATATCCGCATGGGCAATCTCGCGTCCGCGGAAACGGACCGAGCATTTGACCTTATCGCCTTCACGCAGGAACTTCAAGACGTTGCGCAGCTTCGTCTGGAAATCATGCTCGTCAATGTTCGCGCGGAACCAGACTTCCTTGATATCCACCGTCTTCTGATTCTTGCGCGCTTCTTTCTCTTTCTTCTGCTGCTCGTAGCGGAACTTGCCGTAGTCCATAATCCGGCATACGGGCGGCTTCGCTTGCGGAGCCACATTCACCAGGTCCAAGTTCGCGTCGTAAGCCATCTGCAGCGCTTCGCGGAACGGCTTGATGCCGATCTGCTCCCCTTCCGGGCCGACCAGTCGAACTTCCTTCGCACGAATCTCCTCGTTAACCAAATGATCTTTGCTAATGGTGTGCCACCTCCATAATCGAATTCCCACTTCGCCCTTGCAAACTTATATTGTATGCAAAAAGGGATGCGGACTCAAGAGCCCACATCCCTCACATAGACCAATTATCATCATGTGAAACACCGCCAACGCGGCAATCGTCATAACCAGCCAACTTGCGTCGGTCAGGTGAGAAGCGGGCGCTCCTGCTTAAATCTAAAACATATGCAATTTGAACACTCAATTACTATATCACTCTTGCGCGCTCATTGTCAAGACATTCTTCACGCTCCGGGACCGCCCCGAATCAGGACACCTGCTTGCCCTGCATTTCCTCCAAGCGCACGACGCGCGTATGCTCGGTATGGCTCCATACTTTGTTGTTCTGCGTGAAGAACGCATAGAACGTAATCGGCCACCAGGACAGCAGATAGATTGGGAACGTGATGAGCGACGCGTAGATGCGCCACGACTTGACGCCCTCCAGCACGAGGGCCAGCACGAACACGCTGCAGGTCAGCACCATCGACACGACCGTCACCCATGACGGCAAATATTCAAAGAACGTGGCCACGTTCGGCCCGTTGAAAATCGCCGCGTCCACCCACAAGAAGGCGGTCATGAGAAACGTCAGCAGCACGGTGTAGACCGTAATCGTATAGAGCGCCATATCGAACTTCGCCATATTGCGCTCCTTGATGCTCTGCCACAGCAGCGGGAAGAAATAGCGGCGCGCCACCGTAAAGTGGCCCTGCATCCAGCGAAGACGCTGGCGTGCCGACGCCTTGAACGTCAACGGCTTCTCGTCGTATACGCGCGCATTGTAATTCAGCACCGGGTTGATGCCATTCATGACGCAGCGCGCCGTGAACTCCAGGTCCTCGACCAGGCTCGTCGCGCCCCAGCCCATATCCTTCAGCAGCTGGCTATCGAAGCACATTCCGGTTCCTCCAAGGAAGTTCGCCAATTTCAAATTTTTGCGGGACAGCTGCCACAGCCGGTTGCAATACCAGTAAGTGACCCCGTAAGCGGCCGTAATCCACGAGTCATGCGGGTTCTTCGTATCGATATAGCCCTGGATGACACGCGCGCCGGAGCACAGATCATTGTTCATTTCACGCAGGAAATCCATGCTGACCAGATTGTCCGCGTCGAGCATGACGACCGCATCGTACTGGCGCGGCATCTCCCACAGATTCTTCAGCATCCATTCAATGGCATAGCCCTTGCCGCGCTGATGAGGATTGTGGCGCTCGCAGGCCTGCACGCCATGCTCTCTTACGATGTCCGCCGTGTTGTCGGTACAGTTATCGCAAATGACAAAGATGTCATACATTTCCTTCGGATAGTCGAGCTGCTTCAAGTTCTCGACAAGCGCTCCAATTACCGCTTCTTCGTTATGTGCGGCCACAATGACGGCGAACGATTTCTGCGGGTCGTAGGTTTGTCGTTTCTTTTCACGGTAAATGCCGAACAGCGACAAGGTGAATTGATACACCCCGAGCGCGGCCAACAACACCTGCAAGCCGATAAATAACTTATCCACCATGTTGGTGTCCCCCTTTTAACCCCTGATGATATTTCACTTTTTCTGTAAGCATGCCTTTTCTTTGTTTTTCATGGCATGCCTTTGTCATGTTTACCCCGGCAGAAAACGGTCGATCCCGATTTTCTAACGTTTGCATCCGTTTGTCAAAAACCTAATATTGGCTTTCATACGTTATTTGCTTCATTTTCATGCAAGAATGATCGTGAAGTGGCAGGCGTTCGGGCTCTGACGGGGTATTTTCTTTATTTTCGTCCAAATGCTAAGAAATTATGGCTTTGGACCCCCATTTCGTCAAAAAAAGATATCGAACCCGAGCATAAAGGCATTCCGCCTTGCCTTGGACCGTATGGGCATACGCCTACATCATATTATAACGTAACAGCCCATGCAAAGGTTGCTGACCAAAATCAACCTGCCGAGGCTGACTTGCAGCTATCACCATGTTACCCGCTGCGTCCAAAAGTGAAACATCCTTCAGGCACTTCTGTTGCAATCAGGAGAAACGTCCCAGAGTCCAAGGGGAGGGTACTTTAGGATAGGACATCATTCGTCAAGCTTCGCCGCCGGTCCGGATGCATCTTCACAATAGGATTGAAATTACGAACAAATATAAATATGATTAAGTATGCTTCTCGGTTCCAAGGAAGGGGTACATGAAAAATTCACAAATTCCTTATCTTCTGTTAATGTAAAGTTGTTACGATTGCATCAAAATCTATCGCATAACGGAGGGGTAACATGTTGACCCGTGTTATCGCGTGGCTTGGATACCGTGAACGGCAGTTGTTTCTGTGGATTAATCAGCGTCTTCATCATCACTGGATGAACATGGTGCTCTATACAATGACTCATCTTGGAGGAGCGACATTCACGATCGCATTCTCGCTTATCCTTGGCCTGTTCGCGCCTGACCCTTGGAGCCGGATTGGCTGGCAGTGTCTGGTTGCGCTGGCTGTAAGCCATATTCCTGTTTTTCTTATCAAAAAATGGTACCCGCGGGTTCGCCCCCATCTGGCGCTGCCCGGTATACGAACGTTTCGCAAGCCGCTCATCGACCACTCGTTCCCTTCGGGACATACGACGGCCATCTTTTCGATCGTTATGCCGATTATGATGGCCTTTCCGATTCTGACCTGGGCGCTGCTTCCGGTCGCCTTGATCGTGGCGATGTCGCGCATGTATCTCGGCCTTCATTATCCTTCCGATTGCCTGGCAGGGGCCTTGATCGGAACCGGGGCGGCCGTCGGCACGGTCTCCTTCTGGACATAACGGGCCGTGAATTCGTCAACCAAGCAGTAACATTAATGAGGATAGAAGGGTGACCAATTATGCAGGAACCTGTCACATGGTCAGTACCGGCAGGCTTCGGTTTTACGAACGATAACGAAGGCAAGAAGCGGGTTCTCGTCCTGTCGGAACGCTTCGGGGCCGGACACACCCAGGCGGCGCACGCTCTGGCCGTCAGTCTCCGGAAGCTGTCGCCGCATGTGCAGACGCGCGTAATCGAGCTGGGCAGCTTTTTGAATCCGCGGACGGCGCCGCTCATTATCGAGGCCTACCGCAAGACTGTCAGCGTGCAGCCTAAGCTGGTCGGCTTCATGTACAGGACCCAATACAACAAATCGTTGAACCGGCTCACCACGATGGCGCTCCATCGCGTCTTTTATACGCAGGCGATGACGGTCATGCGCCAGTTGAGGCCGGACATGATCGTATGCACGCATCCGATTCCGAATGCCGTCATCTCGCGGCTGCGCCGGCTGGGCCTGGATGTGCCGCTCTGCACGGTCATTACCGATTATGACGCGCATGCGACCTGGGTGAGCCCCGGCGTAAGCCGCTATCTCGTCTCGACGCCTGAAGTGCAGGAGAAGCTGGAATCCCATGGCGTCCCGTCCGATCGCATCATGGTGACCGGCATCCCCGTTCATCCGAACTTCTGGGAGACGCATGACCGCAATACGAAGGCGGCCATCCGCCGGCGCTTCGGCCTGAAGGAGCTCCCGACCGTCCTCGTCATGGGCGGGGGCTGGGGACTCATTGATCCGAGCCGCTCCAGCGAACTGCTGACCCGCTGGCGCAATGACATCCAGTTCTTGTTCTGCATCGGCGACAATGAGAAGCTTCGCCAGCGCCTGCTGGACAACCCGAGATTCCGCCATGAGAATATCCATCTCATTGGCTATACGAAGCAGATCGATCAGTTGATGGACGTATCCGACCTCCTGGTCACGAAGCCGGGCGGAATGACCTGCACCGAAGCGATGGCGAAGGGCATTCCGATGCTGTTCTACGAACCGCTGCCGGGCCAGGAAGAAGAGAACTTGCATTATTTTACGGAAAAAGGATACGGCGAGCCAATCGAGAACGCCCACACGATAACGAATTGGATGAACAAGCTGGCGTATCACTATGAGGAGGTCGCCTCGCGGCGGCGCGAATTCGAGCTGAACGCCTCGCGGTATCATCCGAAGGCGTGTGCCGACGCGATTTTGAGCATGCTTTACGAGCAGCCGCCTACCGGCAGCTCCTCCGCCTGACTTATCTATTTTTAGGTACCGCCTTTCCCCCGCCCGGGTCTGGACATGCGTCCAGGACCGGGCTTTTTGCTCCGGCCGAACAGGACAAAGCCGCCTGCTTCCGGGCATTGCCCAAGCCGGCGGCTAACCTGGCGCATTATGGCTGCGGGACGGTCTGTCCTCCGTTGCCATACGGCAGCGAAGCCCGGTACTGCTCATAAGCCTCGCGCCCCACCAGCACTTCCACGCGATGAATGTTCATGCCTCTGCTCGAGAACTTCTCCTCGTATTCCGTCATGACATGATCCGGATGAGGACCGTCCCGGTGCAGGTCGAGCGAGATGTTCCGCATCTGAAGACCGACCTCGGCATAGGAGTTCAAGGAGTACTCGAACAGCGTCACCGAGTCTGTCTTTTGATGGATCTCTCCCCGTTCATTCAGAACGTGCTTATATTTCTCGATAAAACGGGGATGAGTCAAGCGCCGGCGCGCATGGCGCTTCTTCGGCCACGGATCGCTGAAATTCAGAAAAATGCGCTCGATCTCGCCCTCCGCAAAAATGGATTCCAGATATTCAATATTCGCCCGCACCAGCCTCAAGTTGGCGTCGGTCTCCACGCCCAGATCGCCGCGGATCGTCTCGGCCTTCTCGCAGGCGCGCGCGATTAATTCATCGTACATATCGATGCCGATGAAGTTCACGTCCGGGTGCAGCTTGCTCATCGTGCTGATGAACTGGCCTTTGCCCATGCCCAATTCCACGTGGATCGGACGGCCGTTCCCGAAGATCTCATGCCATCGGCCTCGTGCCGATTGAGGGTCCAGGATCGCAATCTTCGATTGCTCCAGCAGCTCCGGAGCCCCTTTTTTGCCTCGTAAACGCATCTGTTTTCCTCCAACCTCAGTATGCTCCAATCTTCTATTCTGCATGACGGGCACGCAATTGTAAAGAGCGGCCTCTCTATAATGAAGGGAGCGGTAACTATCCCGCCAACCCCTATCCTCCACTATGATCTGGTACAACAAGGAAGTGTTCGATAAATTCGGAGTCGAATATCCTGCCGGGCGAATGACCTGGGACGAAGTCGTCGAGATGGCGAGGAAGATGACCGCCGAGCGGGACGGGATTTCCTATCGCGGTCTCGAAATGGGGCCCGGCATGGCCTCGGGCGAGGTGACCGTGCCGCTGCAGCAGTTGGCGGTCAATCTGACCGATCCGGATACCGGCGAGGTGCTGATCGACAAGGAACCGGCCGTAGCGAAGTACCTGGATCTGATGAAGCGCATTTACAGCATCCCGGGCATCGTGAATCCGGATCCGGAAGCGCGCACAGATTATGAATTTCCGAAGAAGAACGTAGCCATGATCGTCACCTGGATCGAATATCTTCGCTGGGGCGTCGCCGATCCGGAGGTCGCCGCCAACATGGAACCTCCGTCGCCTGGACCTTCCAGCCGCGCGGCGACTGGCGCCTCCCCGGCTCGATGGAGGTCTATCAGCTACTGGATGTACAGGTGAATGAGAATACCGATGTGGACGTCTCGACCATCCCGGCAGGCCGACCCGCCCCGCCCTATGTGACAAGGCAGGCGCCGTTCCGCGTCTATGACGCGCTCCGCCCGGTGAAGGACAGCTATACGGCCCGAGCCCCTGCCGAGGCGGCGTATCTATGCTGGCCCATCCCCGGCTCCGCAGACCCGGGCCTATATGAAGGAGAGCTGTCGTTCGAGATCGGCGGCGAACGCGGCGTCATCCCCGTCCGGATCGAGGTGTTCCCCGCCCTGGTTCCCGACCGGGGACGGCTGGCCGTCACGAACTGGTACTCCGTACGCAATATTGCGGAACGGCATGGACTCGAGATGTGGTCGGAGCCGCATTGGGAGATGCTGTACCGCTACGGAGCCGCGATGCGCCGCGGCAGGCAAACCCACTTCATGGTCGGCGCCCCGTTCATCGGGATTCAACCGCAAGGCGGAGGCCGCTATTCCTTCGATTTCTCCAAGGCGGAACGGCTGATCACGATGTTCCTGGAACTCGGATTCACCCATATCGAGGGCGGCCATATCGCCGGCCGCATCCATTGGGAAGACCCCCGCTTCATGCTCAATGCCGATCGTACGATAGCCGCGACGTCGCCGAAGGGGTACGCCTTCCTGCCGCAATTTTTGCCGGCCTGGCGCGATTGGCTGCGAAGCAAGGGCTGGCTGGACCGGCTCGTGCAGCATATCGTTGACGAACCGATCGCGCCATCGGGCGACGATTACCGCATCCTGTCCGGCATCGTCCGGAAATGGATGCCCGCTGTGCCGCTCATCGACGCAGTCATTCATACCGGCGTCGCGGGCGCGGTCGATATCTGGGTTCCGCCGAACAAGGATTACGAGCTGAACCGGGAGACATACGAAGCGTACCGCCGATCCGGGGATACGCTTTGGTTCTATACCTGCTGGAATCCCGGCGGCGAGTATCTGAACCGTTCCTCGATTTCCCGCTGCTGAAGACGCGTTACCTGCATTGGGGCAATTATTTGTACGGGCTGGACGGGTATCTGCATTGGGGCTTCAATTATTATTTCGCGGATCAGGACCCGATGGAGCTGACCAATCCGCTGCTCGCCCCCGATGTTCACGACCGCCGGGTGCCGGCCGGAGATACGCATATCGTCTATCCGGGAGACGGCGTACCGCTGCTCAGCACTGCCGCTCTTCCTGACCTAATTTCATAACGACTGGCAACGACGGCGCCGGAGCAGCAGAATTCTGTTCCCGCGCATGAGGTGCAACCCGGGCGGGCGCGGGGAGCTGCGCATGCCGGTTATCGCCGCAATCGGCTGATTGTAACCGGTGCCGTCAACGCCGCGATACGGATATCCGCCCCCAACCGCCCGGGCTGTCCATCCCCCTCGCCCGCACGGTTCCTTATCTTCGCTTTTCCGGCGATATCTGCTACAATAAAACCACGGCCGGCCTGCCCCCGCCAATCGCGCTGCGGCAGGCCGGCGCGGCGTGCGCCCTTGGCGCTCCCGCACGCCCCGGATCCGGAAGCAGCCGCTTTCCTCCCCGGGCGACTTCGATTAGGAAAGGGCTTGTCATCATTGAAATATCCGAAGCTTGAACGTCCGCCTGTCCCCCTCGATTGGGGGGACAAGCGGTTCCATACATGGAACGCCGAGATGCGCCGCCAGTTCGGGGGCAAAGTATTCAAGGTGATGCTGGATGCCGGCTTCACCTGCCCGAACCGGGACGGACGCATCGCCATCGGCGGCTGCACCTTCTGCAGCTCGCGGGGCTCGGGCGATTTCGCCGGCTCCCGCCGCAACGATCTCGTTACCCAATTCAATACGATTCGCGACCGCCAGCACGCGAAATGGCCGAACGCCAGCTATATCGGCTACTTCCAGGCCTACACGAATACGTATGCGCCGGTCGATACGCTGCGCGACTATTTCGAGGTCATCCTGGAGCAGCCCGGGGTCGTCGGCCTGTCCATCGCGACCCGTCCCGATTGCTTGCCGGACGATGTCGTCGAGTATTTGGCCGAGCTGAACGAACGGACCTATCTGTGGCTGGAGATGGGCCTGCAGACGGTTCACGAATCGACCTCGAAGCTCATCAACCGAGCGCATGACACCGCTTGCTACGAGGAGGCCGTCGCGAAGCTGCGCAAGCACAATATCCGCATCTGCACCCATATTATATATGGACTGCCGCAGGAGACGCATGAGATGATGATGGAGACGGCGGCAGCGGTTGCCCGCATGGATGTGCAGGGCATCAAGCTCCATCTGCTTCATCTGATGCGCAAAACGCCGATGGCGAAGCAATATGAGGCGGGCCTGCTCCGCTTCCTCGAAATGGACGAATATGTGAAGCTCATCGTCGACACGCTGGAGATGCTGCCGCCCGAGATGATCGTGCACCGCGTGACCGGCGATGCCCCGCGCGACCTTTTGATCGGACCGCTGTGGAGCCTGCGCAAGTGGGAAGTGCTGAACGCGATCGACGCCGAGCTGCGCCGCCGCGATACGTGGCAGGGCAAGCTGTGGAGGGAGAGTTAACATGGGCTTCCTCTCCGTACTCAGCTTCGCGCAGCAGGCCGTGAAGGAGCGCGTGCAGCCGGGCGACCGCGCCGTGGACGCGACGATGGGCACTGGCGTGGACACGCTCTTCCTCGCCCGGCTCGTCGGGCCGCGCGGGTCGGTCGCGGCCTTCGATATCCAGGCGGCGGCGCTCGAGCTGACCCGCCGCCGCCTGGAGGACGCCTTCGGCGCGGACGGCGGCGCGCGGGTCGAGCTGCTGCGGCACAGCCATGCAGCGATGACCCGCGCGCTCCCCCCGGCATGGCATGGAACGACGGCGGCCGTCATGTTCAACCTCGGCTATCTGCCGACGGTTGACGCGGACAAGCGCGTCATGACGGAGCCGCCCACGACGCTGGCGGCGCTGGAGGACGCCCTGACGCTGCTGCGTCCGGGCGGGGTGCTGACCGCCGTCGTGTATCCGGGCCATGCCGGGGGCGACCGCGAAGCGGACGCCGTCCGCGCCTGGGCGGAGGCGCTGCCCGCCGCCAGAGGCCAGGCGGTCGTCTACCGGATGCTCCAGCGGCCGGAGGCGCCTTACGTCATCGCGGTCGAGAAGGCACGCTCCCGAAGCGCGGAGCGGTAAAAAAGACTGGGCGGTTCCGTCGTTCATCATATCGCCTTCACCGTCGACGATATCGAGGCCGAATTCGCCCGCATTCAATCGCTCGGCTCTGTCGAGCTTATCGATCAGGAAATCGTCACCCTGCCGAACGGCAGCCGCTGCTTCTTTTTCCATGGGCCGGACGGCGAGTGGCTTGAATTTTTCCATAAGACCACCAAATAGAGACAACGGGAGTGAGAGACAACATGACAACACCATACCCACTGAAATTTCAACCTGAGTTCAAGGAACGCGTCTGGGGCGGCCGCGCGCTGACGCAATTCGGCCTGGAGCTGCCGGAAGGACATATCGGCGAGGGCTGGATGATCGGAGACCATCCGAACGGAACGACGAAGGTCATCAATGGCGAGCTGGCCGGCCAAGGCCTCGATCAAGTGCGCGAGCAATACGGCAAAGAATGGTTCGGCAAGAAGGGCTTCTCCGAGAAAAACGGCCGCTTCCCTCTGCTCATCAAGCTGCTCGACTGCAATGACGATCTGTCGGTGCAGGTGCATCCGACCGACGATTATGAAGGGCTGCCGGAAGGCGAGCTGGGCAAAACCGAGATGTGGTACGTGCTCGATGCCAAGCCAGGGGCCAAAATCATCTATGGCCTGAAGGAAGGAATCGACCGCGAGGCCTTGGCCGCGGCCATCGCGGAAGGCCGCATCATGGAGGCGCTGCAGGAGGTTCCGGTCCAGGCCGGCGATTCTTTCTACATTCCGGCCGGCACGGTGCACGCGCTGTGCGCCGGCGTCGTCGTCGCCGAGGTGCAGCAGAACTCCGATACGACGTACCGCCTGTATGATTATAACCGTCCGGGCCTGGACGGCAAGCCGCGCGAGCTTCATGTCGAGGACTCCTTGAATGTCATTGCCTATGAAGGCGCAGGCGCGACCCGGATGAAGACCGATAACGCGAAGCCGAATGAATGGCTGACGCTGGCGGAATCGCCATACTTCCGCGTAGAAAAAGGCATCGTGAAGCAGCCGTGGAGCCTGTCCACGACGCCCGACAGCTTCGTCATCCTCGTCGTATGCGAAGGCACGGGCACGCTGCGCTGGGCCGATCAGGAGCTGCCGCTGGCTGCCGGAGAATGCTTCCTTCTCCCGGCGAACCTCGGGGCGTACACGCTGGAAGGCGACTGCACGGTGCTCCGTTCCGTCGCCCCTTAATGCGCTGGAATCAGAGCGCTACTCTCTTGCGAGCGGAGCGGACCATAGACAGGAACAGAGCAAAGAAGCCGGGGAATCCCCGGCTTCTTGTTCTATTCACGGCTGTAGACACGCGGGCGGGGCGGCTCTCAACCACCGGCACGCAGCAGTCCGGCTTCGCGCCCGACGTTCGCGGCCGACTGGCGATCGCGCACGCCGAGCTTCGCGTACAGCGAGGAGATGTAATTGCGGACGGTTCCCTCCGACAAATACAACCGCTCGGCAATTTGGCGGTACTTCAAGCCCTGCGCCAGGCCGTCCAGCACCTCGCGCTCCCGCGCGGTCAACCCGAACGGGTCCCCGGCCGCATCGGGTTCGGGCGGAACGTCCCGCGCTTTTCGCTCCTCCTCAGACTGCCGCAGCCGCTTCATCTGCGCGATAAGCGTGCGCGCCATCGCTTGATCGACCAAGGTTCCTCCTTGATACAGCATGCGCTCGCTCGCCAGCAGCTCCCGGGGATGAATCGATTTGAGCAAATATCCTTCCGCGCCGGCCTCGATCGCGGCGACCGCCAAATCGACCTCGTCCACGGTCGTAATCAGAATGACCTTCACCTGCGGATAGCGTGCCTTCACCTCCCTCGTGCAGGCCAGCCCGTCCATCTCGGGCATGCGGACATCCATCAGCAGCACATCGGGCAGCTCCCGCTCCAGCATGGCGAGAACCTCTTTTCCATGAGCTGCCGTCCCCATCACCTCGATGCCGTCTTCCTGGCCGAACAGGAAATGGAGGCTCTCTCTGACCAACTGCTCATCATCGGCGAGAAGAATGCGAAGCGGACCCTCTTCCTTCCCGGGAGACACATTCGGCAGCGGCAGCGCACAGCGCACCGAGGTGCCGGACTCCCGCCCGGAATGAATATCCAATGAACCGCCATAGGCCTGCAGCCGTTCGCGCATCGAGGATAGCCCAAAACCCGGCTCCTGTTGCGCCATTCCCCGTCCGTCATCCCGAATCCGCACCGCAACCTCATCCTTCGTATAGGTTAGCAGGCAGTCTACCTGCTGGGCATGACCATGCTTGACCGCGTTCGTCATCGCTTCCTGGGCGCAGCGGATAAGCAGCAGCTTATGCGAGGAAGAGACGGGCAGCCGCTTCCCCTCCACCGCGAACGTGCCCGCAATCCCGGTATTCTGCTGGATCTGAGCCGTAATCCGGCGTAGCGCCGCCCCCAGTTCTTCCCCGTCTTCCGGCGCCAGACCGTGAATATGGTTGCGAATGGAACCGAAGCTGGCTCTCGCATGCTCCAGCAGCAAGCCCAACCGCTGCTGCGCCTGCCCGGGATCGCGCGCGATTGCCGACTGCACCGTCTCCAGCCCCATCATCAGCGAGACATGGGCATGTCCGATCGCGTCATGCAGCTCCGCCGCCACCCGGGAACGTTCCTCCTGCAGCGTCAGACGCTCCACCTGCTCGGCATACTGCCGGATGACCCGGTACTGCCGCTCATTGTCGTGAAGCAGCTGCTGCAATCGCGATTGGGTATGGACAAGGAGATTGAAGCCGATGCCAATCCCGTACAGCACAAAATGATTCACGCTCTGATCGACGGCTTGGGGCACGGACAATTTGCCGCTGAACAGCCCCATAAGGGGGAACAAGATCAGAATGTGAGCCGACCAGCGGACGGAACGCGTCGTTGCCAGATACCCCGCGAGCAGCGTGGCCAGCACCATATTGTCGAGATACTCTCCGGAGGAGAAATGCATCATCACATTGATGCTGCCGAAGCCGATTATTTCCGAGGCAATAAACCTTTCCGCCCGAATATGCGACGGCCGCCAGAACAGCAGCGGAACGAGGCTGGCGATGAGAAAAAGCGTTACCGCGGGCCATTTCGGATCGTCCGCCACAGCCGAGAACCCGGCCACATAGATAGCGCTTGTCGCGATCCAGAACAAGTACAATCCAAATAATGACCAATCTATCCACTGCCATGGACGATCATGGGCGATCCGATCAGGCAGTGACAATCGTTGTCTATCCATGAGCTGCTCCTTTTTCACCATCATATATTCGTATGGCCACAGACACGATATTCCTCACTATGACTGCGTTCCCCCATTGTAATATGCTGTCTCTGCGAACAAAAGAAAAACTTTGGAGGAATGCATATGTTTCCACGAATGAATGACACCATGAAAGCTCTCGCGTATGCGGTGCTCGTGCTGCTGATCGGCATCGGCTTCGCCTTCCTGCCGCAGGTGAATACGCTGCTCTATATGTCGACGCCCGCTGTCGCCGCGCTTCTGATGATGCTCCTCGTAACCGGAGAAGGGTGGCGAAAGCAGGGCTGGGCTCAACTGGGCCTGTTCCGGTTCGGCTGGAGGGGGATGCTCCCTGCCTTGGCGATCCCTATCGCCATTATGCTCCTGAGCTATGGGACGGCCTGGCTGGCCGGTCTCGCGGACGTCCGTATCCCCGGCCAGTTCGGCGGTTATCCCTGGAGCTATTCCCCGCTCATCCTCTTCGTCATGTTCCTCGGAAATATCGTGACGACCTCGCTGGGCGAAGAATTGGGCTGGCGCGGATATTGGCTTCCGGCGCTTGTCCGGTCCTTTGGGGAGCGTCGCGCCTATCTGTTCAACGGCTTCGTCCACGGCCTATGGCATCTGCCGATCATGTGGCTGACCGGGTTGTATCACTCGGAGCAAGCGCTCTGGTTCGCTTCGCTTATGATTGTGCTTAGCTGCATCGCCCTCGCTCCGGTTGTCGGCAGCTTGCGGATGCGCACGGACAGCGTCTTGCCGGCCTCTGTGCTGCATACGGCGCATAATCTGTCCTGGAATGTGCTGTCCGGCCTTACTGCCGCCAGTTCCCCGCTTGTCTACTATATTAGCGGGGACAACAGTATCCTGATCACACTCTGCTATGGAATGATAAGTATGCTCGTATGGGCACGCTCCGGAACGGCACGCGCCGCCCAATCCGTCAACCATTGACCTTCGGCATCCAATTTGTGGATAATGCAACAACCGGATCATCAAGCAGGAAGGCCTTTATCTGGCGCTGATCATTTCGGAAAAAGCGGAAGATGTCGAGAAAGCATTCACAGCAGCGCTGAAGCCGGACGGCAAGTAATGTTCCCGCCTTGCGCATGCGCATGCCGGCAGACTTGGAGGGGAGGAACGGCAAGTGGTATTTAGCTCGATCGTCTTTCTGTTTACGTTTCTCCCCGCGGCGCTGCTGCTCCACTATGCGTCTCCCCGGCGCGGGAAGAACGCGGCGCTCTTGCTTATCAGTCTTCTTTTCTATGCGTGGGGCGAGCCGGTATATATTGTGCTGCTGCTGTTCTCCTCCGTCACCGATTATGCGAACGGACTTCTGATTGAGCGGTTCCGGGGCAGAGCGGGGCTGCAGCGCCTCACGCTCATTTTCTCCCTCGCGGTGAATGTGGGCGTGCTTTGCTTTTTCAAATATGCCGATTTCCTGATCCATTCGCTGAACGGCGCATTCGGGACGTCGATCGCTCCGCTTGATCTGCCGCTTCCGATCGGGATCTCCTTCTATACGTTCCAGACGATGTCCTACACGATTGACGTATACCGCGGCCGATGCAAAGCCCAGCGCAGCTTTATCGATTTTGCCGCCTTCGTGTCGATGTTCCCCCAGCTTGTCGCCGGGCCTATCGTGCGCTACGACGAGGTGGAGAAGCAACTGGCAGAGCGAATCATCAACCTGGAGCAGTTCGGATACGGGGTAAGGCGCTTTATTATCGGACTGGGCAAAAAGGTGCTGCTTGCCAACAATATCGGCATGCTGTGGGATATGAGCCGCAGCGGAATCGATGATCTGACGACGGCGGGCGCATGGATGGGCATCATCGCTTTCGCGTTTCAGATTTATTTCGACTTCAGCGGGTATTCCGATATGGCCATCGGACTGGGAAGCATGCTCGGCTTTCGCTTTCCGGAGAACTTTAACTATCCGTATATCTCCGCCAGCGCTTCGGAATTTTGGCGCCGCTGGCATATGACGCTTGGCTCCTGGTTCCGGGACTATGTCTATTTCCCGTTGGGCGGAAGCCGCACCAGCAAGCCCAGGCTCATGTTGAATCTGTTTGTCGTCTGGTTCCTGACCGGATTATGGCATGGCGCGAGTTGGAATTTTGTGTTGTGGGGCCTCTATTTCGGCCTGCTGATCGGGTTGGAGAAGCTGTGTCTGGGAGCATGGCTGGAACGGCTGTGGCGGCCGGTCAGGCATGCTTACCTGATCATGGCGGCCCTCTTCGGCTGGGTGCTGTTCGGAGTCGAAGACATCGCTTCGATCGCGAACTATATGGGAACGATGCTTGGACTCGGAGACAGCGTTCTTCTCAATGGAACCGATATGTACAATCTGCGGAATTACGGCTTGCTGCTAATCGTCCTTGTCATCAGCGCGACGCCTCTCGCCGCCCGGGCGACTGCCCTGCTGCAGCGCCGGCCCGCCCTGCAAGCCGCCGTCTCGGCGGCCGATTACGCGCTGCTCGCCGGAATGCTGTTCGCGAGTACCGCTTATTTGATTGACGGAACGTATAACCCCTTTCTCTATTTCCGGTTCTAACGGCAAGGCCTATCCCTATTATCTCAGGAAGGAGGATGGAACATGACCAACAGACGCGCCGCCTGGCTGACGGCCGGCTTTCTCGCCTATATCGCCGTGCTCAGCCTGTGGAGCATCGCGCAGCCGGACCGCAAACTGTCCGAGTTCGAGAACCGGTCGCTTCAGCAGTTCCCTTCCTTCTCCGCCGCGAAGCTCCGGGATGGGCGCTATACGGCGCAGTTAGGGAATTACTTCGCCGATCAATTCGCTGCGCGCGACGCTTGGGTCGGCCTCAAGTCGGATTTGGAGCGCCTTAGCGGGAAGACGGAGAATCGTCAAGTCTTTTTTGGCAAAGACGATTATTTATTTGAGCGCTTCCAGACGCCCGGGGCGCAGTACGAAGCCAATATGGACGAGATCCGGCGGTTCGCCGCCCGGCATGCCGGCGTCACGATGCATATGCTGCTCGTCCCTTATTCGCAAGCCGTGTACGCCGATAAGCTTCCGGCATACGCCGAGGGGACAAGCTATGATACCGCGGAATTCATTCGCGGCACATATGAAGCGCTGGGCACTGCTGTGAAGCCCGTATCCGTCCTGGATGCGCTGAGACAGCGCAAGTCCGATTCTCTCTTCTTCCGCACCGACCATCATTGGACGATGCGCGGCGCTTATTGGGGATATGCGGAATTCGCCCGCGCGGCCGGCTTTGAACCGGTCCCGTTGGAGAGCATGTCGTCGCGCGTTATCAGCAGCGGCTTTTACGGAACCTATTACACGAAGGCGAACCATCGCCATCTGCCCCCGGACAAGCTGGAGCTGCTGGACCAGGCCCTTCCGCCCTATACGGTCTGTTACTCGGACGCCTCCGCTTGCTCGGGTTCCTTCTATCATATGGAGGCGCTGTCCGAACGCGATCATTATCAGGTGTTCTTCAACGGCAACCACGCATGGACGACGATAGAGACGGGGGCCGGGACCGGCCGCAGCATTGTCATATTCAAAGATTCGTATGCCAACGCGTTCGTTCCGCTGCTCGCGCAGCACTATTCCAGCATCCATATGATTGACCTGCGTTTTTTCCATGAATCGGCAGACGACTATCTGTCCAGGCATCGCTTCGATCACATTCTGTTCCTGTATGGGGTGAAGACAGTGGCGGAAGAGGATGTTTTCAAATGGCTCAATTAATCGCGAGCTTACTTCCCGCCGGGTTTTTGATTGCATCGCGGAAATGAGTTATATTGGAAACATAGGTTCATTTTATATCGAGGAGGATTCCGATGACTGCAGCAACATTCGAACAGAATTTGAAAAAATATGCCAACCTCATCGTCAAGGTCGGCGTCAACGTGCAGCCGGGACAGGAAGTGTATGTGTCGGCTTCCACCGAAGTCGCCCCGCTGGCCCGCCTGGTGGCGCGCGAAGCGTATGAAGCCGGCGCTTCCAATGTCCATGTCGATTGGATCGACGAGGAGCTGTCCCGCTTGAAGTATGAAAAGGCCGCCGACGAAATGTTCACGGAATATCCGGAATACGAAGCACTTAAGCGGAACACGTTCGTCGACAAGCGGGCCGCCTTCATCGCTATCGTCTCGTCCAACCCGGATCTGCTCAAAGGAATCGATCCGAAGCGCATCGGCAACTTCCAAAAGGCTTCCGGCCAGGCGCTGGACCATTACCGCAAGGCGGTGCAATCGGACAAGGTCAGCTGGACGGTCGTCGGCGCAGCCAGCGCAGACTGGGCAGCCAAAGTGTTCCCGGACGCAGGACGCGAAGAAGCGGTAGAGAAGCTGTGGGACGCGATTTTCTCTTCCGTGCGTCTCTATGCGGACGATCCGGTCCAAGCCTGGGAAGAGCATAACGCCACCTTACATAAAAAGGTCGATATCTTGAACGGCCATCATTTCCACAAGCTGCATTACCGCGCTCCGGGAACCGACTTGACCATTGAGCTTCCGGAGAAGCATGTGTGGGTCGGCGCAGGGAGCACCAACGAGAAGGAGATTCCGTTCATGGCGAACATGCCGACGGAGGAAGTGTTCACCGTGCCGAAAAAGGACGGCGTCAACGGATATGTATCCAGCACGAAGCCGCTCAGCTACGGCGGCAATCTGATCGACAACTTCAAACTCACCTTCGAGAACGGCCGCATCGTCAAAGTCGAAGCCGAGCAAGGCCAGGAGATTTTGCAGCATCTGGTCGATACGGACGAAGGCTCGCATTACTTGGGCGAGGTGGCGCTTGTGCCGCATCATTCTCCGATCTCGGAGTCCAATATTTTGTTCTACAATACGCTGTTCGACGAAAATGCCTCCAACCACCTGGCCATCGGCAGCGGCTACGCCTTCAACATTGAAGGCGGCAAAAAAATGTCCCGCGAAGAGCTGGATGCGAACGGCGTCAACAACAGCATCACGCATGTCGACTTCATGATCGGCTCCGCCGAGATGGACATCGACGGCATCCTGAAGGATGGCACCGTGGTTCCGGTGTTCCGCAACGGCAACTGGGCCATCTAATCGCCTCGCCAAGCGAGCGATTCACAGAACAGCGCCCCTGCGCCGGGCGGCCTGGAGACATTCTCGGGCCGCCCGCACGCAGGGGCGCTGTATTTCCTTGCTTTCTTTTAGATCGTCTGCAAATCGGCGAAAAGGTGCTTCAACCCCTCTTCCTCGTCCACATGACGGGCAAGCTCCTCCGCCCTCATTTTATATCCGGCCGCGTCTTCGGCCTTGTTCATCAGGCTGGCAGCCCGCGCCAGCGCTTCATAAGCATAGGCGGTGTCGAATGCCCCCAGGCTGAACTTGCGGCAAATATCCATGCAGCGTCTGGCATGATACATGGACGGTTCCGCCATTCCCGCGACGGCATAGACGCGGGAGATCTGCCACTCTCCGCGGGCGAACTGGAGCTCGCATCCAACGACGCCCCAATGGTACCGCGATGCATGCGCCGCATGGATCATCATATCGGTTTCCTCCGGCGTGCGATCCGTCTTCTCCATCCATTCCCATACCTTGTTGAATAATTGCTTTGCGCTTTGCTCATGGCTATCCAGGTCGGTTTGCGCCGGATAGTTCATCATGGAGGTCATGGACATTGCTCCTTCTTCTATTTGAGTGTTAAGCTGTCACGATTGTTGTGCCTGCTCTTGGCTCGGTTACGTTGCCGGCGGAGGCGGCGTATTGTTGTCCCGCACCGACTCGCTCTGAATCTCGTTCTGCATTTCATTTTGTGCTTCAGCAGGCTCTTCCTGTTTCTTTTTCTTGCCGGTGATGAGACGCCACACACCGACTATAGCCGCGACAATGACGATCCAGAACTTCTTCAGCACGGCCAGAAATCCGAGCTTCTTGGCGACCGCCAATCCGGCTCCGCCCAGCACGAGTCCGGTCAATCCGTATTCCGCTTTTTTGTCCGTTGATTTATCGAAGTCCTCATACCGCTTGCCTTGCGTTACCTGAAGGTAGACATCACCCGCTGCTCCAGCTCCTTCCGATCAGCCTGCAGATGCTCGGGATCGGAGACGAGGATAATCGATATATAACCGGTCCGCGTCAACACGCGCATATTATAATTAACCCAGATTTCGAAAGCCCGTAATGGAGGCGAGTTAGTAACCTACTAGGGCGGGTAGCAACTGTAATAAATAAGAAAATATCCAGTCCCATGAGCGCTAATTCGAAAAGAAGGGCATATTTTCCCCCTCCCCATCCCACAGAGGCATTGCATTTCCATGTTTATTTTTGGAAGCGGTCATTCCAGCGCAGCAACTTTTGTCGCGATCCGTAGCCAAGTGTAGCGGTTCGGGAAATCTCTCGCCAACTTGAGAATCACCTGCCGACTATGCTGGATGATGGTCGCGGCACAGAGGAAAAACTCCTGACGAAACCGGGCAATCGTATACCCGTGATGAACCGGTTCACAGCAGTCGCGTTTAAACCGTTCGTAGAGGTTGTATGCTAACAGCTTGATTAGCAAGTCGATTTCATTCGCGGTGAAGCGGCTTGTCGAAATGCGGTTGATGGAAAAGCCACGCTTGGCTTCCTTGATGTGGTTTTCCATGCAGCAACGCTGGTTGTAGAAATGCCACAGGTCAATCGGCTCCCACTCAAGGCTTGTGACGATCGCTTCATACTGCCAATCTGTATCAAGAAGAAGCCGAGATTGATCCCCATCGTACACCTGTGCTTTGCGGATGACGGCAACACGGCGTGCTTTCTTCCAGGAGGTGGCTTTGTAGACCAGTACAATGCCCTCGATGATCCACTCCTCATCGACAAATCGCTTCCAAACGGAGCAGCGTTGCACTTCCGCTTGAAGTCGCTGGGTCCATTTCAATTTTCCTACATACCCGATTCCTTTGGATTCCCATAAGCCGTAAAAGTCCTCACCGCCAAATCCTTTGTCAAATCGGGCATACTTCACCGGACGATCACCAAGCAATTCGAACGTCTGGCGGAGGAAGTCAGCGGCATTCGTGGATGAATGCGTATTTCCAGCACGAAGAACAGCGTTTAAACACAAACGAGATTGGCCTTCATAAGCCAACAGCGGATGGTAGCTTTTACGTCCCGGTTTGTGGGGATTCGTGCCAACGGCCGCGCCTTTTTGGTGACCAAAAACGGTTTCCACGGTGGAATCCAGATCCATGATGAGTTCATCGGGCAAACCAGGCGCGATGACCTGCTGATTCAACTTTCTCAAGTCGAGTGTGAAAGTTGGTTGCTTACCAAACCGATTCAATTCTTTATACAGCAAGGTGTGGTGTGGACAGCGTCCACCGAGGAAACGTTGCACAAGTGCATCCTGTTGCAACGCTCGAAAATGAAAAAGGCGTTCACAACCGAGTGTCCAGCCGATTATGAGGTAGAGCAGGATGCGAAAAACAGGGAACAGGGAGTGCCTGTGTTTGATGTTGCTCAAGTTCTGCAATGCTTTGTCCAGTTCGATTTTTTCGAGATACTCCAGGAATACTTTGCTTCCACCAACGCTGGAAGCGTGACGCAAGGAAAATTCAGTCTTGATTTTGCTGACGGGTGTGGTAGACTTCACCTAAAAGGTGCTCCTCTCTTTGGGTGATGTTGTTTTCGCAAACACTATTCTACCAAAGATTTGGGCCCTTTTTTCATTTTTCAGGCACAGTTACTTTCGAAATTCAGG
>NZ_LDIG01000174.1 GCF_015845845.1 Paenibacillus dendritiformis
TTTTTAGAGCCGGAAACGTTTCTTCGACAAACTGTTGTTGTTTAACAGGGTCTGCAGCGGCAAGCGTATACGTCGGTTTCGTATAGCTCATGCCCATATGTTCCATCATCTTCGAAACGCCGCGCAGCGAATAGGTACATCCATACGTACGCTCAATGTAGTCTGCTATCAGTTGCAACGTCCAATTGAATTTGGCGGTGAATCCAACGTCTGCTGGCACCTGGTTCACAATGACTTGCTTCAATGCGTCCCGCTGTTCTTTCGTCAGGCGTGGGGATCGCCCGGGAGAGAATTGCATGGCCAAGCCCGACAACCCTTCTTTTTCATAGGCGCGGATGTAAAGGCGAATAGTTTTCTCCGAACGACAGATGATCGTGGCAATCTCGCGTACAGACTTGCCCATTAATCGTAAACGTACGGTTTGAAGTCGCTCGTACATGCGGCGATCCTTCGTCGTTCTTATTCGTTCTTCAACTGCAGCCAGCGCTTCCTTGTTATCCATCTCATTCACCGCCTCATTCAGGGTATTTCTGAATTCGACAATGATGGGACAAAACCCTCCTGTTATGGAAGTTCAATAGTTTATTCTATATAGAAACTTTATTTTTTACGATAATAAAAGGGTTAATAAAAGGGTTGTTTTCAAATAGATTATTTAATTTTAAAGCAGTGTCGTACTTTTCAATGCTTTCTTGTTCCTTATTGTATAAAGCTAGTAGGTGATTTATAAATCGAGCATAATTTGAATAATTTTCTGGTTTATAATCATCTATGTATATATTATGTTCAATTTCTTTAGCCAAATATATTATACTTCCCAATGAAATAAAATCTTCATTCTCTTCTTTTTTTATATTTTGAAGTAAACTATTTAACCATTGCTCTATTTTATTTTTATTTGGAATGCTATGACCAAATTGTCGGTAAATATCCGTCGCCATTTTTGTACTTAATAAATAATTTGTATCCTTCATATTTTTATCTTGAGTATTCTATAATAGAAAGTAACCGTCATTAGATTGCAAAGAATTAACAAACCTAATGATATTCGATGCCTTCTTGCTACCTAATTTATTGGCTTCAACTGAATGAGTATATAACCATAAATCATATAGAGCTCCGTTATTTCCATCGTAAAAAAATTGCTCGACATCATAATTTTTTAATAAATCAGCATATGATTTGTCAAGTTCTTGACTACCAATTTTACTAATCGCCTGAGTAGTATAAAAAAAATCATATAAATCGATTTTGATTAAATCTGAATTTGCGTTACTGTTATTTACTTGTTTATAGTTTGAAAAGAAGATGATAATTCCCAACGAAAAAAATATAACCATAAGAAATGTTATCTTTCTTTTCTTAATCGAACAACCTCTTAATCCCAATTATATAGTATTTCATCTTTTTCTCCATATATAGTAATGTTTGTTTGTAAGCTCATGCCATGAGTATCCTCATCGTGTACAATAATGTAACTGAATTGATTTGGACTTGTGTCTTTAATGACCTCTTTATTGCCAAATGTAACTACTATTCTTTTCATTTTTTCTTGGATACTTTTATCATTTACTCTGAGCATAACATAGGAGTATCCCCCGTCTGCGCCAAGCACCTCTACCGGCTTTTCCCTTCTTTTATGTGTGGTCAACGTCTTCGCATACTCGATTTTTCCGTTTCTGTTGAAAACACTATAGGAACCGATCAGACATGTTGATTAACCAAATTGTGTAACTCAAACAAGCCCGGCAGGGCTGAATTTTTCTCTTATCCTCTGCATCTTAACGAGCCATTCGGGAGGAAGGGAATTTAGCCTAAATAGACGTGCAAAGTGAATAAAGGACAGCTTTTGATGCCTAGATACGACCCCTTGAGTGGTATCAAATAACCATTTGAGTAACACGTAAACGATGAGAGCTACAAACAGCTGCCCGTACACGGCATTTTCAGTTGTCCCGAACAAAGTAGGGATATTCAAGTGCTGCTTGATCCAGCGAAAGAAAACCTCGATTTGCCACCGGGCTTTATACATCTGTGCGATTTCTTCTGGGGTCACTTGCATGAGATCGGTAACGACGCGGAGTTCTCGGCCATCGAAATCTTGGAAGGTAACGACGCGATGCCGCTTCTTGGATCGACATTGCTCTGTTCCAAGTTGGCACGTAATGTCCCGGATGACCGGGCTGTTAGGCTCTTTTTGCCGGCGTAGAGCACGTGGTTTTTCAAGATGAACGTTATCACGCAGTCGAACGACAAAGGATTGACCTTCTTCTTTGAAACGATCTAATCGTTCGAGCTTCCCGTAAGCCCGGTCCATAACCATAATGTAATCCAAATGGGTTAAGCTTTCACAGAGCGGACCATCATGTTTCGAACCAACCGTTTCGACCACGTTTAGAGGGGAGTCGCATTGGGCTTGCAAAGAAACATGTAGCTTAATGCCCGAACGCTCACCATGGTAAGGGGCCCAGGGCAAGCGAGTTTTTCCTACCGTTACGGTCGTCGAGTCAATCAAAAGCAATTCTTTAGGAAAGGCCAGCTTTCGGGTCGTTTGACGATTACAGGTTTGGATGAGCCGGTGTAGGAGCTCCTTGAATACAGCAAAGGGAACCTCAGCTGCCTTTCCGGAAAAACTGGAATAATGGACAGGAAGCAAGCCGCTGGCTGCTGCATGAACCACACCTGAACGGTAGCTATCCCATTGTTCAGAGGCAGCCATCGCCCAATATTGTAGCAAATGATGGACGGTAAACTTGCGGGCCTTGTCTTTATAGCCGGCGAGTTCGATTGCAGAATCGATTTCTTCTGCAGGCAAAACGGATTGAAGGATGGACAGGATCGTGGTAGACTTTTTCATGGAGTCGCCACCTTTCTTCGGTTGAGTTTGTAGGCGTACAAACATTTTACCGGGTGTGCGGCTTTTTT
>NZ_LDIG01000175.1 GCF_015845845.1 Paenibacillus dendritiformis
TTTTTAGAGCCGGAAACGTTTCTTCGACAAACTGTTGTTGTTTAACAGGGTCTGCAGCGGCAAGCGTATACGTCGGTTTCGTATAGCTCATGCCCATATGTTCCATCATCTTCGAAACGCCGCGCAGCGAATAGGTACATCCATACGTACGCTCAATGTAGTCTGCTATCAGTTGCAACGTCCAATTGAATTTGGCGGTGAATCCAACGTCTGCTGGCACCTGGTTCACAATGACTTGCTTCAATGCGTCCCGCTGTTCTTTCGTCAGGCGTGGGGATCGCCCGGGAGAGAATTGCATGGCCAAGCCCGACAACCCTTCTTTTTCATAGGCGCGGATGTAAAGGCGAATAGTTTTCTCCGAACGACAGATGATCGTGGCAATCTCGCGTACAGACTTGCCCATTAATCGTAAACGTACGGTTTGAAGTCGCTCGTACATGCGGCGATCCTTCGTCGTTCTTATTCGTTCTTCAACTGCAGCCAGCGCTTCCTTGTTATCCATCTCATTCACCGCCTCATTCAGGGTATTTCTGAATTCGACAATGATGGGACAAAACCCTCCTGTTATGGAAGTTCAATAGTTTATTCTATATAGGTAGACCTAACAGATAATATAAATGAAGTGCTAACATTACACTTACAAATAAGTTGATGAACTTTAGCAATACTCTGTATGTTTTATCCATTCACTCAGTTCTCCCTCAACAACTCACTCTATTGTCAACATATTTTGAATACCCTCGTTCAAAGAAACCTGTGGCCTCCACATTAATTCTTGCTTAATTTTCGATGTATCCAAGACATTTTTTTTAACATCTATACTCCGTGGCTCTAAATACTTTATAAAAGCCTTTTTCTTCGTAACCATTGATATTTCTTCAATAATTTCATTTAATGTATGCCCCTTGCCAGAACCTAAGTTGAACACCTTCTCTTGCCCATAATAATGAAGCAATCTGCATAATGCATCAACCACATCGTTTATATGAATATAGTCTCGTGTAATTGATCCGTCTCCCCATATATGAATAACTTCTTCATTAATAATTTTTTTCAAGAAAATAGGCACAACTCCCTGCCCTTTTTTCCCTTCTTGTCCTTTTCCATAAGGATTCGACAGCCTTATTATGGAATAATCAATTCCATACTCATGGTTGTAAAGTTGCAAGTATTTTTCGATGGTCATTTTTTGTATACCATAAGAACATATCGGGTTTAGTGGATGTTCTTCAGGGATAATATCAAAAGAGGAATTTCCGTAAACAGTTCCTCCAGAAGATAAGAACACTGTTTTGATTTCCCTTCCCATACTCACAATATCATCCAGCAATTGAATTGTTGGACATACATTTGTTTTAATATCAAAAATTTTATCTTCATTCGATGTTGAAGGAATCGTAGTACTAATCAAATGAAAAACAACGTCTATTCCATCAAGGTAAGGCCTAAAATTTTGTGTTTGTACAAAATCGGCTTCAATAAATTCTACATTTTTCATGTAGAGTTTATTGAAGTTTTTAATACTTCTGTCTATTATTCTTACATTATGGTTTTGTCTAAGCAACTCTGTACATAGATTTGAGCCGATAAAACCATTTCCACCTAATACCAGTACATTCATTTACAGTGCCCCTTATTACTTGAACATTTTGTTTAATTTCAATTTCAAAAAGATTTTAATTAATCTATTACCCCACTTAGAATTGGCTACTCTCATCAGTTCGTATTTAATAGAGTTATTTTGCTGAACATCACTTACCGCTTGCTGCCTATTAGAATATTCAACTGGGGGATGCTCAAAAGTGGGGTTGTTCCATAAATATCCAGGCCCGTTCGCAACCAATAAGTTATATATTTCCAAACCATGTTCCTTGTATAATTTAGCGTGGTGCAGAGATAATTGATCCAATAAATATACAACCATATCTCGATTAAATTGCCTGGACATTGATTCCGGCCTAACCCGATACTGAACCAATGGTTCTGGAATACTAATACCAGAACATCCATTTTCACACATACCAATCCAACCTTCGTAATCTTCTAATCCATACTCCATAACGGTTCTATTTAATCCAAAGTTAATAAAATCTTGTCTTCTCACAACAACAAACGCTGTCAACATATTCATTCCAAGGAAATACGGGAATTCCGTATTGAATGTCGGCCAAATTCCTGTACGAGCTCCGAAATATTCTACCCAACTGTAGACGAAAGAAATATTCGAGTAGGAATCCAATAAATCAATTGCTTTCTCATAAAAGTTTTGATTTACAAGATCATCCGCATCTAAAAAAGCTACATATTCTCCATTAGCATGCATAGCTCCCACATTTCTCGCATTTGCTAATCCACAGTTTTCAATGTTTAGTATGTTGACTTTTGGATTATTCATCTTCACTATATCATTTAGCACTTGTTTTGACTTTGCATCTGTCGATCCGTCGTTCACAATGATAATCTCAAAATCTTCATAAGTGATTTTCAGAGCACTATCCAAGGTTTCGAGAAGATAGTCACCAAGATTGTAGAAAGGAATAATAATTGACAGTAACCCCTTCTTACTTTCAACTTTCTTTATACTTTCCGATTTTAATGGAATTGATTGACTAATAGGATATAGTTTTAAATTATCTTTTTTAAGCACTCGACTATAGAATTCATGACGCTTTTGATAATTGGACTCAATATTGCATAAGAATTTAATACGTTCATATCCATGTTTTCCGATGATCTGTAATTCCGTGTTTTCTTTCTCTAATAATTCTAATGCCTTTGATTCGAAATCATTTTTTATATCCCAATCAAAAATATATCCATTCTTTCCGTGTTTAGAGACCATCTCCGCTTGTCCACCACTACTAGATACCAGTACCGGAATGCCTGAATTCATTGAAATGATACAATTATATGGGTAATTTTCATATAAGGAAGGAATTACTGCTATTCTTGCCTTTTTTAATTCCTCATTTAACTGACTTGGCTTCACTGAATCCTTAAAAACTAGCAGTCCCTTTTCTATCCAACGCTCATATTTTTTCTTCAGCCATTCACCTAACTTAACTGCTCTAGGCGAAAAATAAGTATCTCCACCTAATAGTGTTAGCTTATAATTGTATCCTTGAAGCCATAAATGCTCCATTCCCTGCAATAACTGAACCACGCCTTTACGATACTCAGTCCTTCCTAAATATAACAAATCAGTCACGTGTTCATGTTCCGGTTCCCAAATTGGCTGGGAAGCCGTATTAAATGGGAGCGAAATAACTTCTATCTCTTTGTGTGGAATAAATGGTTGAATTTTATGTTTGAGAAAATCACTTTGCGTCACAATTCCATCAGCCGCGTTTATACAGAATTTCTCCATTTGACCAATCCAATACGTTGGGAACTCATATCTTGGTAATTGATTAATACGAGCTAATTCAAAGGTAGGTGTGTGAAGATGTACTACAATTTTAGTTTTTTGCAACCTAGGATCCTTTAAATATTTCCTTTGGAGCAAATAATACCCAACCGCATTGTAATCCTGCACTTCAATAATATCTGGAGAATTTCCGTCTTTATCGATTAAATCTAACGTTTCTTCTGCATACTGATACGACAATGCTGCCCAGTACCCTAAACATTGATATTGTTCTCCTAACATGTGTTGAAAACGGTATATACGTAAATTTTTACTTGGATATTCGATTGCATATTGATGAGAATCCCGAACAATAACCGTTACGTCATGACCTTTTTTTGAAAATGATGCTGCAACTTGCTCGATATACATTGAAATTCCACCCCCAAAATCAGGTGGATACTCACTAGTTAAATACCATATCTTCATCTTGGTTAATATTCTCTCTTTCTTATTATTTGCTTAATTAGAAATTTTCTACTTCGTAACATTTGTTTCAATTCTTCTATGTTTCTACATTGTTCATCATTTTTATTTGTTAATTCTTGCATAGTCTGATATTGTTCGACATTCTTATTTGTTAGTTCTTCTATCAGGGTTTGTTTATTCATTAGAGTTAACTTAATATCCTCTAATTCCTGAAGATACTTAGTTATCTTTTCTCTCATGTCACCTATTTGAATTTCATACTCCCGTTCCGATTCCTTTTTTTGCAAAACGAGTTTTTCCCATTCATTTAATACTCGTATGTTTTCTTGCTCCATATTTTTTATTTGTTCTCTTAATAACTCAATGTATTCCTTATTTTTCTCCCATTCTCCAATCAACCGCTTGTTTTCTTCATCTAGTTTCGTATAATCGATTATGTGTTGCTCGGTAACTCTCGAACCTTCTTTAAATAAATGGTTAATCCGTTCTATACATTCCAGTATTACAATCTCTTGAATCTCTATCGAATGTGCTTTAGGCCCACTCTTGAAGTCGTTAATGATTTTCTCATAATACTCTATTTGAGCAGGATACAAATGATCTATAGAAAAAAATTTCGACCGTTCTTTAGATAGTTTTGATAACTCATCTCTGTATTGTTCATTTTTCAACAACCAATTTATTTTATTAGCCAAATCCTTTGAGTCACCATTAATAAAAGATACACCGTACTTGTCCTTTATAATTTCCATTAAAGCAGTGTTAGTGCTTACAATGACTGGAGATCCCATCCTCATTGCTTCAACACAGACATTACCAAACCCCTCGAATCTCGAAGGAAAGATACTAGCATACGCGTGTCGATAATAATTCATCAGTTGTTCCCGTGCCATAGGAGATTTCCATATAAAGCGATGCTTCAGTTGACTTGGAATTAAGTCAAGCATTTCATCTTTCATCATTCTGTTACTTTTTTGATTTAGTATGTCTCTACCAATAATTACAAAATTAACATCAGTATCATTTTCATTTATAACTTGAAGAGCAGATTTGATAAATATATCGATACCCTTGAGCTCTTCCAGCCGACCAACAAATAAAACATACTTATTTTGAAATAACAGTTCTTCACCTAATTCTATTGAGCCTGGTTCTGGCGTATCAATCATATTATATACAATATCAATATCATTACGTTTTAAGCGGGCGGAAATTGTATTTCTCATAAAATTACTTATAGAATATATATAATCAACGTTTTTAATCACGAAATCTTCTTGCAACGTTAAACGACTCTCCGGTGTAACCAATTGATTAGCTATATTACATTCATAAGTTGGGGCATGCAATTTTACAACAAAAGGGATATTCTCAAACTCTCCTCTAACACGCTTATAGAGCAAAGGGTAGAATCCTTCTCCAAAATAGTCCGCAAATTCAACTAGACTAATTTCTTCTTCTTTCGTCAGCTTCTTTAAGTGATGATAGACACTCATTGAATAAGCTAAAATAAAATCATCTATAATCTTTGATTCTGTTTCTAAATCAATTCCTATAATATTAATACTAGGTTCTTGATAATATTCACTTAAAGCACACTCAACTTGATTACTTTTTGAGGTAATAATAAAAACTTTATTACCATTCTCAACCAATGATTTAGATAGATTATGAACATAAACGCCAATGCCCGCCTTTTGGAAAGGATATAATTCGCGGGAGACCAAGCAAATATTCATATTAATCTACATCCTTTAAGTTAACTGCAATATCAATTATTTTTTGATTTTTACTGTATAGATCTACTTTCAACACAGCGTTATTATTTGCAATTATTTCTACACAGCCACTCCAGGGATGTGATAAACATTTTAAGTTTAGAGTATCGCCTATTATTTCGAATTCTATTTCCGCACCATGTTGGCTTGCAATCAAACAAGTTCCTGTTGCCGCATCGCGATCATTTCTTATCATCCAAGCTCCATCTTTCTTCACCTTTTTTAAATCCAGTGCCGGAATCTCATTTGATGAAATATGGTATATCCAAACTTCGCTACCTTGTGTACTCTCATTTAAAGAATTACAAACTCTTATTTTAGTTAAATATCTTTCGCTATTTTTCGAGTTCAATATTTTCAGTTCCCCTTCAAAAAGGATAGATTCCAATTGACTCACGCTATCCCTTTTCTTATTTTCCAGAAATAGTAAATACTCATTTGTTGAATCCAACTCGTATTTTGCGTGTTCAATTTCTTTATCTATAGTGTGTTGATATAATAATTCATTATTTGGAATTCTCTTACTTGATACCAAAACAGTAACATAATCCCTGCCAATGAAGTCCTTAAACACTTTCTTTCTAATAATTGAATATTTATCAAAGTCTTCTAATTCCCACTCACTTTTATGCTCTTCATATTCATTCCCATACAAACAATCCTGTTCCCAATCCCCCCCAATAGGTATGTTAATCATCACGAAATCCGAAATTTTAAGGGAAATATCTAATAGTTCGTAACCTTCTTCTTTATAAAAATGTTCCAGTACATCCCCGAAAATTATCAGGTCATATTTTGTGGTGCATGATCTAAAAAAGTCCCTTGCGTCTTGTGCCCAAATTTTTGAATAAAACTCTTTATGGTAATTTTCGATATTTGAAGGAAAAGCCTCTATTCCCTCGACATGGATATTCCAACTCTCTTTTTCAACCTTCCCATTCCAAACATCCAGAAACTCTCTAGAAATAATTCCCCATCTGCCAAAACCAACACCGACGTCTAGTATTGAACTAGGACTAATTCTTCTTATCAAGTCGACACAAAATGATATATTTTGCCAATTTGATGTTCCCATTCCCCGTCTCCTTCCTAGTCAATTTTGTATTCAATGTCGTAATTCTGATAATACATATACCATACCGGTCTTTGTGGATTATAAACGCTCTTAAAAGAATAACCTAAATCTACGTGATCCAAAATGGTTTGATCAGCAACATTCCTTGTATCATTAATAGTAACGCCCACGCTAAATGTCATGTCGTGCTTTAATATATTCGGAGATGTGAATTTTACAATCATACTTTGATTTTCTTCAAAGACAGGGAATTTTATTTTTTCCTCATACGTAGTTGTCCCCGTGACATCTATACCATTTTTATCACGTATCCTAATACAACAATTTAAATTCTCAATAGTTTTAAATGCTTTAAGATGAATTTCTATTATCATTAATTCCCCGAACTCAAAATGATTAGCTATATTACCGTTTTTATTTTTCATTGTTATTTTTTTGATGCGAACATCGCCTGTACCGTAACGTAAGCTTTCAAAAACAGAATCTTCTCTTGGTGATTCTAATGGTTGGTTTACTATTTCTTTACTAGTTTCGGTTGATTGATCTTGAAGATTGCGAGATGCATCCGCATTTTTACTCGCAATTTCTTCCTCTTCTGATTTGTAAATTTTTTTTCTCGTATCCATTAGATATAAATCTGTAACTTCAATGGCACTGCCATCTGCTTTTATGTTTCCGTTCTCAAGATAAATGCATCGGCTACATAAGCTCTTTATTGCGAAGGTATCGTGACTAACAAAAATAACCGTTGCGCCCTGTTCAATCAATTCTTTCATTTTATTCATACATTTATGCTGAAACCCCATATCTCCAACTGATAAGGCTTCATCGACAATTAAAATATCAGGATCAATATTTATCGCAACTGAGAATGCTAATCTGGCATACATCCCGCTCGAATACGTCTTTACTGGTTGGTGTATAAACTCGCCCAAGTCTGCAAATGAAATTATATCCCCAATTTTTGTCTCCATTTCTTTCTTTGATATTCCGACAATTAAGCCATAAGTATATATGTTTTCAATACCTGAATATTCAGGATTAAAACCAGAGCCCAGTTCTAAAATAGCAGATACCCGTCCAAACACTTCAACATTTCCAGAATTGGGTTGGATAATTCCGGTAATTATTTTTAATAATGTTGATTTACCGGAACCATTTTTCCCGATAATACCGACATTTTCTCCTTTTGAAAGAGTAAAGCTAATATTATTAAGTGCAAAAAAGTCTTGATGGTATACTTTCCCGCCTAGACTCAATGCTTCTTTCAGCCTATCTTTGGGCTGACTATACATTCTATAAGTTTTTGATACATTATTGACTTTAATAATTTCCATTCTAGCAGCCCCCTCATCCACTTTATAACACATCTGCAAAATGAGGCTTTAATCTACGGAACAAAACCTTGCCAACATAGAAGACAACCCCAGTCGTAATCCAAAAGAAAAGAGTACTTAATGGTCTTTCCCAAAACCAAACTTTATATACTAGTGAATCACGATAGCCCTGAACAATATAAAATGCAGGATTCAATTTAAAAATTGTAAGTAATTTAGGAGAAAGAATCTCGTAATTCCATACAACAGGTGTTAACCAAAATCCAAATTGTAAAACGATAGCTACAATTTGTCCAAAATCTTTAGAGAATGGTACCAATGATGAAGTTAGATAAGAAACACCCAAAGAAAAAACAAATATACTAAACGAATAGTATAATATTTGTACACTATATATGGTTACCGGAAGAGATATAGAAAAACATACTACAAATAACAAAACTATAAAAAACAAATGTACAAATAAAGCAACCATCAACCGCACTAATGGTAATATGTTAATATTAAACATTACTTTTTTCACCAAGTAGTTATAGTCTACGATACTCATGGTTGCGCCTAGTACAGCATCTGAAAAAAAGAACCATGGGATAATGCCACAAATAAACCAGATGAGATAAGGGACATTTTCCACTGGTGTTGCTCTAAAACCCACCTCAAACACAAACCAGAATATAAGGATGGTTATTAAAGGTTGGATAAATGCCCATAGAGCCCCCAGGTATGAACCAGCATATCTATTTTTGAAATCATTTTTCGCCAAGCTTATAATAGTACTCTTATACTGAAAGATCTCTTTAAGAAAGTTCATTGTCCCTCCAAAGTTTCAATCGTCTGACTCACTCCGATTAAGTAACGTCCATAATTTGTTTTTAACAAAGGCTCAGCTAGTTTAAGCAATTTGTCGTTAGTAATCCATCCGTTTCTAAATGCTATTTCTTCAATGCATGCAATAAAAGTACCCTGCCTTTTTTGGACTGCAGCGACAAAATTCGATGCATCCAGCATTGAATCATGTGTTCCTGTATCCAGCCACGCCATCCCTCTACCTAGTAGCTTTACTTTTAAATTATTTTCTTCCATATAGAGTCTGTTTAAATCTGTAATTTCTAATTCGCCCCTTGCCGAAAACTCCAGCTTTTTCGCTTTTTCAATAACGGAATTATCATAGAAATATAAACCTGGTATTGCATAATGGGATTTTGGAATTTTTGGTTTTTCTTCTAGAGAGACCACTTTTCCATTAGCATCAAATTCAACGACTCCATATGCAGATGGATCCTGTACATAATATCCAAAAATACAAGCACCGTTTTGTAGAGCTCCCGCCTCCTTTAAGCAACCAGAAAATCCTTGACCCCAAAAAATATTATCTCCTAAAACCAATGCAACGTTATCGTCGCCTATAAAATTCTCGCCAATAATAAACGCCTCTGCCAGCCCGTTCGGCGCCTGTTGTACGGCATATTCGAAGTTCATACCCAAGTCGTTCCCGCTTCCAAGAAGCTCCTCAAAATGCGGTAAATCACGAGGAGTGGAAATGATTAATACATCTCGAATACCAGCTAACATCAATACTGAAAGTGGGTAGTAAATCATTGGCTTATCGTATATTGGCGCCATTTGCTTTGATGTTGCCTTGGTGATTGGGTAAAGTCTGGTTCCTGAACCACCTGCTAGAATTATACCTTTCATTATGGACACTCTCCCATTAATTTTTTCATTTTATTTATTGATCTATTTAATATTACTAATAAGACTTTGATATATAGAGTTTTCTTATAAACTTGTCTATCATTGGAATTCTCCATATGTTTATTTTTTCCATCATACCCAACATACCTGAGTTTGCCCAAATATACTGCTAGTAACGAATATCCAATTTGGGTGGCCTAAATAGAAGTTCTCGCCTACCTATGGTATTATTATGATCGTAATTTACTTGCAAAGGAGAATAACTTTGTCTACATATGGCTATGGGGCAACAAAGCCCAATCAAAATATCGACAACAGCAACCATTTTTCCCTGTCTCATTGGGGATGTGTAGTTACTCTTATTCTATTCTTAGTTTGGTCACCATTTCAGTTCGGACTATTCAATGCACAAGACACATACTTTGAAAATCCAATTTATTGGTCCATTCTCATAGCTTCTATTCTAGCATTTTTGGCATTGGGAATCCTGTTTCAGTTTAAAAAAAGAAATTATGACCAGTCTGACGTGATTACTCTCTTTGTATTTTTACTTCCTTTAACCTACGGAGTTTCGTCATTATTCGCAGCTTCCAGTTATTTAGCGGTAAATGCGGTTTTTATTATGTTAACTTACGCCGTTTTCTTCGCTCTTACCAAACTAACAACCGGCGAAGAAAAAATCAATCGCATCATCCAGATCACGTTAACAGGCTCCGCCTATGCCGTAGTCTGGTTTGGATTGATGAACTGGCTTGGAAATGGGAAACTTGCGGCTGCATTGATTGGCTGGTTTTCTAGGCTTAATGCGGATGGACTATATCAGCAAGCGATTTGGGTAGATGCGAATGGACCTCGTCTTGCCTCGGTGTTCCAGTACCCGAATACGTATGCGGCCTATTTGATGGCATTCTTCTTTGTAGCCGTGTTCTACTTAACGACAAGCCGTAAGGCAGTTAGTCATGCGGTCCACGGTTTTATGTTGGTACCAATTATTCTATCAATTTTATTAACCCTGTCTCGTAGCGGTCTGGTCTTACTGCCAGTGGTATTTGTTTTGGTTCTCTTATTTATAAAGCCGGCACGGCAGATTCTATGGATTGTCCATCTGGCAATCAGCGGCGTGGCGACATTCTTTATTTTGAATACCGTATCCGATATCGGCAATCAAGTACATCTGAACGGAGCAGATGCTTTCTCCTTGAAAGGATGGCTTTATATTTTTGGAGCATCCGCTCTATGCGCTGTATTGTGTTGGATTGTACAACGATTCCTTGCGCCATGGTTGGAAAATAAACTGGAAAACTTCTCAATGAAGAAGTGGGCAAATGCTCTCCTCCCTGTAGGGGGAACCATCCTTGCTGGAGTGCTGTTGTTCTTTTTGCTAGGAACCGGTCTAAAAAATATGCTGCCGGAAAGCATCTCTTCACGTCTTAGTTCAATCAACTTCCAGCAGCACAGCGTGCTTGAGCGGATTACGTTCTACAAAGACTCTATGAAGCTGGTGGCAGACTATCCTGTCTTCGGTGCGGGCGGCGGCGCCTGGAGCGCGTTGTATGAAAAGTACCAAAACAACCCATATGAATCAGCCCAAGCTCATAGCTATTATGCGCAGTATCTCGTTGAGACCGGATTTCTCGGCTTCCTTATATTAATTGCTTTTCTCGGAATCGTTTATTGGAAGTACATACAATCGTTCCGGAACGCGGAAGAGACGAAGCGGAATGGCTATTTCATATATTTCATTTTAGCGACAAGCATTTTGGTACATAGCGTGATGGATTTTAACATGAGCTATGTTTATATCGGGATTATCGTCTTTATTAGCTTGGGAGGAATGACGGCATCAATTTCAACGGAGCCACTTAAGAAAATAAAGCCAGGTACATTTAAAGCGGCTGCGGCAAGTATTTTCGGCATCGCTGGAATAATAATGTTCATCACTTCTCTATTATTTATTCAAGCATCCAGCTCTTATGCGAAAGCGAGAGCTGTCCTGAATGAAACGAGCAATTTTAATCAAACAATGGATTTCTTAAATAAAGCTCTAAAAATACGGGGAACCGTGCCTGAATATGCTGAGTTTAAAGCTGCCTTGTTCCAACAAGTATACGCACAACAAGGAGATGAAGCCTTTTTTGCTGAAGCGGAGCATACACTACGACAGGCGCTGGAAAAACAACCAGGAAACCGATTATTGCTCTTACGATTGATAGAGCTTTATAAGCAAAAAGGAATGGATTCGGAACTTTATAAAGTCTACTCTGAAAATGCTGAGCGCTTCCCGTGGGATATGGAATGGTACGACAAGTATATGGATGCTGCCTTGCGCCAAGGGATGATCGTTTATAACGAATCTCCAGAAAAGAAAAATGAATACATGGATGAGATTATTGCCGCATTGCGCCACGTCGAACAAGGCGTGGAACATCTCAAAACTTTGCCGGAAGGACAGCTTCAGGGGCGAGAATTCAGGGTAACGACCACGATGGCCATGAATGCTGGCCGGGCCTACATTATGAAAGGCGAACCTGGGCAGGGAGCGGAAGCAATGAAGCCTTACCTCAACGAGGATCTTTCGAATGCGGATAATAAGGAGCTAGCCCGCTGGTATGTAGGAGCGACTATCCAGAGCGGCCAAGTCGATCAGGTATGGTATGATAAGTTGCTCAGTGTGGATCCAGAAGAAAAAGAGCGAATTGAACAAGTTGCTGAAATGCGATTTTTAAAATAGTAATAAATGGAAAACGGCCCGTAATGGGCCGTTTTCTACTTTGATTGCTGACAAGTATAGTGGTTTGGCTCCTCTATAATATCCGTTAAGTAATTTATAAGCTCACCTCGCAAATCAGGCCGTTGCAGGGCATAGTGAAGGGTCGTTTTGATAAAGCCCAGCTTCTCTCCGACATCATGCCGCTCCCCTTCAAAGTGATAAGCCAGCACTTTCTCCTCTTGGCTTAGCTCGGCTATGGCGTCCGTCAGTTGAATTTCGCCGTTTACTCCCTCTTTCTGCTGCTCCAGCAGTTCAAAGATACGCGGTGTAAGGATATAACGTCCCATAATGGCCCAGTTCGAAGGAGCTTGTTGGCGGGCAGGTTTTTCAACGAGCTGTTTTGCACGAAGCAGCCGTTCGTTTATTTGATCGCCTGCTACGACGCCGTAACGCGATACGTCTTCCCACGGAACAGGCTGGACCCCGACTATGGGTGCTTCATATGACTCGTACACGTCAAGCATTTGCCTCAGACACGGCGTATTGGCTTCGACGATATCATCCCCCAACAGCACGGCGAACGGTTCATTGCCTATGAACTTGCGCGCACACCAAATGGCATGGCCCAAGCCGCGCGGCTCCCTTTGTCTTATGTAATGGATATCTGCCAGTTCGGACGGTTTTTGAACTTCTTCCAGCAGGGCAAGTTTGTCTCGTTCACGAAGCATATACTCCAATTCGAAAATACTGTCAAAATGATCCTCGATCGCACGCTTGCCTTTTCCCGTAACGATAATAATATCCTCAATTCCCGATGCGACCGCTTCTTCGACGATATATTGAATGGTCGGTTTGTCTACGATAGGAAGCATTTCTTTCGGCATTGCTTTCGTCGCCGGCAGGAATCGGGTTCCAAGCCCCGCAGCCGGGATAATCGCTTTTCTGACCTTCACGAAATTTCCCCCTCTACTTCATTTCTATTCGAAACACCGTTTTTCTTATATTGGTTACGCCTATTATATCGCAAAAACGGTAGACTCGCTTCATAAGGAACTGCAGGTGGAGAGAAAAACCCTCCCTCCTAACAAAAAAGCAGGAACCCACGCAATGCAATGGTTCCTGCCCTATATAAACATTTATTTTACTTCACCAACTGCCCGCGCGTCACGCCGAGCTGGTTCGTCGCCTTCAACGTGCGCCACACTTCGGTGCCGCTGATCTCGGCACGGAGAGCGCGGCCATAGAGGTCGATCACTTGATGGACCTGTTCCGGCGTCTCCTCCAGGAATTCGACGCGGTAGCTGCCGACGCCTAGCTCCATAAAGTGGGTAATGTATTCAGCGCCGGACTGCTCAATGGCGTTGTAGACCGTGTTGCGGCAGCCTTCATCTACCCGGACCGGGTGGGACATGCCGATGCGGTCGCGCAGGGAGACGCGGTGCTCCTCGCACGGGCGTCCGCAGTTCGTGTAATCCGTTCCTTCGCTAAGGAAGGTGCAGTAGACGCAGTGCTCCGTATGGAACATTGGCAAATGCTGATGAATAACGATCTCAAGCAATGAGGTGTCCGTATGGCGGAGCATATCGATCATCTGCTGAATGTTCAGGTCATAGGACGGCGTGATGCAGTCCAGACCCGAGGCGGCGAACAGTTCCACCGTCTTATGGTTGGCGACATTCAGCGAGAAGTCGCCGATGAGCCGCGGGAAGGCTTCGCCCCGCTCAGCGGCTTCGGCCTTCGCCTGCATGTAGAACTGCAGCGCGCCAGTATTGCGGACAAGCACTGCGTCCGGCTTCAGCTTCAGGATGTTCCGGTGGTAGCCATTTTCGCCGGGCATATGGATGCGCGGCGTGACGAGCGCGATCGGCTTGCCGGCAGCGCGGCACGCCTCGATGGCGGCCGGGAACTGCTTGATGAACTCGAAATCGGCGTAGATGAGTTCCGCCTCCGTGTTCACGGCCGCCTCCACTTGCGCGAGCGAGCGGCACAGCGCCGTCAGCCGCGCTTGGCCCGGCTGCACCGCCGTGTGCTCCCGCACCGCGCCGCCGTAGACGTCTACGTCGCGGTGCTCGTATACCGGCGGCTTCGGCCGCTCGCCCGCGAGCAGTTCCACCGCCCGGCGGCGGACCGCATTCAGCTCACGCATCGGCACGATGACGTCGCCTTCCAGGGCGGCGTCCAGCCGCTCGAGCTGATACACCGTTCCGCCAAGGCGGCCGAACTGCTCCTCCAGAAGCGCCTGATCCATCGGGCGCTTCCGGGCCGCTTCCAGCGCCAGCTCCGAATCCACCTGCACCGTCGTGCCCTTCGGCACGTCGGTCCACCAGGTGCGGAGCGGCTCGCCGGCGCGGCCTTCCACGCGCACATGCACGGGGAACACGCGATACGGCTTCTCCGTCTCGAACGTGGCCCGCATGCGCTTGTCCAAGGCCGGGTCGCTCGTCTTCCAAATGCGGTCGCCGACCTTCACCCGCCGCAGGTCGACATCGTGGCGTCCCGGCACGATGTCGACCAGCCAGCCCTCCTGCGCCTCGCCGTCCAGCTTGACGCCTTTGCGGCGCAGGTCGTACACGCGGCCGCCCTCCTCCTTCTTCGTCGGGTCGCCCGCGTCAAAGCCAATCCCGTCGCCGCGCTTCAGCGGCGCCTCCAGCTTGCACACGACCCCGTCGCGCAGCACCTGCTCGACGCGGCCGAGATAGACGCCGCGGCTCTTCGGGAACGTGCCGTCCACGAGCTGCTTGTTGTTCGTCCCCTTCAGGAAGCCGTGCGTGAAGCCGCGCGAGAAGCTCTGCTGCAGCTCGCGCACCTCTTCCTTCGTCGGCCCTGCCCAGCGGCCATCGAAATAATCATCGATCGCCTTCCGGTACTTGCTGACCACATTCGCCACATATTCCGGCTGCTTCATGCGGCCCTCGATTTTAAACGACGTCACGCCCGCTTCAATCAGCTCCGGCACCAGATCGAGCGCCGCCAGATCCTTCGGCGACAACAAATACGTCACATCGCCCATCGGCTGATGCTCCCCGTCGACCATCATGTCATACGGCAGACGGCACGCCTGCGCGCATTCCCCGCGGTTCGCGGAGCGTCCGCCCCACATTTCCGAGGTGAGGCATTGTCCGGAATACGACACGCACAAAGCGCCGTGCACGAACACCTCCATCGGAAGCTGCGCCTCGGCCCCGATCTTCCGGATCTGCTTGAGGTTGTTCTCCCGCCCAAGCACGACCCGCTCCAGTCCGTACGGCTTCGTGAACGAAGCCGCCTCCGGCGACGTAATCGTCATCTGCGTCGAGCCATGAATCGGGAAATCCGGCGAAATCTCGCGAATCAGCTTCACCAAGCCCAGATCCTGCACGATGACCGCATCGACCCCGGCCGTAATGCACGCATCAATCAGCTCCTTCGCGTCCGCCAGCTCATTTTCAAATACAAGAATATTGAACGTCAAAAAACCCTTCACGCCATAGCTGTGCAAAAACGCCATAATCTCCGGCAGCTCGTCCATCTGGAAATTGTTCGCGCGCGCCCGCGCATTGAACTTTTCCACGCCGAAAAAGATAGCGTCCGCCCCATTCGCCACTGCGGCCCGCATGCAATCCCAGTCGCCCGCAGGCGCCAGCAGCTCAATATCTTCACGCCGCAGATTCCGGGGCGCCATGCCCGCTTCCTGCATCGCAGCCTTCACGACATCTACGGCTTGTCTATCGTTATGTTGCTTGATTGTCGTCATTACGTTGACCCCCAACCTGAATTCTTCAATTCTGCCTGCTACCCGACAAGGCCAGACATCGAAGATGCCTTACATAGTATAGCGGTCTTTCGGCCAAAACTCCAGTAGCGGCGATATCTTCCTTCCCTGCGGTTGCGCCATGTCTAGCAGCGGCCCCAGCCCCTCTATTTGCCTTCTTCCGATCCCTCTCCCCTCGCTCAGACAAACAGCGTGCTTCCCGCACCAGCTCCTGACTCCAGCCGGTTTCTATATTGTCCGAACCTTCTGCCTCTGAGTCCGCATAACACTAGTAGGAAGACTTTGCTCCTGCCAAACCACAGCAATGAACAAACCATCGGGGACTTTTTCCCTGAGCGACGGGGAGATTGGCTCAAAGAAACTCGAACACATCCCCTTTAGCCTGAAAATAAAGCAACCAGCTCCTCTACCCTGTCTGGAAAACTTCCGTGCACTCCATCTTTACCTTAAGCATTTAGCAGTAGTCTTACATAAGGCTTGTTAACCTGACCGGATGGGAGAATGGAGAAAAGAAGCGCTGCGCTGCCCCTTCACCGCAGCCTGCAACGCAAAGCAATCATCCCCCTGAAGCATTGGGATATCCATGCTAAGCTGTTCTCCCCCTGCTACTCAATACCCAGGAACTACAGAACGCTGTTTCTCAACTCGCCCATCCCTTCAGTTCCCTCGGCCCGTACTTATCGCGAATGCCATCGGCTCTCCCATACTAGGCATCGCTCCTCCCCAGCACCGAGGCCAGCCCCCACAACAATCTCCTCCCATACGCAGCCAAAAAAGACGCCATGCCCCACGGCACAGCGTCATCACTTTCTCTATTAAAGCGCGGTGAACCGGAACGAGTCTATAACCTGTTCGGACTCCACCACTTTTTCTGGCGTGCGGGATACATCGTACATCTTGTAGCACAGCGTAAAGACATACCCATCCTTGGCGATCAGCAGCATATTCGGCGTCTAGGTGCTGTTGACGCTGATCGTCAGGCCGGTGAACTGCACGCGCATCGCCGATTGGCCCAGCCAGGCCTTCTTCTCCTTCTTCACGAACCGGATCGACGGATCACTCTCGGACAGGAGAGACTCTTTCCAAAAGGCCAGCGCCTCCTCGACCGCAGCCGCATGGTTCACGCACAGCATAAAAAACTCCTCGACAAGCTGTACCCGGCGATGGCCCCTTCTTCGCCCTTCGTCTCCAACTCTTCCACAGCTCCCGCTGCCCCGATAGCCGGGCCCCCTCCCGGCCCCTCCGCCCAACAGCGAAAAAAAGCCCCTTGATGATCGACATCAAAGAGCCTGTCTATACGCTGTCATATGTGTGCGGAGCTCGGAATCCCCATTGAAACCGCTTAACTATTATGTAGCTATGTGTTACCAACCTGAGATCATCTTCACGTCTGCAATCAAAAAGACAATCAAGCTGACAATCGCAAACCCAATCGCAAATTTATTGCGCGGACGCTGCTTGAGCTGACGGATTACCGCCCAAATCAAGATTAACGTAAACACGATCATAAAGACGTCAAAAAATTGAAACAGACTTTCGGTCTGTTCTGCTCCTTCGGCCAGAAACATGGTGCGACCTCCCTCTACACGCGCATTTTACCTATCTTTCCCTATGTTATATTTACCCAGCAAGAGTTGCAATACTTCTCCTCTATATTTAACAGGATTGTCACGAATTTTTCAAGTTTTTCAGCGTGAATGCCATTTACAGATGAACGATGTCATAGCCCGCCCCCTCCTTCTCCCATTTATAACCGATTCAAATGGGATTCATTAGAAAAAATAATTCCTAATTTTTATTGTCGCTCCCCAGGAAATATGATACGATGTCACCAATCAATCCTCATTATTTACATCGGAATTATTAATTTTTAGAGAGCGGGGGATACCATAATGGCGTACGAACCGGTATGGATGAAGGACCCTTCGAAGCTGAACAAGTTTGAATTTATTAAGATGGAAAAGGACGGGCTGGACGTCATCCGCGACATCATTGAGACCTATGCGGTCCAGGGCTACGAGTCCATACCGGAGGATGACAAAAACCGGTTTAAATGGGCTGGCGTCTACGAGCAAAAGCCGAAGGACGGCCATTTCATGATGCGCATCCGCATCCCTTCCGGCCTATTGAAGGCAGCTCAAGCCCGGGCCTTGGCCGAGATCGCCAGACTGTACGGACGCGGGCTTCTTGATGTGACGACACGCCAGGCCGTACAGTACCATTGGCTGCGCGTCGAGCATATGCCGGACATTTTCAAGCGGCTGGAAGCGGTCGGCTTGTACTCCTATGAAGCTTGCGGCGATTGCCCGCGCACGATTGTCGGCAACCCGCTCGCAGGCATTGACCCGGATGAGCTCATGGACACGACCGAATTAGTTCATGAGGTGAATGATTTCTTCCTGCTGAACCGGGATTTCTCGAACCTGCCGCGCAAATACAAAATGTCCATTTCATCCAACATCTATAACAACGCGCATGCGGAAATCAACGATCTCGCCTTCACCCCGGCGACGAAGCAGATCGATGGGCAGGAAGTGATCGGCTTCCATGCCTGGGTCGGCGGCGGCTTGTCTGCGAAGCCGCACCTGGCCCAGCAGCTCGAGCTGTTCGTCCGCCCGGAAGAGGTGCTCAAGGTCGCCGTCGGCGTCACGACCTTGTTCCGCGATTACGGCTTCCGCGAGAAGCGGCATCAAGCCCGCCTGAAGTACCTGATCGCGGCTTGGGGAATCGAGAAATTCCAAGCACATCTCGAGGAACTGATCGGCAAGCTGCCTTCCCGGGGCGAAGACCGGATTGTCGGCTGGCAAGCCGCCTATTTCGATGGCGTCCACCCGCAGAAGCAGCCGGGTCTATATTACATCGGCCTGAACGTTCCCGTCGGCCGGCTAGACGCGGATGAGCTTGAACAGCTCGCGGACGCCGCGGAACGGTATGGCGACGGCTCGCTGCGCACGACGATGTCGCAAAATATCATCCTGACCGGCATTCCGGAGCAAGCGCTGGATACGGTGCTGGCGCTGCCGGTGCTCGGGCGCCTGACTCCGTATCCGAGGCCGTTCATGAGCCGCACCGTCTCCTGCACGGGCAACGAGTTCTGCAACCTCGCCATCGTCGAGACGAAGGAACGGGCGCGGCGCGTAGCCCAATACTTGGACGATCATGTCGGCGATTTGAACGAAAAGGTGCGGATTCATTTCATCGGCTGCCCGAACTCCTGCGGCCAGAAGCATGTCGCCGACATCGGCCTGCAAGGCTCGCTCATCAAGACCGAGCAGGGCATGGTCGACGCCTTCGATATCGCGGTAGGCGGCATCCTCGGTCCGGGCGCCCGCTTCAACACGGCGCTCAAGGGCCGGGTCCGGGGCGACGACGTGCCTTACGTCCTGGAGCAGCTCCTCCGCTACTACAAGCAGGAGCGGAACGGACAGGAATCGTTCCACGCCTTCTTCCTCCGCGTCGGCGCAGAAGCCTTCCAGGCGAAGCTGACGGAGGTGCTCGCTTCCCCCGCGCTCACATCGTAGCGGCCAAGCCCGGAGAAGGCACGCAATTGTTGCCGTCTATCTTCCTATTTATTTTTATCTATGGTATTATTTTTATAGCGATATGTTTATTTGGAACAGTGCATGAATACACTAAAAAAGACCGCAGATGCGGGAACATCTACGGTCTTGCAATAGATTGCCTCTTAGGCAGTCGACCATGATTTTCACAAGGTAGACCTCCACTAGGCCGGGAAGCTCAGGGAGGTCTACTTCTTGTTAGAGAAGGACAGCAGCGCAATCACGAACAATCCGAATGCAATCATCAGACGGAGTGATTCAAATACTGTCATAGCCTCACCTCCCTTCCAGGAGATGGGCCGACCACCCTTATCGAGCCTATTCTATTGCACCCATATTATACCACACTACTATCCTTGTGCGAACATATATTCCACATTATAAGAAAAGGTACAACAATCCCCCTCTTCCGCAATCCCGGAATGAGGGGGATTGTTGTACCAACACATTTCCGATTCAACTACGATTCCAGCCCGATCTCATCGTAAGCGCGAATCATCGCATCGGCGGCGGCCGGCGCCTCAGCGAAAACGCGCTCTTCATCGATAAAGATATTCAGCGCCACGCCGGCGCTGCGCCCCATCTCCATGTCGCCGACCGAGTCGCCGATCACGGCCACTTCCTCCGGCTTTAAGCCGATCTCGCGGCAGGCCAGCTCGACCATGTCCGGGAATGGCTTGCCTCGCTCGACGCAATCGTCACCGATGACCGCATCGAAATAATGCCGAATCCCCATCTTCTCCAGATGCTGCTCCGACGGCCCCTGGTCATCGGCCGTGACGACGGCCAACGTCAGCCCTAACGCCTTGCAGCGCTCCAGAAAAGCGACGGTGCCGGTAATCGGCACGATCTTGGCTTGCTCGAGCACCTGCTCGTTGGCGTTTTCGAAGACGGCGGTAACGCGCCGCAACGCTTCATTCCACGGCACCCCCGTCCGATGCAGCAAATACGTCGCGATGCCGATCATTTGCGACGGAGAGCCCATCGCGAGCGCTCCCTGGCGGTCATGCCTCCGAATCGAACCATCCTCTTCGATAATAACCCCTAATATATATCCAGGCTGCTCCGGCAGGGAGCCGCCCTCTTTTTTTAGCTCCTGCTCCAAGTCCTGAAGCACCTTCTCGGCCCACCAGCCCCACAAGCTCATAAATTGCAGCAGCGTGCCGTCCTTGTCGAACAGAATGCCGCGGACCCGGGCGCTGCAATCTCCCGCGCTCAACTGAACCATCTGCATCAACCTCTCCTCTGTATTGACAACTACATTCGGCGCCGGGTCTTTTTTTCCTCTTTTCAAGGGCTGCTTTTTGATAACTCATCCTGCACCGTCCCTTCTCTCCGCCAACGACAAAAACAATCCCCCTCTCCCGTATACGACGGATGGAGGGGGATATGGAAGCTTTAGCTCGCCAGGCTCGAGACATCCGTCAAACCGAGCGCTTCGGGCAGCACTTGCTTGGCGTCTTGCAGCCATGTCCGGATTTCAGGTCCGAGCCGGAATACCCGATTGGATGGCTTGTTCACGATCTGGGCCAATTCGGAATAAATCGGATAATCCTGCATCAATGCTTCATATACCTGATACCGCGCAGGCAGCAGATACTGCGGATATTGGCCGTCGGCCTGCGGGCGCAGAGCTTGCTCTACCGTATCCGCGGAAGCCATGACATTCGCCAGTTTTTTGGCCAGCTCCGGATGGGCCGTCTTGGAGTTCACGCTCACGACATCGCTGTAGAACAGAGGAATGTCCTGCCCGGCTGACGAGGAAACCGGCTTGAACCGGACTTGTTCCGCATAGTCGCCCATGCGCATCATCGACTCGCTGTAGCCGATGAAGGCTCTGCCGCTCCCTTGCGCGAACCACGACGCTCTTACATAGGCGTCGCCATCCTCGGGAACATACTGCGAAGGCTTCTCCCCCGCCATATTGATTAACAGGCGCAAGCCGCGAATGACCTTGTCATTTAGGGGATCCAGCGGCGGAAGAAGGTCATATTCCGTGTACTGGCCAGTCACGTCGATCAGCGCCTCCAAATACATGCTCGCCTTCGTCGTCCCGCCCGCCATATTAATGAGCAAGCCCTTGTTGGGGGGAGGAGGAATCTGCTCGTAGGGGCTGGCTCCTATTTTTTTGTACAGCTCATAAATATTATCGACCTGCCCTATATTCAAATCGCCTTTCCGGTAAAAAAGCAGGTTCGTGCATAAAATTTGCGGGAGACCGTACACCTTGCCATCGCGCTTCGCCCCTTGCAGAGCAAAAGGGATGACGTCCTCCGCCTGGTCGATATCTTGGCTGCCAAAGGGCAGGAGATACCCCGCATCGACAAAATGGCTTAAAAAAATCGAATCCAGGACAAACACATCCAAATCGTCCGGCGGATCGGCGGAATAAGAATCCCAGTCCGTAAACTCCAGCTTGACGCCAGGCTCCTGCCGCTGCCACTGATCCAGAACGGCCGCCTGGAAACGTGCAGGATCAGGCACGTACGGATAGATCGCCACCTTCAGCGTAATATCCGAAGACGCATCGGAATGGGCAGCCCCGGCTCCGGCCGGACTGACAACGATGAGCAGCAACGCCAGCATAACCATCAAGGGTTTGTAAATGAAGCCTTTTCCCTTTGACATTTCCTTCTCACCCGCTTCTATTAATATGACTTGCTACCCTCACTTAATAGATTCGTACTAACGGAAAATGCGAAGCGATTCCTCCGCCAAGGCATCGGTAATCCACCGGGGGTGCATCGCAAGCATAGGTTCCGGCAGCCGGTCCGCCTCGAAATAGTTCACATCCAACGTCTCGTCTCCCGTTCTGACAAGCGCTCCTCCCACCGTGTCGCAGCGAAAGCAGGCCGTCACGAACTGAGTGGCCGTTCCATCCGGGTAGGTAAATACTTGCGACTCCGGATCGGAGTATAGGCCGACCAACCGCTTGACTTCCACCTGCAATCCGGTCTCTTCGCGGATTTCCCGCACGATTGCCTCCTCTACGCTTTCTCCCCGCTCCACATGACCCGACGGGAGGCCCCAGCAGCCGTTATCGGCCCGATTCATCAGGAGAACCCTGCCTCGTTCGTCCATGACGATGCCCGCCACTCCAGGCTTGATATCGTCCGGCCAAGGAAAAGCCGGCGGGACCCACCGCTCCAGACGCAGCTCTTCATCCCACAGACTGCGCAAATCGGGAATAATCGCATCGGGCTTGCGGTAATCCCGGGCAGACGAATACCCGGTATACGGCCCGCTGGATATCAGAACGGCCGTAATCCCCATCCGGTGCGCGCCCACGATATCCGTATCGGGCGTGTCCCCGAACATGACGGCCCGGGACCAGTCCTCCACATGCCGCAGCGCCTGCCGGAACATATAAGGATAGGGCTTGCCTACGATATAGGGTGTCTTGCCCGAAGCCATCTTGATCGCTTCCACGGCCGTCCCGACCGCCATCATCGGGCCATCTGGCCCCGGAAAGCTCCAATCGGCATTGGTGGCGATGAACTGGGCGCCATTCGCGATGCGCGTCACCGCGCTTTGGATATCCCGCAGCGTCAGATCGTCGCTCCAGCCGACCACGACGGCCTCGGCAGCGTTCACGTCCACAATGTCAAGTCCGGCATCCCGGCATTCCCTCTCCAAATGCTCGTCACCGAGCACATACACAGACCCTGCCTGCCGTTCCCGCAGGCAGCTTGCCGTTGCCCAGCCCGAGGAGATAACTTCATCCTTCGCGGCTTCAATGCCAAGACGGTTCAGCCTGGCTGCCGTCTGCTCCCGCGTCATGCAGGGATTATTGGTCAGGAATCTGATCGTCTTCCCTCCGGAGCGCAGCCGTTCCAGCGCTTCGACCGCGCCGGGCAGAGCCTCCGGTCCGACATAGATGACACCGTCCAAATCAAACAAGAATACGTCAAATGCATCGAATAACACGTCGTTCCTCCTTACATTCACGCCTCTTTGACTGCCCGGTAAATAAGGAAGGGCGGATAATCCCGCTCCATTTTCCATTGATCGAACCGGTTGTCCTGCTCGATTCTTTTTAACTCATCCGGCGGAATATCGCGCAACGTGGGCTCCAGGCATTCGATATGCCGGAAGCCGGCATCCTCCAAAAGCTCGCGGTACATCCCCTTGGGCCAATGGAAATCATGGAGAATCATATCCTCGCCGTTCGGAAGATGGAGCCATTCTTGCCGGGCTTCGCCATGCCCGTAGACTTTCCCCGGAACCCCGTTGCGGAAAGTCGAGAAATCAATCCCCGTCGAATCCGGATGCGTATCCAAGATGACATAAGAAGCGCCCGGAGCCAGCACCCGGTGAATCTCGCCGATAATGCGCGCGATTCTCTCCTGGCTGCTCGTATTGATGAACACATAACAGGTCATGGCGCCATCCACTGAGTTGTCTTCCAGAAACGTGAGCCGATCCAGCTCGATGTGACGGTAGTCGACCCGGGGGTGAGAGCGTTTTTGCATGGCGATATCAAGCATATGCCTCGATTCATCCACGGCGACCACCTGCACGTCGGCCGTTTCCGCTAGGCGGTAAGCCACTTTGCCGGGACCGCAGCCATAATCCAGCACCCGCTTGCCTGCGGGAACGGTCTTCAAGAGATCGAACACGAAGCGGAACCCCAACGTCTGCTCCAAAATGTCGTTATACGCCTCGAACTGCTTCGCCACATCCTCTTCCTTCCACGACGTCTGCATTGTAATCCCTCCTATTTCTGACTTGATGCTCGAAAAGCGGCAGCGCCGCCTGATGCGGCCATTTGTAATGGAGCAGCCGCTGATAGAGCGGACACAACGCACGGAGCACGGAAGCATCCGCCGGTCTCCGATAAGCGATAGACTGGTAGAAGCTGAACAGCAGCAGCACCTGCTGCCAATAAGCAGGCAGATCCAGCGCCTCGATGTCCGGACCCGACAACGTGATGCGGTCTTCTCTCAAAAGCGATTCATATTCCAGAACTGTCTCCAGATAAGGCCAAGGATTGCCGGAAGGCATGACCGGAAATTCGTCCCTCGGCCCCATCGTGCCGGATGCGGCTTCAGCCAGGACTCTCTCCACCGCCTCGTCATCCGGCTGATAGATATGTACCGAGCCGACAACATGATAGTAATCGCCCAATTCCAGCCCCAATTCTCTTGCTAGCAGCTCCTGCATGAACGTGAACGAGAACACATCGCTGACCATCCCCCGGAACGCATCGTTCGCGCGCATATAGGCGATCGCATACAACTTCTGCTCCCGCACGAAAAATTGCAGCCCCAACGTGCAGGAAACATCGATATTGGCGGAGCCAATCACCTCGTTGGCGTCGAAAATTTGAATAAACGCCCGCTTGGAATCGGGATCATCCCGGCCCAGCAAATGCGCGATTCGCTGCCATTGATTCATCTGGCCGGTTCCAAAGCGGAATATTTTAGGCCCGTATGCCGTTCCGGTAAGCGTCTGGCCGTTCATCGAGTACTCTCTCATTTTTCGATTGTAGTAGCCGATAAAGTCCAGATCGTCCCTGGCAGACAAGTACCATAGCGCCTCGGCAAAATTAAATACGATATTCGTGCGGCGGCTCGCCAAATAACAAACGCGCTCTACGGGATTCGCAAGGGCGAATTGATAATTCAGCCGCTCGCGGCTCTGATGGCCGCGCGGCGCATTGCGGAACTGCGGCTGGCTGCGGACGTCGTCCAGCGCAGCCAGATAAGCATCGTGAAATCGGTCGAATCGCACTTGCCTCTCCCCTTTTACTATGAAATGACGAACATCCGCTCCAATTCCGATAGATAGTCTTGTTCCTCCCGGTAATAGAGGTACGTCACGTCCGCCACCTGGCCTAGCCCCCGAATAAGGAAGGCATATTCCTTTCCCTCCTCCAGCAGCAATATGATCGGCTTGCCAAAAGCGGAGGCCCAGCCAATCTCGATATGCGTTCCCGGGGAAGCCGGGCAGCCGGGAAAGGCGATAAACAGATCGCAGGCGCGTATTTCTTCGAAGTCGATGGCCGTGCACTGATCGGGCGTCATAAAATCTTTTCCCCAGCCCTCGCGTTTATGGGCATTGTGAACATCATAATTTCTTGCTTCAAAAAAAGAGATAAGCTGAATCAGCTTGCGTTTTTCATTCTCCTGCATGGAGCCTGTTTTCGCGTCTACCAAGCTCTTGAATGGCCCTGCCAAAAACAGCTTCTTCGTACCCGCTTCCTTCGCGACACTCATCTTGGATTCCACCTTCCCTAAAATAGAACGAGTCACACATTCCCGCTCTGCCCTGTGCTATGCTTGCCGCGACTCGGCGACTCCCTTGTCCTGGCCCGCCTACAGCCCCAACCGGCGGAAGCTGGCCGCCGTACCCCGAATATCGTCCGCGCCGGTCAGCGCCGAGATGACAGCGATGCCATCCGCGCCCGCTTTCAGGACCGCTCCGGCGTTCGCGAGCGTTATCCCGCCGATGCCGACAAGCGGCACATCGATGCCGGCCGCCCGGATGTCTCCGATGATAGAGGGACCCTGCGCTTCCAGCGCATCTTCCTTCGATTGGGTCGGGTAAATGGGGCCGATGCCCAAATAATCGGCTCCCTGATCTACCGCCAGCCGCGCCTCCTCGACCGTGTGCGCCGATACGCCGAGCATGAGGCCGCCAATGCGGGACCGCACGAAGTCGGCCCGCTCATCCTGCTGCCCGATATGGATGCCGTCGGCGCCAAGCTCCAGAGCCAGCTCCAGGTCGTCGTTCACAATGAACGGAACGCCGTAACTTTTGCACACCGCTTGCAGCTCGGCTCCCAGCCGCCTTTTGTCATCGCCGGTCAATGCGCCTCTTCCCTTCTCGCGGTATTGCAGCACCGTTACGCCGCCCGCCAATGCTTCTTCGGCCACCTGAACCGGGTCCATCCGGCAGTTCACGCTGCCGATGACCAAGTACAGCGGCAGATAGGCGCGCATCTGCTCCGGCCGGACTCTGCTCCCGCTCTCACCTCCCACCGGCACTCGCGCTTCGTTCCCAAGCTTCTCCCCGTGCTGCGCCTGTATGCCGCTCATATGCGCACCGCCCTTCTGCGGCCGTAAGCCCAGTGGTTGGTCGGCCCATGGCCTTGACCGATGCCAAGCGTCTCCTCCAGCGCCGCCTGGATAAACGCGCGGGCGGTTGCGACCGCATCGGCGACGGATGAGCCCTTGGCCAGCTCTGCCGCCATGGCCGCGGAGAAAGTGCATCCGGTCCCGTGCGTATGGCGGGTATGTACCCGCTTCCCATGCAGCTCCGTGAAATGCAGGCCGTCATAGAGCAGGTCCGTCACACGCTCTTCTTCCCCTTCGCTGTGACCGCCCTTGATGACGACGAACGCGGGACCGCAATCGCTGATCCGCTTGGCAGCCTCCCGCCGATCCTCCATCGTTCGAATCGTGATGCCCGTCAGCGCCTCGGCCTCGGGGATGTTTGGGGTGACGACGAGCGCGTGCGGGAGGAGAAGTTCCTTCAACGCTTCGACCGCTTCCTTTTGCAGGAGCTCCGATCCGCCTTTGGCAATCATCACCGGATCGACCACGACGGCCTTCCAGCCGAAATGCTCGATGCGGTCAGCCACTGCCGTAATAATCTCCTTATTGAACAGCATGCCTGTCTTGACGGCGTCTGGAGCGAGATCGGAACCGATCGCATCCATCTGCCCGATGACCGCCTCGGTCGGAATCGAATACACCCCGGATACGCCTAACGTATTCTGGATCGTGATGGCCGCAATCGCCGACATCCCGAATACGCCGAGTTCCTGGAACGTCTTGATGTCAGCCTGAATCCCGGCTCCCCCGCCGCTGTCCGAGCCGGCAATCGTCAGTGCCTTGTATATGGTCATCGCGCTTCACCTTCCTTTGCGACAGAGGGCTCGAACGGACGCACTTCCGTATGAGCCTTCAGCGAATCCCGGTTCAAGCGGGACAGCTCGTCCAGCAGCGCAATCTGGAAGCTTCCCGGTCCGTCCGCTTCCGTCCGCGCCGCCGCTTCGTAAGCAGCCGCTGCGTAGAAGGCAAGCCCCGCGGCTCCCGCCAGCAGCACATCCCGCTCCACGGCGGCAAATGACCCCAGCACCGATGTCAGCAGGCAGCCCGCGCCCGTGACCTGAGTCAGGAGAGGATGTCCGCCCTTCACGATATAGCCGGCTTGTCCGTCGGTAATGACATCCTCCGGTCCCGTAATAGCAACGGCCGTATGCAGGCTGCGGGCAGCGCGAACCGCCAGATCCACTCGCTCGTCCTCTGTCGAGTCGCCTGCATCCACGCCTTTGATGACGCGCTGCTCGCCAATCAGATTCGCCAATTCCGAAGCATTGCCGCGGATCAAAGACACTTGAACCTCGCGCAGCACGCGCAGCGCAGACGCCGTCCGATAACGCGTCGCGCCCGCTGCGACCGGATCGAGCAGCACGGGGACTCCATGGCGATTCGCCGCTTGTCCGGCGACGATCATCGACTCGATCATATCCTCGGAGAGAGTGCCCAGATTGAGCACCAACGCCCCGGCGCTGGCCGCCATATCGGCCACTTCTTCGCGCGCGTCCGCCATGACCGGCGACGCCCCCAACGCGAGCAAGCCATTCGCCGTAAAATTCGTTACCACTACATTCGTCATATTATGAACGAGCGGTCGAGCTTGCCGCAGCTTGTCAATCAGCGCGGACATTTGATGTACCATCATCATCCATCCAACCTTTCTCATGAGCGGGAGCCGGGCAAGGCTGATCGAATCGGTTTTTCACAGATTGCTAGACTGGCAGGACAAAACCATTGCAGGAAAATGACAAAGAATGGAACATAACGAGCAGGAACATTCTTCTCGCTGACGAGAACGATGATTCCGCTCGCTAGACATGAGGTGATATGAAGCAGTATCAAAAAGAAGATAGAAAAGATGATAGCTAGACATTTGATAACAAATAACATATGCGAACAGCATGCATGGCCACCCCACACATGCTCCCTCATGTTCGCTTTCCTACGCTGGCATTATCCAACAGGTTCAATCGGTCAACAACAGACTAGTTGTACTCTCAGCTTGCTTCCGCAGGCTCCCGCTTGTTATTTTGTTAATTTTGTACATTACTCATTTCCACTTCCATATTATAGGTTGAAAATGTAAAAAGCAACGACAGATTTGTGAAGGTGCAAAAACCCCCCTCCCAGACTTAAGTCAGGAAAGCAAATCAACATAACTGGAGTGACGAAATCATCAAGCTTATACTTCTCTCTCGGTGTCCTTACAGCCACTCTCCCATCGCGTCAGGCAGCCCAGTGTTGTTTGCGTTCACTATCCCATCATTTCAGGAACCCCTGGCATTCTATCCATTCACTTACGGAACGCTACCACCGCTTAACATTAGCCCTGCCCCTATCATCAACTTCATCATCCACAACAAGCCGGATAGACATTTTATTGTACATTAATGAAAATCTTGAATTTGGAAAAAAGGTGTTAACCCGAAGTTCTGACCGAACAGGAGAACGCAAATAAGGTCTAAAACAAAATAGGGCGCCCGAGTCATGGGGAGTTTGCCCGTAAGGCTCCAACATACTTTGCTTATCTGAGGCATGGGGAGATTTCATATAGCGCCAATAGGCTGCCACGTACCTGAGGTGTGGGGAGTTTGCACATAAGTCTCCAACATACTGCTACTTACCTGGCCCGCGGGGGGGATTGCCCGTAAGGCTCCAACCTATAGTCGTCAAGCAATGTAATGTCCCACCCCTTTTGAGCCTACTTCTGAACATTAAAAAAGGCACAGCCCCAATCCCAGGGCTGTGCCTCTTTTATATTTTCGGGAAATTGGCTCGGTATTACAAGAAGGCCTCTTGGCGTTTATGCCTCCTGCGCTACGCTGCAGGCCGTCTCCAACTGCGCGGTCCGCTCCCGATCCCGCTCCAGAATCGGCTTCAAGTAGCGGCCCGTGTAGGAGCCTGCCACCTTCACGACCTGCTCCGGCGTGCCTGTGGCCACGATCGTGCCGCCGCCGCTGCCGCCTTCCGGGCCGAGGTCGACCAAGTAATCGGCCGTCTTGATTACATCGAGGTTATGCTCGATGACGAGCACTGTCTCGCCGGAATCAACGAGGCGATGCAGCACCTGCAGCAAGCGGTCGATATCCGCGACATGCAGACCGGTCGTCGGCTCGTCGAGAATGTAAAATGTCTTGCCTGTGCTGCGGCGATGCAGCTCTGCGGCGAGCTTCACCCGCTGGGCTTCGCCCCCGGACAGCGTCGTCGCCGGCTGGCCGAGCTTCATGTAGCCGAGCCCGACATCGAGCAGCGTCTGGATTTTGCGGTGAATGCGCGGCACGTTCTGGAAGAACTCCGCCGCATCCTCGATCGTCAGCTCCAGCACATCGGCGATGCTTTTCCCTTTATATTTTACTTCCAGCGTCTCCCGATTATAACGTTTGCCCTTGCATACTTCGCAAGGAACGTATACGTCCGGCAGGAAGTGCATCTCGATCTTGATAATTCCGTCGCCCCGGCAGGCCTCGCAGCGGCCGCCCTTGACGTTGAAGCTGAAGCGGCCTTTCTTGTAGCCGCGAATCTTCGCTTCATTCGTCGTCGAGAACAGATCGCGGATATCGTCGAACACGCCGGTATACGTCGCCGGGTTAGAGCGCGGCGTCCGTCCGATCGGCGACTGGTCGATATCGACGACCTTATCGATATGCTCAAGGCCGCGAATCTCCTTGTACTGTCCCGGACGGACCTTCGCCCGGTTCAAATCTCTTGCCAATGTCTTATACAGAATCTCGTTCACCAGCGTCGACTTGCCGGAGCCGGATACGCCGGTCACCGCCGTGAATACGCCGAGCGGGAACTTCACGTTCACGCTGCGCAGATTGTTCTCCTTGGCGCCGATGATTTCGAGCCATCGTCCGTCCGGGACGCGGCGCTTCGCCGGTACCGGGATGAACTTGCGCCCGCTCAAATATTGGCCGGTAAGCGAATGCTTGTCCTTCATAATCTCTTCCGGCGTCCCTTCGGCGATAACCTGCCCGCCGTGAATTCCCGCGCCCGGACCGATATCGATGATATGGTCCGCCGCCAGCATCGTGTCTTCGTCATGCTCAACGACGATAAGCGTGTTGCCGAGATCCCGCATATGCTCCAGCGTCTGAATCAAGCGATCGTTGTCGCGTTGATGCAGCCCGATGCTCGGCTCGTCCAAAATATACAGCACGCCCATCAGGCTGGAGCCAATCTGGGTCGCAAGCCGGATGCGCTGCGCTTCGCCGCCGGACAGCGTTCCCGCCGCACGGCTCAGCGTCAAGTAATCCAGTCCGACGTTCACCAGGAAGCCAAGCCGGGCGTTGATCTCCTTCAAGATGAGATGGGCGATCATCTGCTCCTTCTCCGTCAGCTCGAGACTCGAGAAGAAACGCTGCGCCTCCCCGATAGAGAGCGCCGTTACATACGCCATGTTTTGATCATTGATGGTAACGGCGAGACTTTCCTTGCGCAAGCGATGTCCTTTGCAGGTACCGCATGGCTTGGCGCTCATGAAGCCTTCAATATGCTCGCGGATGCCTTCCGATGCCGTTTCGCGGTAGCGCCGTTCTAGGTTATGAATGATCCCTTCGAACGCCACCTGCGCCTCCTTCTTGTGACCGAAGTCATTCTCATAGCGGAAGCGTACCTTTTCTCCCCCCGTGCCATGCAGCAGCTTCGTCATCTGCTCCGGCTCCAGCTGCGACACGGGCACATCCGTCGGTATGCCGTAATGCTCGCATACCGCCTGCAGGAACTGCGGGTAATAGTTCGACGTGCTGCCTGCCCAGGCCTCGAACGCCCCATCCTCGATCGTTTTGGACGAGTCCGGCACGAGCAGCTCCGGATCGACGATCATTTTGACGCCGAGACCGTCGCAATCCGGACAGGCGCCGAACGGACTGTTGAAGGAGAACATCCGCGGCGACAGCTCGTCGATGCTGAACCCGCACTCCGGACAAGCCAGATTCGAGCTGAAGACCAGCTCTTCTTGGCCGATGATATCAACAATAATCCGCCCGCCCGACATATGGAGCGCCGTCTCGATCGAATCGGCCAGCCGCGCCTGCACATCGTCCTTCACGACAATGCGGTCGACGACCACTTCAATATTATGCTTCCGGTTCTTCTCCAGCTCGATCGTCTCCGACACGTCGCGAATCTCGCCGTCGACGCGCACCCGCACGAAGCCCTGCTTCTGGATGTCGGCGAAGACGCCTTTATGTTCGCCCTTGCGCCCCGAGATGACCGGAGCCAGAATCTGCAGCCGGGTCCGCTCCGGATACGCCATAATGCGGTCGACCATCTGCTCGACCGTCTGCGACGTAATCTCGACGCCATGCACCGGACAATGGGGCCGCCCAATCCGCGCGTACAGCAGCCGCAAATAGTCGTAAATCTCCGTCACCGTTCCGACGGTGGAACGCGGATTGCGGCTCGTCGTCTTCTGGTCGATGGAGATGGCGGGCGACAGGCCGTCAATCGAATCGACGTCCGGCTTCTCCATCTGCCCGAGGAACTGGCGCGCATAAGCGGAGAGCGACTCCACATAGCGGCGCTGGCCTTCGGCATAAATCGTATCGAACGCCAGCGAGGATTTGCCCGAGCCGCTCAATCCGGTGAGCACGACGAACTTGTCGCGCGGAATCGTTACATCAATATTTTTCAGGTTGTGGGCCCTCGCCCCTTTGATCACGATATGTTCACTCGCCAATGTTTTAACCTCCCGCTTCGGGTCCACTCGAACCTCTTCAAGCCTCTGAATTCTAATCCATCGCCCGCAATTCCATCAAGGCGTCGCGCAGTTCGGCCGCACGCTCGAACTGCAGGTTCTTGGCCGCATCCTTCATTTCCTTCTCCAGCCGCTGAATGACCGACTGGCGATCCTTCTTCGACATCTTCTCCACCGAGGTGCCGACATCGTAGCCCGCCTTCGATTCCGCCGTCTTCGTCGCCTCGATGACTTCGCGGATTTTTTTGCGAATCGTCTGCGGCGTAATGCCGTGCTTCTCGTTATACGCCATCTGTATGGTGCGGCGGCGCTCCGTCTCCTTAATCGCCTTATCCATGGAGTCGGTTATCTTGTCCGCGTACATGATGACGTGGCCGTCGGCATTCCGGGCCGCCCGCCCGATCGTCTGAATGAGCGAGCGCTCCGCGCGCAGAAAGCCTTCCTTATCCGCATCCAGTATGGCGACCAGCGATACCTCCGGCAGATCGAGTCCTTCTCTTAGCAGGTTAATCCCGATCAGCACATCATATACCCCAAGACGCAAATCGCGAAGCAGCATCATCCGCTCCAGCGTCTTGACGTCCGAGTGAAGATAGCGGACTTTGATGCCGATTTCCTTCAAATAATCGGTCAGATCCTCGGCCATTTTCTTCGTCAAGGTCGTGACCAGCACCCGTTCGTCCTTCTTCAGGCGGAGGCGGATCTCTTCCAGCAGATCGTCGATCTGCCCCTTCGTCGGCCGAACCTCGACGACCGGATCAAGCAATCCGGTCGGCCGGATAATCTGCTCGATCATGATCGGGCAATGCTCCAGCTCGTAAGGCCCCGGCGTCGCCGAAACATAGATGGCCTGCGGCACCTTCGACTCGAATTCCTCGAAGCGGAGCGGCCGGTTGTCCAGCGCCGAAGGCAGCCGGAACCCATGCTCCACGAGCACTTCCTTCCGCGCCCTGTCCCCGTTGTACATGCCGCGAATCTGCGGCAGCGTCACGTGCGACTCGTCGACGACGACGAGGAAATCATCCGGGAAGTAATCGAGCAGCGTATACGGCGTCGATCCGGGCTCGCGGAACGTCAGCGGTCCGGAATAGTTCTCGATGCCGGAGCAGAAGCCCATCTCCTGCATCATCTCGATATCGTACCGGGTGCGCTGCTCCAGCCGCTGCGCTTCCAGCAGCTTGCCTTGGCTCCGCAGCTCCTCGAGCCGCTCCTCCAGCTCGCGCTCGATATTTTTCAACGCGACCTTCATCGTCTCCTCCGCCGTAACGAAGTGGGACGCCGGGAAGATGGCAATATGATCGCGCTCGCCGATTATCTCGCCCGTGAGCACGTCAATCTCGGTGATGCGCTCAATCTCGTCCCCGAACAGCTCGACGCGGACGGCATGCTCGCTCTTCGAGGCCGGGAAGATCTCAATGACATCCCCGCGCACCCGGAACGTTCCCCGGATGAAGTTCATATCGTTGCGCTGATACTGAATATCGACCAGCTTGGCCAGAATCGCATTGCGCGGCTTCTCCATCCCCGTCCGCAGCGACAGGACCAGACTCCCGTACTCCATCGGGGATCCCAAGCCGTAAATGCACGACACGCTGGCGACGATAATGACGTCCCGCCGCTCGAACAGCGAGCTCGTCGCCGAGTGGCGCAGCTTGTCGATCTCTTCGTTGATGCTCGAATCCTTCTCAATATACGTATCGGAAGACGGAATGTACGCTTCCGGCTGATAGTAATCGTAATAGCTGACGAAGTAGGACACGGCGTTGTTCGGGAAAAATTCCTGGAACTCGCTGCACAACTGGGCCGCCAGCGTCTTGTTATGAGCAATGACCAGCGTCGGCTTGTTCACTCTGGCTATCGTCTGGGCAATCGTGAATGTCTTGCCCGTGCCTGTCGCGCCCAGCAGCGTCTGATGGCGCTTGCCCTGCTGCACGCCTTCGACCAGCTTATCGATCGCTGCCGGCTGATCCCCCTGTGGCGCAAATTCCGATACCAGCTCAAACGGCTTCGTCAACACTTCCCATTCTGCCATAGCTTCACCGCACTTTCTTCCAAATAATAATCAATTGGGCGCCCGGATAAGCCTTTCAGACCGGACCCCATTCCCGCTCAGACCCAAATTCAGCTCCTCTGTAGGTCTCCCGAACCAAATAACAGGCCAAATTCCGCGTAAATTGCCGCTCCCTAAACTTTACCCGACAATGACCCGATAATAGGATCAGGCAAACATGTGGAAAGAAGCGGGGTTCCGCCCATAAACGGACTTCTCGCCCCCGCGAACTTCTATACGTGAAAGAGTACACAACTCACATACATCTGCATCGTCAATCGGCTGTCATATACAGCCACAAATAAGAATGTTTGTTCCCTTTCGATTATACTCGTTTCACGGTATGGATGCAAATGGGAAATGTTAAATGGGAGAGGATTACAGAATGGATAAGACGACTGTTATCGGGATTATCGCAGGATTAGCCGCGCTCATCGGCGGTTTCTTGTGGGAAGGCGGAAATATTGGCGGCTTATGGGAAAAAACGGCGGCGCTTATCGTCATTGGGGGCACCTTCGCCGCCGTCGTCGTCAGCTTCCCGGGCAAGCGGCTCCGCAGCATTCCCCAGGCGCTGAAGATGGCCTTCGCGCACCGCGCGCCGCAGCCGGAAAAGCTCATCGACGATATCGTCGCGCTGAGCACGGTGGCCCGCCGCGAAGGAATGCTGTCCCTCGAAGACACGGTACAGCGGCATGAGAATGAATATTTGCGCAGCGGCATGATGATGGTCATCGACGGCACGGAACCGGAGCTGGTGAAGCAGATGCTTGAGCTCGAGATGGACGCGATCGCCGAGAAGCATGAAGGCTACGCCAAAATATTCGAAGCCGCCGGAGGCTACGCCCCGACGATGGGGATTCTCGGTACGGTCATGGGTCTGATTCACGTCCTGGGCAGCCTGTCCGATCCTTCCATGCTCGGACCTTCGATTGCCGTCGCCTTCACGGCAACCCTGTATGGCGTAGCGACCGCCAACGTCATCTATCTGCCTATCGCGAGCAAGATTAAAGAGCGGAGCGCGGACGAGATCCGCATCATGGAGATGATGGAGTACGGCATTCTCGCCGTTCAGGCGGGAGAGAACCCGCAGATTGTGCGGAAAAAGCTGAGCTCCTTCCTGCTTGCCGAGGATGCGTTCGAATCGCTCAAGGCGGATCCGTTGATGAAGCGGGGGATGATTCATGAGACGCAGAAGTAGACAACGGGCTCAGGAAGCCGCCAATCACGAACGTTGGCTTATCACCTATGCCGATTTGATTACGCTGCTGCTCATTTTCTTCGTAATTATGTACGCCATGAGCCAAGTCGACGCCGTCAAGTACCAGTCGCTGTCCGAGACGCTCCAGCAATCGTTCAAGAGCGGCAACACCCCGATGGACCAAGGCGCGGGGCTCCTGGACGGAGCCTATACGAAGCCCGGCCAGAACGGAGCGCTGAAGACCGCCGAGGACGGAGGCTCAGGAGAAGTCAAGGAAGAGAAGCCGGTCGCCATCGGCGTATTGACCGACAAGGACTTGGCGTTCCGCAAGCAGGAGGAACAGCTCAAGAACTTCATGGGAGTCATTCAGCAATACATCAACGACAACGATCTGGGCGGGCAGATTGAAGTGACGGATATCCCCAAAGGGATCTCGATTCGGCTCAGCGACCGGCTGCTGTTCGATTTGAGCCGGGCCGAGCTGAAGGACAAGGCCTTGCCGACCTTGGACAAGCTGGCTACCCTGCTGCCGCAGCTCGACACGATGGTCAGCATCGAAGGACATACGGACAATCTGCCGTTCGCTTCCGGCGGACGCTACAAGGATAATTGGGAGCTGTCCGCGGCACGGGCCCTGTCCGTTCTCCGCTTCTTCGTCGACGATAAGAAGCTGGACGCCGACCAGTTCCAGATCGCAGGCTATGGCGAGACGCGGCCGGTTGTGGATAATGATACGGAAGAGCACCGCCAACAAAACCGGCGGGTGGAGATTATCGTCCTGCGCAACATGGTGCAGTAGACTATCCCCATTACCCACCGTTTATACACATCCTGGAGGGGAGTTATCCCCTCCTTTTTTCATTTACGAACAAGTTATCCACAGAAAAAGGGCGTCAGCCACAACACCCACCGTCGATATCCACAGGATATTCACAAGATGGAATGCACTCTGTGTACAAGCGGGAAGAACGTTGTTTTTCAGTTCCTCATCTGCGCGTCCAGTTGTGCTTGGCTGTATAGCCGACCTCGCGGGGCACCGAATAGGCGACGGTTTGTTTCAACTGATCTTGCTTTTCCTTAGTCAACCGAGAAGGAGCACCAGATGAGTGCGTGAGCTGCAAGGCTGCCAATCCACCGTTTTCGTACGATGAATGTAACTGCTCACCGTCATTCGGTTTCGATTCAGAATGTCAGCAATCGCGGTCATGGATGTGCCTTTCAAATGCGAATAGATGGCTTGATAGCGTTTATACATGCGCCGCTCTTTGGAGTGTTTCCTGTTACTTCTTTCAGTTCGATTATCCATGGCGTCCCCCACTTGTCTGTTTTTTATCTGTTTCTTATCGACAACTGGTTCATTTTCCCTTGCTAGGGTTTGCTAAGAATAGAAGTCTCTTTTTTTCTTGATTTAACTTGTAATATTCACTTGTTATGATATTATCAAGGCAAGTAACTATCAATATTTTCTAATGGAGGGAAATTAAATAAGATTGTTGAAAAGTTTTACATTGTTGTTAGGAATGATGTTGTTACTTTCATTTGGTTCATACGCAAACGCCTCAGCATTTGATATCACTGATTTCTCTCTCACCTCTGACGGTACAATGGTAAAAAAATTAAGTCCGGGAGAACTTGATGACCTTATGAAAAGAATCATACTATATGAAGGTCCAACTCGAGATATCAATGACAACAATTTCATTGCGGCCCAGGCTAGTGGGGATGTTGCGTATGTTCAATTTAGCGAGTTAGAAAAAAATGAGGTCGCAAAATCAAGAAATACACTTGTTCTATCACTAGCGTTGCATCAATCTTTTTACGAAAATTTTCACCCTATAATTCTCTATATTTGTAACTTATTGAACTATATTCGTGGACAAAAATAAAGAAATCTCCTATTGTTGAGTTACCCTCAGCGTATCCATAAAACGCTCAACAAAGGAGATTTCTATGGATAACGTACCGAATCAAAACGTCATTTGTCAATGCCTAAAATGGTTACATGTGAATTCCACTCGAGATAAGTCATTGGACTACCGAGCCCAAAAGTTGTTTGTCGGTGCTTCGACACTCTTGTTTGTA
>NZ_LDIG01000176.1 GCF_015845845.1 Paenibacillus dendritiformis
TTTTTAGAGCCGGAAACGTTTCTTCGACAAACTGTTGTTGTTTAACAGGGTCTGCAGCGGCAAGCGTATACGTCGGTTTCGTATAGCTCATGCCCATATGTTCCATCATCTTCGAAACGCCGCGCAGCGAATAGGTACATCCATACGTACGCTCAATGTAGTCTGCTATCAGTTGCAACGTCCAATTGAATTTGGCGGTGAATCCAACGTCTGCTGGCACCTGGTTCACAATGACTTGCTTCAATGCGTCCCGCTGTTCTTTCGTCAGGCGTGGGGATCGCCCGGGAGAGAATTGCATGGCCAAGCCCGACAACCCTTCTTTTTCATAGGCGCGGATGTAAAGGCGAATAGTTTTCTCCGAACGACAGATGATCGTGGCAATCTCGCGTACAGACTTGCCCATTAATCGTAAACGTACGGTTTGAAGTCGCTCGTACATGCGGCGATCCTTCGTCGTTCTTATTCGTTCTTCAACTGCAGCCAGCGCTTCCTTGTTATCCATCTCATTCACCGCCTCATTCAGGGTATTTCTGAATTCGACAATGATGGGACAAAACCCTCCTGTTATGGAAGTTCAATAGTTTTATTCTATATAGACTAAAAAGTGGACACCGAGAATCGAGAATGCGACAATAAACCTAACAAAATCGAGGTGTCCGAAGATGAGTCAGAAATACGACAAAGAGTTCAAAATCCAAACCGTGAAAATGATTCAAGAGCAGGGGAAGCCGGTGGCGCAGGTCGCCCGGGAATTGGACGTGTCCGACAATACCCTGTACCGCTGGATCAACGAATTCAAGCAAGATCCGGTCAATGCGTTTCGCGGCAGCGGTAACCTGAAAATCGAAGAAAAAACCTTTCTCGAAATGCAGAAACGAATCCGCCAACTCGGGATGGAGAACGAGATTTTAAAAAAGGCGATGCATATCTTCGCAAAAGACCGGAACTGATCTTTGCGTTTATCCACAAACACCGCTCCAAGTATCCGGTGTCGGAGATGTGCAAGGTTTTGAACGTATCCCGGAGCGGTTACTATCAATGGACCAGGCGTCAGGAAAGCGAGCAAAAGAAACGTCGCAGAGAACTGGAACAACAGATTAGCCGTATTTTTGTGGACTCGCGTCGCCTGTACGGCAGCCCGAAGATCGCTCAAGTCCTGCGCCAGCAAGGTGTGCGGGTATCCGAGAAAACGGTTGCCCGCATTATGAAGGAACTGGGGCTCAAGTCGCGCACCGTCAAGAAATACAAGGCGACGACGAACTCGAACCACAATCTGCCGGTGCATGACAATGTGCTGAACCAGCAGTTCACGGCACAAGCTCCCAATCAAGTTTGGATGGCGGACATCACTTACGTTCCGACAGACGAGGGATGGCTCTATGTCGCGAGCGTGATGGACTTGTACACTCGCAAAATCGTAGGCTGGCACGCCGACGAGCGGATGACCAAGGAATTGGTCCTGCAAGCTCTGGATCAGGCTTACAACCGTCAACGGCCGAAAGGCGAAGTCCTGCATCATTCCGATCGGGGCAGCCAATACGCTTCTCATGAGTACCAAAAACGGCTCTTGAAATACGGGATGAAATGCAGCATGAGCCGCAAGGGCAACTGCTATGACAACGCCTGCATCGAATCGTTCCACAGCGTGCTCAAAAAGGAACTCGTCTATTTGGAGAAGTTCAGAACCCGCAAGGAAGCCCAAAGTCGAATTTTTGAATACATCGAGTTTTTCTACAACCGAAAACGCGTTCATTCCGCAATCGGGTATCTTACACCCGTTCAATACGAACAAATGTACGATCAAGCTGCATAATTTTCTCGATTCTGGCTGTCCAATCTATTGACAGAGGTCCATCTATACCAATTCCCTTGGCTGTGAACACTTATTACGTTATCGGCTATCTGCGCATCCTAACTCAACACTAACAAACACTCTTGCCACTCTCCCCTAAGTATAACTCCATTTCATAATAGTGGAAACGTATAATACAACAAAGGACAGCACCACCATGCTGTCCTTTGCTTCTCTATTTACTTACAAGTTACGCCAAAGCATTGACCTGCTTGACGAATTCTCTCATCAACTGCGGCAAATCGTTCCATGCATGGCCGGATATCAGGTTGCGATCCACATGGAACCGGGCCTCCACATACTTCGCCCCTGCCGCTTCCACTTCCGGACGGCAAGCGAAGTAGGCCGTCATTTCCCGCCCTTTTATCTCTTCGGCGATCACGGTCAGCGCCACGCTGGCATGGCACAGGATCATGACCGGTTTATCCTTCTGGAAGAAATGGCGGACAATCCGCGGGAAGTCTTTATGCAGGCGAATATGCTCCGGTGCCCGTCCGCCCGGGATAATCAGGGCATCGTATTGCTCAGGATCGATCTGCTCGAACGAAGCATGGGCTTCCAACTGGTAGCCCCGCTTTTCCGTAAACGTCTGCCAGTCTTCAAAATCGTGGACGACGGTATGCAGCACTTTCGTATCCGTCGGCGAAGCGATGGTCGCTTCGAATCCTTCCTCCAGGCAACGATAATAGGGATAGTATGCTTCCAATGCTTCGACCGCATCGCCGGTCACAATCAGCACTTTTTTAGACATTGTCGCGTCACTCCTTTACAATATAAGAAGAATGATATTCAATCAACGCCATTATAGCCCCTATCGCTAGGTACGGGAAGAATGCACTTTTTTGTACGGTGGTTACGAAAAAGGTACTATTGGCTAAGTACTTCAAAGAGGTGAAGGTTACCCGATGTCCGACATTCGAAAAGAAATCAAGGAAAAGCTTAAAAACGGCGATTTTACCTGTTCCAAGGAACTGACCCTCTCCATGTTCAGCGGCAAGTGGAAGGTGGTCATCTTGTGGCATCTCGGGGTGGAAGGGCCGCATCGCTTCAGCGAGCTGCAGCGCCTGTTCCCCAAAATTACCCACAAAATGCTGACGAGCCAACTGAAAGAACTGATGGAGGACGGGATCGTCCACCGGGAAGTGTACCCGGAAGTGCCACCGCGCGTGGAATACTCGATGACCGAGCTGGGGATGACCCTGCTGCCGATCATTCAGATGATGTACGATTGGGGCGAAAAGCGGATCGCTCAACTCAAGCTGGAAATGGGAGAAGCCGGTTCGGGGGAATGTTCCACTTTATGCAACAAGGGATAAGGCTAAGCGGGCATAAATCTTCGGCCCCTCCTGGACTGCTGTCTGCAGAACATCGCATTCCCGGCACCTTTATCATGCCATATGCACGAATACGTCTCGATTGGAGACATCCAGCTCCATTTCCACAAGATCCAAACCCGGCGCGAAGCCGTCCGGGACGACCCTTTCCGCAGTGAACCCGAATCGTTCGAAAAAAGCGCGGCTGTATTGCGATGTCTCGATCGTCACGAGGGAGTATTGCGGCTCCGCCGCGATTCGCCGCAACCGCTCGGCCAGAAGCTGTCGGCCGAACCCGCAGCGGTGAAGATCGCGACGGACCATTCCCCAGCAGAGCACGGCAATCGTGGGCTCTTCCTCTTCAGCCGCGTACCCGCCGCAGGCGACAATGGTGCCTGTCTCATCTTCCATCACGAAGTAAGGACCCTTCAGGTCATCGAGATAAGCATCAAAATCTTTGCGCTCAACGGCTGCAAAATAATCAGGAACATTGCTATCGAATATCTCCTGGCAAGCCGACCTGTCTTCGTCCCGATATGGGCGCACACTGATTCGTCCCCGTGCTTCCAAAGCGTTCATGTTTCCCCCCCCTTTTCTTATAGACTTCGTAATTTTTATAACCCACTTTATTCCAAACTAATCCCAATCCATGAAAGGCTCAATCTCCAGCTTCTCTTTCCGGCACTCCTGACATGCCAGCACCGTTGCTTCCGGGTACAGTTCTTCCAACGGTTCAGACGTCAGCGGCTCCGCGCACCGGGGGCAGTCATGACACAGTTCAAACTGATCGGTATCCGAGCGAATCTTCAAGTACAAGTCATTATGAAGATAGCCGCATTGTTGGCACACGTAAATCACATCGCAAGCGGTATGTACTGCGCTGCCATCATGGAGAAATGAGGCGGCCCGCTGACGGATCCTCTTCTTTCTTCAATGCCGGCAAGAGCGAACTTACATATACATGGCTGAACCCAATCCCTAAAACATACTGCTGCAATACGCGCAATGCCCGCATTTTAACTGATAAGCGATTCCCATATGACTTCCCGCTTTCCTTTGAGCCTTTGTTTCTGCCATATGATCTGTGCGCTCACTTGACCGGAATTTTGTACATCTCCACCGCCAGCTTGAGCGCTTGATTGAGCTGACGAATCGCAGCAAATGCGGGCTCTAACGTGTCCTCGATTCCATCGACAAACAGATCGATATGGAATTTCAACGTCGTCCCCAATTGCCTGCCGTAAGGCGTTTCCGGTGGAAGCGCGAAGGGACGCAATTGAATTTTTGCGCCTCCCCGCGCGCAATCCCGGACGAACCATGCAAGAAATTCCAATGACTGCAAGCCTTCTCTTGTATGGTCAATGGTGAACTCGAACTGGATAAGAACCTCGTTTTCAAGCCCGCCTCCCGTGCGCCACAGCGCGGCATGAGGCAGATGAGCGCATGGGGAGAGCGGCAGCATCTCCGCATCGATGGGCTCCAGGTTGTCGACGCCGCTTTCGATCGCAGATATTCCTTGAAGTTGAAGAATCGTATCATGAAAGTTCGCAATATCGATCGGATAATGGGGCATCGGTTCCTCCTGATGCATTAAAGAAAGGATTATAGAGTGAAGAAGACTCGTCTATAGAGAATAAACCTCAATTGGAATTTTTACTGGATAGAAGTAATAAGGTAGAAGCTCCTGACATTGCTAAACCAGGTGATGAAATTTTTGAAGTCAAAGAAATAATTGATCAGCTAAATCATTCAAGAGAGAAGTTATCCGAAGTATTAAACACAGTAGACTGTTCAGACAGCGTTAAACACCACCAGTTTAATATTTTATAATCCGTTCGATGCCTGATAAAAGGATATGGATATTTATGGCTTGCGCTGTTTCCTAGTTATCCATTCATTATTCCATTTCTTTTGATGGAGCGTATGATCGATCTCGGATTACGACGGTTTCCGGTCTAAAACATATCAATACATTGCTGTCATCTAAATTTCTAAATCTTGGATCCCATCGTTCTTCATGTCGACCTAAATATCGTGACAGTAATCGATATGCTATCTCATTATCAAATGATTTAACCTCTGCATGACCTCTAAATCCTGCATGTAAAACAAGTCCACGATAAAGATCAAAATCAACAATTCCAATTGCACATTTCGGATTTTTCTGTATTCTTTTTGGAAAACTATCTGTCGAAGTAATTCCAATAATCCATATCCGTTCTCTTTCCCAATGAAACCAAACTGGAGAGTCTCGAGGACCCTCTTCCGACATGGTTGACAGATATTTTCCCCACCTTTTAATAATTAAGAGGCTGGTTTCCCAATTTGAAGACGAGACCCGGCCTTTAATAGCTCAAATCATAGGCCGGGTCGTGTGTTGTCTGAGTCATCTTCCATGATTATACATCTGATTACCAAGGGGCAAAAGCCCCACAGCGTGAATACGGTGTTAGAGTTCAACAGGTTGAGGCGTCTTTATGAGAGAAAAAAGGAATATGAGTGGCGCAGATGAAGAAATATATAGATCGAAGTAATCTTGTGACCTAGAAGAAGGAGGAACTCATGACTTATCGAGGAAGGTTTACCGGATGCTCTATGCAAAGTCTGATTCGTTTCATAGTAGAGAGGCAGCGATTTCAACCATGAAATGTAGGGGTCTGTCAAGAGTTTTGTGTAAACGCATTGATGATGAAGCCCCCTCGGGGGCGGTTCGCCCCTTAGCTTAAATGTTGTCCGACCCGATCCGGGAAGAAGATGGAGAGCTGGAGGAGGATTTGTCCCCAGTTCTGCACGCGCCCCGTCCATTTGCGAGTCACATCCATCGTCGCCAGGTACAGCATCTTCAGCAACGCCTCGTCCGTCGGGAAGATGCTCTTGCCCTTGGTCACTTTGCGAAGTTGGCGATGGTAGCTCTCGATGATGTTTGTGGTATAAATCAACTTACGGATCTCTGGCGGAAACTTGAAGAAGGTCGCGAGCTCATCCCAATTGTTGCGCCAGGAACGGATAATGAGCGGGTACTTCGTTCCCCAGACTTCTTCAAAGCGATCCAATTCCACAAGAGCGGCTTCTTCCGTGCTCGCCTTGTAGATCGGCTTCAGATCGGCAGTGACCTTCTTTAGGTCCTTGTAGGACACATAGCGCGTTGAATTGCGAATCTGATGAATGATGCATTTCTGAATCTCCGTCTGTGGATAGCATGCGGTGATGGCCTGCGAGAAGCCGGTCAGGTTGTCCACACACGTAATGAGAATGTCCTGTACGCCGCGATTCTTCAACTCATTCAGCACGCTCAGCCAGAACTTTGCAGATTCATTCTCGCCGATCCAGATGCCCAGAACATCCTTGTTGCCATCCAAATCGATGCCGATGACCATGTAAGCCGCCTTATTGACGATGGCGCCATCTTGCTTCACTTTAAAGTGAATGGCGTCCAAAAATACAACGGCATACACGCTTTGCAGCGGCCGGTTTTGCCATTCTTTGACCAGGGGCATGATCTTGTTGGTGACATTGGAGATAAGCGTAGGGGACACCTCAATGCCGTATAGCTGCTGGAGATGATCCTGAATCTCCCGTGTGCTTACGCCCTTGGCATAGAGCGCAATGATCTGATCCTCAATGCCGGTCACGTTCGACTGATACTTTTTCACCACCAGTGGCTCGAACTCACCTTGCCGGTCGCGGGGCACCGAAATCTCTTGCTCCCCATACTCACTGGTGATCTTCTTGCGGCTCTTGCCATTGCGTGAATTGGAGGTGGTCTTCTCCGCTTTCTCATGCTTCTCATAGCCCAGATGCGTGTCCATCTCGGCCTCCAGCATTTCCTGAATCGTCTCGGCGAACAGATCCTTCAAGGCGTTTTGCGCATCTTTCGCGGTCATGAGCTTGTTCTCTTTAATAAACGCTCGTAGTTGCTCTTTCGTCCATAGTCCCATGTGTTCTCCCAACCTTTCTATTAGTTCCATTTTAATAGGTTTTGGAGTTTACACAAACTATTTTACAGACTC
>NZ_LDIG01000177.1 GCF_015845845.1 Paenibacillus dendritiformis
AAACTATTGAACTTCCATAACAGGAGGGTTTTGTCCCATCATTGTCGAATTCAGAAATACCCTGAATGAGGCGGTGAATGAGATGGATAACAAGGAAGCGCTGGCTGCAGTTGAAGAACGAATAAGAACGACGAAGGATCGCCGCATGTACGAGCGACTTCAAACCGTACGTTTACGATTAATGGGCAAGTCTGTACGCGAGATTGCCACGATCATCTGTCGTTCGGAGAAAACTATTCGCCTTTACATCCGCGCCTATGAAAAAGAAGGGTTGTCGGGCTTGGCCATGCAATTCTCTCCCGGGCGATCCCCACGCCTGACGAAAGAACAGCGGGACGCATTGAAGCAAGTCATTGTGAACCAGGTGCCAGCAGACGTTGGATTCACCGCCAAATTCAATTGGACGTTGCAACTGATAGCAGACTACATTGAGCGTACGTATGGATGTACCTATTCGCTGCGCGGCGTTTCGAAGATGATGGAACATATGGGCATGAGCTATACGAAACCGACGTATACGCTTGCCGCTGCAGACCCTGTTAAACAACAACAGTTTGTCGAAGAAACGTTTCCGGCTCTAAAAAGGGGTTGAAAATGGCGAAATTCGTCATCTTTTGTTTGAAGATGAAAGCATGATCCGCGAAATTAAATGACATTTATCCAATAGAGGAATGGAAAAAGCATTATAATCCCCATAGTGTGGATCCGTTAATTCATGACTCTCAAATTAATAGAGAAAAATTACAGCTTCATACAGCTGATGTTTTAAAATATGGTTCCATGTTCTAAAGCAAGATCCGTGGATATTTGTAAAACATCAAATTAAATTGACATCAATAATATGGGAAGTTGTACAACCAGAAGATTCTCATACTTATACCACTCAAAGAGGAATAGATCCAAATAATTTAGGCTTGAAAAGTAACGAAAATACTAAATCGTATAGAGAAAATGTAAATAAATTTATTGAATTTACTGAACGAAGGGAATATAACTGGTTCCTATGGAGGGGGGGTATTCAATTATATATTATTGTTGGCGGGATGTTTATATTCTTGTTTAAAAGGAAAAGTATCTTATTCTTATCTACACTTCCAGCCCTACTCAATACTGCTGGATTAATGTTGACGATTCCAGCACAGCATCTTCGTTATGTATACTCTAATATATTGATTGCTCCTATTATTTTGTTGGTTTGTATGAATTTCATTAGTGAGTATCGTAATGAACAAAAAACAAAAAGTATAGATATGAAAGAAGGATGAGGGTTATGGCGATATTGGTTACAGGAGGAACGGGATATATTGGCAGTCATACATGTGTAGAATTGCTGAATTCTGGTTACGAGATTGTTGTTGTAGACAATTTCAGTAATTCGACTCCAGATACTATTGATAAAATAAAAAAAATTACAGACAAAACATTCCCTTTTTATAGAGGGAATGTTGAAGATAAAACATTACTTGAAAATATCTTTAATGTTCATCCAATTGAGGCGGTAATACATTTTGCTGGGTTAAAATCGGTCGGGGAATCAGTAAGTAACCCTTTAAAATATTACCAAGTTAACATAATGAGTACACTTGTGTTGTGCGAAGTAATGAAAAAGTTTGATGTGAAGAAAATAGTATTCAGTTCCTCTGCTACAGTTTATGGAAACCCGGAAAAGCTACCAATAACAGAGGATTCAGCTACACAAACAACAAATCCTTATGGATATACGAAATTGGTGATAGAAAATATCTTGCAAGATATATATACATCTGATAGGGGATGGAGCATTTGTTTATTGCGGTATTTCAATCCGATCGGTGCTCATACTAGCGGAATAATAGGAGAAAACCCTGTCGGAATTCCAAATAACTTATTGCCTTATATAGCAAAAGTTGCTATAGGTGAATTGGATTTTGTAAATGTATTTGGTAATGACTATAATACGTTCGATGGAACTGGAGTTCGCGATTATCTGCATGTTGTCGATTTAAGTCTAGGTCATATTAAAGCTCTTGAATATGTATTATCCTCAACTGGAATAGATACTGTTAATCTTGGTACAGGTGTAGGTTACAGTGTACTTCAAATAATTAAATCTTTTGAAAAAGCAAGTGGAAAAAAAATCAATTATCGAATTGTAGGCCGACGAGACGGAGATATTGCGGAATGTTATGCTGATACTAGTAAAGCGGAGAAGGTTTTAGGTTGGGTGGCTAGAAGAAATATTGATGAGATGTGTAAAGATACGTGGAGATACATATTAAATACTACATGCAGGGTAAAGGCATAAATAAACCATGATGAATACGCAAAGTAGGATAAGGATCATAAAGGTATTCAAGAAATTCAACCAATTCATTAAGTATGGCTTGGTAGGAATTGTTGGAACAGTAATTCATACTGGTACATTAGTTGTACTTGTCGAGTATTGTAGTATGTCACCGTATTTAGCATCTATCATGGGATTCACCCTTTCGTTAATCATCTCATATTTTATAAATCTTAAATGGACTTTTAATAATAATAATCTTAGTACTTTTTTTAAGTATATTACCGTGTCGTTAAGTGGATTGTGTTTAAACATGTTAACTATGTATATATTCGTTCATTTATTCAGTATTTGGTATCTTGTTGCTCAAATTGTAACAGTTATCATAGTTCCGATTTCCAATTTTACTTTTAACAAATACTGGACCTTCAAGAAGAAACAATACACAAACTAGAAATTTATATTTCATCCGGATATAGTACGTTTTTTGGAGGGTGAATCATGAAAGTAATTGAAACGAAATTAAAAGGTCTTCGCATCATTGAGCAGCAAGGATATCGAGATCATCGAGGAATATTCATAGAGAGTTATAGTGTATCTAAATTTAGAGATCATTTAATTAATTATCATTTTGTTCAAGATAACTGTTCTGTATCAAATGAGGTTGGGGTGCTGCGAGGACTGCACTATCAAATTAACCCAAAAGCCCAAACAAAATTAGTTTATGTTGTATCAGGGGAAATCTATGATGTAGCTGTGGACATCCGTAAAAATTCCCCAACGTATGGACAATGGGTTGGAGTCGAACTTAATGATCAAAACAATAGACAGCTATTAATTCCAAAGGGGTTTGCACATGGTTATTGCACATTAGCACCGAATACAATTGTAGTGTATAAAGTAGATGAAACATATTCTCCCGAGCACGAACGAGGAATTTATTGGAATGATCCTTCGTTAGGGATTACTTGGCCGACAAGAACTCCTATATTATCTGATAAGGATAATAATTCACCCTTGTTGATTAATTCAGAAAACAATTATTATTATGAATCGGAGGAATAATTAAATTGCGGTGCTTGGTCGTTATTCCAGCTTATAATGAATCAAAAAACATAATTTCTGTACTAGACGGAATATCCTCTTTAGTACAAGATGTTGATATTTTTGGCAATAAATGACTGTTCGAAAGATGATACTGAAAATGTAGTGCGGAGTAAGGGGTATGATGTTATTTCATTATGTTGCAACCTTGGATATAGTGGGGCAATATTGACCGGATTAAAATATGCATCAGAAAAAAATTATGATTATGTTATACAGTTTGATGGGGATGGTCAGCATGACCCTAATGATATCAAAAAGTTAATTAAAGAACTGTACTTGCCCAAATTCGCTGTAATTAAATAGCAGAAAAAGAGACACCCTTGACTCTCTGTGTAAAATAGAAGTGCGACCAACCACTCTACGCAGAGGAGATCAAGAAATGTCTCATACGTATACGTTAACACAGCATCGCCATTGGAACAATATCTTTCGGCAATGGAAACTCCCGTTGTATTTTTCCAAATCTGTCCTTAATCACATCACTCACTTTGTAGATGGCATGTTGTCATCTGGATTTACAGGTACCTTAACAGACATACATCGTGAAAGCTTGCATCATCGGGATCGCAGAAGCTTAAGTCATTTTTTATCCCATGGGAAGTGGGATGAACAGTTCCTGAAGCAAATCGTACGTAATATCGCCTATCAGCAAGTCAAATACAGCGCTAAGCACAATAACAGTCCTATCTTTGTCATTGTAGATGATACGGTGTGTGAAAAAACCAAACCTTCGTCACGGGCGGTTGACTCGATCCAGGGCTCAGCCTTTCACCACTCTCATCTCAAGGGAAAGAAGGTCTATGGTCATGCTGTAGTGGAAGCCATGCTACGGGCGGGTGATATAGTATATCCCTTTGCAACAGAACGCTATGAATCCAAAAGCAAGAGCAAGATTGATCTGGCTTGTGACATGATCCGGCAAGTGCCCAGGTCCCATCACCAAACGTACGTATTAATGGATTCGTGGTATCCTTCAGCCTCTGTTCTTCAGGTGAGTAGCGAGCAAGGATTCCATGTCATTAGCGGTCTGAAGACCAATCGCATCATTTACCCACAAGGGATTCGCCAATCGATTAAAGAATTTGCTTCGTTTATGTCGAAGTCTGATACCGATCTCGTGACCATCGGAGAAGACTCTTATCGCGTTTATCGATACGAAGGAAAGCTCAATTTGCTTGATAATGGAGTCGTTCTTTTCTGCTGGAAAGAAGGAGAAGAACTGAACCCTAAGCAGGTGAAAGCTTTTCTAAGTACAGATGTTTCTCTAACCAACAAGCAAATTCTGAGCTATTATAGCAAGCGATGGTCGATTGAAACGTATTTTCGAACGGCGAAAGTCCACCTCGGCTTGGATCGATATCAGGTTCGATCTACGAAAGCGATCGATCGCTACTGGGCGCTACTCTCTTTTGTTTCGATGTGCTGTATTTACAGCGGGCAAGGCTATCTTTTGGATGGATTGCACCAATATCGACGAGAAAAAAAGCAACATTGGATTGAATATGTTTATAAACAAGCTCTATCCGGAGTAGCTCTCGCTCAAATTCAAACACAGCTTGGAGCTGCATAGGGGTACTGTCAGCTTTTTTAGATTTACATTTTCTTGAAGTGTTTAT
>NZ_LDIG01000178.1 GCF_015845845.1 Paenibacillus dendritiformis
GAGCCTGCTGCGATGTCTCCTTTGCAAGTAAGAGATATCCTGACGGAGACCCAGGGACAGAAACAACAGGAGGCTTCTCTTTTTCTAACTGTACGTGCCGATCCACAAACAGTGTACCCGGATTTTTTGGAATTTCCTCTGCCGCTGGTGTCGGATCGGATGAAAGCATTATTGGAGAAATATATGCCGGGACTGGAATGGAGAGCGGCCATCCTGACCGATTTCCAGCAGGCCAGACAGGATGTATACTGGTTGCTTCGTCCGCCGTTGGAGGACTGTTTGTCCGCACAGACGGAATGGTACCCCAATCAGACATTAAAGCGTTTGGTACTGAGACGGGGGGAGGTGGAGTCGCCTGTTTTTCGGATTAAGGGGCTTATCGAACCTCATATCTATATCGATTTGGCTGTGGCGGAAAGCTTGCTGCGGCGATTCTTTACCGGCATTCGAGTACAAAGAGTCGAGATGGAGACAGGAGGATAGAGTAAGGTGGAAAATACGCAGGTAAGACCGGGAAGCGGCGCGAAAAAAAGCTATGTCGTGGCAGGAGCGATCGTAAGCTGTAGTTATGGTACGCAGCCTACCCGTTTGAAAAGGCCATTTAGCCATGGCGTCTACATAAAAAACAAAGCACAATTGAATATTGGAGATTACGTGCCGGGGGTGAACATTGAGTCTTTCGGGAATTGCTCCAGTCTGCTCAATCCAGCGGTACAGGCCAGCGAGATGGTAGACATTTATGGCGTGAAGAAGGCTCCGTGTGTTCCGGTGCTGACTATGCCATGGCTGAACGGGAAAAGTGATGTGAAGATCGAGGGGCAGCCTGCCTTGACGCAGAACTGCACCCTACAGTGTCTATATTGTGGTCATATCCAAATCGAAAATGACGGGTAGGAGTTGGATTAAGGTTCTGTTTCCAAGCCGTCAAGTTTCGAGAGCCGGAAGGAGACATGAACTCACTTGAGTGTAGTACATAACGGAATCGGGTATGAAAGTCTGCGTTTCTACGGTTCCTTTCAGCCTCAGCATATAGAGAAGCTTCAAATTACAAGGACCA
>NZ_LDIG01000179.1 GCF_015845845.1 Paenibacillus dendritiformis
GTGTTTGATCGCGCGGTCGTAAGCTATCACATTGGACTGACGTGCGAAGCGAAGCATCTCGTTCAGATTACGCAGGAGGCGCTTAGGAAGCGCCAGCTCTTTGACAAGACAGAAAAACCCGTCATACGTTCGGACAACGGCCCACAATTTATCAGCAACAAGTTTGAGGATGCCTGTAGCGAGTTTGTCATGATTCACGAACGAATTCCGCCCAAAACGCCGAATAAAAACGCTCACATCGAATCGTATCATTCGATCATCGAGGCGGAGTGCTACCAGCGACATGAATTTGAATCTTATCCTCAGGCCTATGAAGTCGTGAGTCAGTTTATACAGGATTATAATCGTATCCGCATCCACGGCAGCATCTACGATTTATCCCCGTATGAATATATGGAAGCGGTGAAACAAGGCATTGTGGAGCCGAAGCAGATTAAGGTTTGATAATCGGAATTGGTGAAAAACAAAGCAATGTAAAGCAATTCTATGTTTGATATCGAATAAGAGGTGCAGTGTCCACAATAAGGGTGTTTAACCGATCGTACAATTATGGATAAACCTAGAATTTACATTGCTTTTACTGCATTGATGATCCCTCTCCATATGAATTCAGCCTCATCTTGGGAAATGTTCAAAGGAGGATATATGATCAAAGTTCCGTTAAAGAAGTTTGCAAGAATGCCCTCGTTCCGTAAATTTGTGCTTAATCTACCGCCCCACTCCAAGGATAATCCGCTGCTCTTCCCTTCCTGGGTATCTTTGAACTCAATTCCGATCATTAATCCTGCTCCCCTGATGTCTGCAACGTTGGGATGTCCTGCAAGCGCAGAACGCAATTCATCCATGATTTGCGCGCCCACTGTCTGTGAGTTATTAACTAATCCCTCCTCTTCTATGATATCAAGTACGGCCAGCGCAGCTTCACAGCCAATGGGATGTCCGTTTTGCGTGGAACCATGGAGAAAAATTCCACCGCCGTCAAACAGCTGGCTGCTTACTTTTTTGGAGAATAACGTTGCCCCCATCGGGAAGTATCCTCCAGTCAAGCCTTTGGATAATATGAGCATGTCCGGTTCTATTTCGTATTCGTGTGACGCCAACCAACTCCCAGTTCTTCCTAGACCTGTGGTAACCTCATCCACAATGAGCAGAATTTCGTGCTTTCTACTCAACTCCCCTAGCTCTTTGATGAAAGATTTGGGCATCGGAACCGCACCATTAACTCCTTGAACTAGTTCCACCACACATGCAGCTATTTTTTCCGGACCTTGCTCATGAATGATACTTCGAAGGGAATGCAAACTGCCGGCTACAAGTTCGTCTGCACTGTCACTGATATGATGATATGGATACGGAGATGGAATCGAGTAACACCCCTGTAATCCCGGGCCGAAGGAGGATTGAATCCCCAGTTGAGTTACCGATCCGGAACCGAGGGTCGTGCCGTGATAATTTCCTTGAACACTGATGAATTTCGTCCGCTCAGGCTGCTGAAGCGATATGAAGTATTGGCGAGCCAGCTTCATCGCCGTCTCTACTGCCCCCGAACCGTCCGTCGTAAAAAATGCCATGCTCATCGGCTCACCAGCTATGGATAGCAATCTTTCTGCGAGTTTGGCTGCAATAGGGTGGGTTTGCTCACAGGTAGACGCATAACTCATTCTCAAATATTGCTCGTGGATCCGTTCAATGACGCGTGAATTCCCTAATCCAATGGAAGGTACGGCAGTTGTTAAATACATATACTTGTTTCCGTCCTGATCATATATCCAAGGTCCTTCACCTTTCACTAGCGAAATAAATGGAGACTGAACCTGCTGGGCTATTGGCGGCATAAAAGTAAAAGGATGCAAAAAAGGATAACGGTAATCTGTTGTTTTAAGCATCATATCCACTCCTTCGGCAATAAGTTTATTTGTATACTATCAAAAGCCGCTATTTGTTTCTTAGGCTTGTGTTACCCCTTTTCATGGTTATTGTGCTGACATAAAAAAACTGAGCTCTTTAGCGGAACTCAGTTTCGCTGCTTTAACTTTATTCGTTGATCTCCTTGAATGATTCCATGATTCAGCTGTCCGATGAAATCATAGAATTATGCTGCTCGGCTGCCTGTTGGACGCTTCGCATATTAAACAAGAGGAACAAGGCTCCCGTGACAGCGACTAAAGCAGACAGAATGAAAAAAAGCATGGGGAACCCCGAATAATCTACGACTGAGCTAAGAATGGTTTGGGTTCCGGCCAGACTCAATGTGAACAAGAGGGACTGTATTGACAATACCGTAGCGCGCCGATTCGACGGAATCATGCGATTGAGCATGGCTGTAAGTACCGGCCTCAAAGCGGAAGAACAAAAGCCCATCACAGACAAAATGACAATTCCCCATATCACCGGTGTAAAACCTGCAACAGCGAGACATATCGTCATAATCAAAGGCAGGAGCAACAAAATCGCCTTTTCTTTGATCCCCTTCGTCAATCGGTGAGAAAAGGCAGCGCCGGTTATGCTAGCCAAGCGAAGCAGAAGGATAACGATTCCGACCCATGCGACACTGATATCGCTGCTGAGTACATAAGGCTGAACAAAGAAGAACAAGAGCATGAAGGTGGGGAGTGAAAGAACCGTCGAGAAAATGATGAAATTGCGCAGCGTTTTTAAATGAATGCACAGTTGGAATGCCGCTTTCAAATCAGCTGCCATTCCCTTGTTTTCTTTAGAGGATTGATCGATAAGAGGTTCCCGAAATTTGAACAGGAGAAGCGCCCCTGCAATACATGCCAAGCCGCTCCATACAAAGGGCTGAAGCATGCTGTAGTTGGCCAGCAGGCTCCCGATCAGCGCGGCTGCCGCTTGCGTTCCTTGTACAACGGCTGTGTAGCGGCCCATGATTTTGGAATATTCTTCTTCACGGCCAGCCCCTTTTAAACCATCATACAAAAACGCTACGTCCGTTCCACTGAAGAAGGTCTGGGCCACACTCCACAGGATGTGGATGAGAAAGAGCAGAGGAACCCAGGATACAATCCCATAAAGGATAGTCAGGACGCCGAAAGCTGCCGCTCCAATAAACAAGGATACTTTGCGCCCATACCTGTCGGCAACTGCTCCAGCAGGTACTTCAGCGATAGCTGCGATGATGAATCCGACTCCCTGCATTATGCCGATAAGTCCAAGATTCATTCCTCTTACCTGCTGCAAAAAAATGATCCACATCGGCAGCCACAATATAAAATTGACGAGTACTGTGTGTGCATAAAACCTTCCGAGTTGGAACGAAACATGTGATGAAGCGCGAACAGACTCCATTTGAAAATTTCGACCTCCTTCTTGTCACAGTCCATCGATTATGTATGTTGTTATCTTGTAGAGGTGTGTTTCATAGACTAGATTGATCGTATTATAAAACATTTCCACTTTTTTCGTCCATCCATTTTACGACCGCTACATGAATGGTACCTTCCCGCTCATACTCAAGCGTTACAGCTGAATTTCGCAGCGTATGCCTCGCTAATTCACGTACCAAGTCCTTGTGGGTTCTCACCGGCCTTCGTTCGATGGCTCGGATGATGTCTTCTGCCCGCAATCCGGCCGCATCAGCCGGACTGCCCGGAAAACAATGAAGGATTTGGTTCCCTTCACCTGTTCCTATACTTAAAATCCCGAGACGCCGATATCCGAGCAGGGCTTGACGGATATCGCTTCCCAGTTCCACTACACTCTTCAGGTTGAATAGGGTTCTTCCCCATGTCTCGTCCATCATATCCTTGATGAACAGGTCGTCCGGTTCTTGTCCAAATCCCTTTACTTCCACGATGACCGTTACATAAAGCGCAGAGCGCCGCAGATGAAAAGTTGTAATCAGCGGATACTTCATGCCTGAAATCTCGTAAGCATGTCTCCACTCTAAGGAATGATATTTTTCCAGTACAATGACTTCAACCCGATTGACAATGCCCCCGTACTCCATGCTAATCTCGTCTCCGTGCTGCGTTCCGCTGTCTGCAAAAAAAGACAGGTACCCATCTAAAGTAGAAACATAGTGCCAGATATCCTCTAGGGTACCTTTAATCTGGATTTCATTTCTAAAGTTGATTGAATTATTCAATTATCCCCCCTCCTTGATCCATACTCCTCTCTTTTCTTACTCTTTGTAGCTCTTCCTTCGACTTTGCATCGACAAATCCTGTAAATCGTTCGTCGTAAGAAAGATCGACCTCCGTTTTGTACACTTGTTGATCTCTTGCATACAGCACCGTGATTGGCTTCGGATCGTTATATCGCCGGGATAAAGCGATAACCAGGTCTTTATACGTGTTCACTTCCGCTCCGTTCACGGAAAGAATAACATCCCCACTTCTCAATCCCGCTTTATAAGCCGGACCTTGAGGAAAGGTCTGCATAATGAAGTTTCCTTTTCCGGCAGGCATACCTGTCTGTTCCGTGTAGAGTTCGGAATGTCCCGTATTGGTAACCCCAAGCCGTGGGTATCCAAACAGATTCAGTCTTAGATCCAGTCCCAACTCGAGGACGCATTTCAGATTGATCAATGATCGGCGCCATCCGGTCTCCATACATTCCCGCAGCCACATATCGTGCCCTTCTTCACCGTACCCGTCCACTTCTACCGTTAGTACAACAAACGGCCCTTGCTGCTTAATGGTAAATGTGGTTCGCAGATTGTACTCTATCGTATCCCCGTTTGACAGTATAGAAACATAACGATCCAAAAGCTTGTACCTATTCGGAAATTGCGATTCCACACATAGGGTTTCATTTTCGATATCACCGTAAGTAAAACGGAACTTGTCTCCTACCTGAGGATGGTTCGGATCTCCCGTGCTGCTTCCATCATCACTTAAGTAGGCATTTGAACCATCGACTGTGGCGATCATCTTCCATACTGTCTCGGGCGTGGATTCCAGATGAATGACATTCACCGTATGTCTCTTATTTTCGCTAAGCATATTTGCTTCCTCCTAGGCTATATTTTCATCATTTTTTCGAGTTGTTGATATCGCTCATCGCCCAGCAGACTAACGACCTCTTTCACCTTCATTCCCAAATCATACGTCAGTCCCGGGAAAGTGCATAACGCTTGCAGCCATAACAGACTCTCTTCGTTCAACGGCTGATCGGCCCTCTTCATAGACACATGCGCACCATGCATTTGCGGCCTGATTAACTCATCACGCTTCGTCTGATAGGTCTCCATTGCCGTGTTCCAGGAATCCTTTCCCGAAAACACCTGATCGAATGCCTGCGCTAAAAATTCAGCGCTTGCTACCGCATTATCCATTCCGGATCCGGTAACCGGATGCACATAAGCCCCCGCATCCCCCAATAGTGCCCAACCTTCTCCGTAAGCCTGCTTTAAGTACATTGGCCTTGCACCAATACCTCGAACCCGATCCTCAAGTACAGCCTGATTCATCCGTTCGTTCAATCCGGGGATTTGAGTAATTCTCTCAAACAGCATATCCTTGGGATTTCCCATCCATCGCTTAATTTCGGACATAGGCGGCATCACCAGTACACTATGAAGATCGTCATTGGTCGGATTGCAAAAAATGATGTCTCTCTCGTTCCAGAACCATTCCACTGCCGGAATAGGCAACGGCTTGACGTTTTTGAAATAACCGTAATAAGCAGGTCTCATCAAGGAGGAGGTCTCATAGGAAGCGGCATTCACTTTGCTTGCTACGAACGAATAATACCCATCCGCTCCAATGACTACTTTTGCCCTTAATTCTTCCTGAACCTCACCCTTTCGAATGCGGATTCCTTGGACAACTCCCTGATGATGGATCAACCCCGTAACCAGGCTTCCTTGTTCAAAGCATACCGAAGGATAAGACAACGCTTTTTGAATAAGAATGTGGTCGAAATGGTATCTGCGCAGTCCAATGGCCCTTGGCGTGATGATAAAATCTGATTCAAAACTACTGGCTCCCAAGTGAACATGCATGCGCCGAAGCGCAGGCGCTCCCGCGGATTCCAACTGTTCCAGTACGCCTAGCCTTCTATAGATTTCGATATCCCCTGTCACATGTGTAGAAGTGGTATGGCTTGGGAACGTGTCGCGATCAACCATAGCGACACGGTAACCCTTCTGGGCAAGAAAAATGGCAAGTGCAGCTCCCGCACACCTGGCTCCTACGATAACGGCATCATACATTCTATTATCTCCTTTCGATAAATATCGACAAATCAGTCCGCAGACTGATTTGTCGAATCCTAACAGCTGTGCTTCTTGCCGTACAGTTACACCGTTACGAGATATTAGTTTATTTGGCTGCAGGCGTAGATCGAGCCGGCGAACTTGCCTTCAAGCTGGTCGTACAGTGAAATTACATCTTGAGAAGTAAATTCAGCCGCTTGAGGAGGAAGTCCCTTCACTGTTCCTGTCATATGAATTGGAGTTCGGTTCACGAATGTGCCTTCCGGTGTTTCAATATCCCAGTAGAGCCAAGTCTCGCCTGGGACTCCGCTGGAAATCGTCTTGCCGAGTGGGATTTTGACTTCTCCCTTCAACGCTTTGCCAGTAGAGGATTTTCCGCCGCGAACGTATACCTTTTGTCCAGGCCACAGAACTTCGGATGTTGCAACCAGGTCGACGTTTTTGATATCGAGTTCAACGTTGACTCCCGATTTCAAGGAGAATTCAGAATCCGATACAGTGAATTCAGTAGGTATCACTTGAGAGAAGTAGAGCTTTTCGGAACGTCCATCGGCAAGCTCCAGTACAGTTGTGCTGTTCGAGTTAGGCAGTGTCAGGGTTGCCTTTTTCAGAAGCTTTGTAATCATGTTCTAACCTCCGTTTATATGTTGTTACTTCGGCCGAAGTACAATTTTATTATCATTCAATCCGTAATTTGTCGCTCTGCTTCATCCGCTCAAATTCTCGGCTTTTATTTCCAATTGTCTGCATTTTGATTTGAAAATGACCATCGGTTTATCATCCACAGAGCCTGTAGCGGTGACAAGATAATAATCATCCGGTTCATAAAGATTGCTAATATAGACATTGAACTTCACGATTTCCCCAGGTGTTACAGGCGAGAGGAATCGAACCTGCATATCCAGGAACTCTATCAGACTCCGCTCTACCGGGCGATTCGGTTCCAGCAGCAAGTACACGCTCTGGCGAATGCCCTCAATAAGCAAGACGCCTGGATACACGCTGTAATCCTGAAAGTGTCCCTGCAAAAAATAATCGCTCAGGCTGATCAGCTTGCAAGTAGATATATGGGCGGCATGATCCGAATACAGCACCCGGTCGACAAGTATCCATGGCTTAGAGAAGGGCAACAAATGTTCAGGAGCGGATAAAAGAAACATGGGCTAGCCCCCTTTTGTCATCGTTTGGATTTTGGCCAAACTCAGCTCTCCCTCAGCCACGATTCGGCCGGAAGCATACGCCCTAGCCTCGATTCTTGCTTGAGAAGTAAGGAGACGAATTGGCTTGACTTCATATTTCAGTTCTTCATGCCATGCAGCAGGCCCGGACTTACGCATGAACAGTGAACCGAGAATGGGAGCCTCTCCCTCTAAAAGCGGCCCCGTCTCCAACTGCACGAGCAAAACAGCGGATTGAGCCAGCCCTTCCATCACGCATACTTCCGGAAAAACAGGTAAGCCGCGCAAATCGTCATAAACCGACTGTAATCGGATGGATGCCAGAAGGCTCTTACCTGATTCATAATGGTCAATTCGTTCTACGAAACGAAAAGGAGGCTGCTGAGGTAATTGTTCAACCAGGTGTGCGTAATCCACATTGTTCATGACACTACTCTACAATTTCAATAGGCTCTTCAATAACAAGAAAAAAGATAACCCCGGTATCTGTCTGGATATCGTGAAGCTCATCAGGGCCTGCCGTGAGGAAATCCCCTTCCTCCATCGGTTCCCCTCCAGCCAGCATGCTGCCTTCAAGAACGTAAGCATACTCTCGACCCGGATGGTTGTGAACGGGAATGAAGCCTCCCGGGTTTAGCTTTACGATGAATGCTTCCGTCTTGCTCTTAGTATCCTGTTCCTTCCACAGCGGCTGATACTCCGAATTGTGAAAAATCCCTTTCTTCCATTCGCGCTCATGAATTTTAGATATAAAATGCTGTTGTTTCATGTCTGTCTTCTCCTCCTCATTTGTTTCTGCTTCGCGGTTTCATTGCGGATAGAACCATCCGCGGACTGGATATTTCCAAGGGTTGACGATTCAGGCTCCCATATACACAAACTTTGGTGAAACCGGATTCCTCCAGCATACGAATCATTTCAGTAGCCGAATATAGTCGGACATCAAGTACCGATGAACGAATATTCCACTCTTTGAACCACTGGATTTTCTCCACCCACCGTCCTGTCCCTGGATAGAAAAAACGCTCCGACCATACCGGAACTCCGTTCATGTCATCCCATCGCCGAGGTGTATATCCCGATATTTTAAAATCCCGGTTCTCCGTTTCAATGAGGAAAGTTCCTCCCGGCTTTAAGGCCTCAAATACGCGCAGAAAAGCAGCATAATCGTCCTCTTCCTCCAGATAGCCTATGGCGGTTCCGATGTTAAGAACTGCATCATACACGTCTTTTTCCTTGAGATCTTTCATCAATCCTTGAATAAATTCAATGCGTGCTTCTGTTTCTGACTTGGCTACTTCCTCCCTTGCCTTTCTCAAGGATACCTCGGAATAATCAAGTCCTGTCACTCGGTATCCATGCTGCGCTAAAGGTATGCTGAGGCGTCCATGACCGCAGCCCAGATCAAGAATGGAAGCTCCTTTTGCAAGGTCGAGCCAGTTAATAATCAGCTTCAATTCCTCTGCCGTTCGTTCTGGTGTCATAATGGCTTGCGACAGCAGCAAATAATCCTCTTTGAAGAAATCTTCGAGACGATCCATCATTTTTGTCGGCCCTCCCTTCCTTGTTAATAGTTTTACTTAACCTTCAAACTGTCTTGGCTTCGATGAGCAAGACGGTAGGCAGAAGGATTCATCCCTATCATCCTCCGAAAGGTCCTTGTAAAATGGGTTAAATCCCCGTAGCCTACGGAAAGACATACCTCCGTTACAGGAGAACCACCTTCCAGCAATGATTTAGCCAGCTGAATCCTGCGTTCCATAATGTACTCCCGAAAACCCTTGCCCGCGTACTTCTGAAAAATCCGAGAGCAATAGGAAGAACTGATACATAGGAATGACGAAAGCGTATTCAAAGCTAATTCGTTGTTTCCCAGATTCTCTTCGATGTACAGAAGCGCTTTTCGGAACAGCCTCGCCTGCTGCGAGTTGTCCGAAGAATGAACGGCATCGACTCTTTCCATCACTTCAAGCATGCCGATAAAAGTGATCAAATCCGGTAATTCGGTGCTTAAGATAAGGATTACGGGAGTATGTGTCATGACGTGTTCAAGGTTCCAGTGCTCGGGCAGGTCACGAGCTTTTGAAATGATAAACAACATCTGGTACTCTTGCAGGGTAGAAGAGGTGAAGTCGAATTTTTGCAAAGAAGAGAGGATCACATCGCAGTAAGACTCCATCATCTCCTTGAAAGCTGTACACTCCGTTTCCTCAAATTCGTGAAGCACTACCAATCGTTCCAAGTTCAATCCCTCCTAATAAATGGATGTAAGGCCTTGAGGGACTCCGGTCGGACATATCGATGATATATTCACCTCCAATGATTTATTCCGCTGGCAGGCAGAGAGTATCGGTAGCCTTTATTCATCGTAAACGAGCCCTAAGGTTCAATACTCTGTGGAATTCACTCCAATATCGGATTTTATTGACGCTTCAACAGTCCGTGGCACATACAAAAAGGGCTCTACCTTCATTACGGAAAGCAAAGCCCTTCTCACTATTGGTTCTTAATCTGTCTCTTTATTGCGATAATCGCACCCATATGGAGCCCTTCATGGAAAATCGTTCTGACGAGCACTTGCTCTATGGTATGCATCCCCATATCCGTAGGAGCAAACTCCTCTTCCATCTGATCCCGGTATTTCTCTTCTATCATGCGGGGCTGTTCCCGAAGCATTGAAACCAGTTCAGAAAATGACGGTGTATCGTCTGTAAAATGAGTTGGGTTAGTTCCATAACCGAACCATTGGTTATACGTCATGGAGACCGGCGGATCCTCTTTTGTAAGAGCGCGTATCCACAAGTACTGATCCAGAATGATGTGCCCCAAATTCCACCGGATGTTGTTGTTAAAGCCATTTGGGACGATCTCAGCTTCTTCTCCAGATATGTCTTCTACGAGTTCCAACAGTTCGTTCCGATATGTATTCAACTGTTCAAACAACACCTCATGCCTTCTTTCCATCAAGATCCCTCCGCATTTTTAGGTATATACCAAATTATTATACAAAAATGCCAAAAATCCTCTTTCTTCCAACAGAAATAGAGCGCTATAGAGCGCCCTCAAGAAAAGAAATGCAAACTATTCGTACTCAGGTTCCCCGATTCGTAATATTTTGTCTCCTTCCACATTCTCAAGCGTCTGGGTGCGGCCGCTCGGCCAATTAATTGTTATTTTATCCACTGCTTTTTGCTGGCCAAGGCCAAAATGTATCCTCGGGTCGCTTTGTGCCCCGTGACTGTTTCCTCCGTCCTTTTCAATGACAGTCTTTACACCACCCACTTCAAAGGTTACCCTTGCGCCAACTGCGTCACGGTTGCTCGGGAAAGTACCGACCAGGTCTAGTTTGATCCAGTGGTTCCCATTCGTCATTTCATTCTTATACACCTTGGTAGGCGAACCTTGATTCGCAAACACAAGGTCGTTGACTCCGCGGTTGAACAGATCTACTGCAGCCACTCCGCGGCTGTCGTCCGTAAAGGTAATGCCGACATCCTTGGACACGTCCACAAATTTTTTACCGTCATTCAAATATAGGGGCTTCGGCTCATAGCCCGACATACTCTTGTTCTTGAAGGCAGGCCAACTGGCGGCATCCTCGACAATGTAGCCTGGCGTCGTGGCAAGGGTCCCCATATCGAACCAGTAATCCTCATCCTTGTCTGCAGATATGAACCCGTTTGTAACCATAAGGCTCATATTTCCGCTGTTATCCGCATCAAAGAAGCGTGCTCCCCAGGACCAGCCGGACTGCTGCACTCCCAATTCCTGCGCCCGGTCGACATATTTGCCCTGCTCATCTTCATGCCACAGCTGATTTCCTTCTAGCAAGTATTGTTCCTTGCTGATGTTGCTTACAAAATTAGCAAGCCTGCCATCATGAAACAGATCGGCAAAGTCCACATTCATTCCTTTGAAGGTGTCGTCACCGATGCCCCTCTTCTGTACGAGGGGCTTAAATCCTTTTCCCTCCTGATTAATGAGCAACGTGTCCGGTCCGAAGTCGTTCGCATTGTATATATCCGGCCAGCCATCCCCATTCAAATCTGCCACCCCGGATGCCAACGTCCATCCCGGGTCGTCCACATTCATTTCTTTCGATACATCTGTAAATGTATTATCTCCATTGTTCCTTAAGAGCACATTCCTTCCGCCGTTACGTGCACGCTCGAAATCGTTATGCATGATCTTGGTCGTATCCAGATTCCACAGATCATGCTGCTCGTTAAAATAACAGCTCAAATAGATATCCAAATATCCATCCCTGTTGTAATCGAGAGCGATGGCTTTGCTGACATAGCCTATATAACCTGTTCCCGAGGAGTCAGTAATATCGGTAAAGGTGCCGTCTCCGTTATTTTTATACAAGTGACTTTTGCCCCAGGCCCCTACAAACAGGCTTGGATTCCCGCTATTATCGATGTCGAGCCATAAAGCCGTTTCGGATATTCCCTCCTGATTGACATCCGCTACCGCAGCTTCTTCGGCAACTTCCGTGAACGTACCGTCACCATTGTTCCGGAAAAGCTTGTTTTTGCTGTTCCGCTGTGAATTCGTATAATAGAGATCCATATACCCGTCTCCGTTGTAATCCGCTACAGCCACCGCAGCGCCCGTCGAAGACATCCAGGGCATGATGTTGCTGAGTTTGGAATCGAACGTTTCGGTTTGATGCGTAAATTCAATGCCTGAACTGACGCTTATCTCCTCATACCGAAATCCACGATCTATAATCGTTACCGGTTCCCCTACAGCACAGCCTGCAAGCAAGATGATAGAAAACGGGATACACCATTTTTTTACGATCTTAAGCATGTCCATCCTCCTATCACGTCGTAGTTTTTCATGAATTGGCGTGTCTTGTCCATCCACCGGATATAATGAGTCTCTGGATTTGAAGAGCCGACAAGTTCCCTGGCCAAATGAACAGCTTTAACTCCATCCTCCATTTTGCTGGACCAGGCTTGATCAAACGTATTCGTCAATTCATCCCAGTACTTTCCGTTCTGCAGCTTTCTTGCTTCCCATCCGAATGCCATCCCCTGCTTGAAAGAGGCCAGATAGCTCTCAGGTATGACGCGACAAATGCCTTGAACACGCTCAGGATTGTCAAATAAACTGTAAGCAACGGCGAGCCCTACGCCGCTCATCAAATCCTGACGAACCTCTTGGGGAGCGTTTGCGAGAATGCTCAGCACCGGCAATATTTCATACCGACACTGAAACCACAAGCTTCTGCCATATCCTTGGCATCCAACTCTTAAAGGGCTCTCCCCCATACATTTCAGATGATGAATTAGGGACGGGTTGATGCCGTAATCAAACAGCCCGGCCTTAAAGCCGACGCCGTCGTAAAGCATGGGCGCATAATAAGGATCCATATTGCGAATCCAGCGTTGGTAGGGACTGGGACGAAACCGATACATTGTGTACAGCCACCACCCAAGACCGACATAATACTGATAGATATGATCCGGGTTTAGCTGGCAAATATACCTCTCGAATGTTCGTCCCCGCTTGCCTGGGCGAAGCATCGATCTGGCTCCGAATCCCATACCGGCACCTTCGTATGCGAATCCGCGGTAGAAATCATCGAATTCTGCATCAAAACGATCTCTGATTACATCTATGTCTGTGAAAGGGTTCGAAGCGAGATTGTGACCTCTTAAAAAACTGTTCAAAATCTGGCTAAACCGCCTTCCAAAGGGGCTGTCGTCCCCGCCGGTAAAACGCAGCCTCATCACTGGAATATTCTGTTTCACAAGGCGTACAAAAAGAGCAACAAGCAGCAAGACCACGATGAGTACCGTAACCGCAATTACAAGAAGTCCTTTACTATTCATCGCCTATTCCTTTCTTGCTTCTGCTATGTTCAGAATATCCTGCAAATCCTGAATCGTTCCCAAGTCCTCTTCGGATAACCACACCCCGAATTCACGCTCCAAATGTATGGCAAGTTCCAGTGCCATCAAAGAATCGATTCCAAGCTCTTCAAAAGATTGGGTCAAAGAATCTTCTGACAACGCTTGCTGTGTCATTTCCTCCACCAATTGAATGACCCTGCTTCGCAAAGCCTCCATATTTTATCACACTCCCGTTTTATATGAGTCCACCGTTGACCCCAACCACTTCTCCCGTCATATAGGAAGAATGGCTGGACAGCAAAAATAAAATGAGATCCGCAACTTCCCCAGATGTTCCAAAACGCTTTAATGACGTGGATTCCACGAGCTTTCTTTTCCTTGTTTTTGTCATTTCCTGAGTCATGGAGGTCTCTATATAACCCGGGGCGACACAGTTGACCCTGACCCCTAGCGGGCCCAACTCCTTAGCCAGAGCTTTGCTAAAGCCAATGATACCTGCTTTCGATGCCGAGTAATTGGCTTGGCCCGCCATTCCAATCTGTCCGGAAATCGAGGTGACATTGACCATTGTCCCGCGATTTACGGCCAGATTTTTCACCATAGACCGTGACATCTGAAACAAAGCTCGAAGATTGACCTGATAGACGTATTCCCACTGCTCATCTGACATATTGTAAAGGGGACTGTCGCCAGTAACACCCGCATTGTTCACGATCATATTTAAGGGGGGGGATTGCCGATTCGCAAATCTTTCTGTCAGGCGTTTGATACTGGTCTCCGAGGAGAAATCGCAGTGCAGCGCATAAGCTGTATATCCTTCGGAAGCGAGTTCCTCGCTCAGCAACCGCGCATCCTCGATGGAACGGGAATATGTAAAGTGAACGACGGCTCCGGCACGGGCCAGCTTAATAACCGTCTCTTTACCGATTCCCTTTGAGCCGCCTGTTACCAGAACATGATTGCCCTTGAAATTCCATGCAATGGTACCCAATAGGTATGACTCCTTTCTATATCATTTTTCGAAGACGCCAGCGGCAAGGAAGCCGCCAAAAGCCGAAACCGTTTTGATTGCAGTATGAACGCTGCAGGGCTCCCACTGTGTCACCATAGGGATGTTCCATTTAAAATGATGACGTTCATAGTTGGCTGCTGGAGGTATCACGCCTTGTTCCATGCTCTGAAGCAGGCATACGATTTCTACAAGCGAGTTCGCTCCCAAGGTATGTCCAAAATAACCCTTAAAAGCCGTCATTTTAGGTAAAGGCATATCCAATTCGGCAAATGCGCTTGTAATCTCTGCTATTTCGTATGCATCCCACATCTGCATGCCTGTTCCGTGCGGAACCAAAAGATCAGGCTGAACATTGCCGAGGCGCCTTACAGCTTGGGATATGACATTAGCGTAGGAGCGGGAAGTCACATTGGGGAGCGATAAATTCCATCCATCCTGCTGAAATGCTCCACCTAGGTATCGCCCGAGCCGTCTCTGACTGCCTTCGCTGACGCAATCCGGACTTCGCAGCACGACCGCCGCTGCTCCATCTCCAAGTACGGATCCGTCTCTTCCCGAATCGAAAGGCTTCAGAACTTGCTGGGGAGAATGAAAACCTTTATCGCCAAGCCATAAATACTCGGTCGCATGAGCGTAATCAGCACAAACAACGACTGCGGTTTCCACACGGCCCTCACGGATGAGTTGTGCGCCCAACTCCATAGCGTACAGCCCTGAAGCGCAAGCATTATTCGTGATGTAAGATACACCTTGAATGCCCAATGCTTTCGCAAGATAGAACAAATAAGGAAATGTCTGCAAACGAAAGAAATCATGTTTATACCGTCCAAATGAAGCAAGAGGATTTTCCTCTTGATGAAGCATGCGGTTCTTTGCTTGGAGTATGTTGTCAATCAGACGGTTAATGCCCGGATTTTCATGACCAATGACAAGCGCTGCCTTGTTCAGATCAGAAGGAGCAAGACAAGCGTCCTCAATAGCCAGGAGAGAGGCAATAAGCAATAAAATAAAATCCGGATCCTGATTAAGCCCTTCTTGCTCGAGCCATCGGCAAGTAGTGGTTGGAAGCCAGTCCCTGATGTCAATTGGACGGATTGCGTATACCGGATAGTCAATCGCCGAGCCGTCATACATTTCGTAGCTGCGTATACCAGGCATGCTCTTTGCCGTTCGCATGCCGCCCCATACCGCTTCCTTTCCGATTCCTGGTGCCCCCAGCACGCTTGCTCCAATAATGGAGACATCCAATCTCATCTTGGATCTCCCCCTTTTTTGAAGAAATCATCATTTTCTTTGAAGCGCATCTTCAACAAGTCGCCGTTCTGGAATCGTCCTTGTATATCATCGTGCTGCACTTGTCCACCGTCCTGTAATAGCTTTACTAGCTCTATATCCAGGCTTTCCGTTATATCTGGCAATGAGATTTCCGACAGGGTCTCTACTTTTTTGAGTTCCCAACTCAAAGAATATTTCGCCGGCTCACCAACTCCCGGTCGCTCGAGCAGCAGTACCGTAATCCGCTCCTCAAAACTGATTGACGAATCTGCGCCATTTTTTGAATATACATCTGCGTTCTGTTTCTCTAACGGATGCAGGTGCACATTGCATACAATAACGCGATCATGCCTGCCCTTCTCCAGCAGCTTCAAACCATAGAACAAGGCCGCCGGAACTGTATCTATACCTCCAGATAACGTTGTATTTGTGCCTTTAATGTTGGCATGAATCGCGATATATCCTGCAAGTGCGTTATAAACCGTATTGGGGAAGATCGCAGGGTTAACACGATTTGGACCGTAGAACTCCGCTTCCTTCTGCAAATCCTGAATCGGATGAATACTTGAGAAGTTGTTGCCCACCACAAGGCCAGTTCTCACTGATTCTTCGCTTCCCGATAATAACGGAGTAAATAGGCCTGCATCAAGCAAGGTCTGATCCACCGCGGCGCAACAGGCTCTGGCAATGTTGGGTACACGGGGCAGCCTGCTCTGGTTTATCTCTTGCATACTTTCCTTTGTTATGAATGGAGACGGCACCGACCAATCCCGGTTATTGGATGTTCTGAAACCAATCGGGGACAGCCAGACGGCACCCTTTACATGTGCGTTCATGTCGATCCCGCCTTTCCCAGTACGATAGAAGAATTGATGCCTCCGAAGGCATACGCGTTGGAGAGAATATACCTCGTTTTTTTGCGCAGAGGTTGGTTAGCGATTACGCGAACACGGCATTCCGGATCTAACTGTTCCAGATTCAGCGTGTGAGGAAGCCAGCCATAGCTGAGCATATTCACGCTGGCAATGGCTTCTATCGCGCTTGCCGCACCCAGCGTATGGCCTATATGACCCTTTATGGAGCTGGTCAACATATGCTCGCCAAATAGATCAGCCAAAGCTTTTGCTTCCGTTCGGTCGTTAGCCGGAGTTCCTGTTCCGTGCGCACTCACATACCCAATATCCTCCAGGGTTAATCCGGCCATCCTTAGCGCCTCCAGCATAGATCGCATCGCGCCTACGGCGGAAGGATCCGGCTGCGTAATATGATAAGCGTCGCAAGTCAGGCCGTAACCGAGCAAGTATGCAAGTGGAGCAGCACCCCGGGCACGCGCGTCGCTTTCTCTTTCCAGCACAAGCACACCGGCGCCTTCGCCTAGAATAAGCCCTTTTCGGTTTGCGTCAAAGGGGCGGCACCAGTCGTTAGACATCGCTCTTAAACTGCCGAATCCCGTAAACGCTGTCCAAGACAATGCATCCACTCCGCCGGCAATCATGCAGTCTGCATTCCCTGCTCTAAGCTCGTCCATCGCCTGGGCCATCGCAAAATTTCCTGCAGCACAAGCATTCGTTATGGTCCATCTCGGTCCATTCAAGCTTAGCAGGTCAGCAACCTGATCCGAGATGGCGTGCGGGCATTGCCGATAACCGCCTTTTAGAACAGGATCTGATTCTCCCATCGTCGTACCCACACATATTCCGACACGGACTTTCTCTACTTCTGACAGCTTGGCCTGATACATCGCATCTTCCGCTGCTGAGAGATACATAGCTGTGGCTTTGCCGATTCCTTCGCCCCCATATCCTGAATAAGCAAAGACATGATCCACCTCGCATCCGCGTTTCGTCACGTGCTGTGATACATCAAAAGAGGTGATGTCCCTCGTTCCTTGCTTTCCTAAAAGCAGGTTATGCCAGAAGTCATGGATATTGCTCCCGATGGATGTGACAACCCCCATCCCTGTAATGACAATCGGATCCACATTCTCACCCCTTCCATAATTTGCTGATGTCCGATATAGCGGGGTCGGGCCGCTTAAATCCATCGATCCCCCGCTCCTGCTTGACAATGTCGTAAGCCGTATTTTCATCGGCACCAGCTCTTTGGGATAGTGCTGCGTCGTTGGGGTATTTTTCGTATCCCTCTTTCCAGACAGCGATTCCGGCCGAAACATCTCCAGCCTTCACCAGCGCATCTCCAAAAGCGGCATAAATGTCAGGCCAGAAGGCAAATTTCAATTCATGATTCATTTGTTCCACGGCGATACAAAAAGCGAAATCCTGAACTGCCTTATCGGCTCTTTTGAGGCCCTGAGGCCAATACAGATTGTTAAGACCGCGTGCATAATGGGCAGGAATGTCATACGGGTTTTCTTGTAAAATATCTTCGAGCAAGCTAATGGAATGGACTGATTTCTGACCAAGTGCCGCTGTCCCGAGGTCAGGATCCTGTAGCATATCAACATATGCCAATGCTTGCTGAAGTACGATATCGGAAGTAGGCTCTATCTCATTCATCAAGTCGATAAATTTCTCTGTTTGAGATTCTCGATTCATTCGAAGGCGCAGTTCGGTAGAGTAAACGAGATTTTCTGGGGATTGTTTAACCATGGCAAGCAAATCGTTGTTTGTGAGCCCAGGCTGCAATGAACCTGTCTCCCTCTCCAGGCTGAAATCAAGGTTGAAATCGTTAATGGTTAGTTCAGGATCCAGCTTAGGAAGATCATAGGGTTTTGTCCAATTCACATAAGAAATAATGCTGATTGCTGCTATAACGGCAGCCGTAAAGCAAGAAACTATTAAAGTCTGCTTACATCGTTTTTTCATGAAAAACTCCTTCCCCTTTCAGTAATATATTTGGTTCTCTCCACTTTTGCCTGAAAATAGACGGATTGATGCCAACAATGCGCTTGAATAACTTTTGGAAATGCGTCAAATCGTTGTAGCCGATTGCATAGCACACATCTGTTACAGAGTGCCCATTTTTCAGTAGCGACTTTGCTTTTTCAATCCTTTTCCGCATTATATATTCCTTAAATCCCATACCTACGTACTTCTGAAACATTCTTGAATAATAATGTCTGCTTACATATATTTGTGAAGCGGCCTTTTCAAGCGATAAATCCTGATCGTATAAATGCTGATGAATGTAAACCAGAGATTTACAGAACATGAAGCCTCCTTCTGGTAAAATCTTATTCTCGATTTTCATTGTTTCAATCATCAAAAGCAGGAAATCAGCTGGAACCATCCCGCCTGTTAGGATTATCGTGGGAGCAATACATAAAAATTGCTTGAGATCCCATGATGAAGGGAATGAATTATTTACAGTGTAGAGTAAGTGAAATTGGTACCTGTTCGACTCTGCAGCTTGAATTGCGGTTTTGAAATCGATCGTCAGCCGAATATCCGCTTTTTTCGACATGGTATGAATCGCTTCTGAGTCCTCCTCTTCCTGCTGGCAAAAAATAGCGAGAACATTCATGCAAATCTCCTTTCTTCGTTTGAATTATGAGCCTATTTACATGCTACCAACGCCACATAAATACTTCTTACGTAAAAATTGTTTAAAATCCGTGGTTTTTTTACTAATTACTACAATCATTCGAAACTTGTTAAAGACATTGCTTAAAAATGATCTATGGTTCAAATTGGTAACATCCATGCACTACAAAAGCAGAATTCATGATAAATTAATATGTATTCTATAAAAACAGGAAACAAGCCTCTTGCTTTTGTTTAGCAAGAGGCTTGCCTTCTCTCAAAATTAATTTCTTATTGGTAATACACCTGTATCCAGCTCCTTTGACGTCTTTCGCGATATCCAGTATCGATAGGGAATGATGAATATTAGACTGAGCGTAAACAATGCGTAGAATTGGGAGTTGGGCACGCGCTGAATTCTGTAGACGGCGTCCATAAGCGCAACCAAGAAAGCAAACAAGATGCGTGCTTTTCTGGTAGTCGGAGTGGATTTGGGGTCGGTCATCATGAAAAAGGCAAACAGCTGAAAACCCGCCCCCATAAGGGGACCCAGTGCCGCAAACAGCGGAACACCGAACATAAAATGCCTAATAACCGCAAAAAGAGTGAAGCTCCCAAAAAAAGTCAGCACGGTATCCAGTCGATTTGCTAAATAACACACAAGGATTCCCAATATCATGATCATGAGCATGATTTCGATTCCGTTAGTCCATTGCTTCGGCGTGCTCACGGCATATTGGGGCAGCAGCACTAATACCAGCACCATGGCTGCGTTGTTCGGATTAAAAATATTCGCGCCTTGAAATCGCAGGATATACTTTAGCGCAATGGAAATGATGGCTGTTAATGCATATATCCACAAAACGTTGGAGCTCAACAGCAGGCTTACACCGATACCGGTAATCACACCACTGAGGGGAAACGACCAGTTGCCTTTTTTCCATCGCGATAAGACAAACTCCGTTAGTGTCGTACACGAAATGGAAATGAAGACAGCTTCCCATCTTTGAAAGAAACCGAGATAAATCTGGCCTAGAATCGCGAACAGAGATAGAAATGTCAGGACAAAATATCTTGGGTCTATCTTGTAATCGTTCCATTGTACAATTGGACGCAATTTCGTCCGTATTTCATTTCCCATGTGTAACCTCCCAGCTTGGATATGTTTTTACTTTCATTATTGTACAAAGACAAGCACAAAGACTCGTGGAAAATGTGGGATAATTCGGTTTATCAATCATCCCTGTGCACGATGGAAGCTTTTCCAAAGACGAAGCTGCAGGCCCATCAATAAAGTAATTAAAAATGAGGCTCAATCTTAAAATGGGTGCTTGACTTTTCAACCTAGCAAGCGATGGCGGTTACATTCAATTAAAATACCCGCCTTATAGTGGCTGCGATTTCGTATGAAGTAGTGACGGCGTTGATAGGCCTTAATCCGATTGTGACGCCCTTCCACAGCATTCGTCCAACGACAGCGATGGTAGTTCACGATTTCTTCCTCCCAGTTGCGCATCGTCTTCAAGGCGCTTCGGACAGCAGAGTGGTCTATGGCAGCCCCTTGTTCACACCAACGAGTGAATCCCATCTTGGCTACCGCATAGTTAGGGGAACAGTCATACCAAGAGATGAAGGCCTCCTTCCATTCCAATACGTTGCACAAAAGGGGGGAGTAATTCAGCAACTCTTCCAGTTGCTTTTGATCTTTCACGGATAGTGTGTCTTTGGGGGGATTAAGCAGACGGTGATGGGATTTGAGCAGTGCCTTGGCTCGAGGCGCAAGAGTGCTCTGGACGGTCTTGCGCACCTCCTGCACACTCTCAATCACATAGCCCTGGACATGAAATCGATCCGCAATCCGAATCGCATTCGGAAAACACTCGCTGATCCACGTATGATACCCTTTGGCTAAATCCATCACCACCGCTTTAGGTGCAAGCGCCAGAAAATCGGGATGCTGATGGAGTTGAGTCCGTATAATTGTGTAAAACCTGAATCCGTGAAATGAAATCATAGAAAAGTTAGAAAATGAGCCGCCGGTAAAGTAAAATAAGGAAAAAGGGAAGAATTCCCGTATTTCTTTAACTCACCCCGGAGGTGCCATTGATGAAACCCGTACGTTTTCAACTGGATCAGTCCGTGGAGATGCTGACCGCTCATTCCGGTCTTGCCCTCATTGGCTTGCTCCTTTCCCATACCCAGATTGCCAAGCGCTTGACTCGTTCCTCGCTTCCCGGTGTACATCAACCCACGGTCACTCACCCGGATGTGGTCTACGCGTACCTGGGGCTACTTTGTCAAGGGAAAAGTGACTTTG
>NZ_LDIG01000180.1 GCF_015845845.1 Paenibacillus dendritiformis
GTGTTTGATCGCGCGGTCGTAAGCTATCACATTGGACTGACGTGCGAAGCGAAGCATCTCGTTCAGATTACGCAGGAGGCGCTTAGGAAGCGCCAGCTCTTTGACAAGACAGAAAAACCCGTCATACGTTCGGACAACGGCCCACAATTTATCAGCAACAAGTTTGAGGATGCCTGTAGCGAGTTTGTCATGATTCACGAACGAATTCCGCCCAAAACGCCGAATAAAAACGCTCACATCGAATCGTATCATTCGATCATCGAGGCGGAGTGCTACCAGCGACATGAATTTGAATCTTATCCTCAGGCCTATGAAGTCGTGAGTCAGTTTATACAGGATTATAATCGTATCCGCATCCACGGCAGCATCTACGATTTATCCCCGTATGAATATATGGAAGCGGTGAAACAAGGCATTGTGGAGCCGAAGCAGATTAAGGTTTGATAATCGGCATTGGTGAAAAACAAAGCAATGTAAAGCAATTCTATGTTTGATATCGAATAAGAGGTGCAGTGTCCACAATAAGGGTGTTTAACCGTTCTCACCAGTTTATTCATATTCGAATGTGAGCCAGTTATTATAATTTCCCCACCTCTTGATAAAACTCTTAGTACTTCAGGATTCAGTGGATCATAGCCGTATGGGTTCTCAATAACTTATTGTGGCTCTTCGCCACTAGCATTGTTATGAGAACAAATGGTTCTATCAACCCTTTGAAAATCTTTGAAAACCGGACAAGGGAATTGGTATAGATGCTTCGCTCTGCGTTCACCTTCTGTAGCAGCATAAACATGCCAGTAAATGGACATACTGGTGGCTGGACAAGGGAATTGGTTCAGGTGCGAGCGATGCGTGGCTCCATGCTGTAGCCAGTTCTTTTCTTATTTCAATGTGAAGTTAAGTTTGCCCGCCAGAACGTACACCATGGCGATGATGTTTTTCTCGGAACGGTATCCGCGAGCTTTCCGTTTGGCGGCCTGGAACAAGCTATTCACTCCCTCCAGAAGGCCATTCGTCAGCTTTGACGAGAACCAGCGAACAACGCCATCGTAGTGATTTTGCAGCATTTTAGCGACTTCGACCATTGGAGCCAAACGGCAAC
>NZ_LDIG01000181.1 GCF_015845845.1 Paenibacillus dendritiformis
TTTCCTTCCACTTCTCCTTCAATGCTTTCAAATCCTCTACGAAGAGCCTCAGTAAATTGGGTCTCCTTCTTACGGCAAGCGGGTGATAGGTAAAGCTGATCGGGATACCCTGAAACTCGTGCCAGCTCCCTCGCAATTCCTTGACACTGGCGTTCTCCTTCTGTGGGAATATTGCTTCCGCCACGACATTCCCAAAACCAAATAATACCGACGGCTGCTTCTCCAGGAGCTGTAATTGTAGATGGGGAATACATGCTGCTCTGGCCTCAGGCTTATTATAAGCACGCATCGGTCGGCATTTAAGCAAATAGGTGATATAAACCGCGTTTGTATCGATACCCGCTTCCCTCATAGCATGCTGGAGTGTTTCCCGGGTACCGCATAAAAACGAATTTCCTTGCCGATCCTCTCTTTCGCACGCAATGAATACATTATCCCCCACCCAGAGCAAAAACTTGCCTTTCTTTAGGTTACGGTTCCCCTGACTTATCTTGAGCGACGGTAATTTACTTGAACCAGCATTCCCAGTGATCAACCGGCAACACCCCCGTATTTCCTGCATATTCATAGATCAGCGCAGCAAAAAGGCCGCTTCACAAGAAACACGGAAACGTTGGCCCTAAGTAACGGCATTAAGGAGGCGTTTTGAATGAAGACTAAATATATAAAAGAGTTTTTCCTTTTTCCCGATATATGCATCATGTACGGAATCTTCTTGGTCAGTTTTAGCCTGCTCATTCCAGGCCTGACAACCATCGGCCCATGGATTGCATTCACCATAGGCATGGCCGCTTATGCCGCCGCCGAGTATTTTACGCACCGTTTCCTGTTTCACCTAAAAACTCCGAAGAACCCCTTCTTTTTAAAATTACTTAAGCGTTTGCATTATGATCATCACTCCAATCCGAATGACCTGCATTTATTGTTTCTGCCCTTGTGGTATACTCTGCCGAATCTCGCCATCGCGGGAACCATCGCCTACTTTATTTCAGCAAGCCTCGTGATTACGAATGCTTTTATCGCTGGCGTGATCCTGTTTCTCTTGTTTTATGAGTGGAAGCACTATATCGCCCATCGTCCGATTACCCCCGTTACCCCCTGGGGCCGTTGGATGAAAAAAGTCCATTTATGGCATCACTATAAAAATGAAAATTACTGGTACGGCGTGACAAACCCGGTTTTTGATCTCGCCTTGGGAACCTTTCAGGATCAAAAAAATGTCGAGCTAAGCCAGACGGCCCGCAGCCTTGAACAACGCGAAAGTAAAAAGCTTGACCTGTAAAGAAAAAACAACCCGCCAAACACCAAAGTTTGCGGGTTGCTTTTATAAGCGATAATCGCATTTTTTCCTTCTGAGGCACCCTCACGGAAAATCCAGCTCGTCATCGATGCTGCGAAACATCTCCCTAGTCCGCGTCGGGCACCGGGCGTCCAGTTCCTCCCACAGACGATTCGGTAAAATCAAAAACTGGTGGGTAACGGAAAAATAGGAGTCCGCAAAAAGACGAATTTCGTATTTGTCCCTGATCAACTTCAGGAACCCGCGAATCGTGATGTAGCGATCTTTTTCGCTAAAGGTCAGCGCAATCGAATGCAGTTGTCCATAGTAGGTGATATCCAGCCTTTTGTCCGTAGTCACGCCTCAACCAATCAGCTATTAATAGAATTCATTAACTCGAAGAAATATTTCGGTTCATGAGTCTGATAAAGATTGAACCATGACTGTAATGTGTCTGGTGTAAATACATCCAGCACCTTCAATACATGCATCGCAAATTCCACCGGAGCTATTCCTGATGCAGTAACTAAATTCCCATCAGTAACTGCCGGTTCCATTTCATAATATTTTTCTCCAATATAAGTAGGACAAATCATTTTCATGTATTCCAGATTATTGCTTGTATGCCTTCTTGAGTTTAGCAACCCCATCTTTGCAAGTCCCACTGTTGCACCACAAATCGCCGCAACAACAGTACCTTCTTTTAAAGATGTAGAAGCTTTTTTTAATAAAGGTTCGTGAATTGCTTCTGTCCAAGTATTTCCGCCCGGAAGAACTAAAACATCGGTACTTTCCAAAATACACTCATCAATAGAAATACTAGGCAGTATTTTCAATCCTCCCATTGTAGTAACAGGATTTTTATCAATGCCTACGGCAACCACCTCTAAAGGCGCTAATTCTTTTTTAAAATACCTTCCCGAGTTGAGTTCCGCAATTAAATAACCTACCTCCCAGTCTGACATCGTATCAAATACATAAAGATACACTCTTCTTGTATGCATAACAGCACTCCTTTTGTAAGGGATGAATCGATATACCCTAATATAAAAAAACTTTACTGACATCCTCCGTCAGTAAAGTTTTTAAGCTTGATAATAATCAATTAACTCATATAGAACCTCAATAAGTTTTTGCTTCAAACTTAGTGGTTCAATGACTTGAATAGATTTACCGTAAGGTAAAAGTAAATACGGCACATATGTATGAATTGCTTCTTCTTCAAGCAGAAATACAGCTTTCTTTGAAGTTCGTTCTTTGAAATGATGCCCTAAAAACCAATGCTGGCATAAATTATCCAACGCACTGGTCGTACCGCCAACAACTAATGGCATAAGTCCTTGGTTATCTGCTGTTTCTGGAAGCAGGCTTTTCATAAAAAATTCACCGGCCGAAAAGGACGTTGGACGATTGAAGGTAATTTCTGTTTGAATAATACTGCGAATTCGCCCTACTCTAAAACTGCGGACTTCATTCCTTAGATGACAAAATGCAATGACATACCAGTTATTATTCCAATAAATCATTCCATATGGATCAACAATCCTGCGCTTGGATTGCTCTTCACGATTTGTATGATATTCAATTTCTACAGATGATTCGTTTACTATACCTTGCTCCAATTGCTTCAATATTGGCTCCATAGATGATTTTCCAGTTGGACTCATGACTTCAAGCCCTTTTAAATGTTGCTTAATCCTTCTTTCCTGCTCTTGATTTGAATACATTGTTAGCTTTGATGTCGCTCGGTCTAATGCCTCCCCTAAAAAGTAGCCAGCTTCTTTGGCAAAAACAGCAGCATGAAGTAATGCAGTTTTCTCATCAACATCGAAAAGAAGAGGACTTTCAATAAAATTATTCAACAGGGTATACCCCCCATGATGACCTGTGTCCGATATAATCGGCACACCACTGGCAGAAAGCGCATCAATATAACGGTAAACCGTCCTTATATTAATCTCTAACTTTTCAGCTATTTGTTTTGCGGTAATTTTCCTGCCTGAATTCAACATCCATAGAATCGCCATCATATTGTCAATTTTAGACATAATGCTTTACCTCAATTATTTATGGTATGGTTCTCCCCGATTGATCTTAACCGCCCGGTAAATCTGCTCTACGAGCACCAGGCGCATCAGTTGATGCGGCAGCGTCATGCGACCGAAGGACAGCTTCGTCTGCGCGCGGCGCAGGACGGCGTCTGACAGGCCATTTGAACCGCCGATGATAAAGACGACGTGGCTTGTTCCGTAGGTCGCCAGGCGATCGATATGAGAGGCCAGGTCCTCGCTCGACCAGAGTTGTCCGTCGATGGCCAGCGCCACCACATGCGCATCCGGCTTGATGTGGCCGAGGATGCGTTCGCCTTCCCGCTCCTTCACCTGTTCCACCTCGGCGTCGCTCATCTTCTCGGGCGCCTGCTCGTCGGGCACCTCGATGACCTGAAATTTTACATACGGTGCCAGTCGCTTGCTATATTCGGCAATCCCCTGCACCAAGTATTTCTCCTTCAGCTTCCCTACGCATACCAATTGGATGAACATTCGTCTCGCTTACCCCGTTTCGTTTTGTTTACTTTATCCAAAAGAGAACCATCGCCTCTTAAAGTACCATCCTTGCTTCTAGTGTACCCGACAATTCCTCGGCTCGTCTATTCAACGCCGCCAGGTATCCCATCCCGCGTGCGCTGCTATCACCAGCCCCCCATAAGCAGCTATAACTTTCACGTCGCTTCCGCAAAAACCACGCTCGTCTGTGACCTCATCTCAAGTTCCATTCCCATTACCTGACCGCTTGGGAGAGTGGCGATAAGGCCTTGAACACACCTGCGAATTCCCGCCCTTCATTCCTTCTGAAAAAATATCCGCCATAAAAAAGGCGCCCTCACACAGAGAGCGCCCATTCCAACAACTCCACTACCCTATTCTGCTGCTTAATATCTCATTCCTGTTCCTGAACCAGCGCCAATATCCGCTTCAAGAAGACCGCGACTTCGGCCCGGGTCGCGTAACCGTTCGGACGCAGCTTGCTGCCGCTGCCTTGAATAAGCCCTTCCTCCAGCAAGGCGGCAAGCGCCTCCTTCGCATAGCCGGATATCTTCTCATGATCGGCGAATTGGGTCAACGCGGCCGGATCGCTCGTCAGCTTCAGCTTGCCGATGTGCTCCAGTGCGCGGGCCGTCATCGTGAACAGATCTTGGCGGGTAACCGCATATTGCGGCCCAAAGAAGCCATCCCGCTTGCCCCGTACCAGGCCCAATTCCTTGGCGATCGCAATCGCGTCCGCATAGTACGCCCCAGCGCCCACATCAGCGAAGCCAGAGCCGCTCGCCCCTTCGCGGCTGACCGCTTGAAGCTCCAGCGCCCGCACCAGCATCACCATGAAGTCTGCCCGGGAAATCTCCGACTGCGGCGCGAACCGACTGCCGCCGATGCCGCTAATGATGCCTCTGGCCGCCAATGCGTCTATCGATGTCTTCGCCCAGCCAAGCTGTCCGATATCGTCGAACTCATCCGCATAGAAGCTCACTGCTGCAACACCCAATGTGTTCACCGTAAAATACACCATAGCAGACTTCGCATCATACCGCGCATTCGGAACCGCGATAACCCGGCCATGCGCATCTACCGTCCGGACGACGATGCGATGCGGCTGCGCCAGCTCCCGCGCAGCCGGTTCATATGGAACGGCGACAAGCACGCGTTCCCCAAGCTTCCCGGCGGACAGTGGCTTCCCGTCCGCCAGCAGCGACAGCTCCACCGCAGGGCGGCCGCCTGCCTGCGCAGCCAGCCCCGCGGGCCATGCGCTGCGGTCGGCCTGGGCGATGACGATGCTCACCGTCTTCGCATCGCCCGCCAACGCCCCTTCCGGCACCAGTCCCGACGGTGCCGTCACGGTCGCCTGCGGCGTCACGATTTCGTATTCTTGCCGCAGGCTCGAATCCGACACCGCCGCCGCAGGCAGCGACAGCGCGACGCCGGTCGCGTCCTTGTCCGCATCCGCCTCAATGCGGACCCTCTTCACGCCGCGCCCATCCGGCGCGACGCCCTGCAGCGCCTGCTCCAGCATCGCAGCCGTCACCTCCGCCCGGGCGAGAGCGCCGCCCGAATCCCGCTTCGCCTTCACGCGAATCCGGCCCGGCTCCACCTTCGCGGCCGGCTCCGGCGGCTTCGGCGTCACGCTCGGCTCCGTCCAGGAGCCGCCACTGTCGCTCGACTCTTCCGGCTCCGGCTCTGGCTCTGGCTTCGGCGGCTCCACGGCCCGCGTCACCGTCAGCCGGAAGTCGGCGTACTTCGACGCATCCGCCCGGCTCAGCGCGCGGATGACCGCCGTCCCCGGCTTCACGGCCGTAATCAGGCCGTGGTCGCTTACCGTCGCCACGCCCTCCGGCGCAGAGCGGTACACCGCCCAGATGACGGACGGATCGGCCGTCTCCGGCAGCACCGACGCAGTCAACTGCAAGGTCTCGCCCGCCTTCAAGGTGCCCTCCGTCCGGTCGAGCCGGACCTCATCGACGATAACCTCCGGCAGACGGTCAACCGTAATTACGCTGTCAGCATAGACCGCCTCGACGACGCTCGTCGCCCGAACGACGGCGGTGCCGAGCGCATGAGCGGTCACGACGCCATCCGCCGTGACCGAAGCCACGCCGTCGGCGGAAGAGCGGTAGACGGACCACGTCACCGTCTTGTCGCTCGCCTCGGCCGGCAGCACCGTCGCCTTCAGCTTCACGCTCTCCCCGACCGCCAGCTTCGCCTGCGGCGGGTCCAGCACGACTTCCGCCGGAGGCACCGGCTCCGTCGGGCCCTTGCGCAGCGTGAACTGATCGACCAGCCGGTCGCCGAGCGTCTTCACCGTGAACGTCAGCTCGCCCCCGCGAATCTCCACGGCGCCGTAGATCTGCGTCTGCTCGCCGTCCACCTTATACTGCCATTCGCGCGGCGTCACGGCATAGAACTTCGGCCCGGTCGAGCCGCCGACGACATACGTCGTGCCCTCGCCTTCGCCGACCGGCTTCCCGCCGCGCATCGGAAAGGAACGGACATAGACATGGTCATGCCCGTTCATCGCCAGGTCGACATGGAACTCTTCGAACGTCGACGTCCACGCCTCGCGGATATGGGCGGAGTCATAGACGCTGCCGTATGGACCTCGATGGAAGGTGACGATCTTCCATGTCTTGTCCGTAGCGGCCAGGTCGCGGCGCAGCCACTCCTTTTGCGCCTCGAAGTCATATTCGCTGTTCAGCACCACGATGTGGGCATTGTGATAATCGAAGGAATAATTGCTGCCCTTGAGGCTGTCGATTCCATTTTGCGGGTTATTGAAATGCGCCAGGAAATCGTCATTTTTCCGGGTGCCCGTCACCTCGTGGTTGCCGACCACCGAGACGATCGTCGTCTTTGTCAAGATGTCCTGCGCTTCCTTGAACCACAGATTCCATTCATTTTCCTTGAAGCCGTCCTCCACCATATCCCCGGCCTGCAGGATGAAATCAAAGTCCGGATGATCGCCCGCGGCTTTGCGAAGAATATTGCCCCACAGCTTGAAGCCGGCGGCATTGGAGGCCTGCGAGTCGCCGAAGAACAAGAACTTGGTCGGCTCTTCCGGCGTCCCCGCCGTCCGGAACGAGCCCTCGCTCACATGGCTGCCGCCGTCGCCGACACGATAGACATAGGCGGTGCCAGGCTCCAGCCCGTCCACGACCGCTTTGTGCACGCGCACGGTACCGATATCCCAGGTATGATAGAGGCTGCTCGTGCCGTTCACCTTGAGGACGCCGGCTCCGTCAAAGCCGGAAAATCCGTCCCGCTTCGCCACCTCGACCACCGTCGCTTCCACGTTCGCATGCGTATGCCAGGCGAATCCGCGCGACACGGCCGGATCTGCTCCCATCGCGACACTGATATTGTACGGTTCGCTGCCGCCCGCAAGCGGCGATACCTTGAACTTCACGACCGGACTGTAGCGCTCCTCCTTCATCGCCTGCAGCGCATACTCCTTGACCGTCCCGGTCAAGGCGCGGGTCGCAAGCTTGCCCTCTTCATCGGTAACGCCAATTTCCTGCCCGTCCGCCGTCATCAGCCGCGCGCCTTCTACCGGCTGGCCCTGCTCATCGACGACGCCGAACACCGTCTCATTCCCTTGGGCGATGCCGTCCGGGTTCCAGGTCAGCCGCAGATGGTACTGCACCGCCGCCACCAGCGGCAGCCCGAAGAAATCGAAGTCGACGCCATCCTGATCGGCGAACGCGATCGATCCCGAGCGGAAATTCACCCGCAGCTCGCCCTCGGTGTTCGTCTTCACCCGGTACCGGATCTGCGCCAGCACATCGTCGTCGGACAGAATCAAATCGGACAGGCCCGTGAACCTAAGCTCCACCGCGCCGCTGGCCGGATCGACCGTTGACGCAAGATGGCTATCCTGGAGCTTGGCCCCAGGCACGACCTCCAGCCCTTCCGCCTGGGCCGGGTCGAAATCAAAAGCGATGCTTGCCCGGCGGATATCAGAAGCACGGAGAGCGGTAACATCGACCGTATATGTGCCGCCGGCATACACATTATCAGGGCCGGTATACATCAATTTCGGAGCGCCCGTATCGACCTCGAACCTCCACTCCTTCTCCGTCGGGTTCCCGGACAAATCCTTGACCCGCACCTTCGCCGTATGCACGCCGTCCGCGAGCGGCACCGACGGAATATACGAGATTTTGCCCTTAGGCGGGTACAGACTGTGCGCCACGAGCTTCCCGTCGACCATCATGCGGATCGACCCGGGATCGATAAGCGTCGTGCCCGGATGAGCCACCGGATCATACCCGGCATCCTCGGCATACACATGAATCTCCGGCGTTGCCGTATCTACCGTGCTGCCATCAGCCGGGGCGAAATCCTTCAAGATCGGCGGCTCCAAATCATCGTCAGCCGGCCCGTACAGCGCCCGAATCTGATCGATATAAATTACCCCCGCCGTCTTGTTGTCATTCTTCGTCTCCATATACCGGATCGGCCGATCCATCGTTAACGGCAGCGGTCTGCCCTTCGGCACCTCCGCCTCCAGGTAGCGCCATCCGGTGAAATCAACGCCAACCTTCTCCTCGGTGAAATCCAGGGCCACCGCCGCGTTATTGCCGTCGCGGATCTGGCCGCGCAGCCAGTGCGCCTTGCCGTCGCCATAGACCCAGACGCTGATCTTCTCCGGGTACCCCGGGATCTGGATGCGCGACGCATCATCCTTCGCGGCGAGGTAGGCGCCGGATATGCCGACCGTATCGGTGAAATCATATTCCAGCTTGGCCGAGGAGGAGCCGAAGCGAACGAACTCCTCGTTCGTCTCTGCACTGACGCGGACACTTTTATACCGATCCCCGCTTGTCGCCAAATACCGATCCATGCCCGATTCGAAATCCTCCAAAATGACGGGAGGCAATCCGACATTGACCTCCATCGAGGCCTCAATGCCTCCGTAAGCAGCGACAATGCGCCCGCTCTTCTCCGTCTCGTCCGTCGCCGTGAAGACGCCGTTCTCATCGATTGTCCCAATCGGCCCCTCCACCCGCCAAGCGAAGTGGCGGTTGTCGGCCACGATGTCCTGCCCATCCCGCAGAGCGCTCACCTGAAGGGTAACCTTCTCGCCGGAAGCGAAGGTGCGAACGGTATCCGGGAAGCGCAGCTCGGTCAACTCCTTCACCACCTCGACCTCCCCCTGGCCAGTCAAGCCGCCGAGAGAGACCTTCACCTCGGCGAATCCGGCGGAATCGCCTGCCGTGAACAAGCCGTTCTCATCGATGGTTCCCATAGCCGGATCGACGCTCCATTGCGGCGTGCCCGCAACTTGAGCCGGGTGGCCGTTCGCATCGATGCCCGCCGTCTTGAACGTGTAGGAAGACCCGGCCAGCACCCGCTCCAGATTCGGCTGCACCACCAGGCGCGCCGCCTCGCCCTCCGGCGCCTTGTTCACGAGCAGCAGCCCATTGGCCGTCTTCCGCTCCCCGCCGTCTGACGGGCGGTTCAAGATGCGGCGCTCCGGCATGCCTGGCAGCCGCGCCACGAACGTGGAGGAGCCGCCGCCATCGAGACAGAGCGCGTTGACGACGCCGATGTCCTTCATCACCTTCGCCAGGTCGTCATACGACACTCCCTCGCTGAAGCCCGGCGCACGGCCGTCAATCTCGATCATGACCATCGAGCCGTCGGCCTTCGTGCCGATCGCGACGCGCGGATAAAGCGCCTTGTCGCTCTGCGGCTGCACCTCGCCGTCCTTCAACAGTTGGGCCACGCCGCCGATGGCCATCTTCACGTCGCGCCACGCTTCCTCCAGCTCGAAATCGATCGCGACTTCATCGCCGACCCGAAGTCCCTGCAGCAGCTCGCGATAGGATCCCGCCGCAGACAAGACGACCTTGCCCTCGGCGAGCGGCGTATCGCCCGCATGCAGTCTTAGCTCGGACACCTTCAGCTTCAGCGTCTGCCCGCTCTTCACCTCGCCGGACATCACGTCCAGCACCACCTCGTCCCCAAGCTGATTCGTCATCGTCGACGTATGGAAGGCGGACGTGTACAGCATCAGCTTGTCTCCCGTGCCGCGCATGCGGTTGATGTCCGATAGTTCCACATCCTTGCCGCCGATATGCAGCGTCCGCTTAAGGACCGGACTCAACCCGTAGACGGTCGTGCCGTCTTCCTTCAAGCCGAAGGCATACCAACTGGCGGGCTCAGGCGGGCTGACGAGAATCTCGCCGTCTCCCATGAAGAGGCCGAGCGGCACGCCGGTGGACATGTCATAGAAATCGCCGTTGATGGCCGCGATGACCCGGTTCCCCTGCTTGTCCGCATCGCTTGCCATCTTGGTCACCCCCTGCATGCCGTACACTTTGCCGTCCGTCATGCCCGGCTGCAGATCGAGCGCCTCATTTTTCGGATCGAATTCGATGAAATGCACCTTCTCCAAGCCTTGCGGAAGCTTCATGTTGTACCAGGTGTACGTGGCTCCCGGGCCGATCTCCATTTGCCTCCGATCAAGCACCTGCCCGAACTCGGTCTGCGGCAGCCCGGCAGCCAGAGCTTGTCCGGCGGGAGCGAGCAGCGACCAGAGCAGGCACAGGCTCAGAAGCAAGGCCGGCCTCTTTCGTTTCCATTTCATCCCTCATCCATTCCTCCTAAAATAAAATTTCAGAGAGCTCCCTTAAGAACTTATATGTATGCCGCCGGGAGCACCAATATGTGTTTCATTCGGCGTTTATGACTTTCTAAATTGTCAGAATTAGCAAAATACCTCCACCCGCCTTTCGCGCAGCAATCTGAATTCAAATTAGCATAAAAATCCGCTTACGGGCCGCCCGAAGCCCATTCTTATCAAAATCTTATCAATTCGCCGTGCTCGGTTCGCATGCCTTAAAATTAAAATAACAAAAATAATGTTAATTTTATTATAATATGTACTTACTTTTAATAAGTAAAGGTGGTAAAATAGGACCATCAATGATTTTTGAGGAGGACGGTTTACCATGACACAAGATTTTGAAGCTATCATCAAGGAAAGACGATCCGCCAATAAATTTATAGAGAACATCGCTATCTCCGAGCCGGAGCTGGAAGAAATTTTTTCGCTGGTGAAGTTCGCCCCGTCCGCATTCAATTTGCAGCATGCGCATTACGTAACCGTAACGGATGGAGAGCTTAAGGAGCAGCTGTACGAGGCAGCGAACAAGCAGTACAAGGTCAAGACGGCTTCGGGCGTCATCGCCGTATTGGGAAGCACGGAAGCCCATCTGAAGGCACGGGAGCTGAACGAAGGGTTGGTCCACCTCGGAGTGCTGAGCCAGCAGGAGGCGGATATGATGGCAGAGGATACGATTCGCTTCTATGAAGAGCGCGGAGAGACGTTCAAGCGAGATGAGGCGATTCGCAATGCCAGCCTGTCCGCCATGCAGTTCATGCTCGCGGCCAAGGCCAAGGGGTGGGACACCTGCCCGATGATCGGCTTCGATCCGGACAAGGTGCGGGCAATTCTGAATATTCCCGCCACATATATTCCAGTCATGCTGATCACGATTGGCAAGCAAGACACCTCCAGCCTGCGGCCGCGCGGTTACCGCAAGCCGGTGCGGGAATTTGTGACGCACCAGCGCTTTTAAGCGGGACTATTCGATCCCGAGCCGCAAGCCGGAAGCGTCATTTCAATACATAGCCACGCCAAAAAGGGACTTCCCATAGGAATTGAATCATGACGCAGGGCAAGATGGGCAACAGAGAATGTAGAGGTGGAAAAGACGGCGGCGGGACTGGCGGCGGAAGATCGTCGAGGCAGCGAATCCTGCAATTGTGCAGGAATTTACGCTATTTCAGCCGCTATCTGATACAATTCCTGCAAAAGTGCATCATTTTTCGCCGATTTATGCTTTCAGTCTATTGGCATAGCTTACATTCATGCCGTTTTGCAGGAATTTCGTCAACGGAGTAAACGCTCCAATGAAAAACTGTACTTTCGCAGCTTTTTCGGCAAGTCGCGCTGTGGAGCAGGGTGGGGCTGTCTTCACTATAGTTAAAACCTACTTATGGAACAGCCCTTTCTCTGGCCTTGTCCGATTCATACTATCCGCCGCCTTCCCGGCTTCCGCCAAGAAGGTTCAAGAGCCGCTGCTGCAGCCTTTGCTCTCCGCCGCCTGATGATACCCGCGATTGTCCCCTTTCCGCAGACGGTGCTGGCGCAGCCACTCCTCAAGGGCGCCCGAGCCGAACAGGACGCCGATCAGGATGAGCACGAACCCTGACATCTGCACGAGCGTGACAGCCTCGCCCAGCAGGAGCGATGAGCCGATCAAGGCGAAGAAAGGATTCAGATTGATAAAGATCGACGCCTCCGCGGCACCGACCTGGCCAATCGCGTAATTGTACGTCATATGGCCGACAGCCGTCGCGATCACCGCCGAACCGAGGAAGACCGCCCACAGCCCGATATCGGTCTGCGCCATGCTGGCCATCCCATCCGGCTCCATCACCCGGCTTAACGCGTACAATCCGAAGGATCCAAAAAAGAGCATATATCCCGTCATCAGCCGCGGATCGAGCGTGGCGGCCATTTTTTTAATCAGAATGAAGCTGATCGCCTGCGCCAGAATGGCCAGGAACACATACACATCCCCAATCGAGACGCCGCTCATCCCCGAGCTGCCATGCGTAACGATGAAGGCGACGCCGGACAAGCCGAGCACGATGCCGGTCATATTGAACCAGGTCATCCGGGTGCCCAGGAACAGAATCGCCATCAGCGTCGTTAACAACGGCCCCAGGCCGAGAATCAAGCCGCCGTTGGAAGCCGACGTATTCGCCAGGCCAAGCGACAAAAAATAATGATGCCCCACTACATTAAACAAGGAAGCGATCAGCACATAGCCCCATTCCTTGCCCCGCAGCAGCCGCAGCTGACGCATCGGTATGAGCAGCAGGAACACGCTCAGCGCCGCCGTCATAATGCGGAATGCAGTCATTGTGACCGGCATGAAATGCGTCACCAGCACCTTCGTTGCCGTCACGTTCAAGCCCCATGCAACCATCACGCCGACCAGCATGAGATAAATGGCGTATTTTTTCACGCAACCCCACTTCTTTCTGTCTGACTTCGGAAGAATCATGGATGTTTTCTTCAGTAACTTATTCATCCTCTCATATCCGCGCCATTTGTCAAGACCGGGACCTGCCCTTTTCCCGCGATGGCCGCTCGATTTCACCAGCTCCTGCACTTGCCGCTACACATGGACCGATTCATCCGGCTTCGCCTGCCCCGTCCGCATGATTGGATTTCCTTTGGCAAATACTGAAAACAGTACATCTGGAAGCGGAGGCCATCATGAAACATATTTTTTCCATTTATGCGAACGACCTGAAGCGAATCGGCTCCAATTGGGCCGCCACCGTCATCATTCTCGGCTTGAGCATTCTTCCGTCCCTGTATGCGTGGTTCAATATTGAAGCATCGTGGGACCCGTACAGCAATACGCGCGGCATCCAAATTGCGGTGGTCAACCTCGATCAAGGGGCAGCGATTATGGACAAGCCCGTCAATATCGGCAGCGAGGTCGTTGAGAATCTGAAAACCAATACCCTTATCGGCTGGACCTTCGTCGACAAGGACGAAGCGATGAGGGGCGTAAGCCACGGCGATTACTACGCCAGCATCCTCATTCCGGAGGACTTCTCCGCCCGTATCGGATCCGTGCTGTCGAATGAGCCGATCAAGGCCGAGATTCTCTACTTTGTAAATGAAAAAATAAATGCCGTCGCTCCAAAAATTACGTCCAAGGGCGCCACCGGCATCATCGAGGAGGTCAGCGACAACTTCGTCAGAACGGCCAACCGGACGATTTTCAAAATCTTCAATGAGCTTGGGGTTGAGCTGTCCAATGAGCTGCCGACCATTGAGAAGGTGAAGAACCTTGTATTCAAGCTGGAAAAATCATTCCCCCGCTTCTCGGATGCGGTGAACACCGCGATGAGAGACGTGACCACGGCGAACCGGATCGTGAACGAGGCGTTGAAGAATCTGCCCACCGTCGCCCAACTGGCGAAGGACGCGCAGCAATTCTCGTCCAGGCTCGCCGACTTGCTCCAATACAGCCGGGAAGGCATCGAGACCATCTCCCCGTTCATTAAGCAAGACTTGAGCACCCTGCAGCAGGCGGCCGAGTCGGTGAACCAGGTGACGGCGATTCTCCAAAACGTCACCGCCGATCCGTCGCTGGCAAGCAAGGGGCTTGGCCGGCTGTCGGAGAAGCTGGGCGCCGCCGTAAAGATTGCGGACAGCGCGGCCGATTGGTTCAACCGGCTCAGCCAAGCGGTCACCGGCGGACAGCTCCACGGCGTAACCGACAGATTGCGGCAGCTCTCGGACAAGCTTACCCAGCAGGCCGCGACCGTCAATGAGATCAAAGCCGCCGTCGATCGCGGCGAAGAGGTCGGGGCCGATCTGCTGGACCATCTCCATCGGCTGTCCGAGGATGCGGGAGCCATTGCGGGGGATCTGCTGAACCGGTACGACAGCGAGATTCAACCTGCCATGCTGCAGGGCGTGGACAAGGCGGCCGGGGACGTCGCCAAAGTACAGCAGGTGCTCCAGGATGCCATCAAAAATATTCCGGACATCGAGACGTTATTGAAGGACGCCTCGAAGGTGATCGCCATCGGCACCGAGAAAATTCCGGTAATTCAGAAGAACCTGCCTGCCGTTCAAGCCAAAATTACGGAATTTGCGGATAAAATCCGTGCGTTTGAGGAACAGGGCGATATTGCCGAAATTATCGATCTGCTGAAGAACAACTTCGAGAAGGAGAGCGAATTCTTCGCCGAGCCGGTCATCCTGAAGGAGAACAAGCTCTTCCCGATTCCGAACTACGGATCGGCTATGTCTCCGTTCTTCACGACGCTGTCCCTCTGGGTCGGAGCGCTGCTGCTCGTCTCGCTGCTGACGGTGGAAGTGCATGAAGAGGGCAAGCATTACACGAATGTGCAAATCTATTTCGGCCGGTACTTCACCTTCCTGACCATCGCGCTGCTCCAGTCGTTGTTCGTGACCGCCGGCGATATTTATCTGCTGAAGACCTACGTGCTCCATCCGGGCTGGTTCATCGTCTTCGGCCTCATCATCAGCGCCGTCTTCATGCTTGCCGTCTACACGCTGGTCTCGGTCTTCGGCAACGTAGGGAAGGCGCTCGCCATCGTGCTGCTCGTCCTGCAGTTGGCCGGCTCCGGAGGCACCTTTCCGATTCAGACGACACCGCCTTTTTTCCAGGCGATTCATCCGTTCCTGCCGTTCACCTATGCCATCAGCATGATGCGGGAAGCGGTCGGCGGCATTCTGTGGGATATCGTGCGGCGCGACATCATCGTGCTGGCCGTCGTCGCGGGCCTCTTCCTCCTTATCGGTCTCGTCCTCAAAAGCCCGATCAACAAGGCGAGCGCGGGGCTGGTGCGCAAAGCGAAGGAAAGCAAGCTGATTCATTGACCTGTAATTTCCATCCTAACGAGAGGCCTTTCCCAACAAGGCCTCTTTATTCCCGCATTCCCCCCTGTTACAATGAGAGAGGCAGCAAGAAAAATGGGGGCGTGACACGAATGCGCTTTTTGCATCATGCAACGATAGAGATACGTAGCTGGAACCGCAATATCCAGCTGTTTTTTATTGCCAACCTTCTCTACCAGATCGGAACCGGCATGTTCTCCGTTCTGTATAATCTATATGTTCAATCGCTCGGCTATAACGATCAGATGAACGGAACCATCATCAGCGTGCAGTCCTTGGCGACGGCGATCCTGTTCATCCCGATCGGACTGCTCGGCGACCGCTCCAGCCGCAAGCGGATTCTGATTGCCGGCTCGTTGGTGACCGGCATCAGCTTCATGCTGCGCGCCTTCGCCGAAGCGCCGCTGAGCCTGCAGGTGCTGGCCGTATTTACCGGCATATTCGCGGCCTTTTTCCAGGTAATCGCGATTCCTTTCCTGGCGGAAAATACGCCTAAAGAGCAGCGGCTGAAGCTGTTCAGCTACCATTCCTCGATGGTACTGGCCGCACAGGTGCTGGGGAGCATGGGCGGCGGTTATCTGGCCGACGTCCTGCAGGCGTTCGGCTGGAGCAAGATCATCAGCCTTCAATCGGTGCTGCTCATCGGCGGCGCCGCCAGCTTCGCGGCCTTCCTGCCGCTGCTCCTGGTGAAGGAGAGCAAGCGGGCCGCCCAGAAGCCGGAGCCCGCGCAGGCTTCCGAACCGGCGCCCGCCGCAGCCAAGCAGCGGGAATGGAAGGTCATCCGCCGCCTGACGTTCTGCCAGCTTCTCGTCGGCCTCGGCTCCGGCTTGGTGGTGCCATACTTGAACCTGTACTTCACGAACCGGTTCTCCGTCTCGCTGACCGCCGTCGGATTGCTGATCTCGCTCGGCCAGGTGATGACCATCGTCTCGATGCTCATCGGCCCGACCTTGGTCAACCGCGTCGGACAAGTGCGCGCCGTCGTCTTATTTCAGCTGATGTCATTGCCGTTCCTGCTGCTGACCGGATTCACGAACCTGCTGCTCATCGCCTCCATCAGCTTCCTGTTCCGGCAGGCTCTCATGAACGCGGCCAATCCGATTCAATCCGCCATCATGGTCGACCGCATATCGGATTCGAGACGTGGTATCGCTAACTCCCTTACCCAGACCGCCTTTATGCTCGGGTGGGCCAGCATGGGCTCCGTGCAGTCGTACCTTGTAACCTCGTATGGCTACTATTGGGGCTACGCAATGACCTTCTCCATCACCGGCATTCTCTACGTGACCTCGGCGATATGTTACTTCTTCATGTTCCGGGAGGATCGGCCGAACCGCACGGGCCGCTTCCGCCGCCGGCCTCGAACCGGCAGCGCTCCCGCCATATAAGCGAAGCAAATGCAAGCAACCGGAGACATGCCTCCGGTTGCTGCTTTTTGGCGCGTGGCCCGTTCCCACCTTGCCTGCCTTGCCTGTCCCATCGCCTCAGGGGTCCATACCGCCACTTCTCGGAACAACTCTCCATTGTTTTTCTCTTAACCTCTCTTTTCACCGGCATCTTGTCTCTTACGGGCACTATCCCACCCGCTCAGATCCGGTCCGCCAGCTTTCATATCCTCTAAATCAGAGTTAGTAAGTATGACCCTGAACCAATGGGAGACTGAACAAAAGGGCTGCTACCCATTCCCCTTCCAGTTTCGCATCCTTCGCTTCACCTTCACAACTTGTCTATCCGAGCGTACAGACCATTCTCTCCCTTGGGCGATCCAATCCCCATTTTGATGTGCTCTGAACCATGGGGATAATGGCCATAAGCACAGACAGACCTCCCTCGTCCGCTCTCGAACTTACGGCATGTCCCCGCATATTTCCCTTATCCACTTAACCATCCGGGGCATCCCGCAAGCAGCGTCATCCGCATTCTGCCGTGCTGTGGATAACCGCATTTGCCCTTTCCTGCAGCCTTATCCACATGTGGACAACCTTTCTTCGGTTGACTTATCCCGTTTATCCACAGCGATGCTCACAAAAAAACAAGGGCCGCCAACCTTCCGGTTCAGCGCCCTTGCTCTTCCGTGCAGCGCACGATATTCTTTCTTCTCCTGTCCTTCACACGATAAGAAATTTGGCCTCCTGATCGCAATTCATGCAGCATTTGACCGGCTTCTCCCAATCGCTGAATTCGACCTCGTCCAAATCGACCAGATCGGGAGCATCCTCATACTCATCTACGAATTTATCGATTGCCAATTCTACGTGTTCTTTACAGACGACATACATGCATGTTTCCCTCTTTCTTGCCTTACCTGCTGTCAGTATTGGAAAAGTCATTGCTCCGGTTCCGGCGCTCCCCAACGAATTCAAACCGCCGCGGACATGCACCGTTCTCTTGTCATTGTGTCCCGATTAGTCCGGCTTATCCGCCAATATCACCTTTACCGTCATCAGCACGCCGTCGCGATAGAAATGAACGTCCATGCTATCGCCGATACGCTTCTTCTCATACAAATATTTGCGCAGCTCCAGAGTCGAGCCGATCTCCTGCTTATCGAACCGGACGATAACGTCGTTCAGCTTCAAGCCGGCCTGCTTGGCGGGGCCTGATGACTCCAGGACGATGACGCCCTCTCTCACGTCCTTCGGAAGACGAATGTCCTCGCGCTGTTCCTCGGTAATCGGCGCGTACGGATTGTTCACATCGACCGTATAGACGCCGAGATACGGCCGCACGACCTTGCCGTCCTCCATAATCTGTTCGACGGTCTCCATCACTTCATTGATCGGAATCGCGAAGCCCAATCCTTCCACGCCCGTAGTCGCGATCTTCATCGTATTGATGCCGATCACTTGGCCGTCAAGATTGACAAGCGCCCCGCCGCTGTTGCCTTCATTGATCGCGGCATCGGTCTGAATCACCGTCTGCTCCCAGTCGTATACCCCGTCCTGGTTCAGCGACACCGGAATCAGCCGGTTCGTATACCCGACGATTCCGGCCGTCAGCGACCCGCCGAAGCCGAGCGGATTGCCGAGGGCAATGACCGTCTCCCCGCGCCGAATCGTGCGGGAATCGCCAATCTCGGCTACCGCCGTCACGCCGGCGGCGTCAATCCGGACCACCGCGACGTCCATGACGCGATCCTTGCCGACGAGCTCGGCGTTCTTGCGCTGTCCGTTGTCCAGCACGACCTCCAATTCATCCGCGCCTTGAACGACATGCTCGTTCGTCAGCACATACGCCTTGCCCCCGTCCTGCTTGAAAATGACTCCGGAGCCGAGATTCATATCCTGCGCCACGCCGTCTTCATCGCCGATCTGCTTCTGCTTGTTGACCATGCTGACGACGGCCGGACTGACCTTGTCCGCAGCCTGAACGATCCGCTCGTACGGATCGTTCGCCATCGCATTGCCAGCGACGGCCACGGCGGGAGAGCCTGCCTCTCCCAAGCCGATCAGCCAGCTGTACAGCATGACGGCGACGAACGCGCTGATGATTGAACTGACCACGGCGACCTGCGCCGTGGACCATTTGCCGCTTCCTGACCGTTTAATCCGCTTCCAGCCGTCACGGGGAGCTGTGGTACGCCGATACCACCATCTGCGCTCGATCCGCCGTCTCACCTTCGGTGAGAAAAAATCATCCTCAAACAAGCTCATCCGAACCCACTCCCCTCAACCCCGGGCTCTCGCCACGTTCGGCTGCTGCTCCGACTCTATGCATCCTACTCCCCATTACACAGGAATGCCAGGCTTTCAAACGGTCAACACTATATATGAGATGCCTGCAGCGGACAGTTCATGCGTCAGGCATGTCATCATTTCATTTCCTCGTACATATTCTATCATACATCGTTCTCGTTGAGAGAAAAGAGACGGCATTGTAACTCTTTACCATCCTATTCCCTTGTGAAGGAGGAAATGCACATGAAAACAGCCTCTTCCGCTTGGTCGGACGTCAATATTGTGGGGCAGCTTGCCGACTTGAAGGAGGACCAGTACCGCCTTACGCTCGCCTTGTCCACCTTAATGGAGCTGCTGGTGGAGAAAGGGCTCATCACCGATGAGGACATCGCGCGCAAAGCGCATGAAGTCGATCGATGGCTTACCGGCGAACCGGAGACTTCTCGCTGACCGTATCCCATGCCGTGGGACGGTCATAATACGTATCTTTCAACTGGAACTCGCTCTCTTTGAAAAAATGGCCCTTGCTTTCCATTACGTCCTGCACCGTCATCCGGGCCAAATCCTGCATATTGTGATCCAGGCTCAAATGCGCCAAGTATGTACGGCGCGTGTTGCCGGTGACGACCTCGCACAGCGCCTCGCCCGCCGCATCGTTCGACAAATGGCCCAGATCGCTCAAAATGCGGCGCTTGATGTTCCATGGATAACGCCCGACGCGAAGCATCTCGACATCATGATTCGACTCCATGACGAGCACGTCGGAGTCGACGATCGCGTCACGGACCTTATCGCTCATGTAACCCAAGTCGGTCGCAACCGACAGCTTCGTCTCCCCCTCGAAAAAACGGTATGCTACCGGCTCGGCCGCATCATGCGAGATGCCGAACGACTCCACGCGCAGATCGCCGAAGTCGCGGGCTTCGCCGGTCTGCATGACGATGCGGTTCTCCTCCGCGATATTGCCGACATGCTTCTCCAGCGCGGCCCACGTTTTCTCGTTGGCATAGATGGGCAAATCGTATTTCCGCGCAAACGCGCCCAATCCTTTAATATGATCCGAATGCTCGTGCGTGACGAAAATCGCGTCGATCTGCTTGCCGGAGAGCCCCTGCTCCTCCAGGAGCTGCTCGGTCCGCTTGCAGCTCAGACCGACGTCGATCATCACCGTCGCGTCATCATTTTGAATCACGGTCGCATTCCCCGTCGAACCGCTCGACAACACTGAAAATCGTAAACTCATTTCTCGCTCTCCTTCTTTCCCGCTTGCGAACTGTCCACCGCTCCATTCATCGCATTTACGTAGTACACCTCGCCATTTTCGAGCAAAATCCGCCAGGATGGCGCCGCTACCTGCGTATCTGCATCGAAAAGCTGGCCGTGATACCCCAACTGGATATCCTTCACGATCGAGCCGGGCGCCAGCACGTTGTCGATCACGCTCTGCAGCGCTTTGGACGCGGACAAAATTTTCTGCTCCTGATTGACCTTCGGCTCGATCAATTCCACATATTGCTGACGGTAGGCCGTAATCTTCTGGCTGCGGGTGCTCAGCTCGAGCGTTACTTCGAATATCGGCAGCCCGTTCGCCAGCCGCTGGTGCAGCAGGAAGGTATCGACGCTTCCGCTGAACGAATCATAGCGATACATCTCAATATGGGGAATCTCTCCTTGCAGCCCGCGCACCAGATCCTTCTCCGAGAAAATGATGGTGCTGTCCTGCGGATTCTCCAGCGGCACCGGTTCCGGATCGCGCCGGACGAACCGGTACGTAATTTCGCGCAGCGCCGGGGTTTCCGCCGGTATTTTAGCCGTAACCTGAATTCTCTTCACGTCCATTATCTGGCGGGTCTCCTCGGAGAGCGACGTCCAGTCCAGATCGGAATGGAGCTGCTCGCGAATATCCTGCCACAGCTGGTAGCCGAGCACAATATTGAGCAGCAGGAACGCGTATATCAAAATATTTTTGGCCCGACTCCAATCCATGCCGATCCTCCTTTGCGCTTCATAATCCCGGTTCCCATCGAGCGGAAGCCGCCCTATTGCAGCAGCGTCGCCGAACCGTCATTGAACTTCACCTGCCACGTAGGGACCAAGTGAATCGTCTCCTTGCCGTAATGCGGCACGTAGACCGGATCGACGCTGACGATCTCATTCAGCCGCCCGAGCGCCTTCAGCTTGCTCAGCAAAGCGTCTCCCGCCGGAAGCTTGCGTATCTCCTTCTCGGCGGACCGGTTGAACAGCTGAATGAGCGAGCGCTCGTAATTGGTGACCGTTCCTTGCTGGATCGTCACCTGCATATAGCCGAAATGGAATTCCGGCGTGCTGACGATCGGGTATGAGCCCCAATACTGCTCGAACCGCATGACGACTCCGCGTTCATTCGCGCCGCCGTACAATCCAGACTGTCTCTCGTTCGGACCGGGCAGCGTGAAGCGGTATTTCCCGTTCCACCCGCCATGCTGGTTGATGAAGCGGACCGCTGAAGTCGCATCCGCCGCGACATCCTGCTTCCCTTCCGTCGTCACCGCCGGATCGGAATAGATAATCCAGTGCTCTCCCCGGTTGATCTCCAGACCCCGCTTGGCGTCGGTATAAATTTCGGAGTTACCGGCGACGATATTTTTCGTCAAAGTGGGGTCGAAGAACAGGCTGCGCTGCATCTGCTCCACCGTAATCCGCTCGTACGGCATCTCTACCTCCACCGCCTCCAGCGGTTCCTCCGGCAGATAGAACATGCCGCCGACCATGCGGTATGGCGTCCAGGTGCGGCCGAATTCGATCTGCTGCGCGACATCCTGCACCGTAAGATCGGCCCGTGTCGATTCATAGACCGCGTCTCCCTTCGCATTGAAGAAGTACACCCTCACCTCGTTCGACTCGGGATTGGCATACAGCCACATCCGCTTGATTGTCTCGTCCATGAAGGTGGTGTCATCCCCAAGCGGGAATACCCGCTGCAGCAGCTTTGCCGGAACCGGCGAGTTGAACCTCAGCTCGATCCCTTCGTTCTGCTTCCGGACCCGTTCCCAATCGACCGATGAGACCGGACGGTATTGGAAGCCGTCATACGTCCGGCCCTGCAGACGCTTCATGATAATATTGTAGAACGTTGTCCCTGGATACAGCATCGTATGCTTGTCTTCTCCCAGATGAAGAATCATCTGTTCCGGGAAGACGAGATTTTCCAGCCGTTCCTCCGGTCCGAGCGGCTCCGTTTTGATATAGTCGCTGGACGTCTTCTTCTCGAAATTGTAATTCGGCATGCTATACATCAGGAAGAAGCTCTGGAGGAGGCTAAGCAGCACAAGCACGGTGAGCAATATCGTCTTCAGCCGCTCGATCATACGCTTGGGTCACTCCCTTCGGCCGACACCGGAAGGGTGAAGGTCACCTTGGTGCCTTCGTTCCATTCCGACTCGATTCGGATATCCCCGCCATGCGCCCGCACAATTTCCCGGGCAATGGACAACCCCAGACCGGTTCCTCCCATATTTCTCGATCGTGCCTTATCGACACGGTAGAAGCGTTCGAAGATACGCTCCAGATCCTTTTGCGGAATGCCAATGCCGTTGTCGCTGACGTTCACCTCAACGTTCGGCCTTCCTTCCCGGAATACGGCGGACAAGGTGACCTCGCCTCCATCCGGCGTATATTTCAACGCATTCGACACGAGATTGTCGAGCAGTTGATCAATCTGGTCGCGGTCGATGACGACCGGAATATTGCTTCCCTCGACCGAGGCCTTGGCCGTAATCCGCTTCTTGCGGAACTGGAAGGAGAAGCGATCGAGCACATCCTCCAGCATCTCGGCAATGTCGGTCGGCTGTTTGCGCATAATCGCCTGCTTCGAATCAAGCCGCGACAGATGAAGCAGATCCGTCACGAGCCGGATCATCCGTTCGGTCTCATTGCGGATAACGCCGACGAAGCGCCCGGACAGCTCCTTCTCCTCCAGGGCGCCGTCCTCCAGCGCTTCCGCATAGCTCTTGATCGTCGTGAGCGGCGTGCGCAGCTCATGCGACACATTCGCGACGAATTCGCGCCGCGATTGCTCCAGCTTCTCCTGCTCGGTCACATCCTGCAGGACGACAATCGAGCCGGTCATGCCTTCGCCGCGGCGATGAATCGGGGTGAACGAGACCCGCAGCACCGTATCGCCCCCGGGCTGAGCCGCATCGCCGTCCCCGCGCGCCGGGAGCAGCATCCCGTTGTTCTCCCCGCTGACGAGTTGCTCGACCTGCCGATCGGGAATGCTGAGCAGCCCGGCGATCGACCGGCCCAAGGCATCCGCCTCCCGAATTTCCAGCATGAGGCAAGCCCGGCGGTTGACGAGAATGACTTGTCCCGCTTCGTCCGTCGCGATAACGCCGTCGCTCATATTGGTCAGAATGGAAGCCAGCTTTTCCTTCTCTTCCTCATTCGCATTGAGCGCTTCCTGCAGCCGCCGCGTCATATAGTTGAACGCCTCGCTCAGCTGTCCGATCTCGTCCGTGCCGAGCACCGGAACTTCGCCATCGAAGTTCCCTTCCGCCACCTTCGTCGCCTGCTTCGTTATCTCCTTGATCGGCTGCGTAATCGTATGGGCGAGAATGATGCCCAGCACCGCCGTCAGGCCGAGCGCGATCGCCATCCCCGAGAAGAAGATGCGGTTGATTCCGTTGATCGTCTCGTACAGCTCCTTCATCGACGCGACGATATACAAGGCCCCGACCAGCTTCCCGTTCGAGTAGACGGGCTGGGCCACAATCTGCTTGCGCACGTTCTTGTCATCGATGATAACTTCCTCGTTATAGCTGATGCCCTGCAGCGCGCGGTTCACGACCGGCTCCGTATTTTTGCGTCCGACATATTCCGTGCTCGTCTGCGAGGAGGTCGTCAACACCCGGCCCGTCGCATCCAGCACCTGAATCTCCATACCGTTCATATTGATGAAGTTGCGTACGAACCGATCAATCTCTTTGATCGTATTCGGATTGTCTACCGTCTCATCGCCCTTCAACGTCTGGCCCGTATAATGAGACAGCAGCCCTGCCGTATTGCGCAGATCCCGGGAAAAGTTCAGCGTCAATGAATTCTTCATCGAGCTGACGAAGTACACACCGATTAATTGCATCGCGATCAGAATGAGCAATACGTAAATAATGATCAGCTTCGCTTGAATCGTGCGAAAAAACCGGCCGATCCCCCGCTTCATTTAGAAGCCCCCGTTACGCGGGTTGCGCATCATATAACCTAGGCCCCGCCGCGTAATGATGTATTCCGGCTTGCTCGGATCATCCTCAATCTTCTCGCGCAGGCGGCGAATCGTAACGTCTACCGTACGGACATCGCCGAAATATTCATACCCCCATACTGCCTGCAGCAGATGCTCCCGAGTCATGACCTTGCCTGCATTTCGAACCAGATAATGAAGCAGCTCGTACTCCCGGTGGGTCAGATCGAGCATTTCCTTGTTCTTGTACACGACATACATGTCGGTGTCAATCAGCAGCTCATGCAGCCGCAAGCCGTGCTTTTCGCCGTTATCCGCGCCCTGCTCATCGGCCGCCGCTTGGGCGTTCGCCTTGTTCTGCCTCCGCAGATGCGCCTTGACCCGCGCCAGCATCTCGCGCGTGCTGAACGGCTTCGTCACATAATCGTCCGCGCCCATCTCCAGCCCGAGCACCTTGTCCAACTCCGTGTCCTTCGCCGTGAGCATAATGATCGGCATATGAAGATGCTGTCTGATCTCCCGGCACACATCCATTCCGTCCTTCACCGGCAGCATCAGATCGAGCAGAATCAGGTCCGGCTTCTCCGACAGCGCCAGTTCGACCGCCGTACCGCCGTCGAAGGCGCAGATGACCTCGTACCCTTCCTTTTCCAGATTGAATTTGAGAATATCCGCTATCGGCTGCTCATCATCCACTACGAGAATTTTGCCGTGCATGAAGCCACACCTCTCTCTATCTTGAAAATATCCCCTGTTATGATTCGGTTCCAACTTGTCATGAATCGATAGAATCAGTTCATACGATCCGTGCCCCTCTATATTACCATATTTGCCGGCACATCCCGAATGTCAACCCCGGATTGGACAAATTTAATAAATTCTTCTGCGCCGTACGCTTTCGTTCCGGCTCTGCCATGGATGCACCAAAAAGAGGCGGGAGTGATTCTCCCGCCTCGGTATCGGTTAAACAATTATAAGTATTTTAAAGGATTCTGGACTACATCGTTCACATGAATCTCAAAATGAAGATGCGTGCCCGTCGAATTGCCCGTATTGCCCATCACGCCAATATCTTGTCCCTTCTCGACAATATCGCCGACATCGACGTTAATGGAGTTGAGATGGCCGTACAGCGTCTTGTAGCCGTTGTTATGGTCGACGATGATGGCATTGCCATAGCCGCTCTTCTGTCCGGCAAAAATGACGACGCCTTCGTCCGCTGCCATAATGGAGCGGTCGGACGATACAAGATCGATGCCCTTATGCGTCCGGCCCCAGCGGCTGCCGAAGCCGCTAGTCAGCGTAGCCCCGTTGACGGGCCAATCGAAGGTGCCTGTCCCTTCGCCGCGCACCACCTTCGTTCCGCGCAAAATAATCTCGGGAACGGAAGGCTCGATCACCTCTTGCTCAATCCACTCTTCATGAGTCAGCTTGCCGTTATCCTTCGTCAGACGGTACGACATACGCTTCAGCCCCTGCTTGCCCTTGCGCACGACCTTCGATTCGCCGGCGCGCATATCCGGATCCTCCTTAATGATCCGCTGCGGCTCCGTCACCAAATATTCGCTATACGCTTCTACGGTCTTCACCGTTATCATCGGCTTCGCATCGGTCAGATCCAACTCTTGTCCCGGCTTCAGCACTTCTTCCCCGACATTCGGATTGTTGCGGTAGATTGTTTCCAACGGCACATTCTTCTTTTTGGCGATCGAAGAGAGCGTATCTCCCTCCTTCACCGTATACTGGACCGGCTTGGTGACCCCGGTCGTCAGCATTCGGAGCGCCTCCTCGGGCTGAAGCACCTGCTGCGGGTCGGTATTGCTCTCCTCCATGCTTACCCGCTCGCGGAACTCAACCGATTCCACCCGTGACATCGCCTTCGTCGCATTCGCGGAACGAACCGGCGCGGACAGCACTTTGACCTCCTTGGCCGATTTGCCTGTGCCCGCCTTGCCGGAATACTTCGACTTAATCTGGGCAAGAATCTTCTCCGCCGTCGCTTCATCCTTCACGATGCCGATGCTCTTGCCGTTCACCTTGAGCTGGACGCCAGCCGCATACGGCTTCAATGCGCGATCCAGCTTGGCAATCGTCTCGGCCGTCGTCGGCTTCGCCTTGAACCCGGAATCCGGCTCTGTACGGATATTCTTCGTGTCGAGCTGAATATGGGCGTTCGGATATTTTCCTTGCTCTTCCTGCTGCTTCTTCGCATAGAACGACTCCAGCTCGTCCAGGCTAGAGACCGTTCCTACCCATTCATTATTGTTATATACGTGAAAATACGCTACCGTATTGGCATGAACATAAGCGGTTCCGCCCCAGATCGATGCAGCGATAAGCGCTGCGCCCCCCAGAGTCAGACCAAGTTGCTTCCGGTGAACAGCGATCCACTGTTGAACGGATTCCGGCATCATCCGACGCCACGCTGTCTTCCATTGTTGCCACCGGCTGCCTGAGATCGAATTCTTCTCATCCTTCCGGTGATCGCTATCGTAACGTTCCATGTCAGTCTCCTTTTGCTTTCACATCTGATATCAAGACTTCTGCGCCGATTACAACGGGACATCGAACGGTGGCCAGGCATGCTTGTACGCGATGTACCGGCAAGGCTCGATTCCCTGTATCCGTATCCTTTCTGTCTCTGCATCATGCTGCGGACCCCGACAAATGGTTAAAGTTTTGTCATCTTTTTTCCACCTTTAATACTGTAACATAGGTCGGAAGAACAATGCAACTGACGAAAAAAATGGGCAAAAATAAGGAGATTTTCGGTTTTTCGTTCCATTCCCGTTCAAAAAGGGCGGTTTTCGGCACCGAGAAGGTTGCTTGAACCTGAGCAGTTGCTTTCGTAGCGAGTTTTGCTGCGCAAAGCTTGTAAGGGACAGCGCAATGTAGGTTAGGCTATACGAGCAGTGGACTTCGAGGGTGAACGCCAGATTCAATGCAGAGTTACCTCCTGAATCACTTCGTGATCAAAAGCGAACTTTTTGAACATCCACTAAAAAACACGGATATGGTGCACCTGCTATGCAAGTTGCGCCATATCCGTGTTTTTTATGCATGATTGGCAAGCTGTCGGCCTTGAATGCACCCGGCGAAGAGTTAAGGCGTTCCCGTTCCTTCCGGAGCGCTCGCTTCGTCATTGGCCTCGGATGATGCGTCCGGCTCCTCCGCCTTGTCTGGCTTGCCCTTCAACCATTCGAGCATCTGCCCGTATTCTTCGTCATTCAAATACTTCGCCAAAATCTGCTCGGCTTCCGTCAGCTCCGCCGCCGTTAAGCCGTCCTCCATCAAGGTAGACAGCCGCTGCATTTCCTCCTGGGGCAGCTTCTTCATCAAGGTGGCGAATAGCTGCTCCTTGTCGGATGCGGGAATCTCTTCTTTATTGCGGGACAGCGCATCCGGGGAGATGACGACCCGCTCCCGCTCCGCCGCCTCGGCGGAAGAGATTCCGCCCATCACAGGCAGCGCTCCATCACCCGGATCCTCCTTCGGCGGATCGGCTGCTTTCTTGCCTGCTGCCGGCGCTTGCGGACTCTGCGGCGTCTGCTTGCTGCTGTCCGGCTGCGCCGCCTTGCCTCCGCTTCCGAACAGCTCCCCCCACATCGTCGTAAGCGTGAGAGAAGGCCGCTCTATCGGAATCTGAAACGTATTCAATGCCGATTGAATATAGCGGTCGACGACGACCGCCGTCGTAGCGATCGTAATGAATCCGGATAATACGCTGACCGTCACGATGATGGCGATCAGGCGAATAATGCGTAGCGTCATGCGCATAATGATGCCTCCCAGACAGCTATCCGTCCATCTAGCAAAGGAAAAGAGAACGGATAGAGTTGCAATTGTGTTACTGCTTAGTATGCCCACAACTACGCAAATCAAAACCACCCGTCCAACGGGTGGTTTGCACTTGGGGTATAACCCCCTGTTGCCAAACTGCGCCTAAAGACGCTAGCCTGACAATTAAATTGTTCAGGCTCAGTGTAACTTGTCACTTTCACTTACCAGTTAAACTGGTTTACTTCTTCTTGCTACTGTTTCTGTTGAACGGATCTTCATACTCTTTCACACTCAGTTTATCAACTGCTTGGTCATGTGCTTCCTGTTCACGTATATATTTTGCGACAGTTGCTTCGTTTAAGCCTACTGTGCTGACGTAGTAGCCCTCCGCCCAAAATTTCCGATTGCCATATTTATACTTCAGGCTGGCATGCTTCTCGAA
>NZ_LDIG01000182.1 GCF_015845845.1 Paenibacillus dendritiformis
ACCTACTATGGACAACTGCATTCGATTGCGCTGACCTTTAGCGAAAAAGATCGCTACATCACGATTCGCGGGTTCCTGAAGTTGATCAGGGACAAATACGAAATTCGTCTTTTTGCGGACTCCTATTTTTCCGTTACCCACCAGTTTTTGATTTTACCGAATCGTCTGTGGGAGGAACTGGACGCCCGGTGCCCGACGCGGACTAGGGAGATGTTTCGCAGCATCGATGACGAGCTGGATTTTCCGTGAGGGTGCCTCAGAAGGAAAAAATGCGATTATCGCTTATAAAAGCAACCCGCAAACTTTGGTGTTTGGCGGGTTGTTTTTTCTTTACAGGTCAAGCTTTTTACTTTCGCGTTGTTCAAGGCTGCGGGCCGTCTGGCTTAGCTCGACATTTTTTTGATCCTGAAAGGTTCCCAAGGCGAGATCAAAAACCGGGTTTGTCACGCCGTACCAGTAATTTTCATTTTTATAGTGATGCCATAAATGGACTTTTTTCATCCAACGGCCCCAGGGGGTAACGGGGGTAATCGGACGATGGGCGATATAGTGCTTCCACTCATAAAACAAGAGAAACAGGATCACGCCAGCGATAAAAGCATTCGTAATCACGAGGCTTGCTGAAATAAAGTAGGCGATGGTTCCCGCGATGGCGAGATTCGGCAGAGTATACCACAAGGGCAGAAACAATAAATGCAGGTCATTCGGATTGGAGTGATGATCATAATGCAAACGCTTAAGTAATTTTAAAAAGAAGGGGTTCTTCGGAGTTTTTAGGTGAAACAGGAAACGGTGCGTAAAATACTCGGCGGCGGCATAAGCGGCCATGCCTATGGTGAATGCAATCCATGGGCCGATGGTTGTCAGGCCTGGAATGAGCAGGCTAAAACTGACCAAGAAGATTCCGTACATGATGCATATATCGGGAAAAAGGAAAAACTCTTTTATATATTTAGTCTTCATTCAAAACGCCTCCTTAATGCCGTTACTTAGGGCCAACGTTTCCGTGTTTCTTGTGAAGCGGCCTTTTTGCTGCGCTGATCTATGAATATGCAGGAAATACGGGGGTGTTGCCGGTTGATCACTGGGAATGCTGGTTCAAGTAAATTACCGTCGCTCAAGATAAGTCAGGGGAACCGTAACCTAAAGAAAGGCAAGTTTTTGCTCTGGGTGGGGGATAATGTATTCATTGCGTGCGAAAGAGAGGATCGGCAAGGAAATTCGTTTTTATGCGGTACCCGGGAAACACTCCAGCATGCTATGAGGGAAGCGGGTATCGATACAAACGCGGTTTATATCACCTATTTGCTTAAATGCCGACCGATGCGTGCTTATAATAAGCCTGAGGCCAGAGCAGCATGTATTCCCCATCTACAATTACAGCTCCTGGAGAAGCAGCCGTCGGTATTATTTGGTTTTGGGAATGTCGTGGCGGAAGCAATATTCCCACAGAAGGAGAACGCCAGTGTCAAGGAATTGCGAGGGAGCTGGCACGAGTTTCAGGGTATCCCGATCAGCTTTACCTATCACCCGCTTGCCGTAAGAAGGAGACCCAATTTACTGAGGCTCTTCGTAGAGGATTTGAAAGCATTGAAGGAGAAGTGGAAGGAAAAATCAACGCCGGCAACATAAACGCATACATATATTCAATCAAGAAGACACGTTTAATCACGACAATCAGGCCACCGATTACTTCGGCGGCCTTTTTTCGCTGAGAGACCCGATAAGCTATCATAAGGGAAAGCGAAAAATTTCGAAATATTGGTGTGGATACTATCTGTTAGAATTTCATCGATTAACCTCTCAAGATTAATCATGGCAAGAGGAAACTTTAGATAAATTATCTCTTGAGGGCCAGCGTTAGAGAATTTCCTGGCTTTTAATTACTTTGTAACTGTCATATAATAGTAAATATCTTAATCTTTCAATGATAGTGGTATACTATGATCAGGCAATAATAGAAAAGGTATATGATTCCGATCACGTTCCGGCTTGCTGTGTTAGGGGAGCTGGCGGGAGCGACTATATCTTTTCTTCAAATATCAGAGTATAAGGGCGGTAAAAATGAGCAGCAGACAAACCGAAACAGACGTTATCTTGATTGGTGCTGGAATCATGAGTGCGACTTTGGGGACATTGTTGAAGGAATTAGTGCCGTACTGGGAAGTTACAGTGTTTGAGAAGCTGGCAAGCGCAGGAGAGGAAAGCTCTAACGAATGGAATAACGCGGGAACGGGGCATGCTGCGCTGTGCGAACTGAACTACACAACCGAAAAGCCGGACGGGACCATCGATATTAGCAAAGCGATCAAAGTGAATGAACAGTTTCAAGTTTCACTGCAGTTTTGGTCTTATCTTGTCGACAGCAATCTGATTCGGAATCCGCAAGACTTCATCATGCCATTGCCACATATGAGTTTAGTGCAAGGGGAGCAAAATGTAGCGTTTTTGAAAAAACGTTTTGAAGCGCTATCAAACAATTCTCTATTTCAAGGGATGGAATTTTCCGATGACCCGGAAAAATTGATGGAGTGGATCCCTCTGATTATGAAAGATCGGATCTTGAATGAACCGATAGCGGCAACAAGAATCGAATCCGGCACAGATGTCAACTTTGGCGCTTTAACGCGCATATTATTCGATCACTTACAGAATAAAAACGTCGATATCCATTATCAACATCGAGTAGAGGATATTAAACGTACGAGCGATGGCTTGTGGGAATTAAAAGTACGGAATGATCGAGGCGAAGTCGAACGCCATACCGCCAAATTTGTCTTTATCGGCGGCGGGGGAGGAAGTCTTCCTTTGCTTCAAAAATGCGGCATTCCTGAAGGAAAGCATATTGGAGGGTTCCCGATAAGCGGGTTATTTATGGTGTGCAATAATCCGGAGGTGGTAGCGCAGCATCATGCCAAAGTATACGGAAAAGCGAAGGTTGGCGCGCCTCCAATGTCGGTTCCGCATCTTGACACCAGATTTATCGACAATAAAAAATCACTGCTCTTTGGACCGTTTGCCGGCTTCTCGCCAAAGTTCTTAAAAACCGGTTCCATGTTTGATTTGATAGGTTCGGTAAAACCGAATAATGTATTGACGATGTTGGCGGCGGGTGCAAAAAACCTGTCGTTGACAAAATACTTAATCCAGCAAGTTTTGTTATCCAAGGAAAAGCGCATGGAAGAGTTGCGAGAGTTTATTCCGAATGCCAAAAGCGAGGATTGGGATCTATTGGTGGCGGGCCAGCGCGTGCAAGTCATCAAAGATACGGTTGCCGGCGGTAAAGGAACGCTTCAATTCGGTACGGAAGTCGTCAGTGCCGCCGATGGATCGATAGCCGCCTTGCTCGGCGCTTCTCCGGGGGCTTCAACCGCCGTGTCCGTCATGCTTGAGGTCATCGAGAAATGCTTCCCGCAGCATCTAAAAGAGTGGGAGCCGAAAATAAAAGAAATGATTCCTTCTTATGGCTTGTCCTTAGTGGAAAACCCGGATCTTATCCATGACATTCGTACGGAAAAAGCGCGGACGCTTGGTCTGCACAATGAGTTGCAGCCTGTCATGTAGACCGTGCAAAAGAAAAAAATGAATTAAGCTCCTGGAATACATGAATGGTATTGTCGACTTCACGCTAAAATCCAACCCACAAAATTATCCCCTTCAGGTGTACTCGTTTCCTCATGATGAATTGAGGTCTCTTTTGAGTGACTGCTTGAAGGGGATGATCACTTATATTTTATCTGCAGAAATACGCTCAGGTATTTTGGTAACATTGTCGAAGCCGAAATCCAAGTTTCTCGTCATGTACTTATTAAAAAAGCTTGGATCAATTCCTGTCATATGATGAAAGAAGGATACTTCTACTTTCCAATCGTTTTCAATCATATGACCAATATCCAAGAGACCTCTTTTTGAAACCAGATCAATGATTGTTTTGATTTTCATCGGTTTCTGGATTGGAATGACATCATCAAGCGGTTCAACTTTTAAATAACCTTTCCGGTGCATTGCCGCGTAAAAGTTCCGATGATCTTTTGGTTCGATAATCCCAAGATTAGCTGCCCTATATCCCAACACTTGCAACGAAGTTTTCCATTTCTTTTTCAAATCTAAATAATCATCTGGATTCGTGATATGGGATACATCCTTCATGTCAATTGCGAATTCGTCTTCCGGCAGTAATAATGCTCCGGCAAATAGATTCGCTTCATTCTCAATCATTTTGTGCTCTTTCCGGTCTAAGTTAGCGAATTCAAGGCGATAATGAAGCAACAAATGACCCAATTCATGTGCGATATCGAAGTTCCTCCGAACAGCCGATCGTTTCATATTACCCAAAATGATATAGGGTCGATCGTTTTGGGTCCAGAGGCTATAAGCATCGATCTCCTCGCCAATCGCCTTCTCAAAAACGAACACTCCGCTCTTTTCGATCAGGAACATGAGATCTTCATTATTAGAATTCGGTAACTCGAGCCTTTTTCGCGCCAAATGAGCGACATGATATATTTGAGTAGATCTGTCGTCACCTGTATGGTTTAAATACTCAATAACCTCGTCCCTTAACTTAATGATTTTTAAGGTAGGAAGGCTGACTTTGGCCGTTACATAGTTGACAAAAGCATCTAAATATTCAATATGCTTCGCTTCTGCCTGCGTCTTCGAAATGACATTCAATACTTTTGAACGATATGCGATGTTCATTACGTCGACATTGGCAGGCGTCATGTACCGTGCAAGCATGTCTTCCGTATAAAAGTATTTACTTTTTACGCTAAAAATTCGTTTCAATTCGTTCACGATCTGCAATTTCGGAGATGTATAAGCGTTCTCGTACTGCCAGACGGCTTGTTCTGTAACACCTAACATTTCGGAGAGCTGCTTTCGCGAATATCCATGCATGATCCGTAAATTGGCTAGATTTTTACCAATGAACATGCCTGCTCCCTCCTTATTTACCTAAAACCATTCTGTTTGTTTATGAATTTTGTTGTTCCTCTTCATAAATCCCGATATCAAATGCGGCTGGATCCATAACATCATCGTTCATTTCAGGTGCCACTACATCGCGATCCTCTTCAGTTAACTCAGCTCCGGAGATAAAGTCGGAGAGATCCTCTACGAGGTAAGCGATGTTATCATTTGGATTAGGCAAGTAGTGTTTGATTTCAGAAATTTGATATGCCTCATCGAGTGCGTATGTAAGGATATGGAACTGATTATAGGACGATGTGAAATCTTCTAGCTCATCTCTCACCCGGCTCTCCAGAATGAATAAGGAAAGCTGTTCAACCGCTTCCGTTTCTTTCCCTCTTTTCGATGATTGCCGTGTTGAGGGGAATGTTAAGTCCTTATTGATTTTCGAGAGTTCATGGAGATAGGTGCGTCGCGGACCTTTCTTTCCGCTATTGTCAGGCAGTTTTGCTTGTGAAAAGCATTCTTCATTGAAATAAGCCGCATTTTTTATAAGAAAAAGAATCTTGGAGTCTCCATGTATGAATTGCAGGTAATCCCATGTTAATCCCGCTTTTGATTTCTTATATGTAAAGCCGTGACTAATACACTCTTCAGCGAGCTTGCTTTCAATAAAATTACCCTTCGTCCAGGAAAAAGCCGAGCTAATCTTCATTTTTGATTTGCGATCTTTCCGATGTTCAATATAGTCACGATAACCATCAACAATAGCATCAACAATCATTTTATTGTGTTCAGGACTAAACTTGTATTGATCCATCTCAAACACTCCAATTCAATTTTATGAAGACATTTATAGTGTAATCGAAATTGGACTGTATTGAAATGATTTTTTTTATTTTTCTTAAAGTTTCGTTGTATATCTTCATTAATTTTTATAGTTATAAAGGGTTTTGCTGGACGTTTACGTTGAATTATTCTCGTACTGTCCAAATATTATTCAAGTACATGTCAAGCTGCCTTTCATATTCGAAGCTGCGATCCCCCGCGTACTTTTTTACAAGTAATGTCGGACAACTAAGCATGTACTTGCACGTGATGGTCGGGAGCCTTAACTTCCGGGATTCGATAATTGAATTCGCCAATTTTGGGGAGATTAGGGAGGAGGATATCGCCAATTCGCCGATTTTCTTCCCTGACGGTTATTCAATGAGCCTGCCGTTACATTGGTTAACGTTATTGCAGAGGAGCTTTCTATATGGACCAACTAATGCCGATACCGCAGCCCAGAACCTATGGGGTTCTCGGAAATTTACCCTTAATTGATAAAGATTCACCGACGTTGTCTTTCGGCAAACTTGCTGACGAATACGGCCCGATTTTTAGATTCGAGTTAATGGGAAGATCCGTAATTATCGTCTCCGGCCCTGAATTAGTCGCCGAAGTATGTGATCAATCCCGTTTTGACAAAGCGATAGGTCATTTGCTCAAAGTACGTGATTTTGCGGGAGACGGACTATTCACCAGTCTGACGGATGAACCCAATTGGCAAAAAGCGCATAACATTCTGATGCCTTCCTTCAGCCTGCAAGCCATGAAGGGGTATCATGACAGGATGCTGGACATCGCTTTACAGCTTGTCCAAAAATGGGCGCGCTTGAATCCGGATGAAAGTATCGACGTTCCGGACGATATGACGCGGCTCACGCTGGACACCATTGGCTTATGCGGATTTGACTATCGTTTCAATAGTTTCTATAGAGAAACCCCCAATCCTTTTATCGTCAGTATGGTTCGAGCTTTGGATGAGGCCATGCATTATAGCAGCCGTTTGCCGCTTCAAAACAAGCTGATGTTAATCACCAGACGTCAGTACGAGCGCGATATTCAGTCGATGTTCTCCTTAGTCGATAAAATTATCGCCGAGCGTAAAGCAAGCGGGGATCAGGGAGGAACGGATTTACTAGCCAGAATGCTGACCGCCAAGGATCCCGAGACGGGACAACCACTGGATGATCAAAATATTCGGTTTCAAATTATTACGTTCCTGATCGCGGGTCATGAAACGACAAGCGGGTTGCTGTCGTTTTGCGATTTACTTTTTATTGAAGAACCCGGAGGTTCTCAAAAAGGCATACAGAGAAGTGGATGAATTATTGACCGGCCCGTTGCCTACGTATGAGCAGGTTCTGAAGCTGAAATATGTGCGAATGATTTTAAATGAATCTTTGCGCTTATGGCCGACCGCTCCCCAATTTAGTCTTTTCGCCAAGGAAGACACCGTGATTGGAGGGAAATATCCCATCAAAAAGGGGGAAGCCGTTTCCATTATTTTACCCAAGCTTCATCGCGATAAGGGAGCATGGGGGGAGGATGCGGAGATCTTCCGGCCGGAACGGTTTGAAGACCCCGCCACAGTTCCCAACCATGCCTATAAACCGTTCGGGAATGGCCAACGGGCTTGCATCGGGATGCAATTTGCGCTTCACGAAGCGACGTTAGTTCTCGGATTGATCCTTCGGCACTTTGAACTGACGGATCATTTGAACTATCAGTTGAAAGTAAAGCAAACCCTGACGCTGAAGCCGGCCGACTTCAAAATCCGTGTGCAATTACGGGATAAAAAACTCGCCAATCCGTATCCCATCCAACCGGAAAACAATCTTGACGATGATCCTGGCCCGGAAAATAAAAGAGAGGCGGCCTCCATCATTGGAGTCCATAATCGGCCCTTGCTCGTTCTTTACGGTTCCGATATGGGAACAGCCAAGCGGATTGCCAAAGAACTGGCGGATCTTGCCCGGTTGCACGGCATCCGAAGCGAAGCGGCACCCCTTGATGACCGGTTAGGCAAACTGCCGAAGGAAGGCGCCCTGATCATCATCACCTCTTCGTATAACGGGAAGCCGCCCAACAATGCAAAACAGTTTGTGCAATGGTTGGAACAGGTCGAGCCAGGTGAGCTTCGCGGTGTTCGCTATGCCGTATTTGGTTGCGGGGACCACAATTGGGCGGCCACGTATCAAGCGGTACCGAGGTTCATTGACGAACAGCTAGCCGAGAAAGGAGCGACGAGATTTTCCCTTCGCGGGGAGGCCGATGCAAGCGGTGACTTCGAAAAGCAACTGGAAGCATGGAAAAGTCAAATGTGGGCCGATGCGATGAAAACTTTCGATTTAAAATTGAATGAAAATGCAGAAAAAGAACGGAGCACACTCAGCATTCAATATGTAAGCGGCTTGACGGAAACTCCGCTCGCCCAAGCGTACGAAGCGGTTCATGCGACAATCGCGGCCAATCGGGAACTGCAGCAGCCTGGCAGCGAACGAAGCACACGCCATATCGAGATTGAATTGCCGGATGGGATGACCTATCAGGAGGGCGATCACCTTGGAGTCTTTCCGAGCAACCGCAAAGACCATATCGATCGCATTTTGCGGCGGTTTGGTTTGCGTGAAAAAGATCAAGTGATTTTGACAGCAAGCGGAGCCAGTGCATCCCATCTGCCTTTAGATCGGCCAATCTCTCTCCTTGACCTGCTTAGCCATAGCGTAGAGGTGCAAGAAGCCGCAACTCGGGCCCAAATCCGCGAAGTGGCCGCTTTCACGGTGTGTCCTCCTCATAAGCGTGAATTGGAAGCTTTGTTAGAGGAGGGAACATATGAAGAGCAAATCTTGAAGAAGCGGGTTACGATGCTGGATCTTGTTGAAAAATATGAAGCGTGCGAGATCCCGTTCGAGAAGTTCGTGGAGCTCCTGCCTCCGCTTAAACCGCGCTATTATTCGATATCCAGCTCCCCGCGGATGGACGAGGAACGCGCCAGCATTACGGTTGGGGTCGTCCGAGGCCAGGCTTGGAGCGGCCGAGGCGAATATCTTGGCGTGGCCTCGAATTACTTGGCAGAGCGCAGACCGGGAGACGATATTGTCATGTTCGTCCGAACGCCGGATTCCGGATTCCAACTCCCCGAAGATCCGCAGACTCCGATTATCATGGTAGGTCCGGGGACGGGAGTAGCGCCATTCCGCGGTTTTCTGCAAGCCCGCGCTATAATGAAGCGGGAAGGACAAGCGCTGGGCGAAGCCCATCTTTACTTTGGCTGCAGGAACGAAGCCGATTATCTATACCGTGATGAGCTTGAACAATATGAAAGGGACGGAGTCGTTACGCTTCATACGGCTTTTTCCCGCATGGAGGGTGTGCCCAAAACCTATGTGCAGCACCTGATGGCGAAGAATGCAGCAGAAATCATCCGCCTTCTCGACGGCGGAGGGCGGCTTTACGTATGTGGAGACGGCAGTAAAATGGCTCCCGATGTAGAGAACGAACTGAAGAAGGCTTATCAGGGTATCCACGGGGTGGATGAACAAGAAGCGGAAAAATGGTTGGGAAATCTGCAGACGTCCGGAAGGTATGCAAAAGATGTCTGGGCGGGGATATAGATTATTCGGCCGCGCCAAAGGCAATATGGCTCAGACGGTAAGAATATAATGTCGGAGAACGGAAGACCAGCGACGAGTATTCGTTGTTTGTTTCTCGGCAGTTATGAGGGCCACTGCTTGGAAAGAGAAGCGGTGGCCTCTTTTTATCCACGGTATTCGCGCAGTTCTTGCAGGGATCGTATTCAGCGGCTTGGGGCGGGCTAACATATTGCTGCCGAGCGAATGCAAGGCCTAAACGGGCCAAAAGGGAAACGAAACAGCACCGTAAACACTCTCGATGGGCCGCACTATCGCAGCTTAGCGCCAAGAAGCGCGCTGCACAGGGCAACGGGATAACGTTGCCAAGGCAGCAGCACAGCGCGAAGCGCCAGCCTCCAGTTCCTGGTCGAGTAGGCGGGGCCTTTCCTTCCGAGGATTGAGCCCCTACCCCTCACAGATCCGTACGTGCGCAATTAACGCATACGGCTCTTCACATCAATCATTTACAACGTATGGTTTTTTTTCTTAGCCGTAGATATTGACATAGATGCGCGGCTTCGGCAGATTCCAGCGTTTGACGAGGTCATAGAATTTCTCTTTGCTGTAACTCTGCCGTTGGCTTCTACGGTTTAGCCATTTGAACATGGATTTCTGTACCAAGTATGCGTACGTTCTTATGCTCTTGAAGTTATCCGTTATTCCGTAGTAGCGGAAATGGCCTATTAATTTCGCACGAATCTTTGGTATAGTTAAGGTTAGTTCCTTATGTCTCGCTTGTTTCATCCATGCGTCAAACGCTTTTATTTTCTGCCTGAATTTCTTCTTGCTCGTTTTGCGTTTGACTCGAAAGCCCCCCGTTCGACTTTTCCCACAGTAATGGGTAAATCCCAGAAAGTCGAACGTGTCCGGCTTTCCCAGGCCGGCTTTCCTCCTTGCAGCCTCAGCGAAGCGGCCAAATCGTATAATCTTTGTTTTCTCTTCTGCCACTGTTAAATTGAATTTAGCCAAGCGCTTGAGCAGAGCATAATAAAATCGCTCGGCATCGTCTTTGAACTGAAACATGCACACGAAGTCATCTGCGAACCGCACCATTTCCGCTCGGCCCCTCAATTGCTTCTTCACGGCCGCATCGAACCATAGGTCCAGCACGTAATGCAGGTAAATATTCGCTAACAGCGGGGATACTGCAGAACCTTGAGGGGTTCCTTCTTCACTCGGTTCGAATACCCCGTTTTCCTGTATCCCTGCAATGAGCATTCTTCTCACAAGGCGGTGGATGTTTGGGTCCCCGATTCTTTTATCCAGAAATTTCATCAACCATTCATGGTTCACATGATTGAAGAAACCCGAGATATCCGCATCGACTACATACTCCATTTTCCCTCGTTCCATGTTGTATGTAACCCGTTTTAGCGCATCGTGCATGCTTCGCCCCGGCCGAAATCCGTAGGAATTTTCCAGAAAGTCCTGTTCATATATCGCCTCGAGCAGTCGTTTGAGTGCCATCTGCACCAGTTTGTCCTCGTAAGCGGGTATGCCAAGCGGCCTTCTGCTTTTCTCGTCCTTGGGGATATACGTCCTTCGTGCCGGCAGTGGCCGGTAGCTTTTCTTCTTCAGCCGGTCCACCAGATTCTTTACGTTGGCTTCCAATTCACGCTCGTACATCTCTTTCGTTATGCCATCTACTCCTGTAGCCTTCCCCGGTTTCATCTTCCTGTGGCAAGCTATAAGCGCTTCCTCATTGATGAGGTGTCCTATGGAAGTGAATCTTAGATTCGGGTCTGACTTGGCCATAGTTGCTATTCTTGCTAATTTGGTTTCCATATTGATTCTGCTGCCTCCGTTGTGCAGTATATGTTTCCTTAACAAGATCGATTGTTGTGTCGCCTGCCTTCCCTCTGCCAACATTACATCGGCTTCTTCGGTACTATGCGGCGATCCGACTCCCTGACTGCCGTTTGGCTTTCTTGCGTTTCATCGCTTGGCCGCCATACTCCCAAAGTCGTTCCTAAAGAGTACTTGTCTTCGGAAGAGCGTCAGGGTCTCCCAAGTTGCCGAGTGATTATTGGTATGCATGCCTGGCTCTTCGACCCCGGGGAAGCTCCGTCTAAACTCACCTTTTTTT
>NZ_LDIG01000183.1 GCF_015845845.1 Paenibacillus dendritiformis
CATGCGGCCGAGGCAGCCGCGGCCGCCGCGAGCCGGGCGGATGCCTTGGCGGAGGAAGCCGAGGCGGCCCTGGCGGCGGAGAGAGAAGCTGCCGGGCGCTGGCGCGGCTGGCTGCGGGAGCGCGGGCTGCCGGAATCGCTCAGCCCCGCCGGCGCGCTGGAGCATCTCCGCCGGGTGGAGCAGGCGCTCGATATGGAGAGCCAGCGGGAACGGCTGCTGGAGCGAGCCTCCCGCCTGCGGCGCCAGATCGGGGAGGTCGAGCAGGAATGCGCCCGGCTGCTGGAAGCCGCCTGGGAAGCGGCCGAAGGAGACGGCGAAGCGGCCGCTGCGGCCGAGCGCCGGGAAGCGGAGGGAACGGATTTGGAGCAGGGACTTCTCGATGAAGCGGATGGCCGCCGGCGCTTCGCTTCCATCGGGGAGCTGTACCGGCTGCTGGAACGGCTGGAAGCGGAAGAGAAGCGGCAGCAGGAATACGAACGCGGCGCAGAGCAGCATGAAGCGGCGGTCGAGGCATGCCGAGCGGCGGCCCGGGAAGCGGAGGACGCCCGCAAGCGCAAGGAACGGCTGCTGGCGGAAGCGGGCGTGCAGGAGGAAGCGGAATTCCTCCTGCGAATGAATGCCGAAGCCCGCCGTGAGGAATGGCAGCGGACGCTGCAAGAGAGCGAGGCGGTCGTATACCGCGGCGGAAGTCCGGAGCAGTGGGCGCCGCTGGAGGAGCTGCTGACCCGCTATGACGGGGCCGAGCTGGAGCGGCGCGCCGCCGAGTTGCAAGCGGAGCTGGAGCGGTGGGATGCGCGCATCAGCGAAGGCGAGGAGCGGCGCGGACGGCTCAAGGAAGAGCATGAGCGGCTCACGGCCCAGGTCGAGGGAGCGGCGCATCATCACGAGGCGGCGATGAACGAAGCGAGGCTCGATGAACAGGCGTCGCGTTATGCGGTGCTGGCGCTGGCTCGAACCCTGATTCAGCGGACGAGGCGGCTCTACGAGCAAGAGAAGCAGCCGGAGGTGCTGAAGCGGGCGGCCGCTCATCTGCGGGCCATGACCGAAGGGCGGTATGTCCGGGTGACGGCGCCTTACGGCACGAAACGGCTGGAGGCGGAACGGGCGGACGGGAGGATGATCGACAGCTCCCTGCTGAGCCGCGGAACGGCCGAGCAGCTCTATCTGGCCATGCGCTTCGCCTTGGCGGAAGCGCTCTCCGATAAGGCGGCCCTTCCTCTGATTCTGGACGATATTCTCGTCAATTTTGACCGCCGGAGGCTGGGACAGGCCGTACGAGCGCTGCATCGGCTGTCGTCGGATCATCAGATCGTGATGACGACCTGCCATCCGCATGTGGCCATGGCGTTCCGGGACGAGGCGGCGGATGTCCGCATTGTGGAGCTCGGGCCGATCGGATAAGCCGCCGCAAGCGCCAAGCGCAGCGGCGGGAGCCGGGCCAGGCCCGAAGCGGCCTTGCTTTGCATTCTGCCTGGACATTGGGGTGCCCCGTCATCTTTTGCGCGGCAGGGGCTTCAGCTTGATCTTCCCTGCCGCGGGAGAGGGAGCGGCAGGCGGTTCGGGCCCGGGCTTCGCCGGGTGGGCTGCCCGCAGCAGCAAATAGAGCCATATCAGGCTGAACATGCCGAACAACGGGTACAGGAACGAGATCAGATTGCGGAAGCCGAACTGGCTGATGGTATAGCATATCATCATGATGGCCGCCGTGATCAGCTTCTTCGGGACTCCGGTCCGTTGGTGAAGCTGGAGCGTGATGCCGTACAGATCGGCGATGAAGGTCGTGAAAATTTCCGAAAAGATGAGCAGGATATAAATGAGCTGGATGGTGACGCCGAGCGTATGTGCGATCTCCCCCATCGGAATTTCGAACTGCTGTATGCCGGGCATATGCACGGAGAGGGCCAGATGGCCTGCCAGCAGCAGGACGCCGATAAGCACGCCCCCGATCGCGCCCCCGATGCGGATGATTGTTTTGTTCGGCATCGAGGCGCCCAGCGGGACGAGCACCGCCTGAGCCATCGCCAGATTGAACGCGCTGTACAGCAGCGGCGCGGTCCAGGCGGCATACCACGAATTGTCCGTCGTGATGGCAAAAATCCGTCCCGCGTTCGGCATATGCAGCGCGTGGGTCACGATCATGACAGTAAAGACAAGCATTGTCGGCACGACGAGCGAGTTCAGGCTCAATATCGCGTTCATCCCCCGATTGATGATGAGATAGGCGGAAATGATCGTCAGCAGCAGTCCGGTCTGGTAATGAAAGTTCAATTGCTGAACGAAGACGGAGCCCGCGCCGGCGAGCATGACCCCGTTCACGCACACAATGACGATCATCGCGAAAATGCTGACCCAGCCGCCGATTCGGGAACCGAACAAATAATGGTTCACATCTTCATAGGAACGGGCCTGGATCTGATGGGAAATCAGCATGAGCTTCGTTCCGAGGAAAAGAAAGATGATGCTGGACACTCCGATCGTGAAGGAAGCGATCCATCCGTATTGGGTGAAAAACTGCAAAATCTCCTGCCCCGTCGCGAATCCGGCCCCGACGACGGTTCCAACGTATGTGAAAGCAATTTGTAATATCCGCAGCGACTGTCTCAACGATTAGGCGCCTCCTTGTCCGACGATGCTTGTTGCGAAGGAATGAGCTAGCTTGTTCGCATTACTATACGTATGACAAGCTTGGGACGGACATGACTCCCTCAATGTGGTAAGATAGTAGGGGAGTTGAGAGGAGGAGCCTTGATTGCTGGAGATTACATGGGCATTGACCCGTTTCGGGTACATTGCTTTATTTTTTCTGCTTGCGCTTGGCATCGTCGGACTGCCGATCCCGGATGAGACGATCATGGTATTCGTCGGCAGCTTGACGGTGGAAGGTCCGTTCGGGTACGTGCCTGCCTTCGCCGTATGCCTTGCCGGGAGCATGACCGGCATGACGGTCAGCTACATCGTCGGACGGAGGGTCGGCAAGCCGCTGCTGGATCGGTACGGCAAGCGGGTGAAGCTGACGCCTGCCCGGGTGGAACGCACCGAACGCTGGTTCCAGCGGTTCGGTCCATGGGCCATCGTCTTTGGGTATTTTGTTCCCGGCCTGCGCCACTTGACCTGTTATCTGGCCGGAATGGCACGGATGAATTGGTCTCTTTATTTTTTTGCAGCCGGAACGGGAGCGCTGATCTGGGTAGCGACTTTTCTGACGATAGGGCATTTCGTCGGAGTTCATTGGGAAGCGGCCGTTCAATGGATTCATACCAGAGGAACGCTCTATGTGGCGGGCTTGGCAGCGATGCTTTTGCTCATCGGCTCGCTCGTGTATGTCCTTATCCGGCGCCGCGTCCGCCCAAAACAAACGCCTTGATCCGCAGCGGATTCAAGGCGTTTTATGATCAGGCCGGCAATTTAAGCTTTGGCCGGGTTCTCATCCATCGGGAACAGCTTGACGGACTGAATCTTGCCTGACTTCGGATCGAGATCAAGCCGAAGCAGGGCATTGGCCGCTTGATAGCTCCAGGCATAGCCGGTATCTTGATCGGGCTTGCCGAGAGCCTTTGCGGCAGCATCGCTTTTGCCCCCGATGTGCAGGCCCTTGATGCCGGTGGACAGGCCGTCGCCGGACACCTCGACAAAGACAACCTTTTCATCATCATGGCAGCCGAACGAAAATCCGTCATATTCCAGCACATGAATCGGCTCCTCGTCGTCCATCACGAATTGGGACACGGGCGTTCCCCAGAGCTGCCGCACCCGCTCCTCGGTATCGCTCAGGCCGATTCCCTTCAGCTTGGGCTGCTTCCGGTTGAATTCGGCTTCCTCGCCCGTGTCGGCGGCGAAGCGGGAAGTATCCTTGTTCGAAGCGATCTCGGTGCGTTCACGCGTCTTGTCCTTGCCTGCGGACGGAGTCTCTTCCGCCTGGCCCGGCTCGGCCGCATACGGAGGCTTCGGGTTGTCCGGCGGCACGCTGCCGGCTTGGGACGTACAGCCGGACAGAAGAGCGCCAAGAGCGGCGGCAGCTGCAACGATATGTAGCATTCGGGTTATCGGGGCACGGGTCATCGGTGAGGTTCCTCCTTTGCCGCCTCGCGGCGGGTATGACAATAGATATAGGATCGGTTTTCATCTGTACCGTAACAGGTTATATGCAACTAAGGAGAGCGGGACTTTGGACACTCTCACTTATATAGACGGAACTGGCTCCAAGAAGTTGCAGTCGTTGTATGAAATTGCCTGCTTTTCTCCATTCACCTGTTTGGCATATAATAAAGATAAGTTGGCGAGAGGGGGCGACGAAGATGATTGATCAACCAACAGCTCGTTTTTTGCAGGAGAAGGTGTCGGAAGCTAAGGTTCATTTTGAACGGGCTCTCGATTGTAAGCATACGGAGTTCGATGATTTGTACCCCTATATGATTGAACACCCTCAATTTTTCTGGTACAAACGTTACGTGGCCTGGTCTGAATTACTGACTATCGTCAAACTGTGCGAACAGCTGCAGGTGGCTTGGCAGGAGCAGTTCACCCCGCAGCAAGTCGAATATATACAAAAGCGCGTCATGTCGGCGAAAGTGCTGGATTATTGGTTCGAGACGAACGATTCCAGAGAGCATGTCGGCGGATAACCATCACGTGACGAAGGAAGCAAGGCCTGTCAGCGTCAGCCGGCAGGCCTTGTTCCCTATTACGCATGGACCAGACGCGATGGATGCAATAGATGCGAGAAAGGAGATGCGGCCATGATGGACGAGATGATGCTTAATCGCTTCCGCCAGGAGGGCACGAAGGTGCGCGTCGTGAGGGACATGCTCGAAGCAAATGATGTAATCGGCATCGTCGTCGCCTGGAGCGAGGATGAAGTGATGATTCGCAAGCGCAACCGGCGCATCGTGAAGCTGAGCCGGAGCTACTTGATTCAGCCCTTCAGCGAGCCGCGGCCGGAGCCTGAGGAATGGAATTCGGACCCGCTTGCCGATGCATCCGAAGGCGAAGCCTGAACAGGATACCGATAGGGGAGGACTGCCGCCTGCTGGGACAGTCCTTTTTTTTCTATATAGATGCCTGTCCCTGGAACCGAAAAAAGTTCGAAATTTTTCTATGGAAATAGAAGTATCCCCTCCAAGATTGGACGTCAAATTCCCAACAGCCTGCAAGAACACCGCCCATGCCTCTCTTCATCCGTCTTGCTGTCCGGGAGCCACCGCAGGACGTTCCGCTTCACAGCACATTCATAGCACATCACGACACACCCGCACGCCTTACGTGACCATCCTTACCAACTGGCTCTATTTCAGTAACGATCGTAGCATCGTTGCGCCCATTGTCTTTCATGTCATCGTCGTCGTGTCCTCGGAGATGTTTCCGGTCGTCAACTCCACGAAATGCATTGTCACCATCATTGGCGCGTTGGCGGTCGGCATCGTGGCCGGGAAGATGAGAATGGACAAGCTGTACATATTGTCATTACGATCGTTCAGAAAGAAACGCCAAATAAGATCATCTCACACAGCCATTGTCGTCGCGTTCGGCGGCGGCAATGGGGCCATCGGGCGCGGTTACAAGTAGAATTATATTTTTTAAAAAAAGTGTTGACGCATTTCCGGATGCATGATATTATATTTCTTGTCGCTAAGAAAATTAAATTACGAAATGTAAGATACTAAATATGCGGTCATGGCGGAATTGGCAGACGCGCTAGATTCAGGTTCTAGTGGGGTAACACCCGTGGAGGTTCGAGTCCTCTTGACCGCACCATACATATTAACCGTTGAAACCCTTGTCGCATAAGGGTTTTTATTTTTTTTCTGCACCAAATTTGTAATTCACCTCTCGCTTTCTTCTCCTGGCACTTTCTCCGGCAGATCTTCCCTTTGAACTAGCCAAGACTTTTTTGAATCAGGCTTCCTTGTGCTATTGTTAAATTTATTAGGCCCCTTGCTTTGCTTTCGTACTTTAAGAATACTTTTTAGTCTTTGCTTGTTCGCGACGGTATCCGTACCCGAGAAAGAGTCAAGGACAAGAGTGTATACAGCGCATCTTCTCGAGCGTTCGCATCAAGCCGGTACCTTTCGGCGATTTATAATCCTTTTTGCATATTTGCCCCATAATTGACGAATCACGATTTTTTCGATGCGCTATGTGATAAAAATTGTATTATACTGGTCTGAGAAGAAGTATAAATGTCGATGCATAACCGAATGATGGATAGAACATGAAGCAGGAATGATGCTTTATCGATGGTTTGCGCAGGGGCAAGACGATTTATGGGCATACAAGCAGAGCAGGTGAGTTCGGATGACGATTAAAACATTGTTTATAGCTCCTTACCCGGCAATGACGCCGCTTATCGAGGAGTGCCGGCAAGAAGAGCGGGAGTTGGATATCCGCGTCGAAGTAGGCAACCTTCAGGAAGCGGTTCCGTTGGCCCGGGAAGCCGAGCGCCAGGGCTTCGATATCGTTATTAGCCGCGGAGGCACGGCCAAGTTGATCGAGCCCGAGGTCGGGATTCCTGTAATTGATGTGCATGTCTCGGGTTACGACATGCTGCGGGTGCTGACCTTGACGAATGATTTTCCGGGAAAAAAAGCGATTGTCGGCTTTGCCAACATTACGTTGGGAGCCAAGGCGATTGCCGATGTGCTCGATATTGAAGTTGAAGTATGCACGATTGAGAAGGCCGGGGACGTAGACTCCATTCTGGGGGAGCTCAAGCGAAAGGGATATGAACTCATTATAGGCGATGTCGTTACAGTCGAGGCGGCCGCCAAGCATCAACAGAAAGGGATTCTGATCCAGTCCGGACGCGAGGCTATTTTCGAAGCGTTCCACAAGGCGAAGTCAATATACCGGTTGTACCGGCGCCAGCAATGGGACATCGCTTTTTTGCGATCTCTCCTTGCGGAGACGGCGTCCGACCTGATCGTGCTTGGACAGCAGGGCGATATCCTGCACAAGCAGTGGACAAGCTATAAAGCTTGCCCGGTGCCGATCGATGAGCTGGCAGCCGATATTCGCCAAGATCCGCACACGGGGAATCTGCTTGCGATCCGGGATAGCGAGGCAGGCAAGCTTAAGCAGCGGCGGGTACGCAAAGAAATATTAGGGAAGGCGTACTATCTGTTTTCTTTTTCTCCTTTGCTGGAGAAGGGGGAGCGCGAAGTCTGTCCTGTTGAGGAGGTATCGAGTCTTCCGGTCATTATCGCCGAGAGCGAAGCGATGAGCCGATGTCTCCGGGCGATCGATGGCCAGCTTGACGGCGGCTGCTTCATTTTGATTGGCGAAGCGGGGAGCGGCAAGCAACTGTTGTCGCGCTACATTCATGTCAAGAAGCATGGAGGCCGGGGGCTGTACGCCTGCCTGACGGCACGGCAAGCGCTGACGGATCTGGCCGCTCTCGATCCCGATATCCTGACCGTGTATATTAACGGTGTGGAGCAATTGGAACGGGACGACGCGCTGCGCCTGCAGACCTTGATCCGGGAAACGGCGGACACCGGTCCGGCTATCGTCGTCGCGCTGGAGCGGCAGGAGAACATGTATCGGGAGTTGCTGTTCGAGAACGGGCACGTCAGAGCGATCGTACCTTCTTTGCGTGAGCGCAAGGAAGACATCAAGCCGCTGGCCGCCTACTATATTGCCGATTTTCACGGAACATTGGGCACTTCGCCGGTCAAGCTGAAGGACGATGCGATCGAGCTGCTGGAAGCTTATCCATGGCCAGGCAACGCGGCCGAACTGCAAGCGATTCTGAAAGACGCGGTTACCGCGGAGAAAGGGTATGTCATCGGAAAGGCGCAGTTGACGCGGCTGCTTGATGCCAAGCGGGCCAGGCCGAATGCTCCCGCCGCGATGCCGCGCGAATTTCTCGAGGGCACGCTGGACGAGATTGAGAAGCGGATTATCCATGCCATTATGAAAGAGGAAAACGACAATCAGACCCGGGTGGCCGAACGTTTGGGGATTAATCGTTCTACTTTGTGGAGAAAGCTGAAACAATAAGTTTCGGCTTTTTTTTGTTGCTCCCAACTCGGAAACTGATTGTTTAAATTTGCAACAATTAATTGATATTATATTGCATTTTGTAATACCTCTGATTAAAATAAAGTTTGAAATCGATTTCAAAATTATTTTATGTTTCATATTGAAACAGTTACAGAAGGGGTGCTACAATAAATGAAGATTAAAGGCACTTTGGAGAGGATTCCCGGAGGGATGATGGTTGTGCCGTTGCTTCTTGCGGCAGTCATCAATACCGCGGCGCCGGATTGGCTTCGCATTGGCAACTTCACGGAGGCCCTGTTTGTCAACGGGGCGAGCACATTGATTGCGCTGTTCCTGCTGTGTACGGGAGCGCAGATCAATGTGAAGTCGTTCGGAGTGTCGATTGGAAAAGGAGCCACCCTGCTTTTCACGAAATGGGCGGTAGGGGCCCTGTTCGGCCTGCTCGCGTACCTGTTCGCCGGGGACAACGGATTATGGCTCGGTCTGGCGCCGATCGCTGTAATCGCTGCCATGACCAACAGCAATGGCGGGCTGTTCGTGGCCCTGGTAGGCCAATACGGAAGCAAAGAGGATCGCGCGGCTTATTCCTTGCTGGCGCTGAACGACGGTCCTTTCCTGACGATGGTCGCGTTGTCGATTTTCGGCGCGATGGGTTTTGTGGACGGCATGTTCTCTCTCGTCTCGTTCGTGTCGGTCCTGCTGCCGATTCTGGTCGGAATGGTGTTAGGGAATCTCGATGAGGAGATGCGCAAGTTCCTGGACAAAGGAAGCTCGATGCTGATTCCGTTCTTCGCCTTCTCGCTGGGGATGGGCATTGATTTCCGCGCCATCGTGGACGGCGGTTTGTCCGGCATTATTCTCGGATTGCTGACAGTGTTTGTCACCGGGACGGCAGGCTATTTCGTGTTCAAGGCATTGAAATGGAACCCGATTGTCGGCGCGGCGGAAGGCTCGACCGCGGGCAATGCGGTCGCGACTCCGGCGGCGATTGCGGCAGCGAATGCTTCATTCGCGGCTTATACCGATATCGCGACGGTACAGGTGGCGGCGTCAACGGTGACCACCGCGATCCTTCTCCCGATTTATGTCGGCTTTTTGGTGAAGCGCCTAGAAAAAAAGGGGTATTCGTTCGAACGTTAGGCGGCGGATACCCAAGCGTAAGGTGTGATAAATGTGGGCAAGCAAATAGGAATTATCGCGGATGATTTGACGGGAGCCAATGACGCTGGCGTCCAGTTGGCCAAGAAGGGATTCGGTTCTACCGTCATCATTCATTCGTGCGGGGACGAGACGGCAGCCGGGGGGGATGTGCTGATCGTCGATACGGACAGCCGGGCGATGAGCGTGCCGGACGCGTATGAGGCCGCATACGGAGCGGCATCGTTTTTACAAGAACGCGGTTATCGCCATATCTATAAAAAAGTGGATTCGACGCTCCGGGGCAATATTGCGGCGGAACTGAATGCGGTAGAAGAAGTGTTCAAGCCGGATTTGGTGTTGATTGCTCCCGCTTTCCCCAAAATGAACCGGGTGACCGTCGACGGGCATCATTATGTCAATGGCGAATTAATTACCTCCACCGAATTCGCCAATGATCCCAAGACGCCGGTAACCGACAGTTATATTCCGCGGCTTCTGCGGGGCGGCGCGGGGCGGAAGGTTGGATTGATCGATGCCGTCTGGCTGCAGCGGCCGGCCGCAGAGCTGACGGCATGGGTGAAGGACGAGCTGCGCGGCGGGACGAGTTGGTTCGTCTGCGACAGCAAGTCCGAGGAAGAACTGCAGGCCATTGCGCGCAGCTTCTCCGGCATGGAGAAGCGCATCGTCTGGGCGGGGTCGGCCGGATTGATTGAGTATTTGCCGGAAGCGCTGCGCTTGACTCCGTCGGCCGGCAGGGACGAGGAGAAGGCAGGCATCGGCCAGACGCTCGTTGTATCCGGAAGCTTATCGGAGACGACAAGACGGCAGCTCCTGTACGTGCGGGATATGCCCGATGCTTGCGCTTTGGAGGTCGATCCGGCAAGTCTCGTCACCGGAGATTATGATGCGGCGCATTACGTGCAGAGCATGAAGCGGCAGATGGATAAATGTTATTTTGTGCTGTATGTGGACAGTTCGGAACATTGCCGGACGGCGGCCCAAGAAGCGGGCAAGCGGGTCGGCAAGTCCTTGCCGGAAGTGAGTGAAGCCATTTCCCGGGGGCTGGGCAAGATTGCGAGGGCGATGCTTGAAGGCAACCAAGGCATTCAAGGGTTGGTACTGACTGGCGGCGATACGGCCAAAGCCGTCTCCATGGAACTCGGGACCGGGGAAATGCAGCTCTATGCGGAAGCTGAACCCGGGTTGCCGTTCGGCAAACTTGTGGGCAAGGAGCGCAGCTATTGGGCGATTACCAAAGCCGGCGGTTTCGGCCATGACCGCTCGTTAGCTGCCGCCTTGGATTATATGAGCAATGAGAAGAGGGTGAGGGCATGAGTCAACGCAAACCTGTAGTCGGCATTACGATGGGGGATGCCGCGGGTGTCGGTCCGGAAATTATTTTAAAAAGCCTCCGTCATGAAGAAATGTATGCGATCAGCAATCCGGTCGTAATCGGAGATCGGAAAATACTGGAGCGTGCCCGGGAATTTGTAAACAGCGGCCTCGCGATCGAAAGTATCGCCGCAGACGAACTCGGGCAGACCCAATTCCGCCATGGGACCGTTCATATGCTGGATCTCGATCTGCTGCCGGCCGATCTCCCGATCGGTCAAGTGTCCGCGGCAGCCGGGCATGCCGCTTTCAAATATTTGGAGACCGCGATCGAATTGGCTTCACGGCAAACGATCGACGCGATTTGCACAGCGCCTCTGAATAAGGAGGCCTTGCATAAAGGCGGGCATCCCTATCCGGGCCATACGGAAATTTTGGCGGACTTGACGGGGACGGCCGATTTCTCGATGATGCTCTCCGCTCCGAAGCTGAAAGTCATTCATGTCACGACGCATGTCGGATTGATCGATGCGGTTCGTCTGATTACGCCGGAACGCGTGTATCATGTCATCAAGCTGGCGCATGATACGCTGCGCAAGGCAGGCGTAACCGCTCCGAAAATTGCCGTATGCGGCATTAATCCTCATGCCGGGGAGAACGGACTGTTCGGGTATGGGGAAGAGGAGGAAAAAGTGATCCCTGCCGTTGAGAAAGCGCAGGCGGAAGGAATGGAAGTCGTCGGCCCGTTGCCGGCCGATACGCTATTTTTCCGGGCGGTTCGCGGCGACTTCGACATCGTGGTGGCGATGTATCATGATCAGGGGCATGGGCCGGTCAAAGTGTTGGGGCTGGATGCGGGCGTCAATATTACGGTCGGGCTGCCGATTATCCGCACAAGCGTAGATCACGGCACGGCCTTCGACATTGCCGGAACAGGCGCCGCGGATGAGAAAAGCTTGATGGAAGCGATTCGCCAGGCCGCGGAGCTTGCTCCGAAATGGTAGGCTGAAGGCGGCGAAGCAGTTCTCGCTCTTACCGGAAGTAAGGGGAGAACTGCTTTTTTTCTTGCCGCTTTCCGCTACTGGATCACGGTCTTTTGCCAATTGCCGCCGGCTTGCAGCCGTTCTTCGCATACCTTGCCGTTCTTATCCTTGTAGTAGAATGTGCAGCCCGCGATTGTCCCTTCCTCGGACCAGGTGATGAACAATTGAATGTCAATCTTGCCTTTCTTGATTCCTTCCAGATCGACGTCATCGGATTCGGTCCGGAATCGGTAGTCGTCGCGCTGGGTAATATCATACCGCCAGACATCGCGCTCGTCTTTGGCGCTGGCGATATCTTCCTGCGGAGCGCCGAAAAGCTCGTTGACCTCGTCGTATGTCAAGCCAAGCCTCGCTTGGGTGCGAATGGCGGCCGCATCGATCGTCTTCGCTCCCGGTACCGGACAGCGGCCGACCGGTTCCGCTTCCGGGTCGTCCGCGATTCGCCAGCCGGCCCCCTTGATATAACGGAAGGTGAGCTTATATGTTTCGCAATCGAAATTTTCTCCAATCGGGACATAGAACTTCAGTTGCTTCTCCGCCGCCGTTTCCTTGACCATCCATGCTTTGGCCTTCTTCCATTCGGCCAGGCTGCCTTTATCGGCGTCAACTTTCGCCAGCCGCCCGCTGCGCTTCACCAGATACTTGGAGTCCAGGCGCTTTTTCAAAAAGGCCTTAGCCGTCTCTTTCGTAAAGGCCTTGCTCAGGTAAGCGACATACTTCTCCGGAGTTTCGATATCCTTGCCCAAGTAAAAATAGTGCGTTCCGTTCAGTTCGAACGTAGCAAGAGGGCCTTCCGGCAGCTTGCCGCCGTTTTCCACATGCCAATAGACGCTCCGCGCTTCGGCAGCGAGCGCAATCGCCTTGTCGACAGTTAGCTTCGGGGCCTTTTGTTCGGTTGAAGCTGCCGTTCCGCTCTTCGCCGCGGCGTTCGGAGCCTGGGAAGGAGCAACCGGAGCGGCCGCGACCGCAATAGCCAATGCCAATGCCCCTAACATCATGGGCAGGTTCATAAGTAAATCCTCCTTATCAATATCTATTATTTTATGAGTGGAACGGTCGTTTTTGACCTGCTCACCGCGAATTGGACATTTTCCTCAGGAGGGGCGCATGATACCGTGGTTACCATTTCTTTTTGAGAAAAAATTGTTGGATTCCGTCCGGATAATCATCCAGAATGGCAAACACTTCATAGCCGGCTTGCTGATAGAAGTGCGGGGATTGGTAGGAAAATGTGGATGTATGCGCAAACGTACAGCCCATCCATACGGTATCCCGTCCTGTTCTCGTTGACTATGGCATCGCATGTTATGACGCTGTTATGATGAAGTCTGCCTCTGCGGGAAGGAAAAGCAGCTCGTTGATTCTGATTCGCTTCCGCGGAACGCAAGGCAGCGGAGCAAGGTTGCTGTAACCCCGCTCCGAGTTTACTGTCGGGTCATCGTCCACGTTCCTTTCTTCAGGGGATTCTAATATTTCCGCCAACAGCTCGCGAGCCCGGTGCAGCCGGGATTTCACGGTCCCCTCCGGGACGCCCGCCGCCTTGGCTATTTGCCGAATGGTCATATCCTTATAATAGTAAAGGTGAATAACCTTACGCAGATCATGCTCGAGATACCTTACCGCTTCCCTCAGTTCAATGGCTTCGAAAGGATCTCCAGCCTCGGCCGCATCCCATTCCGCCGGATTCGCGAGCGGATTCCGCTTGCGTTCTCGCAGCAGTTGGCAGCATTCATGCACAAGAATCCGGAACAGCCAAGTCTTGAAGTAAGCCGGTTCTTTCAAGGTGCGTATCGCTCTGAACGATTTGAATACCGTTTCCTGGACCGCATCTGCGCAATCCTCCTGCCGCTTCAGATATGAACGGGCCAAGCGATACAGACTGCTCTCATAGGCGAGTATCAGCCTGCTGAAAGCATCCGCGTCGCCCCGCTGGGCGAGCAGGACTAACTGCTCCATATTCTGTTTGGTCAACACATTGCAGGGCCTCCTTTCCCAATAAGTAATTTCATCCTTTAGTATAGACGGAGGAAGAGAGGTTTCGGTTCACAAAAAAATAAAATTTTTGTATTCGATGCAGGAGGCAGTGAATTGGCGAACGCCCCTGTTTTTCCTTTATAATGTTCGGAAAGGGAACTGCTTTTCTTCAGATCAAGGGGGTGCAGCGGTGAGCGTATTGGCGGTACAGACATGCGTCGAGATTACGAGGACCATTGATTCCAACGAGGAACGCATTACGGAGACCTCGTTCCATATCGAGCTGCATGCGCATGAGGTCCGTATCCGGGATAAGCGGATTGCCATGTCGCAGATCTATGATATATCCTGCCATCGCAAGCATGGCGGTTCGGATGCGATCGGCTTTCTGTATTTGCATACTCATCGCGGGGTAGAAACGTATTTCGTCCGCGACAATCCCGCTTCGTTCATCCATGCGTACAAGAAGCTGAAGCGGGAATCCCGATTGCTGTTGAATCGTCCGCCCGACCGGCCGGAGGGATGAAGCCGGCTTGTCCTGGTTATCCTAGGGAACGAAGCAGACTGGCCGCTGCCCCTGAGCAGGAGATCGCTGCATCGGACGGGGGCGGCAGAGAAGGAGCGATTATGTCCGAAATGGATAACAAAGTGCAGGCATATAAGAATGAGATTTCCGAGCTGGAATCGACTTTGCCGGAAGTCGTGCAGGCTTACCATGCGTTTACGGGCGCTTGCTTCGCCGACGGGGCGCTGGATGCGAAGACGAAGCAGTTGATAGCGCTTGGGATCGGCTTGTTCGCGAACAACGAGGTATGCACGTTATACCATGTGAACGAGGCGAGACATAAAGGAGCGGGCGATGCGGAAATTATGGAGGCCGTAGCGGTCGCGGCCGCTATCGGAGGCGGTCATGCGCTGTCCCAGGGCGTTATGCGGGTCCAGCAGGCGCTGAACGGCGCTTACTTGTCTTAGGCATGCCCGTTCCGCCCGCGCGCAACCTATTCGTGAAAAGTCCCCGGCAGCGTCGGTTCCTGTCCGGGGACTTTGGCATTTTCATATTATTGGACTTCGCCAAGCACCATCGCTTCCAGCTTGCGGCCGGTTGGCGTGTTGGCCAGGCCTCCTTCCGCGGTCTCGCGCAGGGAGCTCGGCATGGAGAGGCCGACCTCATACATCGCCTGGATGACATCGTCGGGCGGGATTCGGCTCTTGATGCCGGCCAATGCCATATCCGCCGCCACAACCGCCGCCGAAGCGCCGACTCCGTTGCGCTTGATGCAAGGAACCTCCACCAGGCCGGCTACGGGATCGCATACCAGGCCGAGCGTGTTTTTGAGCGCGATCGCCATTGCCTCGGCCGACTGGCGCGGCGTTCCGCCTGCCATCTCGACAACCGCCGCCGCGGCCATCCCCGTGGCGGAGCCAACCTCCGCCTGACAGCCTCCCGCCGCGCCCGAGATGAAGGCATTATTGGCGATGACGAACCCGAATGCTCCCGCCGTGAATAGAAACTCCACCATTTGCTTCCGCGTCGGCTTCAGCTTCTCCTTGACGGCGAATAGCGTCCCGGGCACGACGCCCGCCGCTCCAGCGGTCGGGTTGGCGCAGATGATGCCCATGGCCGCGTTCACTTCATTGGTCGCGATCGCCTTGCTGACCGCATCGAGGATGAGGGGACCGGCCAGGGAATGTCCGCCGGCAATGTAGCGCTGAAGCAGGACGGCATCTCCTCCCGTGAGTCCGGAATGAGAGACGACCCCCTTCAGCCCTTTCTCGATCGCCTGCTCCATGACCGTCAGGTTGGCTTCCATCATTTGCATAATTTCGTCTTCCGTCTTCTGACGAATCTTCATTTCTCTTTCCAGCATGACACGCGATATTTTTATTTGTCGCTCTTCGGCAAGCTGGAGCAGCTCGGCTACGCTATGGAACATGGTCTGCCTCCTTCGGAGCTGGTGCGCTGATACGTCTTCACTTGCCATATCTCTTTGATATGGGGGAGCGTATGCATATGGTGGATCACCGCGTCGTCGACCGATTCGTCGAGCTCGATCGCCATCAAGGCGCTCTGTCCTTTGCCCGAACGGGATACTTCCATATATCCGATGTTGATATGATGCTCGGCGAGCAGCGACGTCACATGGGCCACGGCCCCGTGCTTGTCCTCATGCAGGACGAGCATCGTTGGGTGGCTGTGTCGGGGCGGATTGTCGTCCAGTTGAATGACTTCGCGGATCTCCATGCTGCCGCCGCCAATCGAGACGCCGACGACCTCCAGCCCGCCGCGCTTGTCCCGCAGCGTCAGGCGCGCGGTATTGGGATGCTCCACGGCGTCATCCGACAGCACGAACTTCACGTCCAGTCCTTGCTCCGCGGCAATGTGGAGGGCATCGGGAATCCGCTCGTCCGCCGTGTCGAAGTCAAGAATCCCGCTTACGATGGCCACATCGGTTCCATGGCCCCGGTAGGTCTTCGCAAACGATCCGTACAGGGTGACCGTGACGGATTCGGGCAGGCGCCCGAACAGCTTGCGCGCCACGCGGCCGATGCGGTTGGCCCCGGCCGTATGCGAGCTCGACGGACCGATCATAACGGGGCCGATAATATCAAAAACGGAATGAAACGGCATGGTTCGATTCTCCTCTCGGCAGGTTGGTTGTTGTATCGGGATTATCCCCGAAAGACTTCATATATGTGACTTGATCAAGCTACTTCCTTGCCGGTTACGGGTGCGGTTCCCCGGATTTCGGCGACGGTTCGGATCTTGAAGTTTTTGAAGACGAGCGAGCCGATGAAGCCCGCCACGATGCCGCACAGCGCGCACAGGATCGCCGCGATCGTGACCGTCTTCGCATCGTTGAAGCCGTACATGACCATCAGTCCGGCAATTGGGGTCGCCGTGCCGGTGGCGTTGTTGGTCAGGTTGAACAAGGCGACGACGATTCCCGCCATGGCCCCGCCCAGGAAGTTGGTCGTATAGACGGGTATCGGGTTGGCGGAGATGATGTCCGCTTGCGTTAATGGCTCGATCGCTACGGCAATCGTGGAGCGGCGGTCGCCGAACTTCATGCGATGGAAGAATACGAAGTTCATGAAGGATGATCCCATGACGGACAAAGCCCCGATCGCCATCGGCAATCCGGTCAGACCCAGCATCGCGGTAAGCGCCATGGAGCTGAGCGGCGCCGTCGCGACGACGGTAATGACCCCGCCCAGGACGATGCCCATAATAATCGGATTGTTGTTGGCCGCTGTCGTAATGATACCGCCGATATTGAGCAGCGTGGCGTCGACGATCGGCGTCGCCATATTCGCTGCAAAGCGGACGAGCGGTGCGGCGACGACAATACAGACGATGAGATCCAGTCCGTCCGGAACCTTCTTCTCGATCAGCTTGACAAGGAACGAGACGAGGTAACCGGCGATAAAGCCAGGGAGCAAGCCTGTGCCGGCACAGGCTGCGCCAAGCAGCAGCGCGTAGACGGGGGAGACGCCCATTGCGAGCGCGACCAGCGCGGCAGCGGTTACGCCGCCCATGCCGCCGGATGCGAGCCCGACTTCCTTCGCGAGCTCGAAGCCGAACAAGTCTCCGCCTACATAGCTCTGGAATGCTTCCACCAAAAAGCTCGCAACCGCCGCATTGGCCAATGCGCCCATTGCCTTCATGCCATTCGGCGCTTTGAAGCTGAAGAGGGAGAACAGGGACAATACCAGTAAGAGCAGTAAGGTGCCGATTGCGATGTCCATACTCGAAGTTCCTCCTTGTGTACACGTAAATTAGTAACCGCTTTCAAAATTAAAAAATTAATGCATTTCTTCAGGGAATCAATAAAGGTTGAGTCAATCTTGAATTTATTAATCTAATCAAAAAAAATTGAGTAGATTAACTGAAATTGATTATATCAAGTTTATCTCGAACATACAATCCCGCTTTCGATAGAGTTTTAAAATTTGCCGCATGTTATGCCGATAAGCCTCTCAAATCTCCTATATTGTGGCATCTTTGGAAGGTTGAACGGGAAATTGGCGAATCGGGGATTGATTGCGCCCATCGTTCGCGTTATGATGTTACTAATCGTTAATTGAATTAACTTATGTTGATATAATCAAATTTTTTTAATTGACCGCAATGCGAAAATACTGGTTGCCCAAGGAAGGATTTGATTCCATGAACACGAGATTTACGGAACAGGATCGTTCTATATTGCAGTCGTATGATTCGATGGTGGAAGGCTTGGCGGATTACTTGGGGGATGCCTCCGAAATCGTGCTGCACAGTCTGGAAGATTACCAGCACTCCGTTATCAAGATTGCGAACGGGCATCACACGGGAAGGGAAGTGGGAGCGCCGATCACCAACCTGGCTCTGCAAATGCTGCAAGAGATCGAACAGTCCAACTCGAAGCAGGCGATCAGTTATTTTACGAGGAGCAAGAACAATCGTCTGATGAAGTCGAGCACGATCGCGATTCGGGGCGAGGCCGGGAAAATTATCGGATTGCTGTGCATCAACATGAATTTGGATGAACCGTTTTCTCAGGTGCTGCAAGCCTTTGTGCCGCATCCGGATATGGAAACGCGGGGGCAGTCGGAGCATTTTGCCTCCTCCGTCGAGGACATGATCCAGGAAACGATTGAACGGACGATTGAAGCGGTTGATGCTTCCCCCGATATCTCGTATGCGAACCGGAACAAGCATATTATTGGCCTGCTGCATGATCGGGGCGTGTTCAATATGAGGGACGCGGTCACGATTGTCGCGAACGCGCTCAAGATTACGAAGCATACGGTATATTTGCATCTGCGCAATCATACGTCGAAAAGTGAAAAGAAAGCCAGCCATTAAGTGGGAAAGAAGGAATCCACTGCCATGGATGAAGAGCTTCAGCGCGTTACTGCTGAGGCTCTTTTTTTGTTGCTTTGAAGACCTCTGCGCCTGTTTTTTCTGTAAAATATTACCTGTGCTTTCTGGTTAAAAATACATATTATTTATGATAAATACAATTAGATTTAACTGGAATATATATAAATATATAACAAATAAACTTGTAGGGGGAGCACTATGATGAGGGAAAGAGACGAGCGTGATGAGCTTTTTTTTCATGAATTATGCGATGCCTATTTCAAGCCAGTCTATAAATATTGCAGGAAATTGGTAAATTCGCAAACAGAGCTGATGGACTTCGCCGATGAATGCACGCAAAATACCTTTCTGGAAGCGAGAAAGCAAATCTCCAAGTTAAAAACTCATCCGAATGTGGAGGGATGGCTATTCACTACGGCCAGAAATTTAATTAATCTTTCATTTCGAGCGATGTATCTGAAAAACAAGTATGAAGTTATCATGTCAGATGACTTCAATGACCGAATAGAATCGCGGAATAATGAAATCGATCAGATTATCGAAAAGGCTGTCGACGTGGATGTTTTATATCATGAAGTGTTAACGAACTTGAGTGCAAGCGAATACGAACTGTATGCGGATTATTATATAAAGAAAATGTCAATCGCGGATTTGACTCGCAAATACGATGTATCGGCTAATGCGATTACGACAAGAATTTACCGGATTAATAAAAAAATCAGGAGCATTGTTCAGACGCTTGTCGTGAGTCTTGATATTTGAGAAAGCCGTGCAAATCAGCGCGCGCTCCGAAGGATGCAAACGTTCAATCGCAATGGGGCAGCCCCATTGCGATTGAACCTGGAATTTATCCGATTTCGGTCAAATAATTGACTGCCACCCAGCCCCAAGCATTATGTTTGTAGCTGTAGACATTGAGCCAGTAATAACCGTCCGCGTATACAGGATCTACACCGTGCCCTCCGTTTACCATATCGCCCTTATTGAGCAAGCCAAGCACTGTCCCGGATAAGGAAGGCTTGGTTCGCAATCTGACTCCATTTTCCGTTACTTCATACGTGGCACTGAGAAGGACAAATTCGTTTTTGGCTGTCACGGCTTGATGCTGATTATTCACATTGGCTTGAGTATTATTCTCCGCTGCATATGCTCCTTGGGTCATAACGGCCGTACTGGCGATCGCCAGCGACAAGATTGCAACTTTTTTGAACATCTGAATAACAACTCCTTTTCAACGATAATGGTTTTATCTTCGGCGAAGGGTCAAATCTAACTTATTCGTGGAAATAGAAAGAGAGCGAATTATACCCTTCATCTATATCATTGCTTTTAAATTCCTAGATTACATAAACTTTGTGAACAATTTTCAAAATAAGGAATTTTTATTGCTAGCCTGAATCCGTGAAATGAAATCATAGAAAAGTTAGAAAATGAGCCGCCGGTAAAGTAAAATAAGGAAAAAGGGAAGAATTCCCGTATTTCTTTAACTCACCCCGGAGGTGCCATTGATGAACCCCGTACGTTTTCAACTGGATCAGTCCGTGGAGATGCTGACCGCTCATTCCGGTCTTGCCCTCATTGGCTTGCTCCTTTCCCATACCCAGATTGCCAAGCGCTTGACTCGTTCCTCGCTTCCCGGTGTACATCAACCCACGGTCACTCACCCGGATGTGGTCTACGCGTACCTGGGGCTACTTTGTCAAGGGAAAAGTGACTTTG
>NZ_LDIG01000184.1 GCF_015845845.1 Paenibacillus dendritiformis
CCCCGCCGCCAGGCGCGGCGAACAAGGCCGCCCCGTCCAGCGGGCGGCCGTATCGCACCTGCGCGCGCAGACGGAACGGCGCCAGCTTCGTGTCGGCGAGCGGCGCCGAAGTGACGCCGAGCGCATAGGCGATCTCATCGACATGCGTGCTTCCGCCCGAGACGAACAAAGGGATGACGCCAATGGCATCCACCCCCTGCGCCTCCAGCTCATCAATGCCGTCCTGGATCGTCCGCCCCGGCACGCAATCCAAAAAAGAAGAAGCGATCGGCACCCCTTCCGGCCACGCCGCCTGCGCCATCGCTTCATCTACCAGTGTAACCCAAGAACCGTCGGGAGAACCGTGGCTAATCACCAACAGGCCCGAGCGCATCGCTTAGCGCCCCAGACGTTCCAGCGTCATTTTATAGCCGTCATTGCCGTAATTCAAGCAACGCTTCACGCGGGAGATCGTCGCCGTGCTCGCGCCCGTCTCCGCTTCAATCTGATTATAAGTGCAGCCCTTGCCCAACATCCGGGCGACTTCCAGCCGCTGGGATAAGGATTGGATTTCATTCACCGTGCACAGATCATCAAAGAAAATATAGCACTCTTCGAGCGATTCCAGCGTCAAAATCGCCTCAAACAGCTGGTCGATCGATTTATCATTCAATTTCTTCAATTGCAACCTTATCCACTCCTACTTCTTCGCATGTAATTTCATTGTACTGCCTTTACATCGCCTTTTCAAGCGTTACCGTGTTCGTGCTTTAATGAATAAAGGCATTCATAACAGCGCTTACATGAAGGATTGGGCGTCCACCCACGGGCGATCGTCCACACGTGTTGTTCGCCTACCACATACTGTATAGTAACCTATCCCCAATTACAATCCAAAAAATGACGATCGTGAAAAAAGTCATACATCCAATCTCCAGCCGTCTTTTTAACACGCATGATGATTTTATGAAAAGGTCGTGATGAGATGAAAGTACCTCACCGCAATGGGCGGCCTGGCATTCCGGATCCGGTGGAGCTGATGTCGGTGCCTCGCATGCGCGGCCCCCATGCGATGCATTCCACATCTCCCCTGGCCAGGGAGCGGGCGGCCCGGAATCAGGCCCGGGCCCGCCCCGCCGGCATCCGCATGAACACCCGGAGCTTCAACAGTCCTTCTCCCGGATTGCCTGTTGGATATCCCGAGTTGTCCGGGTATACGCCTTACCCGGAAGCGCCGATCGTCCCGTTCAATGCTGTCGCCGAGACGCCGATTGAGGTGTCCGCTCAGCCGGACAAAAAGCTGCTGGGCAACTTCTCCATGGGCGATCTCAAATCGATGATCGACAAGCTCGGAGGCATCGACGGCATCGTCGATACGATGGGCAAAGTACAGAAGATTATGAGCAGCGTCCAACAAATCATGCCGGTGGCCAAAGTGTTCATGGGAACCCTTTTGCCCGGCAAAGGAGGTGGAAAAAAGCTGAGCACCACGGATGGCGGTGACGACGCCGCACCGCGCAGACGACGGAGATATTCGAGCGGCAGCCCCCGATCGGGAAGCGGCAACCGCCGGAAATCGACGGCCCGCCGTACGGGCAGCGCCCCACGGCGTAAAAGGTAGCCCCGCACCGCGAACGGCACTCGTCAACACAGACAGGAAGCGCAGTTCCCAGGCACATCAAAAAGCCGACTCCACAGAGCCGGCTTTTTCCCCTTTTTAATAGAACAAAAAGTCAATGATTTTGAGGACCAACATCGATAATCCCGCGCAGATCGGAATCGTAATGAACCAGGTCACCACGATGCGCCCGGCCACGCCCCACTTAACCGCCGAGAACCGCTTCGCGGAGCCTACCCCCAGAATGGCGGAGGTAATCGCATGCGTAGTGCTGATTGGCAAATGCGTAAGCGTGGCGGACATGATGACGGATGCAGCCGATAAATCCGCGGCAAAACCGTTGATAGGCTCGATCTTGAATATCTTCGTGCCCATCGTTTTAATAATCTTCCAGCCCCCGATCGAGGTGCCGAGAGCCATCGCGGTGGCAGCCGCGAGCTTGACCCAGGTCTGAACCTCCATCTCCTGCTGCAGGCCGGCGGCGACCAGGGCGAACGTAATAATCCCCATCGCCTTCTGGGCATCGTTCGTGCCGTGCGTGAACGATTGGAAGGCGGCCGTGATAATCTGGCAGGTGCGGAACCCTTTATTCACGGTATGCGGACTGCGCCTGCCGAATATCCATTTCAATATCGTCATGACGATGTAACCGACGATGAATGCGATAATCGGCGAGATGATGAGTCCAATAACAATGCTGTTGAAGCCGCTCAGATTGAGCTTGTCGGCCCCGGCGCCCGCGAAGACCGCTCCGGCCAGCGCGCCGATAAGCGCGTGCGAGGACGAAGACGGAATTCCGAACCACCAGGTGACCAGGTTCCAAATAATGGCCGCGATAAGCGTGGCGGTCACAATCTCAAGCCCGTTGTCGAGCTGCGCCGGATCGGCGATGCTTCCCCCGATCGTCTTCGCGACCCCGGTGAAGGTCAACGCGCCAGCGAAGTTCATCACCGCAGCCATCAGAATGGCCACGCGCGGGGGCAAAGCCCGCGTCGAGACCGACGTGGCGATCGCGTTCGCCGTGTCATGGAAGCCATTGATGAAGTCGAACGCCAGGGCCAGGAAGATCACGATCCCGATGACCCAAAAATTAACATCCATTCCCATTTATTCACGATTGCACAGAGCCGTCAGCCGGATGCGTCCGCGCAATCCCCAACCTCCTTCGTACCTTAGCTTGCCTATGCTACGACAGTTATCAGGAATTCCGCATGACGATCGATTCGAGCTGATTCGCCACATCCTCGCAGCTGTCGGTCGTCTGCTCCAACCGCTCATAAATGTCTTTGCGCTTGATCAGTTCTATTGGATCGGTCACATCCGCGAACAGAGCCCGGATGCCGCGGCGGTAAATATCGTCAGCCGCATTCTCCAGCTCGTTGACCCGAATGTTGTGCTCGCGAATAGCCAGAAGTTTCTTTTCCGAGAGCAAGCGGATAGCCTTCTGAATCTCATAGGCGCTGCGCTTGATGACATCGGCGAATAATACGACGATCTCGTCCCGTTCAAGCAATTGGTACATGTCGAAACGCGAAGCGCTGGCCTCCATGCCGTCCAGAACATCATCCAGCGCCGTCGTCAGCGCCATGATGTCTTCCCGCTCGATCGGCGTAATGAACACCTTGTTGAGCTCCGTCAAAATGGTGTGGGTATAAACGTCGCATTTGCTTTCCAGTTCCTTCATTTCCTTCGTGAACGATAAGACATCCTGCAGATCTTCTACCCCGTTTGCGAACGTTTCCGCTGCCTGGACGAGCGTATCCGCCATATTTTGCAGCGTTTCGAAAAACACGTCCTTTTTCTTGAACATTCCGCGATCTCCTTTGCAATCAATATTGCGTATGTGTGGTACTGCAAACTTTTCAAGCCTTACATATCTTATCACATGACCCGGTGGTTTTGTAAAGAAAACGTAAATGGAAAGTGACCATTTGTCGAATCTTGTAGCCGAAGCCAGGCCTATAAATCATGCTTTTTCGACAAGTTTCACAACTTTTCGAAAACTGCTTGAAAGAAACGTTTTCATTGCAAATTTACAGCTCCTGCTATTTTCCATTATTCTATTTCCATTACCCGGAGGGAAGGGCGGCAATCCGCAAGCTGTCCATGCCCGCCGCCCTATAGAAAGGCAACTCCCACTCTCCAATCGGGTATAGTTTCCGCTCTTTTCCTCATCGTCATACCGATCTTTATACATTTGCGCAAGGATCAGCGTTCGATCGGCCTCACAGAACATAATCGCTGCTCCGATCCCGCTTCCCCGGCTTGCAGTTCCCGCTTCGCGCTGGACTGGACGAATCCGGCCGGGGCTGCGCCGCATTGCGCTTCGCTCAATCCTCATCGCCGCGGTCCGGGGACCGCTTCTGTCCCCTTCTTGAGATTTGTATATAGATTATGCTTTGCCCTTCGAAATGACTCCGCCGAACGACCAGACACACCATTCCACGACAAAAAAAACGGAGCAGCGCATCCGCGCTTGCTCCGTTATCAATTCAAGTGGGCAGCCCTTACGTACTCTGCTGCCGCGTTAAATGCTCCAGTTCGCCCATTCCTCCTGGCGCTGCTCCCATCGCTTCAGCCACTGCAGCGTGCAATCGAACAGCTTCTCCCGGTGCTGTCCGCTCGAGTACGTATGATCCGCCTGAAAGACGATCTCCTTATCGCACTGTCCGTCGCCCCGCATCCAGAATATTTTCTGATAGAGAAAGCTGTAATCGGCCGGAATGACATCGTCGCTCGTCCCGTGCACAAGCAGCACGTCGCCGTTGAACTTCGGGGCCTCCTGGAACGGCTGATGCCTGCCGAGCGCATCGAAATACGTGCGGGTAAAGGTATAGCCCAAATAATCGGACTGCCCGCGCGTCACCGCCTCATCGTAGCGTTCCCGGCCGACGATGCGCACAATATCGTTGAACGGATAGGCGACGAGGGACCAGAGAATAAGGCGCTTGACCCGCACATCGCGGACCGCGGTCAGCAGGGCGACCGCCCCGCCAAGACTATGCCCGATAATCGTGACCCGCTGCGGATCCACATTGCCGCACCCCAGCGCGTAATCAAGCACCGTCCCGGTCTGATCGATCATATCATCCAGCCCGAGCCGCCCGTACTCCCCGGTGCTCTCTCCGCAGCCGGCGAAGTCGAAGCGCATGACGATATGGCCGATTTCCGCCAGCCGGCGCGCCGCATTGACGAACAAGCGGTCGACGCCGATTCGGCTCCCGACGAACCCGTGACAAATGATCGTGACCGGCACGCGCTTCTCCTCGCCCAACTCATAAGGCGTACGCTCTCCCGGATAATGTATCGTAGCGGCCAATCGTTCATCCCGCCACCGAATATCGACATGTCGTTCCATCGCTTCTCCTCACCTTTCCCGCCGTAATGTTTTTGGTTCCCCGGCATTCGCGCAGCGCTCGGTTCCCCGGTCTTCTTCCAGTCACCCGCCACTCACCCGATCTACAACCCGAAGCGCAGCCCATATCTTATAATTCCGATTAATTTACTATGTTATAAAGCATAGTGTACTCCGCCTTCGCCCCGGTGTCAACCCAGGACAGTTAAGAATTCAATCCTTCAAGCCATCCGCCAACACGACAAAGCCGCAGCCTCCGCTTGCGCGGAACTGCGGCCTTCCCCCGGCTGCCCTGCCAAGGCAGAGCCGCCGATTCATCAATCGTACAGCCCGTAAGAACGCTGTACCATCTGATGTGTCTCCAACGTACCGTCAGACATGCCTGCATGCAAATGGTCACTGATGGCATCGGGATCGCCCTCGAATGAAGCATCGGCTTCCTCTGCTCGATGCATCGCTTCCATGGCAGAGGCTTCCTCCTGTCCCCGGGTATGCTCTTGGGACAAATACAACTGAGTCAACGCATGACCCAGCGGATACGGATCCTTCATCAGTCGCTCCTCCTGACGTACGTAGATTACGTCATTAGTATGAGGATCCGAACATAAATTATTCTCCCTGCTTCACGTTCCGATCGGTCAAAATGCCATGGCACAGCATCGTCATCAACTGCTCCGCCAGCGTGCGCAGGCCGAAGCCGCCCTCCAGCCGCCCGGGCTGGGACATGAATTCCTTCATCGACAAAATGTACAGCACCATGAGATGGGGCGACAGATCTTTACGAACCTGCCCTGCCTGCTGCCCGCGGAACAAGGCTTCCTCGAACGCGGGAATGACCCGGTTCTCCTGATAGGACATCAGTTTCGCGAAGATGGCCGGATAATACTGGACCAGATCGGAAATGAACAAGGGCGAGATCTGATCGAAATCCCGGTAATTCATCAGACGCTCGAACAAATCGCGAATGTCCTTGGCCTCGGACATGACCGTCTGCATGAGCTGGAACGATTCTTCCATCAAGCGATCGATGATCGCCTCCAGCAGCCCTTCCTTGCTTTGAAAATATTTATAGATCGTCATCTTCGCCACCGGTACGGCTTCGGCGATCTGTTCCATGCTCGTCTCTTGAATGCCTCGTTCAAAAAACAAGCGCTGCCCCGCCTCCAGAATCGCTTCCGCTTTCCGCTTCGCCATTGCGCTAGTCTCCTCCTTCGCGCCGCATGCAGCACTCGACTTCTAGGGGACATCCGGCTACAGATCCCGCCGGAACAGCCACCACCGGCCGCCTGCCAAGCCCCCTGCGTATAGCACTATCGTAATGAATACCGGAGACCATGGCAAGCTTCCGTCCAGGAACAGGTCTTTGCCGCTGAAGGCGGTGAACAGGCTGAGCCGGGACAGCCAGGACAGCGATTCATGCATGCCGGCAAGCAGATGGAAGAGAAAGGACAAAATCACAATGCCAATGCTGACCGCCATCCCCGCCCGTTCCGAAGAGACGACGACCGACAAGGCATAGCCGATGCCCGCAAAAGCCAACGCCGTCAGCACGCTGGCAGCCGTATACAGGAACAGGATCCCCGGGTCGCTTACGGTGCTGAACAGGCTGCCGAACAAGAGCGTCGCCCCATAGCTCAGCGCCGCGATGATCAGCACCCCCGAGAGATGAGCCGCCGCCTTGCCCAGAAAGATGCGGCCGCGCGACAGCGGCAGCGTATACATGAAGTCGGCCGTCCCCGCATCGCGTTCCCGCACCCCGGCCGATGCGCCCCAGATCGCGGCGAACGCTCCCAGGAGGAGCATATAGAAGACCAGCGGCTCGCTCCCCATCCAGCCTTCGAAGCTGGTCATCAATTCGGGATGCAGGCCGAAGCCTTCCAGCAGCGCCGGCGGGAACTGCTCCAGCAGCTTCAGCATATCCTCATTGCTCATATACAGATCGCCGAACCCGGCGAACATCGTCTGGAACAGCACGATAATCAGCGTCCAGATGAGGAAGCTTCTCCGGTTCGTGCGCCATTCATATCGGAACAGCTCGCGCATGATTATTCCCCCTCCTCTCCGCCGGCGGGACGCTTCCGTTCGGCGGCGTCCGGCCCTTCGTATTCCGCCATGAACAACTGCTCCAGCGTCGGCTGATCGATGCGGATATCATCGATATCGTAAGCCGACAACTGCCGCAAAGCGGCCTGCAGCGGCCGCCGCAGCGTAAGACGGTGCTCGGTTCCGTCGAAGGAGGCCCCGGGATCGAGCGCATTCAGATGATACGCCTCGATCTGATTGCCCGGCTGCCGGAAGCGGATATGGGCAATGCGCTGATCCTTGCCCGGAATCCGCTCCACCTCGCTCACGCGCAGAATGCGGCCGTCGCGGATGAAGGCGACGCGGGAGCACAGCTTCTCCACCTCGCTCAGCACATGCGTCGAGAAGAACACCGTCGCCCCGCGCTCATTATGCTCCCGCAGCATATCAAAAAACGTATGCTGCATCAGCGGATCAAGACCGGATGTCGGTTCATCCATGACGATGAGCTCCGGCCGGTGGAGCAAACACTGCACGATGCCCAGCTTTTTGCGGTTGCCCAGCGAATACGACTTCACCCGCTTGCGCACATCCAGGCCGAGCCGTTCGGCGTCGGCCAACGCCGGCGTCTCCTTCAGCCGCTTGCCATGCACCCGCGCCGAGAAATCCAGCACCTCCATCCCTGTCAGATCATCGTGAAAATGCACCTCCGAAGGCAAATAGCCTATCCGTCGGCGCAGATCGGGCCGCTCCCGATCCACCCGCTGCCCGAACAGCTCGATCGTGCCGGAGGTCGGTTGGATCAACTGCATCAAGGTGCGCAGCGTTGTAGACTTCCCGGCGCCATTTGGTCCAATAAATCCGAACATCTCTCCCTGCCTCACCGTTAGATGAAGCTGCTCAATCCCACGCTGTTTCCCGTGTCTTTTCGTCAAATCGGCGATATGAACGACATCCATCTCATCACGCTCCATTTATACTCCTTTTAAATTATAAGTACAATATATGCCCGATAACCAGAATTCACAAACCCGATTTATACCTCAAAAACATGAAAGGTATACTTCCGTTCTCAGTATTCCTCTTCCATGCTCATTACTTCTCCCCAAGGCACGATAAAAGCATGCAGCCCCTCGGCAGGAGATTCTGCATGCTTTTCCTGTGAAATGCTATTTATTTTGCTGCGGTTTGACATATTGAAGATCAAGCAGCAGCAAGTCGGCGAACGGCTCGGAAATATGCTTGCCCCTTCGCCATGACCGCCTGCTCCAAATGCATGATGTCGATAACGACGCGGACAGAGTAGACGGCCTCGGTCACATTCCCGGCCCGGTTCGAAGCCCGAACCTGAATGCTGTACTCGCCACCGTCTTCCATACCCGCTCCCTTCATCGGCTGCCGATAAGTTGACCGTCCGGGGTCCGGTGCCATTCATCATCAGCATCATCGGACGTGACTGGCGGCGCCGTATCCTTCCCGCAGGACAGCACCTGCAAATACGGCTGGTTCTCCGCCGCTTCCCTACTGTTCTGCTCGCATAGCGGTTATCGGCCGTATCGATACCGATGCTGACGATCCCGTCGCCGGACAGCTCCGATTGAACGAAGGAAGTCACCTCGAACGCTTTCCACCCGGCAGCCGTTTCGAAGGAGGCCGTATCCAGCTTCTGGCCGAGCGCAGGCTTCCGGTTCCAGGTCGCCTCCGATTCCGTCCAACTGTCGTCCGCTACCGCAAAAGCACTGACGCCTCCCGGCAAATCCGTACTGCCGTACACCCACAATTTAGCGGCATTCACCTCGCTCGTGTAGCCGCCCAGATCGAACTTTAAAAACGTCTGACGCTTGAAGCCGCTGCCTCCGTTCCGCGCCACCAGGTAGGTGGAGCTGCCGAAGTTCGTATTGGCATTGGCGCCATCCCATACGAAGGTGTCGGCAAGAGGAGCGAACTGCTCTTCCTGAACCGGCGGAAAATAAACCGGCGCCTCCGCATCATACGTCAGCTTCACCCGATGCGCCGTCCCCAGCGACCCGGCGGCATTCACCTTCAATTGAATCGTTGGCGAAGTGCGCAGGACGGTCACGGTGTCCGATTGCGCCAGCACCTCGAATCCCGGCTTGCCGATCTCAAGCATCAGGCTGCCCTGGTTTTTCGTCGGATCCGACACCGACACCGTCAACTCGTTGCCTTCTTCCTTCACGATCACCGACGCCGGCTGCTCGCTGCGCACCAGATCGGCCGTGCCCGCTTGCCAAAAATTCGCCCTAGTCAAGCCAAGCCGCGTCTCCCTCACCGCTTGAACATCCGCCGAGTTGCGGATTATCTCGATGTCCGGCCGGGCGCTGTACGCTTCCGTCGCGGCCGCATCCTTATAAGGAAGGAGCACATAGGAGTAGGCAGCGTCCGACGGCTTCGTTCCATGCTCCAGCGCGAGACTGACATAATTGCGGGTAATCGGGGCCGCAGAATCGCCCTGATTAATGCTGCTCCACGCGCCGGTGCGGGCTTCTCGCAGCCCGGTGACAGCAGCCGGATTCGGGAAGTAATAACCGACACCGGCTCCCGGAACATTGCCTTCCAGATGCGCCCATCGGACGCCCTCCACCGTATCGGACCAGCCAAGCTGCGCCGGCTGCGTCTCTCCATTAATCGTCAGCGCATTGTCTCCATTGGCGTTGATTTTGCGGTTCTCTACGATCGTCTCGATCTCCCGGTTATCAGTGCTGTGGATTCCCGCGCCCAGGGCGACGATCTCATCGTCGAACAGGAACCATGATTTTTTGCCGGCGAGCGTGCTGTTATCCGGATTCAGATCCATACCCGCCGCACCATACAGCCCGTCGATGGACGTGCCGCCGACCCATGATTTCGACGTCGTCTTCGGAGACCGGCGCGGCGCGCCGTCCGAGGTCGTGCCCGGCAGCCGGAACGGATTCACCGTCGGCCAGAAGCCATCGTTGAACTGCAGCGCATCGGCGTTGTACAGGAACGTCATCCCTTCCCCGATATGCCAGCTCGTCACGCTGTCGCTGATGCTGTTCTCATAATTGGCGATTCGCGAGGAAGACATCTCGATGCCGAAGGCATAATCCTCCCGCAGATGCGATATCCGGTCCATGCCGGCGAAGGTCGTATGCCCAATCCGCTGGGGATGCGGAGGAATATCCGGATTGTCGATGACAGAGCGAAGCAGCACAATGTCCGCCACCCCCAACCCGTCATATGGACGGGTCCGCGTCGAATCGGACAGAATCCAATTTTTGACCATCCCGTTGAAATCGTCCGCGATCTCCTTCGGCGCATACCGCGCCATCCGCAGAATGCCGGTGAACGGCGGGTTCTTCTTCTCGAAGCTGCGGAACCGGGCTCTCCCGAACACCATGTCCATCATTTTGCCCCGATAGACGAGGGGATCATAGGAATCTGCGACCCAGTTGTAGTCATGCTCCAGCTTCGGGTCGGTGATCGCCCACGGGGAATCGGCCAGCACGGTCAGCAGCTTGCCCATATCATTGAGCAGCACGCCGCCATAGCTCCCCGTATACGCGATATTGACATGCTGAATGAACGAGCCGTCCTTATAAAATCCATCCCCCCGGGTCACATAATCGAATACCTGACTGATCGCGTCGCGGCCCTGCTCGATCTTCTCGCTCCGCATCTCCAGCGCGCCCCGAATAATAACGACGAGCGCCTTATCCAGCCGGGTCGCCCCGGTCTCGACAAGGCTGGGCAGATTCGTCCGCCGCGTCGGGTCCGGCACGATCAGCACGACGGTATCATTCAGATGTTGCGGCGTACCGATCTCCCAATCCCACCAATTCCCGGTTTCGCTTTTGTTCTCGTTATAGCGGTTCGCATACATCCAGTCCAGACCGCCGACGATATCCCGCTTCAGCTCCTCGTTCCGGTACAGCGGCGAGCCGTACGTCGAATAAGCGAGCGCCATCTGCTTCAGCCGCACATATCCCGCCGACATCCGATCCGAAGCGGTGCCCTGCAGATCACTCCACAAATAGGCGCGGCCCGCTCCCTTATTCATCCGATCCCATAGCCCGCTCCCTTCCGCATTGGAGACATTCGAGCTTAGCGCTTCGATCGCGGACGCAATATCCGGGTCCGCCGGATCATAAGCCGTCCCCCCGGTCAAAAACTCCACCCAACGCGCGCGCAGCTTATCGAACTCCGCTGCTTCCGCCGTTCCCGCAGCCGCCTGCGCCGGCCATGCCGGAAGACAGCCGACAATCAGCAGCAGAGCAAGCCAGACCGCCGTCACGCGCCGGACCTTCGCCCATCTTTTCAAAACGACGTTCATTAGTTCATCATCCCCTTCCTGCAAGTGGAAATCCTCCCCTCCCTCAGCATAGGAGATGAGCGAACAAGCCGACAATATACCGTTTTCATTATCGATTGACGATTTTCAAGATTCGCTCGCGCTTAACCCGTTTTATGGAAAAAGGTCGCTGCTTCGTTCTGCGCTACCTGCTCCTGTTCGAGACCTGACGCAGTTTTTCCCTATGGCTGATCGGCATTGACCTGTGAAAACACGCATGTAGATTTTTGTCGATTTTATCAATAACTTTAAAAGTCCGGTGAATTAGTGCAGTTGTAGCCGTCTGATGGACATGCAAAACGAGTAAAACAACTCAGCCAGCGCTGAAATGAGTAGGCGTGACAACGCCTCTGTCATCACGGATTTCGTTTTTTGGCATGCCGACATACCAGTTCGAGATCGCTTTTTCCCAAACCGGCATAGTCTTTTCAGATTTTGAACGATCGCCGTCAGTAGCGCCTGTTCTTGCATGCAGTCGAGTCCGCGGCTCCGTGCACGATCCATGCCATGCGCAACTTTGCTTTCAGCAAACACATGCTCACAGCGGGTTCGTAACTTTTGCAGATGACGGTAAGAACCCGTTAGCTGAATCCGTTTAGCTCTGTTTCGG
>NZ_LDIG01000185.1 GCF_015845845.1 Paenibacillus dendritiformis
CAGTTGATTCGCATCTATGCGGAAAAACCATGGGAAAATTTGATCGCTGCACTCAACCGCAAGCCGACCCGAACATCTAGGGGACGACCAAAGCGAAATGGGAGACGTCCGAAAAAGGCAACGAAGTCGATGAAGCCGAAACTGATTGTGAGGTAATGACAAACGAAAAATACTTTTACATATAATGGATAACGCGCAGGGTCTATTTCCAGCTCGACTTTTTTAGACTTAGCGCGGACATTGCAGATGTAAATATATATCATATATTGATGTTAATTGAAATTAGATTATGAACTAACCGCTCGATGCAACGCTAGTGGAACGACGGAGCATTTTCGAGAGAAACCGGGAGGGAGCCGCTCAAACATGGAGCGGAGCAAGCCAGATACGGAGAGAGTGCGATTAAAACAGAACGGAGGCGATATTCGGAGCATAGGTACGGTAGGGCTGGAATATACATTATGATATAATACAGGTACAGCAACATGTTGCAACCCGATATTGGTTCAAAATGCCAAATCAAAAAAAGAAAGGATCAGGATACCAATGTGTCCCCAAAGGATGCTTCCCCAAAGGACAGTCTGGAAACGTTATGATCTTTCTTACATCTAGCTTCCTCTCGCAGAGCACCGTCACTCCGATGTAGACTGACTGCGAAGGAAGCGTGAAATGATGCGAAGGACCTGCTCCTCTATCTGGCTTCCCGCCGTCTGTCGAAGGACGAATTCACGAACGACGAGAGGGAACCAAGATGAGGAAAAACGAACAATTACGTCATATTGTATGGATGTTGTTAGGCTCAATGCTGTTGGCTTTCAGCTATTATCACATTAATTTTCAGAATCACCTGGCTGAAGGCGGATTTGTCGGACTCGCGCTGATCGGAAAATATACATTCGACTGGTCACCCGCGCTGACCGTCCTGATGCTCGATATCCCGGTATTCATCGCCGCTTGGTTCTTCCAGGGGCGAAGGTTCATTATGAATACCGCGCTGGCGACGGGAGTGTTCTCCCTGACGTACGAGCTCTGCGAGCGCTACTCGCCGTGGGTGATGAATTTCGGCAGCAATATGGTGCTGGCGGCGGTCGTATCCGGAGTGCTGACCGGCTTCGCCGCGGGAATCGTGCTCCGTCATGGAGGCGCGACGGGCGGGGACGATATCGTAGCCTTACTCATCAGCCGCTTGACGAAGATAAGCGTCGGCACGGTGTTTATGTTGATCGACATTGCGGTGCTGCTGGTCTCCTTGTTCTATTTGCCGCTGTGGGATACGCTATATACGATTCTCGCGGTAAGCATTGCGGGCAAGGTCATTACTTGGACCGTACAGGCAGGCGTGCCGCGGCGTGCCGTACCGGTGCGTTCGCAGACGGCTGTTCACCATCAGCATGGTTAATATACAACATGAGCGAAGGCCCGTCCGATCTCTTCCCGCGGGGGAGGGACCGGACGGGTCTTTTTTGCGTGAAATCGGGGGAGGAATGCATGTTCGTCCAATTTTTGTCATAGGCTTGTGTCAAGGGCATAATGGAAGGAGGACGACGCATGGAAGGGTTAATGAAGTCAATGCTCGACAAGCTGCCTCCGTGGGCGTATCAAGTTTTCGCGGTCGTCATTGCCGCGGGCATGATTTTTTATTTCGTAAAGACGCTCTACATCAATAAAAAGCTTAGCGATATGATCGCCGACGTCATGCGCAGAGACGATCGGATGCAAGATATTCAGCTCCGGATGGATGAATTGCGGAGCACCCAAATGATGCATGAGCATACCGCCCAGCAGACGCTGTCGGCGCTTCGCGACGTGAAGCCGTTCATGGATGCGCTGAACGATATCCGGGCGATCGCGGATCCGTATGCCGTCCTGACGGAAGCGTCCTTCCTGCTCCAGCGAATGCTGGATATATTGGCCGTCGACATGAAGCTGAAGGCGGGGGGACATCATCGCTGCGGCATCTGGCTCCATGCGGATCAGATGCTGACGCTGCGCTTCGCCTCGGCGGGCTTCCCGAAGCATTATGTCGGCGAACGCCAGCTCCATGTCGATCGCTCTGTCGCCGGACGATCCTACCGGAAGCAGGCGATCGTGCAGATCGCGGATGTGACGAAGGATGAGGATTGGGAGCGGAATACGGATTCCAAGAGTCCGTACCAGGCGTTGATGTGCTTGCCGCTCGGCAGTTACGGGGTGCTCACTATCGACGGGCTGGAGCCGTTCCATGACTCCGGCCGGGCCATCGGAGAAATCTATGCGTCGCTCTCGACCGGAATCATAGCGGAATATATCGCCGCCTATCGGAGATGGTCGCAGACGGATCGCGGGAGCGCCAGCTTCGGGACCTACGGAGTCATGTAAGGGGCGTTGCGGTTTTTATTTGCGAAAAAGCGCCAGCAGCAGCGATCCGACGATACTGATAATGATGCAGGTGACGATCGGAAAATAAAAAGTAGAGCCGCCGTTTTTGATCACGATGTCGCCCGGCAGGCGGCCGAACGGAATCCAGCGGCCCAATACGGCCCATAATAATCCGACGACGATAAGGACAATCCCTGCCCCAATCAGCAGCTTCGGCATGGAAGGCATAGCGCGCACTCCTTTCTTGGGCCGCCCGGCAAGCGGGGGCCAGCCTGTTCTATTCTATAGTATACCCGCATCCGCATCGAATGCGCATGCGAGCGAAGGGCGAATTTATAAAAATCTCATAAAATCGGGATCCAGACGGTTACAAATCGGGCAACCTTGGGTATACTAAGAAGGAAAGGCATACCCATCACAAGGAGGGGATAGAGCATGGAGCAATTCACGATCAATCTCAACCAAATTGGTGGCGCTTATCAGCAGGGCGATTGGGAGCATATCGACGCCATTTACAGCCGGGCTCGAGCGCGAATTACCCAGGGCAGCCCTGTCGTCCTCTATCGCGATACGGCGAACGGTTCATCCATTACCGTACGCGTCTATGAGCAATTAAGCGAGCTGGAGGAATGGATTCAACATATGGAAGAAGAGTACGGTCTGACAGAACCCTATCTGTTGTAACTGTGCTGTCAATAGAGAGCCGCCGGGCAACGGCGGCTTTTTTGTATGCCATAGTTAGGCATTTAACGGAGTCCGATTGGGAAGGCCGATAATACAATACATTGTATCTTCGATGAAAAGGAGGATAACAAATGAGCGGTGTAGTTGAAGATCGCGGTCATGGCGTTGGCGGTCTCTGGACTTCGACAGGCGTCATCCTGGTTCTCTTTATTTTGCTGGTTATCGTATCTCGCGGGTTTATATACTAATCACGGGTAAGCTCCGGCAGTCTGGCCAAGGCTTGATGGTGAGGAGTGAATGCATCCGGGCGCGCCGGAACAGGCGCGCTTTTTTTATGGGCTTTAGTCCGTTGAGTGCGTGAAACGCACGAAACAAAAAACCACCCGCTATGCGGGTGGAGGGATCGAGGGTTTGACCAACAAGACCATCCCGATAAAATTGAGATGTTCAGGCTCAATGAAAGGAATGGTCTTAGATGGCAAACAAGAACTATAGTCTAGCTCACACGAAGTGGATGTGCAAATACCACATTGTGTTCACCCCGAAGTATAGACGGAAAGAGATTTATAATCAAGTGAGAAAAGACTTGATTGAAATCTTCAAGCGTTTATGTAAATACAAGGGAGTGGAGATCTTAGAAGGTCACATGATGCCAGATCATGTACATATGCTAGTAGCGATTCCTCCAAAAATCTCAGTATCATCATTCATGGGATATCTGAAGGGAAAAAGCTCACTGATGATATTCGAGAAGCATG
>NZ_LDIG01000186.1 GCF_015845845.1 Paenibacillus dendritiformis
CAGTTGATTCGCATCTATGCGGAAAAACCATGGGAAAATTTGATCGCTGCACTCAACCGCAAGCCGACCCGAACATCTAGGGGACGACCAAAGCGAAATGGGAGACGTCCGAAAAAGGCAACGAAGTCGATGAAACCGAAACTGATTGTGAGGTAATGACAAACGAAAAATGATTTTACATATAATGGATAACGCGCAGGGTCTATTTCCAGCTCGACTTTTTTAGACTTAGCGCGGACATTGCAGATGTAAATATATATCATATATAGATGTTAATTGAAATTAGATTATGAACTAACCGCTCGATGCAACGCTAGTGGCAGGAATGCAGGATTTTGTCCGTTTCGTCTCCATTTCACCCCGCAGTGGGGGGAATTGCTGCAGTTTTGCAGGATTTCTTTTTTCAAAAGAAGGCGCGGTAGAGAATCCTGTATTTTCGCAGGATTTTTGAGGCATCGTGCCACGAGCTACCCGTAACACCCCCTTTTTTTCTATGGGCAATCTCTTCCTAACCAACATTTTGCGATTATAATAGAATCAACCTCACAGTACTACAAAGGTGACAGTGTAAGGAAAGACATATACCGGCGTGCATGGAGAGAGAAGCCGGATGATGAGGGGGAATCTGAATGTACCAAGGGTGGGGCACCCGCCCGGCTCCAATCCGGGATGCGAAGGGGCAGCCGCGCGTCTCGGTGAAGGACGTGTCCTTCAAGCGGATCGGGGCCTTGTTCCGACCGTATCTGCTCCGGCTTTTTTTGATTGTTTTTCTGGCGCTCTCCGGCGCCGTTATCGGCCTGCTGCCGCCGCTCGTCATGCAGCGCGTTATCGACGTCGCCATCCCGAACAAGGACATGTCGCTGCTGCTGACCTCCGCCGCCCTGCTCGTGGGGCTGCCGATCGCAAGCGGGATGCTGGGCGTGCTGCAGAGCCATCTGAATACGCTCGTGACGCAGCATATTATGTCCGATCTGCGGCAGGGGCTGTTCCGCAACCTGCAGCGGCAGTCGGTCGGCTTCTTCACCGCCGCCCGCTCCGGCGAGGTGATCCAGCGGGTGACCGATGATGTGGCCGCGATACAGAATGTCGTCACGAACGTCGCCGTCTCTTCGCTCACGCAGATCGTCATCATCTGCACGACGATCGGTATCCTGTTCACCCTCGACTGGAAGCTGGCTCTAATGGCGGTCGTCATTCTGCCGTTATCGATGATCCCGGTGCGCAAAGTATCGGGGTATCGCAAGCGGCTGCGCGCGGAGACGCAGAAGGTGCGGGCCGATATGTCCGCGCAATTGGGGGAAGTGTTCGGCGTGTCGGGCGCGATGCTGAGCCGCATCTTCGGGCGCGAGGCGGCGCTGCAAGCCCGCTTCGAGGAACAGAACAACAAGGTGAAGGAACTGGAAGTGAAGCTGAATCTGGCCGGGCGCTGGTTCTTCATGTTCGTCTCGACGCTGGGGCCGCTGGGCACGGCGCTCATCTATATGTACGGCGGCTACCAGGTCATATACGGCCCGATGACGATTGGCGCGATTGTCGCCTTCGCGGCTTATCTGTCCCGGCTGTATCAGCCCTTCGGGACCTTGCTGAATCTGCATGTCGAGGTCGTGACCGCGATGGGCGTGTTCCATCGCATTTTCGAGTATATGGATATGGAGCCGGAGGTGAAGGACCGGCCGAGTGCGAAGACGCTGGGCACGGTTCAAGGCGCGGTGGAATTCGCCGGTGTCACCTTCCGCTATGGAAGCGGAGGAGAGGTGCTGCGCGGCATCAGCTTCCGGGCGGAGCCCGGCGAAGTCGTCGCCCTGGTCGGGCCGAGCGGCGCAGGCAAATCGACGCTCATTAACCTGATCGGCCGCCTGTATGACGCAACTTCAGGCACCGTCTCCATCGACGGCCATGACGTGCGGGACGTGACGCTGGAGTCGCTGCGCGCCCAGGTCGCGTACGTTACCCAGGAATCGTTCATGTTCCACGCGACGGTGGCCGATAACCTGCGAATCGCCAAGGACAGCGCGACGCAGGCCGAACTGGAGGAGGCCTGCCGCAAGGCTATGAGACCGTCGTCGGCGAGCGGGGGCACCGTCTCTCCGGCGGGGAGCGGCAGCGGCTGGCCATCGCGCGGGCCATTCTCAAAAATCCGCGCATCCTTATTCTCGATGAGGCGACGTCCCATCTGGACTCCGAATCGGAGGCGTATGTGCAGGCAGCCCTGTCCGAGCTGATGCAGGGGCGCACGACCATCGTCATCGCCCACCGCTTGTCCACGGTCCTCTCCGCCGACCAGATTCTCGTCGTGGAAGAGGGCGAGATTGTGGAGCGGGGACGGCATGAAGCGCTGCTGAAGCGGGAAGGGCGCTATGCGTCGCTGTACACGACGCAGTTCCATTCGACGCTGCATCCGGAAGAGGCGGCAGTGGCCCCGTCGCCGGGACTTTGAGCCGATACCAAGGGTGCAGAGTCGGGATATGAACCAAAAGACGGTATCCGCTCTGGATACCGTCTTTTGCTGTGGGGCAGGCGTGTGTATCGTTGACGTGAACGATACACACGCCGTGCCGTTTTTCGATTATTCCGTTGGCAAGATGCTGCAGCCCGGCTTCGTGTCAGGACCGTTCGGCTTCGGATTGATCGCGCAGGCGGGCCATTTGCTGCCAGACCGTGCCGACGGCTTCCTCGCCGGAGCGAATCCGTTCGAGCGCCATGCGCGCCTGCAGCGCGACTTCGAACTCGGTGTCGTTCACCGCTTCCTCCAGCGCCGGCACGGCCCGCTCGTCTCCCGCTTCGTAGAGGAACCGGGCCGCTCGCCAGCGGACGAGCTTGTTCTTGTCCTTCAATGCTTCGATCATCGGCTCGATCGCCGCCGGATCGCCGATATCGGACAAGGTGTCCCCTGCTGTGCGGCGCACGCTGACCGAGGCATCGCGCAGCGCTTCGAACAGCAGCGGCAGGCATTCCTGCGTCTTGATCTCGCCCAGGTAGACGACCGTCAGGCGCCGAATCTGGCTCTGCGGGTCGCGGAGCGTCTCCGCCAGCAGCGGCAGGCGGCTGGCCTCCGGCTCCATCCGATCGAGCGCCGCATAGCGCACGCGCCAATCGCTGTCCTTCAGGCGCGCGACCAGCTCTTCCTCCGTCAGCTCGCGGCGCTCCTCGATGAACGGCTCATCGCTCTTCGCCTTCTCGATCGCCTGGCGCACGAGCGAGGCGAGCCGCTCCTCCGGATATGCGGCCTCCAGCTCCTGCTCGACCTCGCGCGCGATATCGGCGAGCTCGCCATAGCGGATGCCGTAGTCGCTCAGCTTGCGCTCCTTGATCAAGGTGGCGCTGGCGACCTCGGTGACGGCCTTCACGAAGCGCTCGGACAGGCCGACCCGTTCCTCCCGGTTATCCGCCTGCACCCGAATCTGCATCGGAATGCCGCGGAAATATTGCACATAGACCTGCGCCTCGCCGAAGGAGGTCCAGGCCGACCATTCCTCGCCCTGCCCGCTCTCTTCCTGCGGCTGCCCGAAAATATCCCGCACATCGGCCAGGATGCGGGCCCAATCGGCATTCGGATAGCGATCCAGCGCGATGAAGTCCGCGGTATGAAAAACGCTCTTCACGCCCTCGATATCGAGCAACTGCCCGATGATCGGCGGCGCGGAGCGGCGGTTCTCTTCAGAGTAGGTTCGCCGTACGCCCGCCGGCAGCGTCTCATCCAGATGAAGCTTCATGGAGTTCGGACTCGGCGTCGGTTCGATTGTGATCAATTGCATTGACGGCACCTCCTGCATTGTTCTGGTATGTCTCCATTGTACATGAAGGCATAGCCGCGAACAATGCGCCCATCAGACATGCATTTCGTCCGGCATAAGGTTGGAATGGATGAATTTGAGTTAAAAATAAAGAAAGAGCGCTTGGCGGCAGCGGCATGCCGCGACCGGCCCGCCATGGGCGTTCGCTGCTTTTGGCGGACGGGGATAGACGGCGCTGCGGCTTGCGCATACGATAGAGGCAGACAGCGCCTGGCCGCACGCGGCGCGGAAGGGGGAGCGGCGGCTTCGGTTGGGGATCGCCGGACGACAGGCCGAGCCGGGCGCGAATTGGAGTTCGCGGGACCGATTTGTTATTCTAGTACGAGAATCATTTTTCTTGCCCGGCCCCTTCCTTGCTGCTGCACGTCGAACGGCAAGGCTTACGAATACTTGGTGTGCAAATGAGGTGGTGCCATGAAGCGCTATTACACGAATATGGACAATGTATCGACAGAAAAAGCATGGAAGCAATTCCGGCGTTGGCGCGCCGAACGCAAAGTGCGGCTGAAGCAGAAGGATTATTCTTATGTCGTTCCGCAGGTGGAGCCGGATCTCGCCCGGCTGCATGCCAATGACGGCAGCCTGTCCATCACCTGGATCGGGCATTCCACCTTTCTGCTCCAAATAGGCGGCTTGAATATCGCCACGGATCCGGTATGGGCGGCGAGCATGGCGATGGAAAAGCGGTTGTCTCCGCCCGGAATTCCGATTGATCGGATGCCGCCGCTTGATGTCATTCTCATCTCGCACTCCCATTATGATCATTTGCATATGGGATCGCTTCGCAAGCTGGCGGGCCCGCGTACGCTGCTGGTCGTGCCGGGTGGACTCAAAGCGAAAATGGTGCGCAAAGGCTTCCCGCAGACAGTCGAGCTGGAATGGTGGAAGGAGCTCGTGATCGGCTCCGTCCGGGTGACCTTCGTGCCGGCCCAGCATTGGACGCGGCGGACGCTGTCCGATATGAACCGCTCCCACTGGGGCGGGTATGTGCTGGAACGAGTGGAAGTCGAAGCCGTGGAGACGGGAGAACGGCCGCCTGCGAAGGAGACGGTTTATTTCGCCGGGGACAGCGGATATTTCCGGGGCTTTCGGGAGATTGGCCGCCGCTTCGCCATCGATGTCGCGCTGCTCCCGATCGGCGCCTATGAGCCGGAATGGTTCATGTCCCGTCAGCATGTGACGCCGGAGGAAGCGCTGCAGGCATTCGAGGATGTAGGCGCGAAGCTGATGATCCCGATGCATTACGGCGCCTTCAAGCTGGCCGACGACACGCCGAAGGAAGCGCTCGATCGGCTGGAGGCGGAGCGGCTGCGGCGGAAGCTCGATGAGTCGAAGGTCAAGCTGCTGGCGCTCGGAGAGACGTGGCCCGGAAGACAATAGAGATGTAATCCATGAGAAAAAGCCATTTGCCAAGGCGCTTCGCCTGGGGCAGATGGCTTTGTTGATCATGGGGGACTTGTCCGGCGGGAAGGCGAAGCCGCCCGCCAGGGCGGACGGCCAGCTTCGCGGACGGACGGTCCGCTCCCGCCTAGCGGCGCTTGCCCGGCTTCCTCGCGCCCTTCGCCTCCAGGCGACGCAAGCGGATTTTCTCCTCCCGGCGCATCCGGGCCTCTTCGCGCAGCAGCTTGCGGTAGCTGGCGAGGCGGCCCGCTTCCAGCTCGCCGGAGGCGATCGCGGCGTTCACCGCGCAGCCCGGCTCGTCGCCGTGCGCGCAGTCGTGGAAGCGGCAGGCGGCCGCCAAGGCCTCGATGTCCTCGAAGGCCGAGGACAAGCCGTCATGGTCGGCGGCGGTCATGCCGACCTCGCGCATGCCGGGCGTGTCGATGAGCCACGCTCCGCCTTCGAGCGGCAGCAGCTCGCGGTGCGTCGTCGTGTGCCGCCCTTTGCCGTCGCTGACGCGCACCTCCTGCGTCGCCATCCGTTCGCCGCCGGCAAGCGCATTGGCAAGCGTCGACTTGCCCACGCCGGACGAGCCGACGAGCACGACCGTCGTGCCCGGGGCAAGCCGCGCGCGCAGCCGTTCCAGGCCGGCGCCGGTTAGCGCGGACACCGCGAACACGTCGGCGCCCGGCGCGGCGAGCTCGGCCTGCGCGATGAAGGCGTCGGCATCGCCGGCCGCATCGGCCTTCGTGAGCACGATGAACGGCATGGCGCCGCTGTCCCAGGCGAGCGCGGCGTAGCGCTCCAGCCGGCGCGGCTCGAAGTCGGTGGTCATCGACGTGACGAGCAGCGCCACATCGGCATTCGCCGCCACGACCTGCGCCTCCGGGCGGTTGCCGGCGACCTTGCGCGCGAAAAGGCTGCGGCGCGGCAGCACGCCCGCAATCGTGGCGCGGCGGCAACCCAGTCGCCGACGGCCGGCCAGTCGGCCGGGGCCGTCATCCGGTTGCGCGCCTGGCCGGATACGTCGGCGATCCATTCGCTGCCGTCGGGGCCGGCGATGCGGTACAGATGCTTGTGCGCGAGCAAAACGCGCGCCGGCACCAGTCCGCCCGCATAGCGGCGCTGCGCCGCTTCGTTGAGCCCGTTCAACCACTGGCTCCACGTCTCGGTCCAGCGGCTGTCCCAGCCGAGGCTGGCCAGCCCGGCCAACATATCGCCGTTCAGGGTAGCTCCGTGTATTTCATGGCGTTGTTGCTTATTGTCATTACGGGTGTTGCAATAGCTATCGGTTTCGTTCAAGCCTGATATCTCCTTCGGTGCGGTCAATGCCGCATAAAATGAACTTGCGTTGCAGTACCAACGATGTCCCATGCAGGGACAAACGACGTAGCGGCAGCAAATTCGGGAGCACGGTATCAGGCGGGCCGACGCTTGGGTTAGAGTTGAATCATGCCGAAGCGCCGGGCGCTTGCTCGTTCCTCCCGAACGTTATATACAGATGAATTCAACATATAACATCCCTCGCTTTCTTTTGCAGATAGTTATATTATATGGGAAAAATACGGTAAAAGAAACGCCGAATATAGGCTGATATGAAGTCAGGCTCTGAAGTAGCCAAGTCGTTCGGGAAAGTGACTCTCTCGAGGATTAGTACTTCATGTCGATACCTGTTCTGGAGAAGTGGAAAGAAAGCAACGTTACAGGACATTTAGGTAGAAAACTCGAAAGTACGACTCTATAAAACGTGAAAAGGGCTCCGAATCTTTGGTAGAATGGTGTTTGCTCGCACAACATCACCCAAAGAGAGGAACTCAGCCATTAGCAAAATCAAGAGTGAATTATCTCTACAGAACGTAACGAGCTTCGGAGGCGTTAAAGTCTTTCTGGCCTATGTCCAATCGAATAATGCTCTATCTCATTCTGGGCTGGATTCTCTGCTGCGAATGGATTTTTTATTTTCGTAAATATGATGTACTGCTAAGCCGTTTCCTGGGCGGACCATGCCCACATCATAGCCTGTTGTACAAGAATAGGCTGGTCGTGTCCGCAACTGGAAACCGAGCTGCGGGCGCTTAATCCGAAGATCAACCGCCCTTGTTTGCCCTTTGACATCATTCTCGATCCGGATTCTACAGTAGAGTCGGTATACGGCGACCAGAGGGGCGCGGTCAAAGGGACAAACTCGAAACAAGCCCGGTCGTAAAACTATCCACTGCTGGCCTTTGAGGGGCAACCCCGTTAAATCTGACCGCTAAGCTTCGGCAAGGCAACATGCACTCTTCTACCAACGCTGCCGACTTCTTGCAACAAACCTTCGAGCTCCTCGGCGAGCGAAGGGTGAAGTATGCATGATTTGCCAAAGGGGGCGGCGTCGAAGGTTCGTAGAGCATGTGGGTAAGCAAAGAAATCAGCTATGTGTCGGCAAGCTCAAATGGACCGAGCGCCTCGCCAAAGAAGTCCAGGCCTGCCGATATTGGACGTGTTACGTCGACGAAGACTGGATCATCGAAGAGATTACCATGTTCTACAAAGCAACGTCCTGGAAAAAGGATTGCCGCGTCGCCAGTATTCACAAGCACAAGTTTTCGAAGACGAGCAAAGCCGATTAGTGTTGGACACGGACTGGCAATACGCTGCAATACGCAGTGATCGTAACCAATCTGGAATGGGCGCCGATTCAATTATGGCGCTTTTACAATCAGCGTTGCTGCATGGAAATTATATAAAGGAAGCCAAAACGGATTCTCTATCGGTCGGACCACATAGAAAGTTTACATTTCAAATTCTCTTTGCTTCAATACCTCACCTTGATGTTATGGGCTTCGAAATTCAGGGTTAAGTTATAGGGTGAATGACTTCTTAGTGTCCGTTATAATAGGAATAGTATAAATTTGTGAGCGACTAATACGCCGCTTGAACACTCTTCGAGTAAAATTGGAAAAAATAGATTTTTTCTCACTTTAGATTGGAGGGCTATTCTTGGAATTGGAGGAAATTGAGAATAATATCAAGAAAACAATATCTACGGTTTGTGAAATGAAACGTAACGGTGCTTTTGATAATTATATTACTAGAATAAGATTTCCATTTTTTAAACACTTTACTTTTCATTCGGAGATTAATTTTAAAGTTCCTTTAACTATTTTATCTGGGAAAAATGGGTCGGGAAAGAGTTCGGTACTGCATGCTCTTTATGGAGCTCCTAAAGGGAAAAACATATCAGAATTTTGGTTTTCATCTCAACTAGATCCTATTGAGGATTTTGGCGGAGATATTCAGGAACGACATTGTTATTTCTATGATTATATTCGCAATAAGAATGAACATACTGTTTTATATCATAGGATCCATCATAAAAATCGTGATAGCCAGGAATATTGGGAAACTTCGCGCCCTAGAGCGAAGTATCATATGGATACAAGTAAACAACGTTCCAATCCAATTGAAAAAGAATGCGTGTATATTGATTTTAGAAAAGAATTAAGTGCGTTTGATAAATTTTTTTATTTCGGGGATATGAAGAATTTAAAGTCAAAGTCAAAGCAAGATTACCTAAGGTTAAAATCAGCAGAACTAAAGAATATTATTGAGACTGAGAAAATTAATAGCATTCGTGGAGTACAGCAGAATGGAAGACCGATTCAACTAACAGAGGAGGAAATTCAGGAAATCGGATTTATTTTACAAGAAGATTACGTAGACATAAAAATAATAGAACATAAGCTGTTTCAAGGATGGGGAACATCTGTTATATGGAAGAAAAAAGGATATTCATATTCAGAAGCCCATGCAGGTAGTGGGGAAATAGCAATAGTGATTTTGGTTCACACAATTCTGAGGGCTAAACCAAACAGTTTGATTCTGTTGGATGAACCAGAAGTATCATTGCACCCTGGTGCTCAAAAACGATTATTGCTATTTCTGTTAAAACAAATCAAAGTGAGAAAGCATCAAATCGTGATGTCAACACATTCCCCTGTGTTTACGGAAGGGATGCCGAAAGAGGCGATTAAAAGATTTTCCAGAAATCCGGATACGAGTAAAATTGATATTATGGATGAATGTTATCCTAGCGAAGTTTTTAAAGATTTAGGTTCGTCTTCAAAATATGATAATGCCAGAATACATGTGGAGGATGAGCTTGCGAAAAAAATACTCCTTAGTGTAATTAAAAACAATCCTCATCAGCTCAGTAATTTTAATGTGGTTTATTCCCCAGGTGGAGCGTCTTACATAAAACGAAATTTCATAGTAAACTATGCGCAAGTAAACAATAATAAAAATTTTGTGTTGCTTGATGGAGATCAGAGATACGCTGATCGAATTGTAGATTTAGATAGATTAACTGTAGGGGAAGCAGAGGATCCAAACTTTCTTCAGAATGAAATCTGGAATTTTACCAGAGAGAATATTCATTTTCCTCAAGATGGAGGCGATGGAGGAAAGAGGGTGGATCAACTTATTGAAGCGCAAAAGAAGTATATTCGTTTCTGTGAGCGATGTGTGCGATTTCTTCCCAAAAACACACCTGAAGAAATTATTTGGGATGAGGAACATGTATCCGAACTAGTAAGTATTCAAAGTCCAAGTTTTTTGAGTGAAATATTAACGGAGTCAAATTATAAATGTAAAATTTCCAAAACCGCTCTGGCTTTAACGGGGAATACAGCTTCTGGATCAATTCATTTTGTAGAAGATATGCTTATCAAGAAGTGGATAGAGAAGAACGATGAGTCTCAAAGAGAGATTAGAGATATTCTACAAGAGTTTATGGGGATAGTGAACGGTCAGCAATTGGTAGTGAGGTGATCCTAATTTATGAGTTTTACTGCAATAGATCTATTTGCGGGTTGCGGTGGCTTAACTCAAGGACTTAAACAAGCGGGAGTAAACGTTGTGTCAGCAATTGAAATCAATAAAAATGCGGCTAAAGCTTATAAAATGAATCATCCAGAAACTTGCTTATTAGAAGAAGATATTCGAAACATCAGCATTGAAGATATTTTAAACTCGGTCCCAGAAAAAAATATTACTTTAGTTGCTGGATGTCCGCCATGTCAAGGTTTTTCGAGCGTTCGCACTCGAAATCGAGGGAATATTGTAGAGGATGAAAGAAACACTTTAATTCTTGATTTTTTAAGAATAGTCGAGGGCCTTAGACCTAAATTTGTGATGATGGAGAATGTCCCAGGCATTATAAATTATCATTATTTTAAAGTAACAGTGAATAGACTAAAGGAGTTGGGGTATCATCTCGATTATAAAGTAGTTAATGTGGAGGACTATGGGGTTCCCCAACGGAGAAAAAGATTAGTACTTTTAGGATCTACACTAGGAAAAGTGTCGATTCCTTCAGATAAAGCGTACACACGAACTACAGTGAGAGATTATATATCAGAACTCCCTCCCGTAGAGGAAAGTACAGACCCATTGCACAAAGTAACATCAAAACATAGTGAAAAAGTGAAGAAAATCATTTCTCTGATTCCTAAAAACGGAGGTAGCAGGAGAGATCTCCCACAGGAGTATTGGTTGGAATGTCATAAAAAGGAAGGTGTAGGCTTCTCGGATATTTATGGTCGGTTAAGTTGGGACAAAGTTTCTTCTACAATAACGGGGGGATGCTTAAATCCATCTAAAGGAAGGTTTTTGCACCCTGTAGAGGATAGAACGATTACGGCAAGAGAAGCTGCATTGCTGCAAACATTTCCGAATGATTATAAATTTCCTACTGATATTTCAAAAGGTGAATTGGCTCAAATGATCGGGAATTCATTTCCACCCAAATTTTCCGAGATACAAGCGCTTTATTTGAAAAGCCTACTGAATTATGATGCCTCAACAGAATAAATGTCCGTACTTTCTAAATGTTACGTCGCCACCCGCTTTCGTTGACGGAAGAGGGAGGCGATTTTTCATGTTTTTCAGTGATTGCAGTGGATTGAAATTGCATCAGGGACGTAAGCAGGCATAACCGGCCATAGTGTGCTATAATAGTCATTTGAATGATAAATTGCGTGTTAAAGGACGGGAATGCCATGATTAGTACAACCGGCGTTACGCTCCGATACGGCAAGCGGCCTTTGTTCGAGGATGTGAACATCAAGTTCACTCCGGGCAATTGCTACGGTCTTATCGGCGCGAATGGAGCAGGTAAATCGACATTTCTTAAAATATTATCCGGCGAAATCGAGCCTACCAACGGGGAGGTTCATATTACTCCGGGAGACCGCTTGTCCGTTTTGAAGCAGAACCATTATGAATATGATGAATTTCCGGTGCTGGAGACCGTAATTATGGGGCACCAGCGGCTGTACAGCATTATGAAGGAGAAGGATGCACTCTATGCGAAGGCCGACTTCAGCGAAGAGGACGGCATGCGCGCGGGTGAACTGGAAGGCGAGTTCGCCGAGCTGAACGGCTGGGAAGCCGAAGCGGATGCGGCCGAGCTGCTTATCGGGCTGGGCATTCCCAAAAATCTCCACGACGACAAGATGTCGGAGCTGGACGGCAATCAGAAGGTCCGCGTCTTGCTGGCCCAAGCCCTGTTCGGGCGTCCGAACATCCTGCTGCTCGACGAGCCGACGAACCACTTGGATCTCGAGTCGATCAATTGGTTGGAAAATTTCCTCATGGATTACGAAGGCACCGTCATCGTCGTATCCCACGATCGCCACTTCTTGAACAAGGTGTGCACGCATATCGCCGATATCGACTTCGGCAAGATCCAGCTGTATGCGGGGAACTACGATTTCTGGTACGAATCGAGCCAACTGGCGCTGAAGATGGCGCGTGAACAGAACAAGAAGAAAGAAGAGAAGATCAAAGAGCTGCAGACGTTCATTCAGCGCTTCAGCGCGAATGCGTCCAAGTCGAAGCAGGCGACCGCCCGCAAAAAAATGCTCGACAAAATTACGCTCGACGATATCCGTCCGTCGAACCGGAAATATCCGTTCATCAACTTCAAGTCCGAGCGGGAAGCCGGCAAGCAATTGCTTACGATTGAAGGGCTTACCAAGACGGTCGAGGGCGAGAAGGTGCTCGATAATATGCATCTCGTCGTGAACAAAGGCGACAAGATCGCGTTTGTCGGACCGAATGGCCTCGCGAAGACGACGCTGTTCCAGATTTTGATGGGCGAGCTGGAGCCGGATGCCGGCACGTACACCTGGGGCGTGACGACGTCGCAGGCGTATTTCCCGAAGGATAACTCGGCTTACTTCGACGGGGTGGAAGACAATCTGGTCGATTGGCTGCGCCAATATTCGAAGGATCAGGACGAGACGTTCCTGCGCGGCTTCCTGGGCCGCATGCTCTTTTCCGGCGAAGAGGCGTTGAAGAAGGCGAGCGTCCTGTCCGGGGGCGAGAAGGTGCGCTGCATGCTCGCGAAAATGATGATGGCAGGCGCCAATGTGCTCATCCTCGACGAGCCGACGAACCACTTGGATCTGGAGTCCATCACCGCGCTCAACAACGGTCTGATCGACTTCGACGGCACGATGCTGTTCACATCGCATGACCATCAGTTCGTGCAGACGATCGCGAACCGCATCGTCGAGATTACGCCGAGCGGCATCATCGACCGAGTGACGACGTTCGACGAATATCTTGAGAGCGACGAGATCAAGGCGCTGCGCGAGCAGATGTATCCGCAAGAGAGCAAGAAGTAAGAAGCAAGCCTCATCGGAAAAAGAAAGGCCCGGACGACTTGGGAAACCAGGCGATCCGGGCTTATTTCTTGTATGGAATGACTATTGATCCCAAGGCAGTTCGATCACATTGCCGCTGCTCCATGTCCGCGCTCCCTTCTCGTCCGTCTGGGAGTGGAGCGGGATATAGACACAGTTGTCGTTTGCCCTTTGCCAGAATAAGAGGGCTTTATCCTGATCTGGACTAAGCAGGACAGCCGGGAAGACATCGCCGTACTTCAGCGATTTTTTGCGTTCATCGCTGAACAGGGCCCGATTGAATGATTGGGCTTCATCGAAAGGCAAAAAAATTAGTAAACTTGATGTCGATGTCTCCGCTATCGATAATTTCCCATGTATCCAAAGAATTCGTATAAGCGCTAAACGGTTGGAATCCAGAGATCGACAGCATACCAGCCTCACTATTCGTCTGGCCGAACCGTTGAAGCCGCTCTACGCCGTTCTTCCAGGCCCGCTCCAGCTTGAGCTGCACTTCTGAAGGCGTTCCGACCGACATCGGCTCGTGATAGGAGATAGGAGCCGTTCCGTTCTCGATTTTTTGTTGTATTGATTCCGGTGGTGAAGCTTGCGAGACCATGATGCCCGCAACCAAACAAGCGGTGACTATCCCGCCAATAACGATGGAAGTTTTTACATTACTCATTCATTTTCACCCTCCCCGCTTTTCTACACCATCAGGTTCCCGTTTTACAGTAGAGAGTAAAGTTAACAAGATTTTTTTCTTTTTCAATCTTTATCCCCCTTTTCATTCACTGACCAGCATAACAAATTTAGTCAATGGGAAAAAGGGGATTAATTACTGGAAAATATAGTGCTAAAGTTACAAATTAATACTTTTTATAGTATTATAAGGAAGTGATTAAGGGACACGCTAGCAGTTATTTTTCATGTAACCCGGGAATACATACTGAAACGCGTGCAGCAGCTTCTGGAACGCCCGCTTGCGGATATGGCCGTACGTGACCGCGCTGATCGGCGGATCGAAGGCGAAGCTGTACACGTTCATGTCCGTGACGCGCGCCCCTTTCATATACCGCTCGCGAATGAGGAGCTGCTCGTCCGGCTCCAGTTGGTCGACGAGCGATTCGATCACTTCGCAGAAGGCGAGACATTCGTTCGCCTTGTCCGCATTATGCGCGGCGATGCTGCCGGTCGGATCGCCGACCCGGTTCGTCGCGCCATGCTCCTTCGCTTCATATTTCATCGTGACCGCCGCTTCCCGCACGGCATACCGCATCACTTTGCACATTCGGTATTTCGCGAAAGTCTCCTCCATGAACCGCTTGGCCGCCTTCGGATCGAAGGAATCGAACGAAGGGATAGTGAATTGCCGGTCTTCCATATAGAATGTCCTCCTCCATAATGTGTTGCGTTACATCCTTGTCTTATGAAAATGAGCCTGCCGATTCTGCGCCTCCCGCCGACAGATTCATGAATAGATGAGAATAGATTCATTATACCACAAAACAAGAACAAATGTTCGTTAATTTATTTAAAATAACGTTTTATAAATACTGTTGCTATTCTATAAAAAAACGATAAAACAAACATATGTTCTCCGTATTATAATGCTATTGTGGACGAGTTGAGCAGAAGGGACACGCATTCGGCGGACGACAGGGTGCGGGGCAAAGAAGCCAGAGGCACCGAATTTTCCCTTGTTCTGCTCCTCGCTCCGCAACCATGCCGGCATTGATGCCGGTTTTTTTATTGCCGATGAGAGGGGGGAGAGATGGCTTGATTGTGTATCGCGATTATTTCGAGCAGTGGCTGCAGCCGCTGGCACAGTCCGCGGGACTCCCGCTCGAACCGCTGCCGCTGCAGGCATCGGGGGAAGGGCAGGAGCCTGACGAGAGCAGACTGCTGTATCGCGTGTCCGTGCCGTACGCGGATCGCTCGCAGCGCCACCGGGATATGACCGGGCCGTTGACCAGACTGGTCGAGATGGAATGGCAGATGGTCTGGTGTTCGCCCGATCCGTGGACGGCGATGGAGCAATGCCGCCAGGCGATCGGCTGGCTGTGGACCGAGGGCGTAGACAAGCTGGAAGGCTTGTCGGCCGCGCTGGTTCATGTCAGCGACGCGCAGTGGGTGGCGGAACCGGTTCACGGACTGGAGATCCGCGTCCGGCTGCGCATGCGGGACTCGTTCGCCCGGACAAGTCCCGGCCATATTGAGAAGGTTCATATGACATTGAAGGAGATGAAGGAATAATGACGATGCAGGATGTTCAAGTGACGATTGATTTGCAAAAGCCGACAGGACGGTTGTCCTTCGGCATGCCGCTCATTCTCGGCAAGAAGGCGGGAGGCTCGGCCTATAAGGAGTACGGAGATTTGAAGGCCGTCCAGGCGGACTTCGCCGAATCGACGGCGGAGTACAAGATGGCCGCGGCTCTGTTCGGCCAAGGGGACCGTTCTCCGGCCCGCATCGCGATTGCGGCATGCGATGAGCAGGAAGACGCGGCTGAGCGTCTCCGTTCCGTCATGGATGCGGGCTGGTACTATCTGCTCTCCCCTGACAACAGCGAAGCGACGGTTACGGCGCTGGCGCAGGAGCTGGAGAAGGAGGACTACCGCCTGTTCGTGACGCGCGTGTCCGACAAGACGAAGCTGCAAGCGTTGAAGGCCGCCGGGTTCAACCGCACGGTCGCGTTCTATCATACCGATGCCAGCGCCTACCCGGATGCCGCGCTCGTCGGCTCGGTCGGCTCGGCCGATGTCGGTTCCGTGACCTGGAAATTCAAGACCTGCACCGGTATCGCTCCCTTGAAGCTGACGGCGGGCGAATTGATGGAGATTCACGATGGCGGCGCGATTACGTATGTGAACAAGCAGGGCGAAGCCCGCACATCCGAAGGCAAGACGCTGTCCGGCGAATACATCGATGTCATTATGGCGCGCGACTACGTTCGCGCCCGCATGGAAATGCAAATTCAGCATCTGCTCAATCAATCCGGCAAGATTCCATATACGGACGCGGGCATCGCGCAAATCGAGAGCACGGTGATCAATGTGCTGCTGGAGTCGTTCCGAATGGGCATCATTGCCGCGGATGACAGCGGCGAGCCGCTGTTCGGCACCTCCTTCCTGCTTCGCAACCAGGTGGATCCGGGCGATCGCGCGAACCGTGAATACCGCGGAGGATCGTTCTGGTTCGAGATTGCCGGGGCGGTGCATCAGGTGAAAGTGAACGGCGTCATCCGTTTCTAGGAATGGCAGGTCAGAAAGTCCGCTTTGCTGAAAAAAAGGGCCTTTTTGATTACGGTTGAACAACCGCTTTTGAGCCCAAAGCATCCTTGCGGGTGAAAAAATTTTGATTTTAAGGAAGGTGCACATTCATGAGTATCGGCATTTATGATGCGAAGCAAGTGTCCGTCGTCATTGACGGCGAGTATATTACGGGATTCGGCGAGAATACCTTCGTCTCCTGCGAAAAGGACGAGGAGCAGAGCGTGGCCCATGTCGGCGCGCGCGGCGAGGTGGCGATCGCGCACAAAAATAATCCGCTCGGCACGATCAAGCTGACGCTGATGTCGACGTCGCCGCAGATTGCCCTGCTGCATCGTCTGGCTCGCGAGAAGAAGCTGTTCTCGATCTGGGTGAAATCCAACAACGAGCCGGGCGAAACGATCGGGGGCACGCAGGCGATCGTGAAAAAGCTGCCTGCGGCCGCTTACGGTTCGGAGCTGGAGGATCGCGAATTTGAAATCCAAGTGCTGGATTATACGCATCGGGTGAACTAATTTCCATATCGGGATTCGGAAGAAAGGGTGAATGAAGTGAGCAAGCAACAGACGGTAACGATCGAGCAAGAGGAATATGTGCTGCAGCATCCGGGCGCCCGCGCCCTGATGCGCCTCTATGATGCGGCGCTCAAAGCAGACGGGGGATGGAAGCTGGAGCCGTCGATGGACTTTTTCCTCCAGCATGTCATTGTGGCTCCGCGCCTGAGCTGGGAAGCGCTTGAAGAGAAGACGGACATCATGACGCCGCTCTGGCTGGAATGCGCGCGCTTCCTGGGCATGGTGGATACGCCCTTGGAATCCGAATCATCCGGCGTATAGACATTCCATCTCCCGCAATCCGCTCCGGCAATTGTTCTGGCGCGTCGTCCTGAACAGCCGGGGCGGCATTACGTATGCGGAAGCGAGCGGCATGAGCATCGAGGAATTATGCGAGGCCGCCGCCGCTATGGAATGGATGTACGGGACAGGAGGGGGGCAAGTCAATGGATGATCGGATTACCAAAAATGTGCACCGCGAGCTGCGCGCGATGAACGGCAAGCTGGACGAGATTGGCTCCGTGTTCCGTATTATGACGGACAGCATACAGGAGCAGATCGCGGAGATGAAACGCGCCGCCAGACCGAAGCGGGGCGGACCCGCCCTGGCGATCGGCGGCATCGCGTCGGACGTGAAGTCGATCGCGAATATGATGCGAGGACAGGCCTCGATCCGCCCGGGAGGGCCGAGCCTTGCGCATGCGGCCCAGCCGAATGCGCTGGGGCAGCAGTTGTCCGCTTCGCTGTCGGCGCTTCAGAGCACGACGGTCGTGGTGCAAGGCCCGGCGCAAGCGGAGGACAAGAAGTCAGGGAATGAGGAGAAAACATACTGGCAGAAAGCGCTCGACTTCGCGATAACCGCCCAAGATTATGTCTACGCCGCGAGTAACAGCATCAAAAAAGTAAAAGAAGTCATCGATAATGTGAACTATGTGAAAAAGCTGTTCACCGGGGACTCCGGCGGCAGCCAATGCAAATGCTGCTGCTGCCAGGGTGGAGGCGGCGCCTCGTCCGGCCTCGCGGGGGGAGGACGGGACAAGAAGAAAAAGCCGGGCCGAGGCAAGCCTCTTAAGCTGAAGAGAGGGGCTCCAGGCCGAAGCGGCGGCGAAGGAGCGCAGCGGCAGAAGGAGCTTGGCAAGGCTGTCGCTCCGTCCAAGGACGGGGCCGCCGCGCCGCCGGGCAAGGGCGGTACAGCCGTGCCGCCGGCCAAAGGCGCTCCGGCCGCGTCGCCAGCCAAAAGCGGGCCGGCATCGCCGCCCCCAGCAGGCGGAACGTCCGCCCCGCTAACAACCGCCGCGTCGTCCTCTTCAACTCCCCAAGGCACAGCATCATCGCTGCCATCGCGAAAAGTAACGCATGGCAAGCCCAAACGGGGATTTTTGAAAAAGGTCGGGACCTGGGGCACGGTAGCTGCCATAGCGGGCGACTTCGCTTTGAATATGTTCGGCCGCAAGAAGGAAGAGGAAGCGGAGGGCGGCAACGCGGCTGCTCCCGCAGATGCGATAGTAGCCGCGCAGACGACGGCGGAGACCGTGCAATCGGTTCAAGCCGCCACCGGGACGATGGCGGACATCGCCGCTTCGACCTCAACCGCCTCGGATGTCGGCAAGGCCGCGTCCGCCGCCAAGAAGACGGGCTGGTTCGGCAAGCTGCTGAAAGGCGCCCGCGCCGTAAGCAAGGCGACGAAGTTTCTGCGTTTCACGCCGGCCGGATTTTTGGGCGGGCTTGCTTTGGATGCCGGGCTGTGGGCGGCAGAGAAGTTTTTGCTGCCAAAAGAGGAGGAACAGCCCGCCGCCGCGCCTGACGCGAAGAAACTGAGCGTGCAAAGCCGGCTCCCCTCGCCTGCGGTTGCTGCGGGAACGTACCGGCCGATGGCAGAGGCTCCGTTGGCGTCTGCTCCGCCTTCTCCATTGCCGGAGCCTATCCATTCCGGCAGCAGGGGCAGCTTCGGTCCGCCACTTCCTGCCGGGAACCGGGGCGGCCTCGATGTCACCGCAAACAGCAACGTGGTCATGAATCTGAATGTGAACGGCTATATCGATATGCGGATGATCGAAGAGATCAAGCGGATTGCGAGGGAGCAATTCGACGCATCGTTCCGTTCGTTCGAGCGGAGCATCGCGAGCAAGCTGCCGCCGCCGAAGCCAATGCCGAAGCCGGTGGTTGCGGAAGGAGGCATGATGTCCTATTAGTGCGCGAAAAAGCAAGTTAGGCGGAGTCGAGCTGTTCGTTATCTCCGAGGAACCGGAATATTCGGTGCAGGTAAGCAGCCATAACATCGAGAAGGGCGGCATGGTCACCGACCATGTGCAGAGGGAGACGGTGAGTCTGCATTTGGAAGGCTTGCTGATTGGGCCGCAGGCTTCGAATTACAGGCATCGGCTCGTCACCGCGATGAATGAAGGGAAGCTGCTGCAATATACCGGCCGCAATATGCTGTTGAATTGCGTCATTACGAGTCTGCGGACGACGCATGACAATTCGATCGCGAACGGCATGTCGTTCGCGATGACCTTGAAGCAGGTCAATCTCGTCAAGATTGCGTACGACAAGCTGCCGCCCAAGCGGAAAGCAGCCGTCAAGCCGAAGAGCCGCTCCGGCAAGCGGAACACGGCTTACCGGCCGAAGCCGGACGTTCATGTCGTGCGCCCCGGCCAATCGGTCAAAGATATCGCGGCCTACTACCAGGTCAGCGAAGCGGGGATTCGGGCCGGAATGAAGCTCTCCGGCATGCCGGGCATCGCGCAGGCGGGCATGATCGTGGCGCTGCAGACCGGGCAGAAATTGCTGTCGGACCAGAGCAAGACGAAGGCGAAGGGCGATCCGATACGGATGTATCGCGTTCAGCCCGGCGACAGTTGGCCCTCGATCGCCAAGCAATTCGGAATCAGCGTAACGGCATTGCACGCCCTGAATTTCAAAAGGGTCAGCACCTATATGAGTCCGCCGCCAGGGACGGTCATTCGCGTAAAATGATGCGATCCCATTGGGAGAGCCCGCCCCGCTTGACGGGCGGCGGACAGAAGGGGGGAGAAGCATGGCAATCATCCGGATCGACAAAGATCTGATTCCCTACTCCTTCGATATGGACTTGGGGGAACGAACATATACGTTCGAAGTGCGCTACAATGCGGCGCATGATTATTTTACGGTGGATCTGTTCGAAGGGGATAAGCCGCTCGCGCTCGGCGTGAAGCTCGTGTGGGGGCTGCCCTTGTTCGAGAGCATGGAGACGCGCGAGTTCCCGCTGGAGGTCATCGTGCCGTATGGCGATCATCCGGGAGAGTTGATTACTTGGGACACGCTGGGGCAGTCCGTGCACCTTCATTTGGGGGATGACGATGGAATACTTATATAAGCGCGGCTGCGAGATTCTGATCGGCGGATACCGCTTCACCTACGGAGACTTGACGATGCACGTCATCGCCGACTTCGACGACGACAAGGAGCCGAGCGAATCGACGGTGGAGATCTATAATTTGTCCAAGCATACGCTGGCGAATGTTCGGACCGGCATGCGCGTCATCGTGAACGCGGGGTACGGCAAAGACCTCGGTACGGTGCTTCAGGGCCGCATCGTGGAGGTGCGGACGAAGCGGGAACAGACCGAGAGAATCACGACGATTCAAGTGAAGGATGACGTGGCGGTATCTCTTTATGAGATGGCGCATACGTACCGCCCGGGGACGAAGGCGAGCGAGATTATTCACGATCTGCTGACTCGGGCGCAGATTCCGCATGGGCCGGTAGATTTGGAAGCCGATCATGCCTATATGAAGGGCTTTATCGTAAAGGGAGATCCGGTGGACGCGATTCGCCGCGCGGCTTCCGCCTGCAAGACCGGCGTATATACGCGGCAGGGGAAGCTTTATTTTCAAGCGCAGAGCAAGGGGGGCGGCGGAAGCTCCATCGTCAGGCTGTCGCCGAAGAGCGGTTTGATCGGCAGTCCGCAGTCCTATGAAGAGAACAAAGAGGCCGGGGTCCGGGCGACATCGCTTCTGAACTATCGGCTGCATGCGGGGGCTCAGATCCGGCTCGTCAGCGAAGAGTTCGAGGGCGTGTACAAGGTGAAGCGGGGCAAGCATACGGTATCGGCGGAGCAGTTTTTGACTGAGGTGGACTTGGTCAAAATCTAGGCCGTTCATTTTGGCGAAATTGCAGTTGGAGAAGGAGGTGGCGCGCATTGGGAACGAATCGGGCGGTCAGCGCCCTGGAAGCCTGGATCGATCATAAGATGTCCGGGACGGCGGGCGCGCAGATCGGCACGGTGGTCCGTCTGTCGTCCGGGACGGCGGATGTGGAGCTGGACGGGGAAGCCGGCCTCATTCGGTATCAGCTTCCGATTGTGGAGCAGGCTCCGGACATCGTGATCGAGCAGGGGAGCCGCGTCCTCGTCGTGTTCACCGAGGCGGGCCAGAACGGCGGCGTCATTGTCGGAAAGGTGGCGGGATCATGAGAACGTGGGCGCTCCATGATGGAGATATTCGGGTAACCGATGGAGATATCGCCTGGATCGACGGGCGCGAGGAACTGGCGCAAGCGGTTCGCATTCGGCTGAGCACCCGTCTGGGCGAATATTTTTTGGCGCCGGATATGGGGCTTGATCATGAGCGGCTCGTCGGCAAGCAGGTAAGCGAAGACAGCATTCGCGAGGCGATCATGCGCTGCATCGCGGATGAACCGCGCGTGCAATCGGTGGAAGAAGTCGCCGTGGAATGGGATGCGCGCTCGCGCACCGTGCAGGCGCATGTTCTGATGACGAGCGCGGACGGAGAGGAGGTTGAGTTTGTCTATGCTGACAACAGCGGGATTGAAGCGTAAGACGTATCACGAGATTTATGAGGAAATGGTGGCCGGCGTGAGCAAGCGGCTGGGTCAGGATATCAATATGTCGGAGACGTCGCCGCTCGGCATGATGATGCAGGTGTTCGCCTGGCATTTGGCGGAGCTGTGGGAGGATGTAGAGCAGGTGTATCACGAGTCGTACATTCAATATGCCACAGGCGTCCAATTGGATGCCCTGGCCGTGTTCTACGGTCTTCGGCGGAAGCTGGAGCAGGCCGCGCACGGGCGCGTTCAGGTGACAGGAACCCCGAATTATACGGTGCAGCCGGGAGTGCAGGTCGGCACGAAGTCGGGGGTCTGGTTCACGACGGACGAGGCTTGCGTACTGGATGAGAGCGGCAAGGGCTCGGTCACGGTGACGGCGATTGTGCCGGGCAGCAGCGGCAACGTTCCGGCGGGCTCGGTCACGGAGCTGCTTACATCGGTAAAGGAGATTGCGGCGATTACGAATCCGGACAGCATGACCGACGGACGCGAGCGGGAAAATGACACCGAATTCCGCGATCGGCTGCGGGCGGCGCGGGACGGCAGCCATGCCGCCACGGTGGACGCGATCGTATCGGCTCTGCTGCAGCTTCCGGAAGTGAAGTCGGCGGCCGTGCGCGTCAACGACACAATGGATACGAACGCGGAAGGCGTTCCGCCGAAGTCGATTCGCGCCTATGTGCATGGCGGGCAACCGGAGCAGATTGCAAGGACCCTTTTCGAGAAAAAGGCGGCCGGCATCGGCACCGACGGCACGGAGAGCGTCAAGGTACGGGATGTGAGCGGGAACGAGCATGAGGTTCGCTTCAGCCGCATGAAGCTGCTGGATGCGCATGTGGAAGCGGTCGTCAAGGCGGGGCCATCGTTCCCGGCTCGCGGGGAGGACGACATCGTCACCGCGATCGCGCAGTATATCGGCGGCGTCGGCGCGGATCGGCAGGATTATACCGGCCTGCCGCAAGGTTCGCGCATCGTGTACAGCCGCCTGCTGGCGGCGATTCAAAACGTGGCTGGCGTTGAAGAAGTGAGCGAATTGAAGGTGAGGCTGGGCGCGGGCGACTGGGTCAGCGGCAACGTCGATATTCCGCTGTACGAGGTGGCCCGCGTGGCGCCGGAGCGGATCAAGGTGGCGGTAAGCGATGATTAAGCTGGATGACGTGATGGCGCTGCTGCCGGATGTCATCGCCAAGGAAGACAGTCTTTTCGCCCAGCTTGTGAGCGTCTGGCTCGAACAGATGAACGAGATTCGCGCCACGGTGGAGCGCATCTCGGCCTGGAAGAGCATCGAGCAGGCGGAAGGCGCCGCGCTGGATGACATCGGCGGCAATCTGGGCCAGCCCCGCGGGCAGGCGACCGATGAGATCTACCGCATCCTGCTGCGCTCCAAGCTGGCCCGCATGAATGCGAGCGGGGATATCGATTCCATTATCGGCGTGCTGGCCTTGGCCCTCAATGCCGATCCGTCGGTTCTGGCGATCCGGGAAAAGCAGAACGACGCCCATGATCCCGAGCCCGCGGCGATTCAGGTCGTCAAGGTTCCTTACGAGCAGTTGAACCGCGTCGGCATGAGCCCGGCGCAGTTCGTCCGCCTCGTCCAAAGCGTCACCTCCGCCGGCGTCCGCGTGGCGCAGGTGGATCTGTCGGGGACGTTCGAGCTGTCTTCCGTGGCGGACGAGCCGGAACAGAGCGAGCACGGGCTGGCCGATGAAGCGATGACCGTCGGCGGCACGCTTGGGGATGTCTATACGCCGGGTCATGATTATCCGATTCCGGTGTAAGAGAGGTTTTTGTATAGGGAAAGCAGACTTGAATGGTTTGAACTTTTTCAATAGATTCGATACGGGAGGGAGCCATATGGCATTTCAGAAGCCGCTTCCGGAGTGGAAGCAGCCCGGCATCCGGCCGCCGGAGTCCAAAATCAAAGAAGGCTACCGGGTTCTCGACAAGCCGCCAGCCGCCTGGATGAACTGGCAGATGAACACGACCTACGAAGCCTTGCAGGAACTGCAGGAAAAGGCGGCCGAGAAGGAGGACGTCTCGCAGGCGCTGGGAGAGGCGAAGGCGTATACGGACGAGAAGGTCGCCGATATCGACCTGACCCAAATCTCGCCGGAGTCCATCGGGGCTGCCAAGAAGTCGGACCTTGACGCACACACGGCTGACGCGGTGAAGCATATTACGGTGGCAGAGCGGGCGGCGTGGAACCAAGCTGAAACGAATGCGAAGTCCTATATTGATGCCAAACCGTGGCAACGCCATAAGGTATCTGGTGATGACGGTGCAGCAATTGATATCACGAATCGTGATTTGAATGGCATTGTACACACTGGTTTCTATAGGGGGACGAATCTGGGGAATGCCCCTGCGCTCCTGCATGGTTGGGGGTATGTTGAGGTCATTACCCATGCTCCCGGCTCCTGGGTACTGCAAAAGGTTTACGATTTGCATGCCGATCGCTTTTATATGCGCAGGCTGACAGACAGTGGTTGGACAGCTTGGACGCAAGACCTTTTTCAATCTGGCGTTGACGCGAAAACTCGTATCGCGGGTGCCATCAACGCCAAGGGAGTGCCGGCATCCGCGAATGAGACATTTGAACAGCTTGTACAGAAGATAGGAAAGATTCAAACGGGGCAACTTATTGATGTATCGGCTTATCTTCAGATATGGAACGTCGGGTCAAAGACTGAAGTACTTTTTAAAATTCCATCAGGAACGAAAAAGGCTAGATTTCTACCCTTTATATCATCCTATGGTGAGTTGTGGAGAAGTTATTATGATACATCTGATGCTAATTTCGATATTAGTGTAAGAGATAGAACAGGTAAAAGAATCAGGCTCTTAAGTTGTGATTATCCAAGTGATACTATAATAAAAATTTACCAACTTGATTTTAAAATCAGTGAAAGGTTGATTGATGTTCACTCGAGAATGGATAATCAACAAACACCGCGTAAAGAAACCGTGACTATCCCTACGGATTTTGATATAGACTCAGAAATTGGGGTATGGGGTTATGTATACTCCTCGTCTTCGAAGGCACGTTCAACTATATCAATGGAAGGCTCTTTATTTGTTTATTAAATTGAAGTGGATTGTTAGTAAGTAACGGTAAATTCGTAAGACATAGCTTGGATAACAGTGTAAGCGCCATGCCAAAGCCGGCGCTTTTTTCACGCCCTCGGACACCTTCCGAGGGCTATTTCACGCAAAGGAGTGACTCACACATGGAAAGACTGGATGTATTACTGAAGTCAGCCTTTGCGGCGGCGGGCGGGACGGCGGCGTTTTTGTTCGGCGGCTGGCCGGCGCTGCTGCAAGTGCTGCTTATCATCGTCGCGATTGATTACGTGACGGGCGTGATGGCGGCCGGGGCCGAAGGGCGGCTGCGCAGCAGCATCGGGCTGATGGGCATCGCGCGCAAGGTGTTTATTTTTTTCGTCGTGGCGGTGGCGCATCAGGTGGACAGCGTGCTGGGGGACCAGCATTTGCTGCGGGACGCGACGATTTTTTTCTATTTGGCCAATGAGTTGCTGTCGATCATTGAGAATGGCGGCCGCCTGGGCGTGCCGCTGCCGCCGGTCATTAAGCAGGCGGTTGAGGTGCTGCGCGGCAAGGGCGAGATTCGCGACAAGAACCAATAAGCAGGGTTCGCTGCCGCCAACGAAGGCCGCGACCTACACTGAGCGTTCACAAGGGATGGTTCTGCGCCTGAATGGGGGCGGAATGCCGGGCCTTTTGAACAGCTATCCGAAGGGGAGGAATGACGAAGTGACTCCGCAGATGACTCTTATGGAACGTGTTCGCAAGGAATTGTATCGCAGAGCCTGGAGGCTGCAATACCGGGCGAAGGCGGCGCGCCACCGCGAGATCCCATGGAGGGCGGAATCCTTCGCCGCTCCCGATTTCACGGCGCAAGCCGACAACCGCATGCTCGTTCGGCAATTGCTGCAGGAACTGCCCCGCGACAAGGGGCGGGTTATTCTATACAGCCTGTATATAGAGAACGAGACAGAGGTTCAGATTGCGAGGAAGCTGAATCTGAGCCAGCAGGCGGTGAGCAAATGGAAACGCAAATCCCTTCACCGGTTATGTCAGAAGCTGAGTTCGCCGAATGGCTGAGGCGGGTCCGGCAGCATGATAAGGACGCCCTGTTGCGCTTGATTCGCTATTTCGAGCCCGACATTCAATATATGTGCCGCTTCATGCTCATGCCGAAGGAGGATGCGGAGCAGAGCCTTCGCCTGGAGCTGATCGAGCTGCTGAAGCATGCCGAGGTATAAGCTTAAGCGAGGAAGTCATTTGCATGAGGACAGCCGCTGCCTGAGAGGGCTGCGGCTTTTTTAGTGCGCCCAGCATGGGCGCTATCTCTAGGGTTCAAGTCCCGAACGGTGAAGGCAGTAGTAGCCGTAGCTTAAGACAAGGGTGTCGACCGTGAGGTCGAATCTGAAGGAAGTCGGCGGCAAATCTCCGGTCTGAGGAACACGAACTTCATATAAGGCTAGCGCATGTTGGATGAGGTTGCCAAACAAACCAAAGTCCTTACTGCCGAAGGCATGCGAAAGTAAATGAAGCAGATAGATGGAGAGGAAGATAGCGCTCTTACCTGGGGAGATCTGTATGAACGCAGAGTAACTCTGTAAATCTGCCTGTGAAGGCAGACTGAACATACAGAAGTCAGCAGAGGTCATAGTACGACGGTTGTGACGTCAACGGTCGGAAGGACTGAACATGTTATAGGAATTGAACAACTTGGATTTCGAATGTAAGCAATGAAGGCAGACAATCTCCTGTTTTTATTCTCGGAGACCTATCTGGGGAAGTAGCGGTGAATACGCAAGGGTATCCAGAAGGGCTGAGCTTACAGCGGCATGAACAGAAGAACAATTCACGCGAGGAGTATGTCACGAATGATGGAGTTGCTGTTGTCACGGGAAAACTTGCTAACTGCACTGAAACGTGTGGAGGAGAACAAAGGAAGCCACGGCGTAGACGGAATGGCCGTAAAAGAGTTACGAGCCCACATCCTGCAAAACTGGCAAGAAATCCGTCACCGCTTGAAAGAGGGAACCTATGAGCCAAGTCCAGTCCGTCGGGTCGAAATCCCGAAACCGAACGGGGGAGTTCGGCTATTAGGCATACCAACCGTGACAGACCGATTCATTCAACAAGCAATAACGCAAGTATTGACACCGGTGTTTGACCCTGCATTTTCCGAACATAGCTATGGGTTTCGTCCGCGCAGACGAGGCCATGA
>NZ_LDIG01000187.1 GCF_015845845.1 Paenibacillus dendritiformis
CAGTTGATTCGCATCTATGCGGAAAAACCATGGGAAAATTTGATCGCTGCACTCAACCGCAAGCCGACCCGAACATCTAGGGGACGACCAAAGCGAAATGGGAGACGTCCGAAAAAGGCAACGAAGTCGATGAAACCGAAACTGATTGTGAGGTAATGACAAACGAAAAATACTTTTACATATAATGGATAACGCGCAGGGTCTATTTCCAGCTCGACTTTTTTAGACTTAGCGCGGACATTGCAGATGTAAATATATATCATATATTGATGTTAATTGAAATTAGATTATGAACTAACCGCTCGATGCAACGCTAGTGCACCAAATTGTGAGTTACCTGGAATGTCTTAATAAAACTCGACGATGCCGCGCTTCTTCATGAATATAGAGCCGTTGCAGTACAGGGTTCCGTGAATGATGGAACTTGATTTCTTTTAGACAGTGAAAATAATTAAAAATGACAATAACAACCTATAAAATAAGTGATAAATTAATATACCGTCTGCTATGTGCGTAATTATGAACATGAACATTTATGGAAAAGAGGAAATGGATAGTGGAACTAGGTATAAGCACGTTTGTCGAGACAACGCCTGATGTCAACACAGGAATTACGATGAGTCACGCGCAGCGGCTGCGTGAAGTGGTGGAGGAAATTTTACTTGCGGATCAGGTAGGGCTGGATGTGTATGGGATAGGTGAGCATCATCGTCCTGATTTTGCGGCATCCTCTCCTGCAGTCGTATTAGCAGCGGCGGCCGCGATGACGACAAGAATTCGGCTGACCAGCGCAGTAACGATCCTGTCATCTGCCGATCCTGTACGTGTATTTCAAGATTTTGCAACATTGGATGGCCTGTCCAACGGGCGCGCGGAGATTATGGTCGGTCGAGGTTCCTTTCTCGAATCATTCCCGTTGTTCGGTTGCGATCTGAACGATTATGAAGAGCTGTTCGATGAGAAGCTGGAGCTGCTGCTGCAGATTCAGAAGTCGGAGAAGGTAAGCTGGAGCGGAAAACATCGCCCTGCGATTCATAATCTGGGCATATATCCGCGGCCGGTGCAGAATCCTTTGCCGGTGTGGATCGGAAGTGCGGGAAGTCCGGAATCCGCGATCCGGGCAGGAAAAATGGGGCTTCCGTTCGTACTGGCGATCATCGGAGGAGTGAAGCCGCTTGATTATGCATCTCAGGCTGAACTGTACAAAAAAGCGGCGGCTGAGGCGGGCCATGATGTAAGCCGTCTGACGATCGCTTCTCATTCCCACGGTTTTGTGGCGAAGAATCAAAAAGAAGCAATCGAGATGTTCTTCCCGTCTACCTTTGCAAGAACTAACGTGAGAGCTGTTGAAAAAGGAGCGCCACCGTACACGAGAGCGGACTACGACGCGGCCTGCAGCATGGAAGGCGCCCTCTATGTCGGCGACCCGGAAACGGTAGCCCAAAAAATTATAAATCTTCGCAAGCATGTTGGCGTCATCAGATTCATGCTGCATATGCCGCACGGCACAATGCCTCATGAAGAGGTGATGGAGGCGATACGGTTATTCGGAACGGAAGTAGCGCCTCGTGTCAGAGAAGAGGTAGCCGATTGGGAGCAACAACATTGTTGAGCTGAATTCGAAGAGACGCTGCCCGTGTGAGAAGGCAGCGTCTGTTTTTCGATTCTGAACGTTGTTACAATGCGAATTGACAACTGCATCCGCCAATGTTAAGATACATTCGACTAATATCAGGAGGGTTGCAATCCATGTGGTTCACTCTATGCGCTTAAAATAAGTACTCAAAAAGCAGATTTCTCCACTTTTGTGGGCTTTTTTGAGTTGCTTATTTTTGCATTTGTGAACATTGAGCGCGATCCGAATGGTGTTTTTGCTATGCCTTATTTCGCTATGTTCTGATGCTGAATGAAGCAGCTTCAAGCCCGCATGTGTGGACTTGAAGCTGTTTTTTATTTTCAAAAGAAATGATAACCTAATTCGACCGAAGGAGAGCCCAAAAATATGACGATGAGAAGAATAAACTGGTACTTTTTTATATAAAGTTCCTTTCGAAAAGTCGCAGATAAGCCTGCGAATGAAGAAAATAGAGACTGCGATTTTCGAAGGAGGACGATCCATGTTATTGATCAAAGCAGAAAATATGTACGTTGAATATTTGGGGCGCGATGTGCTCGATATCGACCGGCTGGAGTTGTACGATTACGATCGAATTGGTCTCGTTGGCGCGAACGGAGCTGGAAAGAGCACATTGCTCAAAGCGCTGCTGGGCAAAATCCCTTTACAGCAAGGCAAGATAAAGAGGGAAGGGATGTTCGCCTATATTCCCCAGTTGGAGGAGGCTATCATTCAGGATGTGCAGGATTACGCCATCATGGGCAAATTGGGCGTCGACCGGGTGCAAGCCGAGACCATGAGCGGCGGCGAAGAGACGCGGCTAAAGATTGCGCAGGCGCTGTCGGAAGAGGCGCACGGCATTTTTGCCGACGAGCCAACCTGCCATCTGGATCGGGATGGCATCGATTTTCTCGTTAACCGGCTCAAGCATTACACGGGAGCTTTGCTCATCATCAGTCATGATCGCTATTTCCTGGATCAGGTCGTCGATAAGATCTGGGAGCTGAAAGACGGAAGGATTACCGAGTATTGGGGCGGATATACCGATTATTTGGCGCAAAAGGAAGAGGAACGACAAAGCCAGGCTGCCCAATATAAACAATATGTGGCGGAACGGGAGCGGCTGGAGCAGGCGATCGAGGAGAAGAAGAGCCAGGCCCGGAAGCTGGAACAAAGGACAAAAGGAGCGAACAGTAAAAAAAGCACGAATAGCAGCGGCCGTCTCGGTCATCAGAAATCCCAGGGCAGCAAGCAGAAGAAGCTCTATAGTGCTTCCAAAAATATGGAACGGAGAATCGAAGCGCTTGGCGAGGTTGGCCCGCCCGAAGCCCTGCGAAACGTGCAATTTCGGCAGAGCAAAGCGCTGGAATTGCATAATCCATTTCCGATTGTGGGCAAAGATATACGCAAACTGTTCGGAGACAAGGTGATTTTCGACAATATGTCCTTCCAGTTTCCGCTGGGGAGCAAGATCGCGATCACCGGCGCCAACGGAGCCGGAAAAACGACGTTGTTCAACATGATCAGAGAACGCGAGAACGGAATTACGGTATCTCCCAAAGCGGTAATCGGCAGCTTTGTCCAAACCGGCTATAAGTTTGAACGGAATCAGACCGTCATGGCCTTTATGCAGGAAAATTGCGAATACTCGATTTCGGATATTCGAGCGGTACTCGCGTCCATGGGGTTCACACCTCAGGATGTTCGCAAAGAACTAGCTGTACTAAGCGGTGGAGAAATCATCAAGCTCCAGCTAGCCAAATTGTTGCTTGGGCGCTACAATATCCTGCTTATGGACGAACCGAGCAATTTTCTGGATATACCCGCCGTGGAAGCACTGGAGACCATGATGCGAAATTACCTGGGCACCATCGTATTTATATCGCACGATGCGCGTCTGATTGAGAGCGTTGCCGATCAGGTGTACGAAGTAAAGGACGGCCGGCTTGTTCGAATAAAGTGATGAGAAAATAAGGCGATGAGCAGAATAAAGGAGAAAATCACTTGTGCATAGTCAATGGAAAAAGACATTCGTATTGATCTTCAGCGGACAAATCTTTTCAATTTTAACGTCTGCTATGATTCAGTTCTCCATCATCTGGCATTTGACCGCTACAACCGAATCGGCTGCCGTGTTGATGATCGCAGGATTCGCCGGCTTCATGCCGCAAGCGTTACTGGGGCCGTTCGTCGGTGTCTGGCTTGATCGATGGAATCGCAAGGTTACGATGATGGTTGCGGACAGCGTCATTGCGGCTTCCAGTTTGGTTCTGGGCGTTTGGTTCTTATGGGGCGAACCGAGTTTGTGGGTCGTATATGCGATTCTGTTCATTCGGTCGGCAGCCACAGCCTTCCATGCTCCGTCATTCCAGGCCGCGATTCCGCTGATTGCGCCAGAGGAACAACTCACGAGGGTAGCCGGCTGGCATCAGTTGGTGTTCTCCGCATCCAATGTACTCGGACCGGCGCTCGGAATCGCAATTTACTCGGCAAGTTCATTGGGAGCGGTACTGCTCTTGGATGTGGGGGGCGCGCTAATCGCCAACCTGATGCTGCTGCTGGTCAAGATTCATCAACCGAAGCCGGAGGCCGTTCAAGCGCCTTCGTTTCGAAAGGAATTTATTCTCGGCTGGAAAGCGTTCCTTTCTGTGAAGTCGGTTGTCACGGTTACGGTCGCCATGGCTCTCTTTAGCATCGTATTTATGCCTCTTGCCATGCTTTTTCCCTTGGTCACGTTGTCGCACTTTAATCGCGGGGGGTATAGCGCCAGCGTGATTGAGGCGGTGTTCAGCATTGGCATGATCCTTGGCGGCGCATTGTTATCGGTTCTTGCATCTAAATGGAGGGATTCCACGTATATGAGCCTTAGTCTGGGCGCAATTGGGCTTGCCTGCGTCCTGACCGGGGTAATCGGAAGGGAAGCATTCCTTGCGTTTGCCGTCTTGTCTTTCATTATGGGAGCAGCTGCGCCTTTGTTCAATGGTCCGTATATGGCAATGATTCAGAAGTCATATGAACCAAATTAGGACGCGTTCTCTCCTTTGTCACAAGCATTGGGCTGTTGGCCTCCCCGATTGGACTGGCGTTGGCGGGATCGGTCGTTGATCGTTTCGGGATTCAAGTGTGGTTCTTCTGGTCCGGGATTGTCATGGCTTTGATCGGGATATATCTATTTCTTTATAGCACAGATAAAGAACAGCAAAGTCTTGGTCAGTAATCAAAAAGATCGTTTTCTCACCGGTACCCGGCTTTAGTGCAATCGAACAGAGGCAGTCTAAGACCTTATTTTGGGTCCTGGGCTGCCTCCTGTTTTCAAAGAGAACAACCTTCGGATGAACCGATTACATAGATGAAGCTAGTTGATCTTTATTCCACCGACGCTGGTTGTGTTTTGCAACGAAAATTCTGATTTTATTTTGCTAATGGATGTGGTAGACTTTACCTTAAAGGTGCTCCTTTCTTTGGGTGTAGTGTTCTTGGTAAACACCATTCTACCAAAGATTTGAGCCCTTTTTCGTATTTTCAGAGAAAGTCACTTTCGAAATTCAGGATAATGTAAATAACAAGGGAGCTGTCACGGCATGAATGAAGAAAAAATGGAGAGTGCGCTAAGAGAAGCAGAAGCGACGTTAAACATTGAGGGACAGTACCTCACCGAAGAAATGAAAGAGTTGATCCGAAAGAAAGCAAGGGGGGAGATTTCTCGGGAAGAATTCCAAAAAAAAGCCCTTGAAATCGCGTTGAATGAATAAGGGATCGGTGGATTCGAAGTATTGTTACCCCGGGACGAAGGTGCTGAAAAACAGCCAAGGAATCCGTGAATGGGACAAGCTTGTGAAATAAGAAAAATATTGTCACGACGGAACGCCTTATGCAGCTGCAGCAAAAGCCGGTAAACGGCAAGTTGGATATGGCGCATCTACAGAAGATCCATAAACATATTTTCCAAGATGTCTATCCGTTTGCCGGCAAAATTCGTGAAGTGGACATTGCAAAGCCAGGGACTCTTTTCGCGCGCACGATCCATATCCTCGGCCAAGCGGAGGAAATGTTCAATCGGTTGAAGAATGAACATTTCCTTGTTGGCATGAAGGCAGAGCAATTTAGTGCCCGGGCTGCGGACTATATGGCCGACATTAACGCACTTCACCCGTTCCGGCCATGAATCCTCGAGTTGTGAAGCCCGGCGTTTTTTTATCAGGCGATAATTCCGAGCGGCGGGGCGGCTTCAAGAACAAGGGATAACGTGAACGTCAGAATCGTATGATTGAAATAACTGGTCATTATTGGTAACCTGTAATTAATCGACAGAATGAATTACTAGATTAGGGGGACTCACAATAATCGTTGAAGGGATGAGGAGCATGTCGCAACAGCAATTCGCACGGATAAAAGAGCGGCTCGCAGTGCCTGTGATTGCCGCTCCGATGTTTCTGGTATCAAGCCCGGATATGGTCATTGAAGGCTGCAAAGCCGGCATTATCGGATCGTTCCCGCTGCTGAATGCCCGGACGACGGAAATTTTGGATGAATGGATGGAACGGATTACGCGAGAGCTGGCCGCCGCTGGGCAGGAGGAGAAAGCGGAGCCAGTGGCTCCATGGGCCGTCAATCTGATCGTACACCGGACGAACAAGCGCTACGAAGCGGATCTTGAGCTGATCAAGAAGTACCAGCCGCCGATTGTCATTACTTCGCTGGGGAATCCGCAAGCGGTCGTCGATATCGTGCATGCCTATGGCGGGCTTGTGTTTTCTGATGTCATCCATCTGACTCATGCGAGAAAAGCGGCCGCTACGGGGATCGACGGCTTGATTCTCGTGTGCAACGGGGCCGGCGGGCATGCGGGAACGTTGAACCCGCTTGCTTTTCTGAGCGCGGTGCAAGAGTTCTGGAATGGGATTACGATTGTCGCGGGCTGTATTTCCCGCGGGCGGGATATCGTCGCGATGGAGGTGCTCGGCGCCGATATGGTCTATATGGGGACGCGCTTTATCGCTGCGGCCGAGAGCTTTGCAAGCGAGGCGTATCGAAGCATGCTTATGGAATCGAATGCCGAAGATTTGATTTATACGGATGCGTTCAGCGGGGTTCACGGCAATTATCTCGTTCCGAGCATACGCAAGGCAGGGCTTGATCCGAACCAACTGCGGAAGAAGGAGACGATGGACTTCTCTTTTGCGGAAGTGAGTGAAGCCAAAGCCTGGAAAGATATTTGGTCGGCCGGGCAGGGTGTGGGAGCGATCACACGGACGGCGCCGATTGCCGACGTGGTCGCCGAGCTGCAGAAGGAGTACGAGCAAACGTATGCTTCTCTCGTCCCGGGCCGCAAGGGATGATACACTGGCCAGACGATCACTGCTATACAGCCGTACAAGCGAAAAGGGGCGCTCAGCCCCTTTTCTGTCGTTCCGGGCATCCGGCTCATTGGAGGTACAGCTCTTGAAACTCCTCCCTGGTCATGCCGCCATAGACCTCGTCATCCTATTGGCGCCCTACTTCAACAGCCACAGGGCAGGAACATTCGGCGGCTCCACGCCGGCTTGCGATGTATCCGCGCCCCGCGCTTCATACGTACTGCCGTTGTACGTGACAAGCGCGCCGGCCGCGGCAGTCCTATTTCAGGCTTACCCAGACGGTCTTCACTTCGGTATAGTTGTCAAGCGCATAGGAACCCATCTCTCGCCCCAGGCCCGATTGCTTGTAGCCGCCGAACGGAGCGGCCGCATCGAAGACGTTATAGCAGTTCACCCAGACGGTGCCGGCTTGCAGTTTATTCGCCAGATAATGGGCTTGCTTCAGATTTTGCGTCCAGACACCCGCAGCCAGGCCGTAATCGGATTGGTTGGCCTGCTCAATCAAGTCGTCGAGCGTATCATACGGCATCGCAGCCACCACCGGCCCGAAGATCTCTTCGCGGGCGATCGTCATCTTCGGATCGACATGCGCGAAGATCGTCGGCTCGACGAAATAACCCTGTTCGGCAGGCACTTTGCCGCCCGTAACGAGCTCCGCGCCAGCCGCTTTCCCCGCCTCGATATAGCGCTTCACGATGTCATGCTGCTCGGACGACACGAGCGGGCCCATCTCCGTATCCGGATCGAGGCCGCTGCCTACCCGGATCCGCTTGGCCTCCGATGCCAGGTCGGCGACGACATTGTCATACAATTTCTTCTGCACGTAGAGCCGCGAGCCTGCCGAGCACACCTGCCCCTGGTTGAAGGTGATGCCCCGCAGCGCGCCGGGCACCGCCCGGGACAGATCGGCATCCGGGAGAATGATGTTCGGCGATTTGCCGCCGAGTTCAAGCGTTACTTTTTTGACCGTGTCCGCGGCTTCGCGCATGATCGATTTCCCGACCACCGTCGAGCCGGTAAAAGCGATCTTGTCGACTTGCGGGTGCCGGACAAGCGGCGCGCCCGCGGTCTCGCCGAAGCCCGGAATCACGTTGATGACGCCAGGCGGGAACCCTGCTTCCTGGGTGAGCTGAGCCAGGTAGAGGGCGGACAGCGGCGTCTGCTCCGCCGGCTTCAGGACGACGGTGCAGCCGGTGGCAAGGGCGGCGCCGAGCTTCCAGGCCGCCATCAGCAGCGGGAAGTTCCACGGGATGATCTGGCCGACGACCCCGACCGGTTCATGTCTCGTATAGGTTAGGAAGTTGCCTGCCGTAGGAATGGTTTGTCCGACGATTTTGGTGGCCCATCCGGCATAATAACGGAAATGCTCGATCGTGAGCGGAAGATCGGCCGCCTTCGTTTCCCGCAGCGGTTTGCCGTTATCAAGCGTCTCCAGCTCGGCCAGCTCTTGCTTGTTCGCTTCGATAAGATCGGCCAGCTTATAGATGAGACGGCTGCGATCCGCGGCGCTCATGGTGGACCATTTGCCATGATCGAAAGCCTGGCGCGCCGCCTTGACCGCGCGATCCACATCTTCCTCCCGAGCTTCCGCTACGACCGCGAGCACTTGCCCCGTGGCCGGATTGATAGACGAGAAGACGTTGTTCTGGACGGATTCGACCCATTCGCCATTGATGAACAGCTTTTTCGTCCCTTGCAAAAATGCTTCAACCTTCGGACTGATTTGGAACGTTGACAAGCATAATCACTCCTTCGTGAGAATATTCATTGACAATGGTTGCAGGCCCTCACAAGATGTGTATTCTCCAGGTGGACAAATCATGCCCGCTGTGAGTGGGAGAATGCGGGGTGGTTCTTTTTCCCATAGACAAAATCCTTGCGGAATCCGGGATGGTTCAATATAATGGATGAACAACATGATAACTGGATGAAGTATGCGGGAGACAGGATCAAGCCTGGCCGAAGGGGCGAAGCTCTCAGGCGCTTGTTATCGTTCGCGAACGAATAGGATGAAGCAGGACCGTATGCGGACAGGACTCTGGAGAGACTCCATCGCGGAGCACCGAAGGGGCAATACGTGGCAGGACGCGCGTTAAAACTCTCAGGTAAAAGGACAGGGATTGCAGATGTCAGGCATCTTTATGTTGGTATCGTGATTGCATTCACATATCGTTCTTTTTGATGTTCTGCAAAATTGTCCCCGGAGTCAAATCTATTGATTTGACTCTTTTTTAATGTCGTCAGACATTGATTTTAAGATGAAAAGGGGAATTGTAATGCATGAGTTGGAAGTATGGCTGGATCGGGTGGACGAATTCGTATGGGGTCCGCCGCTCCTCATATTATTGGTAGGAACGGGGATCTTCTTGACGATTCGGCTCGGGTTGCTGCAGGTGCTTCGTCTGCCGCTGGCGCTCAAGCTCATCTTTACGGCGAAAAATGAAGGCAAAGGCGATGTCACGAGCTTCGGCGCGCTGGCTACCGCCTTGGCGGCCACGATCGGAACGGGAAATATCGTCGGGGTCGCCACCGCGATTCAGATGGGCGGGCCGGGCGCGCTGTTTTGGATGTGGCTGGCCGCGTTTTTTGGCATGGCGACGAAATATGCGGAAGGCTTGCTGGCCGTCAAATTCCGGAAAATCGACGAGAACGGTCAAGTGTCGGGCGGCCCGATGTATTATATCGAACAAGGCCTGGGCGCGAAGTTCAAGCCGCTCGCGATTTATTTCGCGGTGAGCGGGGTATTGGTGGCCTTGTTAGGCATCGGGACTCTTCCGCAGGTGAACGCTATTGTATCTTCCAGCGAGTCCAGCCTGGGGATTCCCGTGGCGGTAACCGCGGGAGTGGTGACCCTCGCGATTGCTCTGGTGACGATAGGCGGTCTCAAGAGTATCGCCAGGGTGACCACCAAAGTCGTGCCCGCGATGGCTATCATTTATATTGTGGCGTGCTTCATCGTTCTTGCGGCTTTCGCGGACAAGATTCCATCCGCGCTGTCGCTAGTGCTCCATAGCGCATTCAACCCGGCGGCGGCCGGGGGCGGCTTCCTCGGGGCGACCGTCATGCTGGCGATTCGCAGCGGCATCGCAAGAGGGGTGTTTTCGAATGAATCCGGGCTCGGAAGCGCTCCGATCGCAGCGGCGGCGGCCAAGGTGAAATGGCCCGCGGAACAGGGCCTTGTATCGATGACCGGAACGTTCATTGATACGATTATTGTCTGTACGCTGACCGGGCTGACGCTCATTGTGACCGGCACTTGGAACGGGGCGGCGGAAGGCGCGGCGATGACGCAGGCGGCCTTCGATGCCGCGATGCCGTTCGGTTCCATCGTTCTCATGTTATGTCTTATTTTATTTGCTTTTACGACGATTCTGGGGTGGAATTATTACGGCGAGCGCTGCATTGTCTATTTATTCGGCGTGCGGGCGATCTTGCCTTACCGCATCGTGTTCATCCTCATGGTCGCGGCCGGCGCGTTCATCAAGCTGCAGGCGATCTATCTGCTCTCGGATATCGTGAACGGGCTGATGGCGCTGCCGAATCTGGTCGCTCTGTTGGGGTTGTCCGGCGTGGTCGTGGCAGAGACCCGTCTTTATTTGCGGCATATGAAGCAGTGAGGAGCGCAAGCGCAGGCAATGCCGGGAAATAGCAAGATTGGTGGCCGAACTTATTGTTCGGCTTTTTTTGATCTATTGAGGGCGGGGCGGGGGAAGCCAGGAGAAGGTTAAGGCAAGCTGGTCCACATGAAATTGCTGCACAGGCGCAGCATTTTGAGACCAAAGAGGCGAAATTCCGAGAAAATCCTGCAAAACTGCACTAGTGTTGCATCGAGCGGTTAGTTCATACCTGAATCCGTGAAAGGGTTACGAATAAGAGAACCATCACTATCAGTTGTAACGATAGGCGCAGAAAGCAGAGGTGATGACTCGATTCACTTGAAAAAGACATCACGAAACAAAGCTTCCCTTGTGCAAAGCTTGAACGGAAACATAGGTTCGCAATCTATTATCCCGACAAGGTCCCGTAAATGCGCTGGAATGTCTGAAACCATGGACTATGTCTTCCGAAGCGGAGCTTCGTTTGTCTGGCAT
>NZ_LDIG01000188.1 GCF_015845845.1 Paenibacillus dendritiformis
CAGTTGATTCGCATCTATGCGGAAAAACCATGGGAAAATTTGATCGCTGCACTCAACCGCAAGCCGACCCGAACATCTAGGGGACGACCAAAGCGAAATGGGAGACGTCCGAAAAAGGCAACGAAGTCGATGAAACCGAAACTGATTGTGAGGTAATGACAAACGAAAAATACTTTTACATATAATGGATAACGCGCAGGGTCTATTTCCAGCTCGACTTTTTTAGACTTAGCGCGGACATTGCAGATGTAAATATATATCATATATTGATGTTAATTGAAATTAGATTATGAACTAACCGCTCGATGCAACGCTAGTGGCGTGGATGCAGCAATTTTCGTTATTTGAGGCGATATTTGATGGAATTACTGCGGAAGTACATTATTTTCATCGATTTTTGCCTTTTATCGATTTGAAAGTCTAAAATTGATGCCGTTTTGCAGGATTCCCTGTAACGGAGTACATGTCATAAAGGAAAGATGCATTTTTGCAGTTTTCGGCGAGTCGAACGTTGAGTATCAGGGGGGGCTGTCTCACTGTAGTGAAATACTACTTGTGGGACACCCCCTTTCTCGTTCAGATTTGGAGAATCTCCTTCGACTTTGGAGACTCTCCTTCAACTTTGGAGGCTCTCCTTCAACTTTGGAGACTCTCCTTCGGCTCACCCTGTTGAATCCTTTCCCTGTTAAGTGGGGTTAAGTGGGTACACTTTACTTTTTCCAGACGACAAGCTTCATTTCTGTCATCTCTTCTATGGCATATTTAATTCCTTCACGCCCGATCCCGCTCTCCTTCACGCCGCCATACGGCATATGATCAACGCGAAAGCTCGGGATGTCGTTAATCATGACGCCGCCGACTTGCAGTTGGTCAGCAGCATGCAGCGCGGTGTGCACATGTTCCGTATAAATGCCGGCTTGCAGGCCGAAGCGGGACTCATTCACCTGTTGAATCGCCTCGTCAACCGACTTCACCGGATTGATTACGACAATCGGTCCGAACACTTCCTGGCAAGAGACCTTCAGCTTAGACCCTGCCTCCAGAATCACCGTCGGATGCAGCACATTGCCGTCGGCACAGCCGCCCGTCGCAATCGTCGCTCCGGCCTGCTTTGCTTCTTCAATCCAATCCAGCAGCCGCCGGACATCTTCAGGCGAGATCACGGCCGATACATCCGTAGCAGAGTCAAGCGGATCGCCAATCTGCAGCTGCCGCGTTCGCTGAATGAATTGGTCTACAAATTCATCATATACCTCTTCATGGACATACACACGCTGCAACGAAATACATACTTGGCCCTGATAAGCGAAAGCGCCTGTGACGGAACGCTCGACAATATCGTCTATCCGAACGCCTTTGTCGACAATAAGCGCCGAATTGGAGCCAAGCTCCAGGGTTACGCGCTTGAGACCGGCCCGATTGCGAATCCCGATGCCGACCGCCGGACTGCCGGTGAATGTAATCATCCGAATCCGGTCGTCGGTCACGATTCGCTCGCCAATGAGGCGGCCGCTGCCGGTCACGACATTCAATGCGCCGGCCGGTAGTCCGGCCTCCTGCAGCAGTTCGGCGATGAATAGGCTCGACAGGGGAGATTGCGAAGCAGGCTTGAGCACCACCGCATTGCCCGCTGCGATCGCCGGGCCTACTTTATGAGCGACCAGATTCATGGGGAAGTTGAACGGGGTAATCGCCCCGATCACTCCAAGAGGTTCTCGCAGCGTATAGGCCAATCTCCCCTCGCCGCTCTTCGATGCGTCCAACGGCAATGTTTCCCCGTGTATCCGCTTCGCCTCTTCCGCCGCGAACCGATACGTCTCAATCGTCCGCTCCACTTCAAGCATGGCGGTCTTGATCGGTTTGGCCACCTCGAGCGCGAGAAGCCGAGCCGCCTCGCCCGCGCGTGCTTCGATCAAGCCGGACAAGCGGTCAAGGATGGCTGCGCGCTGATGTGCGGGCATCCTGGACATGACGGTTCCCGCTTCATAAGCAGCTTGGATAGCCTGCTCGATCTCTTCTTCCCCGGCAACGGGAATCTCCGCAATCCCTTCACCGGAATAGGGAGAGCGCAGCATACGGTAATGCTGCGTCTCCACCCATGCCCCATTAATGAACAGTCTTCTCTTCATCATCGTCACCTGAATATCCTTAGATCAAGTGCTGCGGCTGCCGGGAAGGCAGCGCCGCCGTCAGCAGCTCAGCATGCTCGCCGGTCCGGAAATCAACGAATGGCGTGCCTTCATTGAACCAGGATTCCGGTGTCGCGCTTCCCCAGAACGTCTGCCGTCTCGGATCGTGGATGTCCCATTTAATCGGCCCCAGATCAGGATCGCTTGTTAAATAATCTCCATTATACAGTTCAATCCGGATGCCATCGGGATCTCTCAAATAGAGGAAGAAGGCATTCGACAATCCATGCCTGCCGGGCCCGCGCTCAATGCTGCCCTGATAACCAAGCGATGCCAGCACATCGCACGCATGAATCAGCGCCAGCGGGTCCGGAAGCCAGAAGCCCACATGATGCAGTCTTGGACCCGGTCCATTCATGAACGCTTGATCATGGACGTTATGCTTGCGATGCAGCCAAGCTGCATACAAACTGTCATCTTCGAGCGCCGTATATTCGGAGCAGGCGAAGCCCAGTTCATTGACGAAAAAATCATAGGCCCGGGCCACATCGGAAACAAAGCAATTGACATGATCAATGCGCTGAATGCGCGCGCCCGTATATAAATCATACCGCTGCAGCAATCTTTCCACCTTATCCATCTCCGCGTAGAACTGCAGCGGAAGTCCGCTGACATCGTGCACATGCAAAACCCGGCCCATCGCATGCAGCGTCCCCTTCGCTATCCATCGGGTCGGAAGGCCCCGGGACGCAAACAGCCGTTCCAGCGCGTCCAGATCGCTTTCCCGCATCACTTTGTAGCCTAGAGCGACGATTCCAGGCTTGTCCGCTTTGATCAGATGCAAGCAGTGATGGTTATGCTCTTCCAGACCACGGAGATATAAATTGTTTTCGTCGCTTTCCGTTTCAATGAAGCCCAAGGCATCTACATAAAATTTCCTCGACTGCTCCAGATCCGTAACATTCATAATGACATTCCCGATTCGAATAATGGAGAAATCCAAAAATATCGCCTCCTCACCTGAATGGATTAATGAGTAACAAGCTGCTCGGAACGCTCCAGAAACGCCTTGACCCGATCGACATATTCCTGCTTATCGTAGCCATTGTATAACGCTCCGGCCATTCTTACCGGATCGCCGAAGAAGAACCGTTCATACAAGGTTTGGCGGCTGCCAAAGGCGCTCATGCACACGTCCCATGCCAGCCGGTACAGCTTGACGCGATGGTATGCGTCCTGATTCGCAGCCTGCAAATATTTGTCCAGATCCGGCCGAAGCGCGGATTGAAAATCCGCCTCATTCGGAAGCGCCATGAGTCCGCTTGCGCCAAGAAGCTGCATAATCTCTGAAAAACGAGGGTACACCTTCGGAAAATAGTTCCGCGCCGCATTCAGAGGCCCAAAGTCAGGGGTCATCACGCCCCAGCGATCGAGCTTGGCGTTGGCCTCCGAAGCGGTTAAGAACGCTTTCAACGTTTCCAAGGCAATAATGACTTCCGCCATTTTCTCCTGCACATGCTGGTATTGGCCGATATTAATGGTCTCTACCATCAGTTGAAGGATGCCAAGTATGAATTCGGTTTTCGCTACGTTCTTCGAGACGACCTGGTGTGTCATATGAACCGCGGCGTTGCTGTCCGCATAGATGCGGTTGCAAATATCGGTGTCGCCCAGGGCGAAGATTCGATTCCATGGCACCGTCACATCATCGAAGACAACGATCGCGTCCATCTCTTCAAAACGGGAACCGAGCGGGTGATCAAAAGGAGATTTGCCGTAATCGAACGATTCCCGGCATATAAATTTCAAGCCAGGCGTGTTGTTCGGAATCGAGAAGGCAAACGCGTACGGATTCTCCTCTTCCGATTGCTTCAATACCGTTGACGGAAATACCATAATTTCATCCGTAATCCCGCCCTGGGTCGCCAGCAGACGGGCACCGCGAATGACCACGCCCTCGTCATTCTTCCTTACGATTCGAGCCGCGATATAAGGATCGGACAACTGATGAGTCTGGACGCCCCGGTTCACTTGCGGCTGAATTAACGTATGGGTAAGCGACAGATCATTTTCACGAATGTATTCAATATATTGCCGCATATTGTCGGCATACATCGTATCTTGCGCCCCGAATATATCTGCTGCCGCGCCATAGGCCATCATCCCCGAATTGATATAGTCAGGAGAGCGTCCCATCATTCCGCCATTGAACTTGGCCCACTCCTGTATCATATGTCTTCGTTTCTCCAGATCTTCTCTGGTGCTGGGCTGGAGGAAGGATGTTCCTACCCGATCCCCTGTCGTCGGAGATACGTAGGTCATGATGTCGATCTTGTCAGGATCGAATTGCATATCATACAGAGCGGCCTGACTTCTTATCACCCCCCGGAACGCCGGGTGCTCGGACACTTTTCCCTGAACTTGCTGGCCGTCGATCCAGACATTGGATTTCGCTTCATCAATACGGTCAATATATTGTTGACCTGTCTTGGCTGGCATAGAATGACCTCCTTGGCTTCATTCGGATCAGGCAATCTGCCTGTCAAATCACTATCTGGCTGCCCTCTTGCCGAAAGCAGGAATATGCTGTTCATCAAGCGCGACGTGAATGATCTGGGTTTCCGTATAGAAGTCGAACCCGTAGTGGCCTCCTTCTCTGCCGATTCCGCTTGCTTTGGCCCCGCCGAACGGCGTGCGCAAATCCCGCACATTTTGGGAGTTGAGCCATACCATTCCGCACTCAAGCTGCTGTGCCATCCGGTGTCCGCGCTTCATATCGTTCGTCCATACATAGCCGGCCAGCCCGTACTTGGAATCATTGGCCATGCTGAGCGCTTCCTCCTCGGTGGAGAAGGGAATGACGGTGAGCACGGGGCCGAATATTTCCTCTTGGGCCACCGTCATCTGATTGTGGGCGTTCAGAATAAGGGTGGGCGCTACATAATTGCCTGCGCTCAGCCCCTCAGGAATCGAAGCGGAGATGACTTCTGCGCCCTCTTTCCGCGCTGTATCGATACACCCGATGACATGGTTATAATGATCGCGGTGAATCAGCGGCCCCACCTCCGTTGCCGGATCTTGCGGATCGCCGATGACAATGTTCTGCAATCGGTCCTTCAGCCTGTCCACAAACAAATCATGAATAGATTCGTGAATAAGCAGTCTCGAATTGGCGGTGCACCGCTCTCCGTTGAAGGAGAAAATCTGCCATACGACCGCGTCCAATGCCGTATCCAGATCGGCATCCTCGAATACGATGGCCGGTGACTTGCCGCCCAGTTCCATCGAGACGCGCTTCAGCGTATCCGAACCGTTCTTAATAATTGCCGAACCGGTCGTCGTCTCCCCCGTGAAAGAAATCAGTTGCACGTCAGGGTGAGCGACTAACGGCGCGCCGCAAGTCTCACCATAGCCATGGACGACATTGAATACGCCCGGCGGAAGCCCGGCTTCATGAATAATCTCCGCCAGCTTGTTCGCCGTAAGCGGGGACCACTCAGCCGGCTTCAAGACGCAAGTATTTCCGGTCGCGAGTGTTGGAGCCACTTTCCAGGTGGCCAGCATGAACGGCGCATTCCACGGTGTAATCAAGCCCGCAACACCGACCGGCTTATGAATCGTATAATTGATAAACGAGTTGTCCACTTGATACGATTCGCCGACAAGACGCGTCTTGACCATCTCTGCATAGAAGCGGAAATTGGCAGCCGCGCGTTCGGCCTGCTTCTTCGTCTGTGCAATCGGCAACCCGCTATCCAGCGATTCCAGGTACGAGATTTCTTCTGCATATTTCTCTATCAGCTCGGCAATTTTGATGATATATTTCATTCGTTCGTTCATGCGCATCGTCCGCCATGGTCCTTCATCGAACGCCTGGCGCGCTGCCGCCACAGCAAGGCCGATATCCTCGGCCAATCCTTCTGCCACTTCATTGATCGGCTCATTGTTGAACGGATTGAGGTTGCTGAATGCGCGGCCAGACACGCTCTCTACGAATTGGCCGTTAATATAATGCAATACGTTGCCAATATCAGTGTGTGACTGCATCAAGTCTTCTCTCCTTCCTCTCCCAATCTCTTATTAAGAAGACGCATTCATTTGCTTGGTTATGATCCCGTATTGAGCGAGCGTGTCCTCGATTTCCCGGCGAAGAGCTTCGGATGGCGGTCCAAGCGGAAGCCGGACGGCCGGATTGATTTTCCCCATCATGCCCAATGCCGTCTTGACAGGTACCGGATTCGTATCCTTGAATAGAACGTCATTCAGCGTTAACAAATGGTAATGAAGTTCCACGGCGCCTTCGACATCCCCGGCAGTCCAGCGATTATACAGCTCGGCGACTTCCTGCGGCGCTACGTTCGCTGTGGCGGCAACATGGCCTGCCCCGCCGATCGCCAGCATCGGGTAACACAACAGCTCGATCCCTGAATACAGCAGGAAATCCCTTCCGCAGCGATGAAGAACCCGGTTCACATGCTCGAAATCTTTGTTGGACTCTTTGATTCCGACAATGTTATCGCAATCTTCTACGAGACGGGCCAGTGTGCTTACCTCCAAATTCACGCCGGTTCGGCCCGGGATATTATACAGAATGATCGGAATATCTACGGAGTCGGCAATCGTTCTGAAATGTTGATATAATGCTTGCTGGTTCGGACGATTATAATACGGCACGATGACAAGCGCCGCATCTGCCCCCATCTCTTGGGCAAGCTTCGTCAAGTGCAGCGCTTCCTCATGATTCGTTGATCCCGTGCCCGGAACGACAGGAACGCGATGATTGACTGTACGAATGACATGCTCCATAATCATCTCGCGTTCCGCAAGCGTGAGCGAGCTTGGCTCTCCGGTCGTTCCGGTAACCGAAATTCCATGAGAGCCGGATTCGAGATGCCATTCAATCAAGCCGCTCATCGCCTGCAAATCGACTTGATTGCTGCTGTCAAACGGAGTGACAATCGGCGAGATCGAGCCTCTCAATCGTTGTTTCATTTCTTTCGCGTTGATCATTGTGCCAACATCCTTTCGTTCTATATTGGGATGGATTCCGCTTCCGCGGCCCTGCTTATGCCGAGATACGCGCTTCGAATATCGGGGTGATCCATAATCTGTGCCGCCGTTCCATGCAATGCGATCTCTCCCCGCTCAATGACGCACGCATAATCGGCAACGCCTAGCGCTGCCTTCACATTCTGTTCGACGAGAATGATCGTCGTCCCAATTTGTTGCTTGAGCTGTACAAAAATGTTCATCATGTCGGTAACGATCAGCGGCGCAAGTCCAAGCGACGGTTCATCCAGCAACATTAGAGCAGGGCGGGACATTAAGCCGCGGCCAATCGCCAGCATCTGCTGTTCACCACCGCTCAACAGGCCTCCCGGACGTGACAGCATCGTCTTCAGCTTCGGGAACAACTCAAGCACCTGATCATAGTCTTGCTGGATGCGCCGCTTGTCCTTCCTTCTGCGGTGGTACGCGCCCAGCAACAGATTGTCCTTGACCGACAGGGAGTCAAAGATTTGCCGCCGTTCCGGCACGAGACAAATCCCCTTCGCGACGACCTGCTCCACGGAGAGCCGCGTAATATCGGCGCCCTCGAACATCATCGTCCCTGCCCGTGGTTGGAGCATTCCTGCCAAGGTTCCCAACAGCGTGCTCTTGCCGGCTCCATTCGATCCGACGATGGCCAGCAGTTCTCCCTTCCTTACGGTGAATGAAATCCCTTTAAGAGCATGTAAATGGCCGTAATACGTATGCAAGCCCGTTACTTCCAGCATCAGAGCGCAATCTCCTCATCTCCCAAATAAGCGGCGATAACCGCAGGGTTATTGTAGATTTCTTCCGGCGTGCCTTCCGCAATGTTCTTGCCGAAATCAAGCACAACGATATGATCCGCCATCGACATCACCGTTTCCATGTCATGCTCCACAAACAGAAATGTCATCCCTTCCGCCCGCATTCGTTCGATTGTCGTGGCCAGCTTCCTGGATTCTTGCGGATTCAAGCCAGCCATCGGCTCATCCAGCAAGATGAGCTTGGGGGCCGATGCGGCAGCCCGGGCGATTTCAAGAAGCCGTTGATTGCCGTAAGGGAGCTTGTCTGCTTCTTCATAGGCATATTCAATCAATCCTACATTCTCCAATAGCTTCAGCGCATTCTCGTGCGCCCTTCGTTCCTCGCGGCTTACCGCAGGCGGCCGGAATGCCGACCGTATCATACCCGTCTTGAGCTGCGTATGCGCGCCTGTCATCACATTTTCCACAACGGACATATTCCCGAAGATTTGCAGGTTCTGAAATGTTCTCGTTATTCCTAACGCCGCAATCTGCGGAGCTTTCATCCCGGTAATCTCGGTATTCTCCAAAAAGATGCGGCCGCTTGTCAGCGGGAGAATGGCCGTAATCAAATTGAAAAGCGTCGTCTTGCCCGCACCGTTCGGGCCAATGACCGCCGTGATGTGCCCTGGATACACGTCAAAGGAAACATCTTCGACCGCGGCGACTCCACCGAACCATTTCGTTACCTTACACATCCGAAGAAGGGGCGCTCGCGCTGTCATGTCCGCTCTCACCTCCCGAAGAACCCGCTAGATGGTCTCGTTCGACTTGCTTATTCGCTGCCGGTTTCAGCTTCCTCACCAGCTTCCCAATCACAGGCGCCAACCCGTCAGGCATGTAGATCAATATCGCAACAAGCAGCATTCCGAAAAATATAATGTTGAACTCATCGCTGACGTTCGGCAGGAAGAACGGGACGATATCCTTCAACGCTTCGCCGAGCGTGACATAAGCGAGGGCGCCAACCAACCCGCCCCATATGCTTGTCCCTCCGCCCAGAACCGACATGATCAGAAATTGAATCGATGCGTTGGAATGAAAGAGCATCGGGTTAATAAACGAAATATAATGGGCATATACGCTTCCGGCAACCGAGGCAAAAACGGAACTCATCACAAACACTTGCAATTTGTACTTTTGGGTATCAATGCCAATCGAAGCGGCTGCAATTTCACTGCTCTCAATCGAGCGCAGTGCGCGGCCGACACGGGAATGAATCATATTCCGGGCAGCCCCAATACCGAGCAGCGCCAAGCACCATACGACGTAATAATATTGAATGTCCGTATCAATCTTTAGCCCGAACAGGGATAATGACGGTATATTTAGAAACCCGTCCAGCCCTCCGGTGATCCCCTTGAGCTGCTTGAACAAGGCAAACATAATCATTCCGAACCCGAGCGTGGCGAGCGCCAGATAATGACCGGTTAATCGGAGTGTAGGGATGCCGACGATATAAGCAATGAGCGCGGCCAGCAATATGCCGACCGCCATGCCTGCCAGCGGCGGCATGCCCAGTTTTACCGTAACGAAAGCAGATGAATAGGCGCCGACGCCATAAAACGCGGCGTGACTCAACGATATTTGACCTGCATACCCCATCAGCATGCCGAGACCCGTGCCCACCAAAGAATAAAGCCCGATGATGACCAAAGTGCTTAGAATATAGGCTGACGGAGAGAAGAGCGGAATGATCGCCAACAGCAAGGCAACAACGGCAATTCCCGTCAAACTCCGATTATATACATTACCTGTTCCCGATTTGATCATGAGGGCCTCCTATACTCGCTTACCTGACATTTTGGCAAACAGGCCGTTAGGCAAAAAGAACAAGACGAGCAGCAACACCCCAAAAATGACGAGGTCTTTGTAACCGCTGGACCACAATCCCTCGGTGAACGATTCAAGCAGACCGACGATCAAGGCGCCGACAATCGCTGCCGGAGCGTTCGTCAGACCGCCGATTACAGCGGCGATGAACGCCTTCATCCCGAGCATGAGTCCCATCTCGTAAGAGGCGCCGGAGATAGGGGCTATAATAATGCCGCCGATCGCTCCGAGCGCGGCGCTTGCGCTGATCGACAACAGCGACATCTTCTCCGGCTTGATTCCCATTAACCGGGCTGCAAAGCGATTGATCACACAGGCGGTTACCGCTTTGCCCATAAATGTTCGCTCAAAGAAAATATACATCGCGATTAAGCTAAGCATGGCTACCCCGATAGCCCAGAGACTCTGTAATTGAACGACGGCCCCGAACAGGTCGAGCGGTTCACCCGGAGTAAAAGGAGGCAGCATCTTCGGATCGGTCCCCCAGATGAACAGCGCAATCCCGCGGACGGCAATCGCAACGCCGATCGTAATAATAATCATGGCCGAGCCTGTGGAATGTCTGGCCGGGTGAATCGCTGCCCGCTCGAACAGCGCGCCGCTAACCAGTACAATCAGAATGGCCATGATAAAGGCCGGCATGTAGGACAAACCTGCAGCAACGAGCGAAATGGCGATCATGGCCCCGAGCATAGCAAACTCCCCTTGAGCAAAATTCAATACACCAGTAATGTTGTACGTAATGACGAACCCTGTCGCGATTAACGCATAGATACTGCCAATCGTTAATCCCGAAATGATTAATTGAATGATTTGCTCATGGAACCCCATTCGTCATGTCCTCCCCCCAAATCATGTTCGTGCCCTACTTTGTCAATATCCATTTCTTATCTTTGATCTCGATCATCGACAGCGCATCCGGCTTCAGTCCATTATGGTTATTGGCCGACATGGTGAAGATTCCGCTCACACCTACAAGGTCCTTTGTCCCGCTTTCCAATTCATCCCGCAGTGCAACCGGGTCCGTGCCTGCCGTCTCAGCCGCTCGCTTAATCATTTCAAATGCATCCCAGACATGACCGCCAAAGGTGCTCGTCTCATACCCGAATTTGTCTTCAAATTGCTTCTTGTACTGTTCCAGCACTTTCTTCTGTGCATTGTCCTCTGCTAGCTGACTGGATACGAGCAGGCTGCCTGCCGGAAACACGATACCTTCTGCAGCATCGCCCGCAAGCTCAATGAATTGGGAATTCGCAATGCCATGGGACTCAATAATAGGCAAGTCAATCCCAAGCTCACGCACGTTTTTCGTTACGATGGCCGACTCCTGCGCCGTGCCCCAGATGATGATGGCTTGCGGATTCGCATTCTTCACACGTGTCAGCATCGGCTTCGCATCGTTCACCGAAGGTTCAAACACATCTTCGATGACAATCGTAATTCCGGCCTCAGACGCCATATTCTTGAATTCTTCATGCGCGCTGGAACCGAAGGAGTTATCCACATTGATCCAGGCAATCTTGGTCAGGCTATGTTCTTTTGCATATTGAATGACACGCGGGACGACCAGATCGTCACCCTGGGCTGTTTTGAAGATAAACGGTTTCGTCGGCACATTAATGTTTTTGCTCGCTGCTACGGCGATGAGGGGGACCTTTGCCTTTTCCGCAAGGGGAATGATGGCCAGCGCATTGCCGGATATGGTGCCCCCGATTACAACCGACACGTTGTCCTGTTCCAGCAATTTCTTCATATTCAGTACGGCTTCATTCTGATCCGACTTATCATCATACGTATACAGCTCGATCATCCTGCCGCCGATGCCTCCGGACGCATTGGCTTCTTCAACTAACATTTTGAGTGTATCCAATTGAGGCTTGCCAAGGGTGGAGGCACCTCCCGACACGGAGAACAAGCCGCCGATTTTAATCGTGTCTGAACCGTTTGCCGAGGAATCCGATGGCGAATTGCCTGCAGAAGATGTCCGGTTGGCATCCCCTCCCCCGCAACCCGACAGAACGAGTACAAGCAGCAAACTGATGAATATGGACCAACTCTTCTTCATAGAAATCCTCCCATATTCCGAATTGCAAGCGGATACTTTTCTCGACATCAACATCTCATCATCCGGGCGCATATCTCTGGAAGTTACAGCCCCCCCGATAGTATAAGCTTATTGGTAGATTGCGGTTGATACGTAACTAGCTGAACGAAGCTGTGGTTGTGGTGGTATTTCTAGATGAGGGAGACGTAACAGGGTGGGGCGGCAAATTGATTTTAGAGCGATGAGGCCTGCAGCATTCGATAGTTACCGCCAAAAAATAATAAGGGTTCAAGCTCATGTGTCGTTATATGGTTAACCTTCCCGATAAATAAAGTGTGGTCGCCGGCGACATGCGCATCATACACGTCGCAGACAAGCGCCGCGAGAGAATTGGGCAGGACGGGCATGTCGTTCACCCACGTAAATTCGATTTCCCGCCGCTCTTTCGCCTGACCGGCAAAATATATCGACATTTCTTTCTGTTCCTGACTCAGGACACTAACGGCAAATGTTCCGGATTCTTTCATCGTTTCAAGCATTTTGGCGTTCTTGCTTATCGACACCAAAATCAACCTGGGATCCAAAGACACCGAGACGAAAGCGTTTGCAGTCATGCCGTGAACTTCCCCTTGCAAGCATGCCGTAATGACGGTAACGCCCGTGGCAAACTTGCCCATGGCCCTTCGAAAAGCTTTATCGTCCATTCCAAAACCTCCCATAAGTTAGAATGAGTTCATTTTACAATAAATCATATATGATTTCAACTTATAAACTATATTTTATTTTATATCTTAATATATTATATAGTCTCTTGATCATATATCACTTTGGAATGCGATGCTGAATCTCGCAAGCTTCCACACCGATCCGAATATTTGCTACTATAGCAAAAAAGGAGTGCTGATTAAGCACCCCAAAAGGTCCTGCGGCTACGTATCCAGTACGATATCCGAATCTTTGCGCTCCTTAAAAGCTTTGACGGTGTTGAGCTTGTGCTGCCGCACGAATTGTTCATCAAGGTTCTGTTCCTTGATCATCGCGATCATCTGTTCATGCTCTTTTATCGATTCCTTGGCACGCTTGGGCATAAAGGCAAAGCCAGATTTGCGAACTCGACTGAGACGATCCCAGCATTGACGTATTTGTTCCTTCAAATACTCATTCTCGCAATTGTCGATTAGGACATCATGGAATTTACGATTCAATTCACTGAATTGTTCAAACTCAAATTCATACAATGCATCGCTCATGCTTTGGTTAATCTGTTCCAGAAGCCGAATGCCATCCGGATTCATTCGCTTGGCACTGAGTGAAGTCGCATATCCTTCAAGGACTGCCAACACAGCCAATGTCTCCATATATTCTTCTTCGTTGATTTTACTGACTATCGCGCCGCTGTATGGCTTGTATTGGATTAAGCCATCGGCTTCGAGCTGGCGAATCGCTTCCCGGACGGGAATAATGCTAAGTTTAAGCTCTTTGGCAATCTGATCAATCACGATGCGATAGCCGGATCCGAACACGCCGTTCACAATTTGCGAGCGAATGTAATCATAAGCTAACTGTTTCTTATTTACACTTGGTTTTGTCGTTTTCATATGATAATCATAAATAATATCATATATGATTTCAAGTGCTTTACATAAGATAAGCGCCAAATTGCCCGCCTTGCACCAGGATGAAGGCTGCGTTAAGCTAAGATTCGAATGAAAACACGGCTGTGCCGGGAGTATAGCGGAACCAGTCAAGTTTTATTTAACCTGAATCCGTGAAATGAAATCATAGAAAAGTTAGAAAATGAGCCGCCGGTAAAGTAAAATAAGGAAAAAGGGAAGAATTCCCGTATTTCTTTAACTCACCCCGGAGGTGCCATTGATGAAACCCGTACGTTTTCAACTGGATCAGTCCGTGGAGATGCTGACCGCTCATTCCGGTCTTGCCCTCATTGGCTTGCTCCTTTCCCATACCCAGATTGCCAAGCGCTTGACTCGTTCCTCGCTTCCCGGTGTACATCAACCCACGGTCACTCACCCGGATGTGGTCTACGCGTACCTGGGGCTACTTTGTCAAGGGAAAAGTGACTTTG
>NZ_LDIG01000189.1 GCF_015845845.1 Paenibacillus dendritiformis
TGAAGACCGCGGCCGCTAAACCAAAGGCTGAAAGCGAAGGGGAGAAACTAGAAAAAGAAGAGATAGCTAGAATCAACGAATTATTGAAAAAAAATCCGTTTGATAACTATCTGACATATAGCAGTTTTCAACCAAAGGGCCGCGAAGTTTGGGGGTACAGCAACGGCAAGGGTGGCTATGATAAATATGAGGACTATCTGAAGAAAGTATCCAGTGTGAAGGAGGCGAGGCCGCAACAACCTGCTGACTTGCCAGAGGGCTATACCTTCGAAGAGGCACAAATTATTGGTCCGCACATCATTGAATATACCGAAGAAATGAAAGCCGAAGCTAAAAAATTAGGGAAGAAGATATATTCCAAAAAGGTTGACTGGACATATACCAACTATATCGTGTTAACGTACACGAATGGAGAGGATTATATCCAATTGACGAGTTCACGCCTTGAAAATAAAGACGGGAAAGCAAAAGTGAAAGAAAAAGATTATGTTTATACATCCGCTGAGGACATGACAAAGAAACATCACATGCAACTCGGCAATACGCTTAGCTGGAAAGAAGGTGGTAAAGGTTTTTCAATCTCAACCAATCCGGACAATCCATTGACGAAGGAAGACCTGATCAAGCTGGCGAAAACGGCAGTAAAAAAATAGCGTTGTAACCGGAATGATTGTAGAAATGATGAAGTTATAATAGCAAAACAAACCGGGACGCACGAGGCGCCCCGGTTGCCGTTCCGGCTTAACTGCAAGCCGACGATTGCTTATTGAATGGCCGCTCCGACTTCTTGCACCATGGCTTCGACGGAGACGAGGCCGCCGCCGGACAGATACCAGTAGCTCGGATCGAGGTAAACGATATGCCCTTCCTTGTAAGCTTTGGTCTTCATGACCAGTTCGTTCTCTACGACTTGCTTCGCAGACGATTCGCCGCCGACGACGGCGCCTCTATCGATGACGAACAGATAGTCCGGATCCTTCTCCACAATATATTCGAAGGACACAGGATCTCCGTGAGTCGATGTTTTAATGTCTGGATCTACTGGCGTGAAGCCGAACACGTCATGGATAATGCCGAACCGGGAGCCGGTGCCATAGGCGCTGATTTTGCCGTCATTCGCCAATATGATAAGCGCGTTTTTGTTCGCCGCTGTCACTTTCTCATTTAATTGCTTAATGTCCGTATCAATCTTCGCTAACTCCGCCTGCACTTCGGATTCTTTGCCGAAGATTTTGCCGAGCGTCTCCGCGTTCTCTTTGAAGGACTCCATATAACGGTTCGTGTCGATATCCATATAGATTGTCGGCGCGATGGCCTTGAACTCTTCATACGACGACGCTTGTCTGCCGGCAATGATGATCAGGTCCGGCTTCAGGCCATGAATCGTCTCGAAGTCCGGTTCCTTCAGTCCGCCCGCATTCACATACTTCTCGTCTTCGAATTTTTTCAAGTAAGGAGGCAGGTTGTTCTTCGGCAGCGCCGCGATCTCCACGCCCAGCTTATCCAAGGAATCGACGACTCCATAGCTGAATACAACGACTTTGGACGGGTTCTTCTTCACCGGCGTTTCGCCCAGCTCATGCTTAATTACGATTTCTTCCGCCGTGTTGTTCGCTTCGGCTCCAGTAGGTGTCGTACCATTGCTGCTGTCTGTCTTATTGGAACCACATGCTGCAACGAGGGTTGCCATCATGGCTATAACCAGAATTAGGACTGTTTTCTTCAATTTCTTTCACCTCTACCACATATTTTGAAAATATATTTATCGCCGTTAATATCACAAATTCGTACTATTATGGCACGACAATGCGATATTACCGAACGGTGTGACCCCTTTTTGTGTCGAGCTATGCATAATAAACGCAGATCTTGTTATCATTGAAGTTCTCGATGCTCATGTCCATATCATAAATGTCATGGAGAACCGCGCTGTCGATAATGTCATCGGTCGATCCCTCCTTGATGACTTTACCGTTCTTCAACGCCACGATATAGTCGGAATAGCAGGAGGCAAAGTTGATGTCGTGAATGACGATGACAATCGTTTTGCCCAGCTCATTGACGAGTCTGCGCAATATTTTCATAATCTGAACGGAATGCTTCATATCCAGATTGTTCAGCGGTTCGTCCAGCAAAATGTACTCCGTGTTCTGGGCGATGACCATCGCGATATAAGCCCGCTGCTTCTGCCCTCCGCTCAACTGATCCAGGTACTTGTGCTGCATCTCGGCAAGCCCCATATATTCAATCGCTTCATCGACGTACTTCCAGTCTTCGTCGGACAATCTCCCCTGCGAATAAGGGAAGCGGCCGAAGGAGACCAGCTCCCGAATCGTGAGCCGCAGATTGATATGGTTCGACTGCTTCAGAATCGAAATCTTCTTCGCCAGCTCCTTGCTGTCCCACTGGCTGATTTCTTTCCCGTCAATGAACACTTCTCCGCAATCCTTCGAAATGAGTCGGCTTATGATAGACAGCAGCGTACTTTTGCCTGCGCCATTCGGACCGATGAAGGACGTAATTTTTCTTTTGGCAATGGTAACCGAGATGTCCTCGATCACGTTTTTGCCGCCATATTGTTTGGATACTCCTCTTACTTCTACCATGATTTGTTCTCCTTCAATAGAAGATAAATAAAGTAGACCCCGCCGACGAAATTGATGATGACGCTAAGCGTCGTGGAGAAGGTGAATATCCGCTCCACAATGAGCTGGCCGCCCACAAGGGCGATAATGCTGATGAGGACGGAGCCGGCGATAAGATAACTGTGCCGGTACGTCTTCAGAAACTGATACGTTACGTTTACGACGAGCAAGCCGAGAAAGGTAATCGGCCCGACAAGCGCCGTGGAAATAGAGATAAGTACAGCGACGATAAAGAGCAGCCGCTTCACGACATAGTCGTAATTGACGCCGAGATTGATCGCCTGCTCCCTGCCCAGCGCCAGCACATCCAAATACTTGATGAAGCGAAGAAAGTAGAGCGTGACGAGCAGAAGCAGGACGCCTCCCATAAGCAGCAGCTTCGTGTTGATATGGTTGAAGCTGGCGAACATTTTGTCCTGCACGATCATGAACTCGGCCGGATCAATCAGAACCTGCATGAAGGTGGACATGCTTCCGAAAAAAGTGCCAAAAATAATGCCAATAAGCAGCAGGAAGTATATGTTCTGATTCTCGCCCTTGAATATAAGCTTGAACAGCAAGCCCGAGAATACAACCATAAGTCCGACGGACACCAGGAAGTCGACATTGCTGTTCATCATCATCAGCGTCTTCGAGCCAAATACGAAGATGACGATGGTCTGAATCAGCATATACAGCGAATCCAGGCCCAATATGCTCGGTGTCAGTATGCGGTTGTTTGTAATCGTCTGGAATACGGTTGTGGCAAATGCGATCGAAGCGCCGGTCAGCACAATCGCCAGTACTTTGATTGTTCTTTTCGGCAGCACGTAGTCCCAGTTGTCCCCCAGCTTGAAGAATAGGAACAACCCGATAAGCGCAAGAGCAAGGACAGCAAGAACCCCCGTTTTCGCTTTATAACCCATGTGCCCTTCTCCTCATTATCATATAGACGAAAATGGCGCTTCCGATGACGCCGACGGTCAAGCTGATCGACAACTCATACGGAAAGATGATGATGCGCCCCAAAATATCGCAGAACAGAACGAATACTGCCCCGAGAAGCGCGGTATGCGACAAGCTATTTTTCAAATTATCGCCTCTGTAAATGGAGACGATATTCGGAATAATCAGACCCAGGAAAGGTATCGTCCCTACCGTGAGCACCACCGTGCATGTCACAAGCGCCACCAGGATCAAGCCGATATTGACGACGCGCTTGTAGTTGAGTCCGAGATTTTTTGAGAAATCCTCGCCCATCCCCGCTACCGTGAACTTATTCGCATACAGATATGCAACCACGATAAGCGGAATGCTGATGTACAGCAGCTCATAGCGCCCCTTGATAATCATCGAAAAGTCGCCTTGGAGCCATGAGGACATGTTCTGAATCAAATCATACTTGTACGCGAAAAAGGTGGAAATGGAACTGATGATATTCCCGAACATCAATCCGACGAGCGGAATGAAGATGGTGTCTTTGAATTTGATCCGATCCAGTATTTTCATGAACAGCATCGTCCCTGCCAAAGCGAAGACGAACGCAACGAGCATCTTCACCAACGGACTCGACGACGTGAACAGCATCAAGGAGACGAGTATCCCCAAGCGGGCCGAGTCAAGCGTCCCTGCCGTCGTGGGCGAGACGAACTTGTTCCGGCTGAGCTGCTGCATAATCAGACCGCATATGCTCATGCTGACCCCGGCGAGAATGATGCTGATAAGCCTTGGCACCCGGCTGACGAGAAACGTATGAACCTTGTCGTCGTTCAGATTGAACAAATCCCACGGCTTGATGTCTATGACCCCGATAAACAGGGAGATGAAGGCAAACAGGATAAGCGCAATAACCAGATATCTCTTCTTCATGTCTCGTTCCTTAGAAATCAGAGTATAGGCGTTCCGGATGTATGGTCTGCATTCCCCATGTTCACCCGCATGTATAATAATGATATTCATTATCATTAACACGTTGTAACAGTTATGATTATAGCGTTTCCCTCGGGAAAGTCAATGGATTTGGCCAAAATAATTGATTATCGTTCTCAATTAGAATCATTATTATCATGAAATAATTTGATAATCCTGAGTCGCGGGGATGCCGGCCACAAGGAGCCAAGCAGCTGATATTCCCGCCTGACCGGCTTCACTTCAGAAAAAAGCCCGGTGAACGCATCACCGGGCTCCTCTTTTCCAATCAACAATATCATTATGGACTAGCTGACAGACGGTTCTTGGCGGCCCCGCTTCTTCTTCACAGCATGAATGATCTGGGCAATCGCACCGTCTCCGGTTACGTTGGCTGCCGTTCCGAAGCTGTCCTGAGCGATGTAGAGCGCGATCGCGAGGCTAACCATGGCCTCATCGAAGCCGAGCATCGACTGGAACAAGCCGATGGCCGCCATCACTCCGCCGCCTGGAACGCTGGGAGCGGCGACCATCGCGATGCCAAGCATGAATATGAAAGGCACCATGGTGCCCACCGTCAGCGGCACGCCATGAATGTAGAGTATGGCGCTCGCGACCGAAGTAATCGTCACCGCCGATCCGGTAATATGAATCGTCGCACATAACGGCACGACAAAGTTCGTCACTTCTTCGTCTGTCCCGAGCTTCTTCACTTGCTGCATCGTCACCGGAATCGTCGCCGCCGAAGATTGCGTGCCGAGCGCCGTGAGGTATGCCGGGAGCATCGTGCGGAGCAGCGCCAGCGGGTTGCGCTTGTTCACTGCTCCTGCGATCGCATACTGGCACAGGATGATCACGAAATGCATCACGAGTATGACGGCGAATACCTTGACGAACACTTGCAGAATGAACGCGACTTCGCCTGCCTGCGTCATATTCATAAAGAGTCCCGCGATATGAAACGGCAGCAACGGGATAATAATCGCTTGTATCGCCTTAGCTACGATATCCTTGAATTCGAGCGAAGCGGTTAGAAGCGCGTTCGTCTTCACGAAGGTGAGGCCGATCCCGATCAGGAAAGACAAAAACAGCGCCGTCATAATGTCTAACATCGGCGGTATGGGCAACTCGAAGTAGGTGCTGAGCAGCATCTCCTCCGGATTGTTCGCTGCCAGCCCGGAGGCCCCGGACAGCAGCCAGGGAAAAGATGACGACGCAACGCCATAAGCCAGCATCCCGGATAGCACCGTAGATAGATAGACGATAAATGCAGTCAAACCAAGGAGCTTCCCTGCTCCCCTGCCAAGCTCCCCGATCCCTGGAATAATAAAGCCCAAAATAATAAGCGGAATCAGGAAGCTAAGGAACTGACCAAAGACATGATTTAATGTAGCAAAAATTCGTATGAACCAGTCCGGCATAATAAGCCCTGCTCCAATGCCGAGTATAATCGCAATAACAATGCGCGGAAACAACCCCAATCGCATATTCATAGACCTTCTCCCCTCTGACTACCTGAGAAAAACAAGAGCAGTCCTTTGTCTCTCCAGAAAATACAAATGTTCATCTTGTGAGTACACCTCAATATACTAACATATCATGCAGCCACATGACAATGACCAAAAAAAGCCCGATGAACGAATCATCGGACCTTCTCTTGCCATGTTATTTATACTTGCGCCAATCCATGCTGCTGTTGTTCAACAAATAATCGAAGTCATTGTCCAGCCGCTTCTGCTCTGCCGCCCGGGCTTGCTCCGCCTGGCGTCTCGCGTCTTCCTTCCGCTGCGCTTCCTCCGTCTTCAATACATCAGCCTGCTCCTTCAGCTGCGCTATGATATCAGGCCGAAGCAGATCCTTGAGCGTCGCCGGCTTATCTTGGGCAGATTGGGCTTTCCCTTCCGGAGCGGCGTTCCGGCCTCTTCTCTTCGCCATCGCACTCACCTCATCCCCATTATAGCAGAATCCCCCTTATGCGGCACCGGGGGATGAACGGCGGGGAGCCTTGCTGCCTGCGCACGTTGCGCCGTTCGGTCTGTTAGTGGTTCCACAGTAATATATTGCTCATAGAAGGCATCGACCTCATTGTCATTGCCGAGGCGGCTCTGCACCTCACGCTTCCATGTCTCTTCGTCCCGCAGCGCCGGGATAGTTCTCTCATAATGTTGTATCCGTAACGTAATCGTCTGACCGAAGAAGAACGCTCAGAATCATCGTATCGATAGGACCCCGAATCCAATCGTGTTCATCTGCCTATCCAGCACACCCGTCACCGCTTTCCCATTCATTAGGTGCATTATAAAATATATTACTATGTCTGCACAGATACTCATATATGTATAGCAAAATTCCTCGGGCGGAGATGGAATGGAGCGATGCGGCAATGCGGCAGCTGCAACAGAATAGATAAGGAGGAGATACGATGGGAAAAGCAATCTTTGGCGGGCGCTATACGGTAGAGGATAGAGAGCAGGATATTGTCGTCTTCCTGATCGGAATGAGGGTGAACAAATGGCGGGCCGTTCATCAATGGTGGCCGGTCTTTAGAGCGATGCCGCCCATGATTCGCGAACTGTATACGAACCCGGAGCTTGGCTTTCTCTCCTTGGAGACGACCGTCAATCTGAGAACGATATTGCTGGTTCAATATTGGCGGTCCTTCGAGGATCTGACAGCCTATGCGCGGGGGCCGGAGCATTTGAAGGCCTGGCGGCGATTCTATCAGGCGGTCGGGAAGACGAATGCGGTCGGCATTTATCATGAGACGTATATCGTACGCGGAGGCCAGTTCGAGGCCGTCTACGGCAATATGCCGAAGTTCGGCCTGGCCAAGGCGCGGGGACATGCCCCAATCACGCCTCGGACCGATTCTGCGGCGCAGCGGGTCCGGGCTTGAATGAAGACTCCCATCTGTCCAGTTCACGTTCGGATGGGAGTCGATTGCTTAGCATAGGCTATGCTTCCGCACCAGGCGCCGGATCGACCTGTACCATCGCCTGCTTGCCGCTCAATTGAATGCCGGTGCGCTTCGTTCCCGCCGGACGCAAATCCTGCAGCAGCCGTTCGAGGATCTGCTGCGCTTGAGCGCCTTCCTTGCCCTTGATGCGGATGACGAGCTGCACCGAATCTCCGGCGCGCAGAATCCGTTCCGCCTGATTTTTCTTCGTCTCATAGTCATGATCCTCGATCTGCGGCGGCAGCCGAATCTCCTTCACCTTCGGCTGCCGCTCCGCCTTGCGGGCCTGCTGCGCATCCTGCTTGGCCGCTCCCGCTCCAATCAGCTTGCAGGGAGGCGGGCTGCTCATCAGCGACAGGCAGACGAGATCCACCTTCAGCTTCTTCGCCATCGCGAGCGCCTCCGAGGTCGGCACGATGCCGAGCTCTTCCCCATTCAGACCGGTCAATTCGACCTCGGCAGCCCGTATCTTCTCGTTCTTAATCATTGTGAATCCTCCTGCCCATTCGCTATAATGAACCCATATTACCGCCTGGAAGGAGATATATCAATGTCTCGCAAAGAAATCGAAGAACAGATTATCCGCAACTATGAACGGGACGAACAGATGATGATCCTGGTATTCACCCAGTGGTGCGTCAATCATCAGCTCGATCCGGCCGAGCTCTATCAGCAGGCCTATCCGCAGCAGGGCGCCAACCCGGCGCTGCAGCAGGCCATCGGCCTCACGGTCCCGAAGGAAGAGGCCGGCGACATTCCGGACGACACGGTGCTTGGCGTCCTCGCGCTCTACGGCAACGATGATCTGGCCTTCGTCGTGACGGAGGCCATCAAGCATCGGACCGCACGCGCCAAGGCTGCCGGCGGCAGCGGAGCCTCCTGACAGACACCGGACGCCGGATGCTGCGCGCTGGACGCCGGACGCTGGTCGCGAACTAGCCACCCGCCAACTCGCGGCGCTACCGCCGCTCTGCTGATGCAGCAGGAGTCAGCCAGTCATGCTGCGCATGCTGGACGCCCGCTGTGCGGCTCGGGCCAGACAGCCGACAGGCGCAGGATGGATGCACCATGTGCGGCATGGGCCAGACACTCGGCAGGCTCGGGATAGATGCACCATGTGCGGCACGAGCCAGACACTCGGCAGGCTCGGGATGGATGCACCATGTGCAGCACGAGCCAGACACTCGGCAGGCTCGGGATGGATGCACCGTGTGCGGCACGGGCCAAACAGCCGACAGGTGCAGGATGGATGCACCATGTGCGGCACGGGCCAGACACTCCGCAGGCTCGGGATGGATGCACCATGTGCGGCACGGGCCAGACACTCCGCAGGCTCGGGATGGATGCACCATGTGCGGCAGCGCTATCCCCGACTCCCCCATCGGGAGAGGTGAACATTTTCAGAGAAAAGGAAATGTGCGAACCCGCCCCGAAGTAGCTAAAGATAGATCAGTCTGTTGCACCAAAGGAGAACAACACGATGCAAATTCGAAAATGGAATACGGAGGAACAGCCTCCGATGGAATTGCTGCTGCTGGCAGATCCTTCTGCCGAGCTCGTGCACGAATACCTTGGGCGCGGAACGTGCTTCCTTGCGGAACAGGACAGGGAAGTCATTGGCGTCTATGTGCTGCTGCCGACCCGGCCGGGCACAATCGAACTGGTCAACGTGGCCGTCGCAGAGAGCCATCAAGGACAGGGCATCGGCAAGCAGCTCGTCCTTCACGCGATCGAGACCGCCAAGGCGCTCGGCTGCCAGACGATAGAAGTAGGTACAGGCAGTACCAGCATAAGCCAGCTCGCGCTCTACCAGAAGTGCGGGTTCCGAATGACGGGCATTGACCGCGATTTCTTCGTTCGCCATTATGAGGAGGAAATCTACGAGAACGGCATGCTGCTGCGGGATATGGTGCGTCTGGGTCAAGATCTGTAACAGTCGACCAGAGAACAAGATGCCGTGTTCCGGCTAGCCTGCCGCAGCAGAGCGGGAATGCGATGCATGCGACTGCCGCCATGTTGCTCGCCGCTGCCGGCCATGAGAACGGGCTGGTCAAGTAACCGATCCCACAGTATAATCAACGTAAGAGACGAAGAACGTCCCGATCCTTTCGATGCGAAGGGAATCGGGGCGTTTTTATTTTGTGGAAGGAGGCGGTAAGGTGAGTTTTGAAAAGGCGCATGAGGCGTTTATTCAGCACCACTTGAAGAGAAGAACCGGAGAGCGAAGGGGGCGGCTGGAGCGGGGACACCGGGAGGCCGAGAAGCTGTTTTGCCGCAACGTATGGTGGCCCCTTCGGGGTAGCTTTGACCAGTTGCATCCGGAATACGAAGTGCTTGATTGGCGGGGCCTGTCCTATTTCTGCGATTTTGCCTGGCTGTCGCCGCAGGTCAAGCTGATCATCGAGATTAAAGGCTTCGTACCGCACGTCAGAAATATGGACAGGCAAAAGTACTGCAATGAGCTGAACCGGGAGACGTTTTTGTCCGCTATTGGTTTTCAGGTAATCTCCTTCGCTTATGACGACGTCTATGAGCGCCCCGAACTGTGCATGGCGCTGCTGCGCATGGTGATTAGCCGCTATCACGCGGACTCCGCGCCTGTCAGCCTGCACAGTCTGGCGGAACGGGAGGCCATCCGGCTCGCTTGCATGCTCGGCCGTCCGATCCGCCCCATCGACGTGGAGTCGCATTTATGCGTGAACCATCGCAAAGCGGTAAGAACGCTGCAGTCGCTCTGCTCTAAGGGATGGTTTACAACTGTGACCGGAGGGGCAGGCAAATATATCGTGCGTTATGAGCTTAGGCCAGGCGCGCTGCAGCATTTGTAGAAATCCTGCATTTCTACATCATTTCCTATCGCCGATATGGCGCTCTGAACGATTCCTGCGAAAATACATCATTTTAGCGCTCAATGTGCAGTAGAACCAGTAAAAATGTGAAAATCCTGCATCGCTGCAGGATTTTTCCTCAAATCGGCGTTTTGTAGAGAAAAATACTGTAGTTTTGCAGCGACCAAGCATCCGGGCCGGCTTCCTAGATCTGGCCCAGTCCCAGGAAGGCAAGCAAATGCTAGGCGGGAATCCGATCGCGATCATACGGAATATGAAGAAGCTGATTTATCCGATGATGGGCCAGATGCTTGCCGATCTGTGGGCGGCATCCCAAGAAGCCGAAGTACTTATCTTCCATCCGAAGGTATTGGCCGGGGCCGATATCGCCGAGAAGTTGGATATTCCGGTCTTCGCGGCTCATCCCGTGCCCTTGCTTCTGCCAACCCCGCTCTTCACGAATCCTGCCCTTCCATTCGATTCAGGCACTGGCTGGTTGAACCGGATGAGCTATTCCATTAACCGTCTGCTCTCCGCTCCTTTCCAGAATCTGTTGAACCGGTGGAGACGAGAGACGCTCGGGTTGCCGGCACGGAGGCTATTCACCCCCGATCTGCGAGTCAATGGACGTGACATTCCCGTCTTGTACGCATGCAGCCCTGCCGTTGTTCCCTATGATCCCCGGTGGAAGGATCGCGTCTGTATGGCCGGATTCTGGTATTTGCCTGAGATAGAGCCATGGCAGCCTCCTCAGCAAGTAGCCGGATTCCTGCGTCAAGGCCCGGCTCCGCTAGCACTGAGCTTCAGCAGCATGCCGCTGAAGCAGCCGGAACGCATGCTGGCGATGATGATAGAAGCGCTGGAGCGGGCGGGGCAAAGAGGCATTATCTTAACCGGCAATAGCGGAATGCTAGCGGAGAGACAGTTGGATGGCGACAGCCTCTTCCTTATGGAATCGGCCCCCCACGACTGGCTGTTCCCGCATACGGCCGGTGTCATTCACCATGGCGGAGCGGGTACGACCGCTTCCGCGCTGCGGGCTGGCAAGCCGATGCTCGTCTGTCCGTTCGTCGGCGATCAGCCGTTCTGGGCGAGACGAATGCGGCAATTGGGCGCAGCGACCGCCCCTCTCCGCGAGAAGGAAATGACGGTCGACACGCTCAACGCCCGCTTGGAGGAGCTTGTCCGGAACGAGAGCCTGGCCCGGAACGCGCATACACTTGCCCAGACCATAGGGCAAGAGAACGGCCTGGATCATACCTTGCAATTCATTCATCGCAAGCTTGAGCAGTTCAGGCGACGTTGACGCTTATTGCGGCACAGCGCCTCGCTCGCCGTTCCGGCCAAGCAAGCGGCTGCAAAGAGCTGCACCGTCTGATACTGCTTTCGTTACCGCTTCACGGACACCGGAACAAAATATTGGGGACATAGATGACCTTCGCCTCTCTCGCTTATGTGCACAGCTTCTGACACTTCGGACTTCGCTCGACATTAAGGATGACACAGCCGTTCTGCTACAGGAGATATCCGCAGCCCCCCCACAGTACGGTTCCTGTTCGCTTTTAGCCTGCGGCATAGGATTCATTGATTCCCAGACCGCGTATCTTCTTTAGTTTCCGGAATTTCAACATATCTTCTTGTCATTTTCGACGTACACAGGCATAACAAAAAGGGAACTTCCCCTACTTCATTAAATAATGACGAGAGACAAGACGGGACGACGAAGGCGGGACGACGAAGGCGGGACGACGAAGGCGGGACGACGAAGGCGGGATGTGCGGAAGACGGCGGCAGACGGGCAGGACGCTGAAAATGGCGGGGAGACAGGCGCGGCGGGCAGGCCGTGGAGGACAGCAGCGGGCAAACCGTGGAAGAGCGGGTAATGCCGCGGAAAAGGATACGGCAGCGTAATCCTGCGTAAACGCAGCAATTTTTGCTAGTTGAGTTGCGATTGGATGAGATTACTGCAAAAGCGCATCATTTTCGCCGATTTTTGCTTTCAATCCATGGGCATGGCTCAAATTAATGTTCTGCTGCAGGAATTCCTCCAACGGAATAATCCTTATAAGGCAATACTGTATTTCTGCAGGTTTTTCGGGAAGTCGAGCCGTGGAAGGCAGGTGGGGCCGGCTCACCGTAGTGAAGAACTGCTTGTGAGGCGTGCTGCCATAACAAAACGAGCCCTCCATTATGGAGGGCCCACGCGGTCTGTCTCTTCGAACTAGCTCATGCATTCACAATGGCTCTGGCCCGCGCTCTCGCTCCCGGCTACTTCGTCCCTTCGCTCCGGCCTGCGACACTCCAGCGATATGCATATTGCCGCAGCCGCGGATGCGTCTCCTCCGGCTCGGACGCCAACAGGAGGCGCATCTTCCCAATCCATGCCGCGAAGGAAGAGAAAGAGGCGAACTGGTTGGCTGTCTCCGGCGTCACATATAAGAAATAAGGGGAGGGATACTTCTCCGTCAGATGGCGAAGCGCGGCATCGAGCGGCGTATACTTCTTGCGCTTCCCTTCCCAATCTTCGATGGCCACCTTCGCATCGCCTCCACCGCCCCGCTCCCGGACCCATTGCTCCAACCGGTTCACCCGCTTATAATAGGCGGTCGCGGTTCCTTTCGACATTCGCTTCAACGTCTCCTCGTGGGTCGGATACAGCACTAACATTTTGAAGGCATACATCGCGGTATATTCCGCAGCCCGATCGAGTTCTTCCGCTGTGGCATATTCAAAAGAATCGTAGTAAATCAGCGTTCCTTTCTCCTTCTCGACCGGCGGCTCATAGCCATACGGTACGGTGAAATTGCTGCGTCCCATGGCCCCTCCCTTCTGGACGGAGATTCGTTATTCGTCCACCTCGGCATAATGCTCGCTGCAGAACAAGTTCACCGCCTCTATCTCATCGTCTTCCAGATCGAACTCCAAATAGCGGTCGGTCGTCCGCTCATAGAGCTCGTGCTTCACAATATAGGCCCGCTCCGCCTCGACGGCATAGATAACTCAGACGTAGACGCCGTGTTCCGAATACAGTTCATCGTCCTCGAACACGTCGATATCGAGTCTGAATTCATAGCGCCGTCCGGCCAAAATACGGAACGGATCCTTTACTGATTCTATACTATAGTCTGTGATGTTCAACATGATCTCATCCTTTCGCTAGCATTGCCTTCCAGGCAGCTTCCTGCCGCGCTGCCGGTTCCTGCAACAGGGCCCGAGAGCTTCAGCACAATTACTCTATCGGCTCCACATAATCCACGGGAACCCAACCCCATTCTTCTCCCTCTCCCCGCCGGCGCCATACCCACTGGTTCAGTTCCCGGCGCACATTCAGGATATCGCCGCGGTCGACATTCAATTCATGGGCGCAATACGATTCGAGAATGATACTTTCCTGATCCCGCTTCTCTATAATCTGCGCGGGCACCCAGCCCTCCAGCTTCCGGTCGAGCGTATGTAGCGCCAGTTCCGCCAGCCGGGTAAAGAAACGCCAAGCGGAAGCATCAGTGATCTCTGACGCCAGCTTTACTTATTTCTCCTGAAGGGGCAATAGCAAGTGATGAAGAGCCTTCTTATATAAATGGGGGGGCATGCTCTCGTCGCCAATATAACTGAATATGGCCAGGCCATTTTCCAGAGACAGAATCGTCCATGCGATGTCATCCGCCGATAACGGTGTTCCGCCCTTTTCCCTCGACATCAGTTGCTTAATGGACCCCGAAATTTGCGCGACGGATTCCGTGAGCATGCGCGACCATTTGTGGCGCACCGCTTCTTCGCGCATCGCGTACAGCAAAAACTCGATATACAGCATATTCCAAGTCCGGTTTCTCTTCTTCACCGAACCGAAGCAGGCATCCATCGCGTTAATGAATTGGGAGATGGAATGCTGCCGCTCGATGACTTGCCGAATATGACCAACTTGCAGCTGCATCTGCCGCTCCAGTATGGCAAGAAAAAGCTCTTCCTTTGACTTGAAATGAGCATACACGGCCCCTTTGCTAAAGCCCGCATGCTCTGCGATTTTATCTACAGAAGCGCCGTGGAAGCCGAGCTGGGCAAAGATCTCGATTGCCGACTCGATAAGCAACTGCCGCGTTTCTTGTTTTCGTTGTTCCTGGGTTAATCTCCGTCTGCCCATGGTTCTTCCTCCCTCACTTGACAATGATACCATACCCCACTAACATACCATATAGTATATAAATACTAATAAGTATATAAAATTTATAAGGGGAGAGGTTCATTATGCGAAGGGCGCTTGACGTTCCACAGCAAGAGCAGACGCGGACGGCCATATTGGCGCAGACAGTAAAGAGCGGAATTATCAAATCTAACCTGATTCCGATGTTCGCCGGCTTGACGTTGGCCTTATACACCTATGATCTGAGCTTGGTGGAGAAGCTGCCGGCAACGATACTGGCCTTGATGGGATCGGTGTTCGTCATGGGGGCGGCCGGAGCCTTCAATAACCTGTATGACCGGGATATCGACTCCATCATGGAGAGAACCAAAAACAGGCCGACAGTGACCGGGGAAATCCAGCCGGCGACCGTGCTCTGGCTAGGCATCTCCGCGTCTATTCTTGGTCTGTCGTCTTTATATTTAGCCACGCCGCTGGCTGCATTGCTCGGTTTTCTCGGTTTGTTCTTTTACACGGTTCCCTATACGATGTGGAGCAAAAGAAAGACGGTCTACAATACGGAGATAGGCAGCATTGCCGGAGCCATGCCTCCTCTTTTGGGATGGGCCGCGATCTATCCGGATCTGACCCACCCTGCGATTATCGGACTTTTTGTACACGCTGTCATCTGGCAGATGCCCCATTTCTATGCGATCGCGATCCGCAAGCAAGAAGAGTACAGGGCCGCTAACATTCCGATGCTTCCCGTCGTCAAAGGAATCCACAGAACCTGCATGCAAACGAATCTTTATTTGACGGCTTTAATTGTGGCAAGCTGTCTGTTCTGGTCGCTAAGCCTCGGCCTGATGCTGGTCGCATTGCTGTCGAGCGTCTCCTGGCTGTTCCTCAGCATTGTCGGGTATCGAAAAATGGACTCCGAGAAATGGGCCAAATTCATGTTCTTGTTCTCGCTTTTTCATATGACCGTTTTGTTCTCCACCGTAATTATCTATTCTTTGATCGGCATATTGCTTTGAGCGCCGATGCATAGGCAGAACTCTGACGCCGCAGTTCTTCATAGCTGGCGCGATGACGCCGCTAGCCGTGATTTTGATGGTGTTCGCGATGCCGCGGCAGTGCCATCTTCACCTGGCCGCGTCCCGCTTGAACCGCTGGGCTGCGGCCTGACACGCGCTCCCACATCATCCATTACGATGGCACGCATACTTTCGAAGTTGATGCCAACACACTCATCCCGTCACCTGTCTCCTTCGTAAAATAGGTTCATTTCCTCGTGACCAACCATCCGATTCCGCTTATGATCCCGAGTCCAACGGCGCTACATAGGCTGATAAGCACCTTCTGACTTCCCGTTCCCATGAACAGAAGTCCATTTACGATGATTGTGGCAATACACAGGACACAGAGCCATTTCGACACTTGATTCGCCATCCCGCTCCCCCTCTCTGCTTCGTGATAGGCACGGCAATGATAGAATACAGCGAGAAGCCGTTAATTCTTTGACAGACAAGCATCACCACGATAAGCGACGATAAGATCGTGGCCGAGACGGAATGCTTCCGCATGCCGAAGTACAACGGGATCAAGCTCAAAAAGCTTGTCGCCAAGGCGCTCATCGCCATGGTTAGCAGGGAATGGACCGCCACAGATACGGTTAACGGCTCCGGCACGATAGGCGTAACCAGATTCACTACATAGAAGCTGATTCCGACGAACAGATTCCCCGCAATAGCCGCACACAGCGTGAATAGCACCACGATAAGCAGCTTGGCTGCAAGGATCTTCTTGCGGTTGATGGGGTACATGAACAGAAGCGCAATCGATTGGGTGCGGAACTCATCAATGACGATGCGTGCCAGCAACACCGCCGCGAACACGATGTAAGTCGCCCGCATCAGCGTATCGATGATGGAAAAAGCCATCCCGTAGTCGGTTAAAGGCATCTTTTCCTTCACTTCGCCAAAGAAACTAATCAGGCATACGAGAGCCAGAATCATGACATTGGCTATGAGTGCCGTGCGAATATAAGGGCCGGCTAGAGAATTAAATCGTAAGGACCTGGATCAACTGGATGGGGCTAGTATGAAAGCAAGCGAAGTTTGTCCCGACTCCAGAAGATTATGCTGCGCTTGCGAAAGAGAATGAGAAGCTCAAGAAACTCTATGCAGAGCAAGCCTTGGAGAGGGACATTCTCAAAGACCTACTAAAAAACGAACTCTCACTTGCGGATAAGATAGAGATCGCCCAGAAGTATATTGTGCAAGGACACAGCATCAGCTTTGTGCTGCGTGTGCTGGAAGTAGAGCGCTCCACGTATTATGCGCATGTGAATAGATCGCAGCAAGCTCAAGAGACAATCCGCAGAGCGGGTCGCCCCGCACCTGGTTTATCTTATAGACAAGACGGAAAGCCAATCAGTGATGAGCAGATTTGTGAGTGGATCATGGATTTCTTAGCGGGTGAAGGCGCGAACTATGGCTACCGCAAGCTGACCGTGCTTCTACAACGACGCCATCAACTGAAAATAGCGGGAGCTCAAGATCAAGCATCCCAAGCGACTTGCCAACATCCTGGACGTGTTTGATCGCGCGGTCGTAAGCTATCACATTGGACTGACGTGCGAAGCGAAGCATCTCGTTCAGATTACGCAGGAGGCGCTTAGGAAGCGCCAGCTCTTTGACAAGACAGAAAAACCCGTCATACGTTCGGACAACGGCCCACAATTTATCAGCAACAAGTTTGAGGATGCCTGTAGCGAGTTTGTCATGATTCACGAACGAATTCCGCCCAAAACGCCGAATAAAAACGCTCACATCGAATCGTATCATTCGATCATCGAGGCGGAGTGCTACCAGCGACATGAATTTGAATCTTATCCTCAGGCCTATGAAGTCGTGAGTCAGTTTATACAGGATTATAATCGTATCCGCATCCACGGCAGCATCTACGATTTATCCCCGTATGAATATATGGAAGCGGTGAAACAAGGCATTGTGGAGCCGAAGCAGATTAAGGTTTGATAATCGG
>NZ_LDIG01000190.1 GCF_015845845.1 Paenibacillus dendritiformis
CGTTTTCGCCAGCTTGATCAGGTCTTCCTTCGTCAATGGATTGTCCGGATTGGTTGAGATTGAAAAACCTTTACCACCTTCTTTCCAGCTAAGCGTATTGCCGAGTTGCATGTGATGTTTCTTTGTCATGTCCTCAGCGGATGTATAAACATAATCTTTTTCTTTCACTTTTGCTTTCCCGTCTTTATTTTCAAGGCGTGAACTCGTCAATTGGATATAATCCTCTCCATTCGTGTACGTTAACACGATATAGTTGGTATATGTCCAGTCAACCTTTTTGGAATATATCTTCTTCCCTAATTTTTTAGCTTCGGCTTTCATTTCTTCGGTATATTCAATGATGTGCGGACCAATAATTTGTGCCTCTTCGAAGGTATAGCCCTCTGGCAAGTCAGCAGGTTGTTGCGGCCTCGCCTCCTTCACACTGGATACTTTCTTCAGATAGTCCTCATATTTATCATAGCCACCCTTGCCGTTGCTGTACCCCCAAACTTCGCGGCCCTTTGGTTGAAAACTGCTATATGTCAGATAGTTATCAAACGGATTTTTTTTCAATAATTCGTTGATTCTAGCTATCTCTTCTTTTTCTAGTTTCTCCCCTTCGCTTTCAGCCTTTGGTTTAGCGGCCGCGGTCTTCAATGCGATGTCGCTTGAAGCAGGGGATGGGGCGGCTTCTACCGCGAGGTTCAACGAAGAACCCAGCAATAAAATACTGCTTAGTGCTGCGATTGCTGCTTTTGATGCTACTTTCATTTTGTAATGCTCCTCTCATGTCATGATTTTCAAATCTATCAAACTACAATCGTAGTTTTATATTATACTACAACTGTAGTTTAATAATGTCAACATTTTTTGTTCAGAAAGTGTTTTCTCGCTTTTGTGACATGCAAAATGACCCCGTATCGGCTGCAAATCACGTTCAAAAAAGAACCCATGCAGTCTTATTTCAGACTGCATGGGCTTGTGCAAGAGCTATGATTGGATCAAAATCGTATATTGTCACCAGTTCTTTCTGGTCTTTGTTCAATGGATCTATCTATTTTGTTACCATCGTTTTCGCCAGCTTGATCAGGTCTTCCTTCGTCAATGGATTGTCCGGATTGGTTGAGATTGAAAAACCTTTACCACCTTCTTTCCAGCTAAGCGTATTGCCGAGTTGCATGTGATGTTTCTTTGTCATGTCCTCAGCGGATGTATAAACATAATCTTTTTCTTTCACTTTTGCTTTCCCGTCTTTATTTTCAAGGCGTGAACTCGTCAATTGGATATAATCCTCTCCATTCGTGTACGTTAACACGATATAGTTGGTATATGTCCAGTCAACCTTTTTGGAATATATCTTCTTCCCTAATTTTTTAGCTTCGGCTTTCATTTCTTCGGTATATTCAATGATGTGCGGACCAATAATTTGTGCCTCTTCGAAGGTATAGCCCTCTGGCAAGTCAGCAGGTTGTTGCGGCCTCGCCTCCTTCACACTGGATACTTTCTTCAGATAGTCCTCATATTTATCATAGCCACCCTTGCCGTTGCTGTACCCCCAAACTTCGCGGCCCTTTGGTTGAAAACTGCTATATGTCAGATAGTTATCAAACGGATTTTTTTTCAATAATTCGTTGATTCTAGCTATCTCTTCTTTTTCTAGTTTCTCCCCTTCGCTTTCAGCCTTTGGTTTAGCGGCCGCGGTCTTCA
>NZ_LDIG01000192.1 GCF_015845845.1 Paenibacillus dendritiformis
CCTCGATTCAGTCGATCCGGAGCATCCAGAGTCAGCTTAAAGAGCTTGACAAGGCGATTGAGCGCATTTTAGACGGCATTTCCGGCAACCGATTCCTTCGCTACTACCTTGTTGAAGCTGCCCACTCGGTAAAAAACCGCGACCCGGAATTCGGGGAGTACTACCGGAAGAAATTCAATGAAGTCCCTAAGCATCAACACAAACGTGCCCTCGTCTTAACGGCAAGAAAACTTGTGCGTCTGGTCGATGTGCTGCTACGCAACGACCAACTCTATACGCCCAGAAGGAAGGTGAAGCCGACAGAGCAATAATGCCTTGGCTCATGAATCCTCTTCTCTAATCCCCAGTTAAATTATGGTAATTAACTCCATTTTCAACTGGGTCTAGTTTGGCGATGCCTTTTTTGGGATTGATCCTGCTGCACGCCAAGGAAATTTTCCAATTCTCATAAATCAGGGTCTTGACATCATACCGCTGGACTTAAGTTCGGAATATTTGCAATGCAGATATGTTAACATTGACGTATTCATTCCGCAAATAGACAGCCGGCTCTCCGGTTCCGTTTTCCCTTTTCCGACACAAAAAAGCGCTTCACCAAGGAAACGGACTCCATCGTCAACCTCCAATTCCGCCTCATCTTCGCCATCCGGTCACCTAGATAGAGGTTGCGCCCGTATACGGCAAAACAGCAGATAGCCGAAGCCATCTGCTGTAAGCAGCCATGCCGCCCGATCTCGGACGAATGGCATCTATCAGGATTGCACTTGCAGAATGAGATGAATGCCGTTCGGATCCGCCGTTCGTACCGTGCCCGCTTCCTCCTCGACCGGCGCATGAAGCTGACGCAGCCGTTCCACGGTCTGCTTCCGCGTCTCCTCGTCGGGCAGCATGAGCGTGAACCATTTCAAGCCTGCGCTATGCTTGCCGGGAGCGGACGCCCCCGCGCTGTGCCATGTATTCAAGCCGATATGATGATGGTATTTGCCGGTCGAGATGAACAACGCCTGCCGGCCATAACGGGCGACGGTCTCGAAGCCCAGCCCCCGGCCGTAAAATTCCTCTGTCTTCTCCAGCTCGGATACCTGCAAATGAATGTGGCCGATAATAGTGCCGCTTGGCATCGCCGTCCACGGGCGTCCGGTCGCTTCATGCAGCAGGCTGTCGGCCTGCAGCGCCACGGTCGCCATGCCGACCTGGCCGTCGTTCCAGCTCCAGGTATCCGGGGAGCGATCCGCATAAATCTCGATGCCGTTGCCTTCCGGATCGGCCAGATAGAGCGCTTCGCTCACATAGTGATCGGATTCCCCCTGAAGAGGGTACCCAATCTGGATGAAGTATTGAAGAATATCGGCCAGATCGGATCGGCTCGGGAGCAGGAACGCAATATGGTACAGCCCGGTCTGGCTCGGGTTCCTAGGCTCGATCGTATCCGGCTGCTCCAGCGTGACGAGAGGCGTCACGCCATCCGCCGTCAGCACGGCGCCGGAGCCGGATTGTTCGAGCACCTTGAATCCAAGGATATCGCGGTAGAACAAGAGCGAGCGTTCCAGATTCTCTACGGCGAGCTGGACATGGCCGACATAAGTTGACGGGTAACGATGAAAATTCATAGGCTGGTTCCCCCTTCAGGTTCTAGGCCTGTTCATGCGCTCGGCTTGCTGCCGAAGAAAAGACGATCAAGCGACCACGTATTGCTTGGCGCGAGGAGCAAAAATACCGCCATGACAAGGTAGGCCAAATCCAATTCATAGCCCGCCATTTCCGGACTGCCGGTAAAGCCTGCCGCGAACTTCACCTTCACCATCGCCCCAGCCATGATCATAATGAACAGGGCAGCGAAAAGGCGGGTTCCCAGGCCAAGAATAAGAGCGATGCCCCCGATAATCTCAATCAGGGCAACGGCATAAGCCGCAAATCCAGGCAGCCCCAGACTCTCGAAGAAGCCCATTGTATTGCCAATGCCGCCCTGGAACTTTTGAAAGCCGTGGATAAGAAAAGCCGCTCCCAAAAAGATCCTTAACAGCAGATCACCTATTTCGTGAAGCTTTGTCATTTCCGAATACACATCCTTTTAATTATAGAATAACTGCAACCTGGCGTTTCCTTCATCTCGGTTACTAATTACAAGTAAATATAAATTAGTCAATTAATATTGTCAAGCAATTATATTTTTTTGGGAAAGGTGCTTATTTCCCATCACCAATGCTATAATAGAAATGTAGAGGTGATGGAACATGAACGGAACATCCAGTGAACGATGCCCCCGCTTCGACAAAGCGATGAGCATTTTGAGCCAGCGGTGGACAGGGCTTATCATCCATCAATTGCTGGCAGGCCCGCAGCGCTTCTGCACGATGGAAGCGGCCATCGCCATTAGCGGCCGGGTCCTGTCCGAGCGATTGAAGGATCTCGAGCGCGAAGGCATCGTGCGCCGTGAAGTATATCCCGACACGCCGGTGCGCATCGAATACTCTTTGACGGAGAAGGGACACGCTCTCGAACCGATCATTCGGGACATTGAAGCTTGGGCTGCGCAATGGATCGAGCTATAACCCGCTCCTGCGAAGCGCCTTGCTGCCGATAACATCAAAGCCGGATCTCCTTCGCGGGAGACTCCGGCTTTGTTCGCTTTCCTGTACCTATAAATAGCTACTGCGTCGGCTTCTTCGTGAGCTGCTCCTGGGCGAGACGAATCATCTCCCGGACCATCGTGCCGCCAATCCGGCCCCCAACGCGCCCTGCCGATTCGGTTGACAGTTCTCCGTTGTCTCCCGGCTGCAGCGGCACGCCCAACGTCTTGGCGACCTCATACTTGACGTCGTCCGGCCGGTTCGGATCTACGGCGAACCCTTCCTGCCGCATCACTTCCGCCTTGAACGCATTAACGCCCTGCTCTGCTCCGTTGACGAGCAGCCTTCTTCGGTTCCTGCGGGCCATCAGTCCTGCCTCCTTGCCAGCATTAAAGTATGAATCCTTCATACAATGGCCCGGAAGCGGTCAAATTATGTGCCTTTCCCGTAAACGCCTTCTTCATTGCTTATCTTCTCCGTTTCCGAATGTTTTTATCGGTGCATAAAAAGGCTGATATCGATACAACCGTCCTACCCATCCGTAAAATTCCCGGCTTCCGAGGCAACGTATATGCGTTGCGCTCTCAAGAAATGATAACTCCGACAGATCCCTCCGATCAAAACGGAGATTCAACTTAAATTTGCAATCTAAAGCAGTTTATAAGCACTAACCATATGGATTTACATGGGTGAGGTTGTGTCTTGCATTCGTCCGTGTGGTAGTATGGGAAAAGGGAGTACATACCAATGTTTGAGGTGAAATCTCGTGAAAAATGAAATTATTCAACGATTTACTGCCTACGCCAAAGTAGATACCCAATCGAATGATGACAGCCAGACATGCCCGTCCACGCCGGGACAATTGGACCTGGCTCGGTTGCTCGTGGAAGAGCTGCAAGCGATCGGCATGCAGGAGGTGACCCTGGATGAAAACGGCTATGTCATGGCCACGCTGCCGGCCAATACGGACAAGGATATCCCGACGATCGGGTTCCTTTCCCATCTGGATACGGCGACGGACTTCACCGGAGCCAATGTCAATCCCCAGATCGTCGACAATTACGACGGGAATGCAATCGTCTTGAACGAAGGGCTCAATGTCGTGCTGTCGCCGGCGGAATTCCCGGAATTGGCGAATTACAAGGGCCATACCCTGATTACGACGGACGGGACGACGCTGCTTGGCGCGGATGACAAGGCAGGGATTGCCGAGATAATGACCGCGATGGCCTATCTTCTCCAGCACCCGGAGATCAAGCATGGCAAGGTGCGTGTCGCCTTCACCCCGGACGAGGAGATCGGGCGGGGGCCCCACCGCTTCGATGTCGCTTCCTTCGGCGCGAAATACGCCTATACCGTTGACGGCGGCCCGCTCGGGGAACTCGAATATGAGAGCTTCAATGCGGCGCAGGCGAAGATTACGGTCAAGGGGACGAATGTCCACCCCGGTTCGGCGAAGGGCAAGATGATCAATTCGGCCAAAATCGCCATGGAGCTGCACAGCAAGCTTCCTGCCGAGGAAGCTCCTGAATTCACCGACGGCTATGACGGCTTCTATCATCTCATCTCCATTCAAGGAGATGTAGAGCGGACCGATCTGCGATATATCATCCGCGACTTCGACAAGGCCAATTTCGAGGCCCGCAAGGCGAAGCTCGAAGCGATCGTGAAGGAACTTCAGGACATCTACGGAGAAAACAGCATTATCCTCGATATGAACGACCAATATTACAACATGAAAGACATGATCGAGCCGGTCAAGCATATTGTCGATATTGCATATCAAGCGATGAAGAACGTCGGCATCGAGCCGATCATCACTCCGATCCGGGGCGGCACGGACGGCTCGCAGCTGTCTTATATGGGACTGCCGACTCCGAATATTTTCACCGGGGGAGAGAACTATCACGGCAAGTTCGAATACGTCTCGGCTGATAATATGGTGAAGGCGACGGAGGTTATTATCGAGATAATTAAGCTGTATGAGCAGCAGGCTGCCCAATAAAGCATGAAGGGGCTATCCCGTCTCAGTCAACGCGCGTGACGATGGGAAAGCCCCTTGCTATGACGGCCGGCCTCCGACCCGGCTCGTTACCGAACCGTCTCGGACAGCCTCGCCCCTCCGGCTCAACAATGCATATGGCGCGCCGCGTCTTCCCAGGGCACGCTGTACCCCTGCCCTTTGGCGCAGAAGATGGAGGCCGAGGTGTAGAGCGGGTCCGCGTCTTTATTGTATGCCTTGGCCGCAATGATCTCCTCGGCGTTATGACAGCGCTCATACCCGCCGAAGCGCAGCTGCAGCATCCCCTTGCCCTGGGTATAGACGGCCAGCTCGGCGCTGTAGTTCATGAATGTTGCCACCGGCGCCTTGCCTGTAATCACAACCTGATCTCCGGCGAACTCGGGCGGTTCGAACCGGCCCGATGCCTTCTGGATATCGGTCATGAAGCGTCCCATATGCTCCGACGCGACCTTCACTTTCACCTCATAATACGGCTCCAGCAGGACATTGTCCGCCTGCTCCAGCCCATGGCGGAGCGCCCGGTAGGCCGCCTCGCGGAAGTCGCCGCCGCTCGTATGCTTATTGTGGGCCCGGCCCTTCATCAGCGTCATCTTGACATCGGTGACGGGGGATCCGGTCAGCAGCCCGTGGTGATCCCGTTCCAGCAAGCATGCTCAATGACATGCTGATAGTTGACCGTCAGCACGTCGGGATGGCACTCGTTCCGGAATACCATCCCGCCTGCCCCTCTCACCGGGCTCCAGCCGAAGATGCACCTCCGCGTAATGCCCGAGCGGTTCAAAATGCCCGCATCCCGTCACCGCCGAGGCAATCGTCTCCTTGTACAGAATGTCCGGGGTCCCAAAGGAGACATCCATGCCGAACCGCTCCTTGACCAGGCGCTCCAGCACCTCCAACTGAATGACGCCCATCACATGGATATGAATCTCCTGCAGCGCCTCATCCCATTGCACCCGAAGCGACGGATCTTCGGCATCGAGCAGGCGGAAGCGCTGGAGCACCTCCTTCGCATGGAGAGATGGCGGAAAGATGACCTTCGACGTCAGCATCGGCACCATCTCGTATTCCGCCCGATCGTTCAGCGCGCCCAAGCCTTCCCCCGCCGCGGCCGCTGACAGTCCGGTAACGGCGCAAAGCTGGCCTGCCTCCGCCCGTTCGGCATGGTCATATTTGCGTCCGTTGTATATCCGAATCGAGGTCACCTTCTCGGCAATCCGGTCCGGTCCGGAGCCATAACGGACCTCATCCCTGACATGCAAGGAACCGCCCAACACCTTCAGATGGGTAACGCGGGTGCCGTTCGCGTCATGGCGAACCTTGTATACCCGGGCTGCGAACGGCTGATCCTGTCGCCAGTCCCCCGGCGTGAAGGCATCCACCAGTTGCAGCAGATCGGTAACGCCCACATCCTGCAGGGCGGATCCTGCGGCGCAGGGGAACAGGCGATGCGTCCGAATCAGGCCGGCCGCGGCATTTCGCCATACCTCCCGATCGTATTCATCCTCCATATAACGAGAGAGCAATTCCTCATCGCGCTCGGCCAGAAAAGTGATTAGCCCGTCCTCCCATTCCGCTTCGCCGCAGGCGGATCTCATATCAACCGCGTCCGGCGTCAGTTGGGCGCGAATATCGTCCAACACCCGCTCTGCATCCGCCCCGGTCCGATCCGTCTTGTTGATGAAAAAGAAGACCGGCACCCAGTGCCCGTCCAGCAGCTGCCAGACCGTCTCCGTATGACCCTGCACGCCCTCCGCCGCGCTGACGACGACAATGGCGGCATCCATCACCTGGATGGCCCGCTCCATTTCGGCGGAGAAATCGACGTGTCCCGGAGTGTCGATCAACGTGTAGGTGCTGCCATTGTATGTCATCACCGCCTGATCGGCGAAAATCGTAATGCCCCGTTCCTTCTCGATCTCATGACTGTCCATGTAGGCATCCCGGTTATCGACCCGCCCCCGGCTCCGAATGCTGCGGGTATGGTACAGCAGCTGTTCGGCCAGCGTCGTCTTCCCTGCGTCTACATGAGCGAATATGCCGATTGTTCTATGCATCCTGACACCTCTCGCAGCGGTCTCCATTGACTGTTATGATTGCATTTCACGCATGTTCCCTCGCTAAAGAACTGTTCCCATCATAGCACAGAGAGCGCGGAGGCATCACGGGCCGATATGGAAATGCGGTTATCCGTCCGGTCTTCCTCGGCCTGCTCAACGGGACGCGCTCGAATTCGCAAAGCGTTCCACCGTAATGTCACGACACCCTAGGAGGCAGAATGGATGAAAGCGTCCAGCCGCTCCTTCTGAAGAAGATGGTGGCGGTAATGCATCTCCGGCATCGCGAACCATTCGGCCGCATTCAGCGCGCCGAAGGCGGGATGAGCCGCCGTCCGCTGCAGCCGCTCCGTAGCTGCGCCCTGCAGCGACGCCCCGATCTCGTGCATGCGTCGTCTAGCTTCCTCCAGCTTGGCGGCAAGCTGCTCCTTGCTCTCCGGCTGCGGTGGCGTATACTGCGCGCCGGCCGGCACCCGAATGCGCACCGGCGGGAAGCTCCCCTGCTCGAACGCGGCCCTTCCGGCCTCCGTCTTCTCGCCGGCCCCCTCGCCGGCGGCGCCGGACTCCATGCACCGCTCCGCATGGCGGAGCTGCATATGCAGCGCGGAATGGGCCAGATGCAGGTACATTTGGCCAAGCGACCATTCATTCTCGGCCGGCTTGCGCCGCAGTTCCTCCATGCTGTACTTGCCCAGCTCCCGCACATAATGATCCGTAATCTCGTCGAATCGTGCCAAAATATCCGCAATGCCCATGCTCTTGTTCATTCCATCATCTCCTCGAATACTGAATTATTATCAGTATACGGGAGAGCTCCTGACAGCAGTATGTCAGTAGCGATCCGCTATTTTCTTCGCTTCTTCACGAACCTGCCGGCGCAATGATTCGGGCTCGAGCACGACGACATTCCCGCCCCAGCCCAGCACCCACGACAGCAGATCTTCAGGCCGGCGGACGCGGCAGGTGACCAGCATCCCCTCCGGGCAGGCCTCCGCCGATTCCATGTAATATGAATTCGATTCCGCTACCCGATCCGCGATGCAAGCGTCTACCTGCAAGCGGACCCGGATCGTCCGGTCATCGGGAGGCGTGTAGTCCGACAAGCGGAAATCCGGCGGGAACGCGAACCGTTCATCAAGCACAACCAGCTCGCTCATGCGCGATACCCGAAAGTGGCGAATCGCCCGGCGCAGATGACAATAGGCGATCAGCATCCATACGCCCCGGACGAGCACCAGTCCGTAGGGGGCAGCGTCACGGATACTGTCCCGGTTCCCGGCGTCATCCGGCGCGGCCTTCGTATACCGGAACCGAATCATGCGCCTGTCCAGTACCGCTTGATGCAGCCGGTCGAGGCGCTCCTTCTCCGGCCCCCGATTCGAAGCCCGCTGCTCGGAGAGCAGCCGGATCGCCTGGCGTGCGCGCTCCGCCTCTTCGCGGACAGGATGCGGCAGGAGTGCTTCGATTTTGCGCCGGGAAGTCTCGGCGCCTGCGGCATAGCCGGCAGCGAATTCCTGCGTGACGAAATCGGTGCCGATGAGGAGGGAGACGGCTTCCTCCACCGTCAAGCTGACGGGCGGCAGGAAATACCCCTCCATCAGCGAATAGCCCTGTCCCGGCGTGCCGGCAATTGGTACCCCGGCCTCGCTCAGCGCCTGAATGTCCCGATAAATGGTCCGCACGCTCGTCTCGAACGTAGCCGCCAGATCCTCTGCGCGCCGAAGCCCGCAGCGCTGCAGCTCAAGCACAATCGCCAAAAGACGGTCCGTCTTGTTCATGCTCCCCTCTCCTCCCTTTCGTCTCAAATCGAACTCTTGTCATCTCCATTGTAACCACAGCGGTGCCGGATTGGCGAGCGCCCATTCCGGCTCTGGCCTTCCGGCAAGCCCTCTGCTTTTTTCTCCTCCACCATGTTGGATGATATTTACATCAGGGACGGTTCATAATATTATTAAATTACGTAATTACGTAAAACGATAAAAAGGAAGTGATAACATGGCTAACCGGGATTACGGAGCGGAGATTGATGCCTTGCAGTCCCGACTAAATGAAATCCAACGGCTCGTGAAGCAGCTCGCCGGCATGCAATCAGAGGCGGATATCCATGCCGATGAGGGAGATCTCGGCGCAGAAGGCACGCCAAGGCGCCCGAGCGAGGAAGAGGAATCGGGAGCGATCCTGTATTCCGGCCGCTATCGGGGAGACCAAGGAAGCGTCCGATGGGCGCCGCAGGAGAGAACGGTCCGGGAGCTTCTCGATCTCGACGGGGAGAAGGCCGCCAAGGTGCTGGCCGCCCTCGGGCATAAGCAGCGAATCGATATTCTTAAGTCCGTGTTCGCCGCTCCGCTCACCGGATCCGAGCTCGTTGAACAGCTCCATATGGGCACAACCGGACAGCTATATCACCATCTGAAGGCGCTGCAGGGAGCCGATCTGCTTGTCCAAGAGGAACGGGGCGGCACATACGCCATCCCTCCCCACCGGGCCCTCCCCCTGCTGCTTCTGTGGGCGGCCGCTTCCGAGCTGCTCGATGCGAGCGACTATATCGCCCTGACCGAAGCACGGAACAATGCGGGCGACTACCTGGGAACCCATCGGAATGGATACGACCCGCTTCATTTGGCAGCGGCGCTCATCGAGAATTCGATCCTGGAACACCAGGCCGGGCACTGCACCGAAGCGCATCTCTTCATGCATGACGACGGCAGCTTGACCATCGCCGACAACGGCCGGGGCATCCCCGTTCAAGCCTTCGCCCCCGCGGACAAGACGCCCCTGCAGGCGATTCTCACCGACATCGGCCGCAGCAGCCCCAGCGCCTTCATAACCGCGCCGGGCGCCGAGCACAAACTCAATGCCGCCGTCGTTAACTCGCTCTCGCAAAGACTGACGGTCGAGATTCGCCGCGGCGGCAGCATATTCCGGCAGGAATTCAAGCATGGAATTCCCCAGACCGGATTATTGACGGTAGGCGCGACGCGGGAGACCGGTACCAGCATCACTTTCCTGCCGGATCGGGATCTTTTCCGCCTCCCGGTGTCCCCGGAATCCATGAGCCGGTATATCCGCTCCGTCTCCGAGGCGAACCCCGGGCTGAGCTTGCGGCTGCATGGGAACGAATCGGGACGCGACTGACTTCCCGGCCCCCTCTGGCAGGAGGGGGCTCTCCTGTACGTCTTGATCATCTGCGGGCACGTCCACTTACAATGCGCTCGACCGGAAGGCAGATTCCAGAGGACACGCCCCACAAGCCCGAACCTGTGAAAGCAGAGTTTATTACTGACCCTGGCGAAGGATGGCTTGGATTAATTCGGCTACACTTACCCCGCCCATCTGTTCAGCAACATAGTCTGCCTTGGTCTTCCTGCGGATCGAGCCTACCAGCACGATTTCGATAGCCTGATTTCGATCGATCAGGACGGATTCGACTTGAAGCGCATTGGTCAACAAACCAACGATGACCGCGATTTGTTGCGGGGACAGCTTGGGACCGGCGTTATTTTTCCTCTTATTATTTCGATTATTGTTCCCATTCTTCGCCATGGATGTCACCATCCAATTCAGATTATAATGGTTTCCAGCCTGCCTCCACCTCCTTCAGTAAGCCCAAAACCCAGAAATAATGAAGTGAACACAACTAGAAGCACAATCGCGGTAATGATCCTAACCGTTTCATCTTTGTCCATGGAGAATCCTCCTCTCCCATGAAGGTGGTTACTTCATCATATGACGATGCCGCTCACACGTACCGGATCTCCGTGATTTTGGCGAGTTCGTCCGTTAGCGCATCGCCCGCTTCTTGCAGTTACGCCGGGACCATCGTACAATTTCAGTAAAGAGGATACGAAAGGAAGGTATGATCGACATGCCGAAGCTCAAAGTGCCCCGTTAATCCCGAGGCCCGCCGTCCAACTTGTTCAGACTCGCCTTGACCGCCAATAACACAAAGGGAGATGGAGCTATGAACAAGCTTGGACCTGTGCCGATATCGAAGCAAGCGCGAATGGAGACATGCCGCAAGATTGCGGACCGGCTGCATGAGAAATACGGAAGGAAAATTAAAGCGATTGGCGTACACGGATCGATCGCCCGCGGGATGGACGGACCCTATTCCGACATCGAAATGTTCTGCGTGCTGCGGAAATCGGGCGGAGCCGCAGACCACTGCTATGAATGGTCCGCGGGGCCATGGAAGGCCGAGGTAGACGTGATGAGCGAGGATGTTCTGCTGCGCAAAGCGGCAGAGATCGAAGGACGATGGCCGCTTACGCATGGTCCCTTCTTTACGGCATTGGCCCTGCATGATCCGGAAGAGTTCTTTCCGAAGCTGAAGGCGGCGGCTGAATCCCCGCCTGCGTCGGAATTCCGCCGGGCGATCTGCGAGGTGCTGGTCGGCGAAATGTACGAGTTCGCGGGCAAGCTCCGCAACGCGAGCCTGCACGGCCCCGCCTCCTGCCTGCCTTACCTGGCCATGCAGTTCGCCCACTACGGCGCGATGATACTGGGCCTGCATCATCGGACCCTGTTCACCACCGGAGCCCGCGTGCTGCCGGAGGCCTTGGCGCTGCCGGATCGCCCGCAAGGGTATGATCAGGTGGCCGGGCTGGTCATGTCCGGGGAGCTGGCCGACCCGGAGCGGATCGTCACCGCCTGCGAAGCCTATTGGCAAGGGCTGAACGCCTGGGCGGCCAAGCATGATTACATGATCGCCTCGGCGCCGATTCCATTCTAGAAGAAGAGAGACCCGCGTTCCGCTGCGGGTCTCTCTGTCTGTCCGGTCGGTCCCTCGGGCCCCCCTTCTTACCGGTTAACGGTTCAATACAATGCCGTAATTCCGTTCCAGGTACTTATGTATCCGTTGAAAATCGGCTTGCGTCAATTGCTTCAGGCGCTTATGCTTCAGCTCTTTCCCCAAAATAATCCCGATCGTCTCGGCGGCCAGCGCGGTGTTCGGCATGATCCGGGCCGTGCCGTACGCTTTGATGGTCGCCCCAACATTTTTGCCGACGACAAGCACATTCTCATAGTTCTTCAATTCGAAGGAGCGCAGCGGCATACCGTACCGGTTCGGCTTGCCAAAGCCGATTCCTTTTGGAATCGCCCGTACCGCCTGCAGATCGACCGGGTAGCCGCCAATGCTGACATTATCCCAAAACATTTTGCCTGACATCACGTCCGGATAGTCCAAAATATAGTCGGTCTCGAATCGGTTGTAATCCCGAATATATAAATAATCGGGAAACCCGTCCAATTCGGCGTTTTTATATCCGGGAATATGCTTTTGCAAAAATTTCAGAATATCAGGCGCCTCGGCCTTCCCCTTCTCGACGGCGGATCGGACCGATTCCGGATTCGCCGGATCGACGTTGAAGATAAGCAGCGCGTTCATTATCACTTGACCATTCCGCTGGTAGGTGGAATTGATGCCGCGAAAAACGAGCTGATCATCCTTCGGCTTGTATTGGAAAGTCAGATTGCTGAAGCCTGTCGCCGTGTTCCGATCGACATATGTATTCGGACCATACTTCTTTTGCACATTGGTCAGCGGATAGTCGAGCAGCACCTGCTCGTGCAGTTCATTCCAATCCACATTTTTGAACCTCAGCATGAGGGTAGCAGCCATATGATCCGGTTTTTTCCCGTTATAGATGCTCTCCATCCCGGGAATCCGCTTGACTTCCAGCTTGCTCGTCAAGGCGTTAAAATCGGTATTTTCCACGAAGTATTCCGCTTCCGCCTTATACTGCTTGCCGTCCTTGGCCCGGTACGTCAACGACTGAATCGCCTTCTCTTTCCCCCGGGGAACGACCTCTACCTTTTCGATGCGGATGCTGTTTTGAATCGGAATATTTTTGATGACCGATTGGAAATAGCGGTTGAATTCTTCTTCCTTGCGAATGGTGCCGGCGTTATAGCCATTGAATAACCTCCGAATCTCGCCCTGCACGAGGCTCCGCTTCTGATCGTCATTCGGCTGGTCGAGCACGAGCATCTGACCTTGAATCAGCTCGCCTCCCGGCTTGCTTCGCGGATCGAGGATCATGACCTTGAGCCCAAGATCGCGGGCGGCCTTGGCCAGGAGCACCCCCTGGATCTCGCTGCCGATGACGACCACGTCGTAACGGTCGCAGCCGGTTCCGCAGGAAGACTTCGCTTGGGCGGCCGCGACTCCCGCAGGAAGGACGGACGCGGCGACGAGGACGGCAGCGAACAACAACGCCATGCACCGGATGATGATGGAACGGTTCTGTGATGGTTTCATTCTCGTGTACGTTACTCCTCCTGTTAAAATTGGTGATAGTTTTATAACAACATATCTTTCCTTGGCAAAGGTTACAAAGAAACAGATTCCGCTTGCTGGCCGAGTTCAAGACTTGACTTCCCGCTCCGCCCGGTGAAATAGTAGTAGTAACATGAGGAGAGGCGGCGGCAAAATGACCCAATCGATGACAGAGCTTCGCCGATTGGCGGAGGAGCAAATCAAGGAATACGGACTGCAGCCAGCGGCCCGGCAGATGATGGCGGTCTGCAGACAGGGAATCCGCCTGGACATTGGCGCGCCGGATGACGGAGCATCCCGGAGCCGTACCCGAGTCGGCGGCAGTCCCGATCTCCCGCAGCGCGCGGAATGGCCTCTGACAGCGGACGGGGAGCCCATGACCTTCTTGGCCCAGCTCAATCTGGAGCAGCTCGCCGCCTGCGATTTGATGAAGCGGCTGCCTGCGCGAGGCATGCTCTATTTCTTCGTCGGCACAGATGAGACCGCGTACAATATCGAGCATCGGGTCATCTATGCGGCATCCGCCGATGGCATGGAACGGCGGGCGCCCGGCAGACGTGCCGCGCTCGGCGAGGAATTCCACTTCTTCGATGCGCTTGTCCGCCCTACGCTGGAGTTCCCCAACTATGCGTATGTCGACGAGGATATGGTGCCCTTCGATGACTATTCATATGAACGGTATCTTGATTTCGTCCTGGAGATGTCCTCGGCGGGAGAAGCTTCCGAGAATTGGGGCTCCATGTTCGGCTTCCCCGAAGGCCAACATGGAGACGATCAGATCGAGGCCGCTTGCGCCCTGATTCTGCGGAAGGAATACGGGTATAATCCCGATCAAGCGATGGAAGCGCTGGCCGCCCACTGCGGCGGGAATGCCGCTGCCGGAACAGCAAGCCCCGGATCGATTCCTTCCGGGGCCACGATCCGCTTACGGCTTCGCTGCGGGAAGCGAGTCCTTCATCCGCTCATACTCGCTCTTCAGCAGGCCGTAGATCAGTTCATCATGGTGCCGGCCCTGAGCGAAAATCATATGCCGGACCCGCCCCTCCAGCTTGAATCCCAACCGTTCATGAAGCCGGGCCGAGGCTTCATTGAACGAATACACCTGCGCTGTCGCTTTTTCATAGCGCAGCTCCTCGAAAAAGTAGCGCAGCAGAATCCGCACCGCATCCGAAGCGTAGCCTCGGCGCCAATGCTCCCGGAAGATGGCGACTCCATACTTGAACGTTCCGTTCCGGCGATCGCAGCTCTGGGAGATGATGGTGCCGGCCAACTGCCCGTCCAGCGTCTCAATCGCCAGCCTCATGTTGTCGCCGTCGGGATGTTTGGCCGCCTCCCTTTCCGCCCATGCCCGGGTTCCTTCCTCGGAACGCGGCATATAGATCGCGTCGCACAGCCGGGCCGCTTCGGAGTCCTGATCGTTGCGATGGAAGCATGCCCAATCGCCGGGAACAATGGCGCGCAGCCGCACGAATCGGCCTTCCCATATATTATGCGGGGATGTCATCCCAAGCCCTCCTTTTCCGATATCCGATCATCCTGATCGAGTTACTGCCACCTTGCTGCTGCCTGTCTTGGCGGCGGCCTGAACGGGTCAATCTCTACCCTCTGCCGTGCCGTGCCGCACCGCCCTTTCCCATTGCCGAAGGGGACGCGCTCCCGGAAATACACCGCTCCAGCAGGCTGAACCGCATATTGATCGAGACGCTCCCGCATCAGACGATCGGACAGCCCCTCCACTATTTCTCCGTCGTGAACGGGGCAACGAAGCGTGACTAGATGAAGCAGCGACGAGGATGCCGCCCTGCAGGCGCCGGATCGACTTCACGGCCGCCTGGGGATGGATGGCTTGCGCTGCCCAGGCCAGCACGCGATCCGGGAGAGCATGTGCAGCGGTTTGGTTCATCCGTTTCCATCCTTTCCTGGGAGATTACGAATTATTTTACCATGTCTATCGAATCATTGGGATCGGTGACATGATTTCACTTCGGGTGAAGCCACCTCATGGATTGACAATGGTAGTACAATAAAGAGTGGCATCGTGATTAATCTATTTCATAGACCATAGATAGAAGATTTTATAAGATTGAAGGGGTAGTACAGATGAAATCCATGCTAGACAAAGTGTTCAACCAGTATTGGAGCCCTTATGCCGCCATGGGCATTGCCGGCGTCCTCAGCGCCGCGTACTTCGGGATTACCGGAACGGTGTGGGCGGTCACCGGCGAATTCACCCGGCTGGGCGGCCATATCCTGCAGCTGCTCGGCGTCGATATTTCCGATTGGGCTTACTTTAATCTGATTCATATGGACGGTACGACATGGAGCCGGACGGACGGCTGGATTGTATGGGGCATGTTCATCGGCGCGCTGATGATGATTTTGTTCAGCAACAATTTCAAAATCCGCGCTCCGCGGCAGAAGCGCCGCTTCGTCCAAGGGCTGATCGGCGGCATTATCGCAGGGGCGGGCGCGCGCTTGGCGCTCGGCTGCAACCTGGCGGCCTTCTTCACCGGCGTTCCCCAGTTCTCGCTCCATTCCTGGATCTTCATCGTGGCGACGGCGGCGGGAACGTATGTTGGCACGAAGGTCGTCAACACCGCCTGGTGGAAGGGCAAGCCTGCGCTGCAGCGCGGCGGCACGGCGGCGCGTCCTGCGAAGGCCCGCAAGATTCAGCCGTATGTTGGCGGCCTGATTGCGCTGCTGTATGCGGGACTGATCGTCTACTTCTTCCTCTCCGGCCGCACGATGCTGGGCGTGGCCGCCATATTCGGCGCTGCCTTCGGCATTCTGATCGAGAGAGGACAGATCTGCTTCACATCGGCCTTCCGCGATCTGTGGATTAGCGGCCGCGCGACGATGACGAAGGCGATCACGGCCGGGATGGCCGTCAGCTCCGTGGCGACGCTCATCATCATTCTCGTGTACGGCATGGAGCCGATCACGAAGATTGCCGCGCCGAGCACCTTCGTCGGCGGCGTCCTGTTCGGCCTCGGCATCGTCATGGCCGGCGGCTGCGAGACCGGCATGATGTACCGTCTCATGGAAGGACAGGTCGTCTTCCTGCCGGTATTCATCGGCAACATTGCCGGGGCGACCGGACTGGCCTATGCTTGGGATCATCTGGGCGTATACAACCTGCTCGTGAAGAGCGGTGCGCCGATCAATCTGATTGACGTCATGGGACCTGCCGGCGCGCTTATCGCGACGCTGCTTCTGCTGGGGATCGGCTTCATTATCGCCGTGTACTGGCAGAAAAACTACCGCTTCGGCGTCGGATTCAATTACAAGAAAGGAGCTTGACTTATGACTGTCGATTTCACGTTGGATCTGCGAGGAGAACCATGCCCGTATCCGGTGATTTACACGCTGGAGACGCTGCAAGGGATGAAGAAAGGCCAACTGCTGCAAGTGATCGCCGACTGTCCGGCCGCCTTCCGCAACGTGCCGGAGGAAGTCGTCAAGCACGGCTACGCGATGGCCCAGGAGCCTGTGCGGAACGGTCAAGAGTTCACGTTCTATATTACCGCTTAATAGAAATCAGGAGACCCGGCTTGCGGAGAGTGAACCGGGCCGATGACAGACAGGGCGCACCGCTGGCGGTGCGCCCTTATTTTTGCCTACACAGATATCAATGCGAGATGGCGGAATCGATGCCGGCCAGATGCTTCCGTCTGGCGGCCAGGAACAGCACGCCGAGCAGGACCATGAAGGCGCCGAACACGAACGGCACCGTCGGGTTGAACCATTCGGCCAGCTTCCCGGCGAGCCAAGGGGAGATGGCGCCCCCCATAAAGCGGACGAAGCTGTAAGCAGCGGAAGCGACCGACCGTTCGACCGGCGCCGACTCCATCACGGCCGTCGTAATGAGCGTGTTGTTAATGCCGAGGAAAATACCGGACACGACGACGCAGGCAATGACGACGGACGGCGTCTTCGCCCCGATCCCCATAATGAACAGGATGACGGCGAACAGCGTCAGCACGGTCATAACCGAGGCGACCGAACCGAACCGCCCATGCAACCGAGGCGCAACAAACACCGAAGTGAACGCCAGCAGCAAGCCCCATCCGAAAAAGACGTAGCCGAGGCCGCGCTCATTCAGCTCCATCACGTACGGCGAATAGGCCATCAACGTAAAAAATCCGAAATTGTACAGGAAGGCCACGACGCCCAGCGTCAGCAATCCGGGATAGCCCAAGGCCTTGAACGGAGCCGACAGCTTGCTCGGCACCTTCGGTCTGGCCACATTGGGCATAATAAAGAGCAGGAATAAAAAAGCGACGCCCATCAGCACGCTGACGCCGAAAAAGGGCCCGCGCCACGATATCGAGCCAAGCTCGCCGCCCAGCAGGGGCCCGACGGCAATCCCGAGGCCAAGCGCGGCTTCGTAAAATATAATCGCCCGGGCCGTCCCGGACGTCGATAAGCCGACGATGGCGGACAAGGCCGTGGCGAGGAAGAGCGAGTTCCCCAGGCCCCACCCTCCGCGCAGCCACACGATCGCGTTAATCGTATGGGACAGGCCCGCGCACGCGGAGAAAATAATGATAAGAAAAACACCGGTAATCAGGGTCCACTTCGTTCCCAAGCGGCTGGACACGTACCCGGTAATCAGCATCGCAATCCCGGTCACCAGATTATAGCTGGTGAACAGGAGCGACACCTGGCTTGGCGTCGCCTCCATTTTGGCCGCAATGGCGGGCAGAATCGGATCGACGAGCCCGATCCCCATAAATGAAATCACACAGGCAAAAGCGACGACCCATACGGACAGCGGCTGGCTGAACGTACCGGATCGCTTCTTCAACTCCTCATATTGAGTCACCGAAGACATCAGCTCTCCAACCTCCATCCCAATATTGAACGGACCAGACGGTCCGTCATGCGTTCCCTGCCTGAGCGGCAGGCACAAAAAAATCCGTCCTCTGCCGAGCGTTTGTGACGCAATCTAGTTGTATAATACAACTATAATCTACTTGTATTATACAACTTCTTCGCATCCTGTCAATATCCCCTTCCGAAAACCGTGATGGATGAAGTTGAAATTGGTTGTATGAATCAAGTAAAGTAGCAGGTAGAAGCTTGCATGCGAAAGGGTGAGAAACCGATGGAAGAGAAGCAGTTGGCCGAGATCTACTTTCAGCTCTCCACACTCGTTCGCCACGCCACTTCCTCTGGTATTGATAAAAAACTGAAAATATTGGAACGATCCGCCTATCTGCTCCTGCATGAGCTGTCTACCCGCGGCCCGCTCGGCGTCAAGGCGCTGGCCGATCATTTCCGGCTCGATATCTCCACGATTAGCCGCCAGACCGCGGGATTGGAAGCCAAGGGATATATCCGGCGCCTGCCTGATCCGGCGGATGGCCGCTCCAGTTTTTTCGAGATTACGGAATCGGGCATGCAGGAATTTGAACGGACGAAGCGTATCCGGGTGGAACGGCTCACCCGTTTTTTGCAGGAATGGTCTCCGGAGGAGTGTCATACGCTGCACCAATTGCTCGTAAAGCTGAACCATTCGCTGCAGGATGGGTGACAAGTCCGGCATTGACGCCGGCTTGAGCGTCCATTCTGTCTCATTTCCCGCCGAAGGAGGTGCCTGCACTCGTGGCGACGGACCATAACAAGCAGCCGGTCATCATTATATCGCTGATTACGGCGGTATGCCTGCTCGGGGATTCGATGCTCTATGTCGTGCTGCCGATTCGGTGGCAGGAGTTCGGGCTGTCCTCCTTGTGGGAGGTCGGCATCCTGCTGTCGGTCAATCGGCTGGTGCGGCTTCCGCTCAATCCGGTGATTGGCTGGCTCTACCGCAAAATGTCCAAGCGGGCGGGCATCCTGCTTGCCGTATTGCTTGCCTCCGCGACGACCGCATCGTACGGGCTGGCGGGGAGCTTCTGGCTCTTATTTTTGATGCGCTCGGTGTGGGGGCTGGCTTGGAGCTTTCTGCGGCTGGGGGGCTATTTCACGATTATCGAGCTGTCGGACAAAACGAACCGGGGACATTTCATGGGCACATTCAATGGATTGATCGGCCTCGGCAGTCTGGTCGGCATGCTGGCCGGCTCGTTCGCCGTCGAATGGTTCGGCATCCGGAATGTCGCGCTTGCCTTCGGGCTGGCCGCCTTGCTGGCCGTGCCGTTCGTGCTGAAGCATGTTGCGCCAAGCAAAACGGCGCTGAATGACAGCGCTTCCTCGGCCGACGGGACACCGGCCGTCAAGCCTTGGCAGGAGCCGCTTGTCGTCTGGACGCTGATCGCCGGCCTGCTCTCCGCGATGGTGTTCCAGGGCATGTACAATTCAACGTTAAGCCGGTTCATTCAAGTGCATGAAGCGACGTATGTGAGTCTGTGGACGTTCACGATCGGGGCCGCCTCGCTGGCCGGCATCCTGCAAGCGCTGCGCTGGGGATTGCAGCCATGGCTGTCGCCCTGGATTGGGCGCAAATAAAGGAAAAGTGTGTTTTTGCAGTTTTTCGGCGAGTCAAGCTTTGAGAATCAGGGGGGCTGTCTCACTGTAGTGAAACTACTTTTGAGACATCCCCTTTTTTCACATTCCCAAATGGGTCTAGTTATTGATCATCTGCTTGACCAGTTCGCGGTTCCGCTGCTTGAACAAGTCGTTGTGCGAAGAGACCATCCCGTAGCTGTTCGCATCCGGCTGAATGAACTGCTTCGCCTTGTTCACCGCGTTGGCCGCATCCTGGAAGGCGCCCGCAATCAGATGCAGCTTCCCTTCATGGTGCAAAATATCGCCTGCCGCATACAGGCCGGGAATGGAGGACTCGCTGTTCGCATTGCCTTTGACATAGAAATTGTCCACCATCTCAATCTTCAGTTCGCTATTGCCGAGCAGGGAGCTGTCCCGCTCATAGCCATGGTTGATGATGACTTCATCGATGGCCAGGCTCGTCGTCTCTCCGGTCGCATGGTTGGTCAGCTCCACGCGCTCGATCACTTCATGATTGGCGCTCGCAATCAGCTTCGTAATCGTCGTGTTGAAGTAGCATTCCACGGTGCTGTTCTTCAGTTGGGTCACCTGAGCTTCATGGCCAGACAGCTCTTCCTTGCGGTAGGTCAGGTACACTTTCTTCGCGATAGGCTCCAATTCATTGGCCCAATCGATCGCCGCGTTCCCGCCGCCCGAGATGATGACCGTTTTATCCTTGAAATGCCGCAGCGACTTGACCGTATAGTTCAAATTCGATACCTCGAACCGTTCGGCGCCTTCGATCTCCAGCTTCTGCGGAGTGAGGATCCCGCCGCCGATCGCGGCGATGACCGTCTTGGAATAATGCTTCTTCCCTGAAGCCGCATCAAGCACGAAGAGACCGTCTTCATTTTTGGAAATGGATACGATTTTCTCGTTCAGCACCACTTCCGGATCGAAGGTTAAGCCCTGCTTCACCATCTGCTCAATTAATTGCGCCCCGGGAACCGGCGTGACCCCGCCGACATCCCAGATCATTTTCTCCGGGTAGACATGGACCTTGCCGCCCAGACGGGGCTGGTACTCGATCAGCTTCGTCTTCATCTCCCGCAAACCGCTATAGAAAGCCGAGAACAGTCCTGCCGGCCCACCGCCAATTATCGTCACGTCAAAGCATTCGTGCTGCGTCAATCCGCTCACTCCCGCATCGTATTCTAATTCTAATTGTAATTGATTATCATTATCAATTAGTATACATATCTTGCCTACCCAATACAAGCGAAAAACTATTGACAGTTGAAAAGGAGGCAATCTATAGTAAGATCATATTCGATACTGATAATCATTATCAATAATCATTCTATTTTACTCTATGGAGGTTGCATCATGGCTCGCCTATATACCGAAGCCTTAAATATTGGGTATGGTGAACGTCTAATCGTGAAGGATCTGAGCGTCACGATTCCCGACAAAAAAATCACCACGATTATCGGCTCGAACGGCTGCGGGAAATCGACCTTGCTGAAAGCGATCACCCGCATCATTTCCCATCAATCGGGCTCCGTCATTCTGGACGGCAAAAATATCGCAAGCGAGAATACGAAGCTGCTGGCGAAGAAGATGGCGATACTTCCCCAGTCCCCGGAGAGCGCCAGCGGACTGACGGTCGGAGAACTGGTCTCCTATGGCCGCTTCCCGTATCAGAAAGGGTTCGGGCGCCTCACTAAAAAAGACCTCGACGTCATCGACTGGGCGCTGGAGGTCACCGGCACGAAGGAATTCAAGCACCGCACGGTCGACGCGCTCTCCGGCGGCCAGCGCCAACGCGTCTGGATTGCGATGGCCCTGGCGCAAGAGACGGATATCATTTTCCTCGATGAGCCGACCACCTATCTCGATATGGCGCACCAGCTCGAGGTGCTGGAGCTGCTCCAAAAATTGAACCGCGAGCAAGAGCGCACCATCGTCATGGTGCTGCATGACTTGAATCAGGCGGCCCGCTTCGCCGATTATATGATAGCGATGAAGAACGGCCGCATCGTCAAGGCCGGAGACTGCGAAGAGGTCATGCACCACGACGTGCTGAAGCAAGTGTTCCATATCGATGCCGAGATCGGCCGCGATCCGCGAACAGACAAGCCGATGTGCGTCACCTATAATCTGGCCACCGTGTAAAAGAAGGAGAACGTTATGATGAAAAAAGCAATGATTCCGTTTATACTGCTCTGCCTGCTGTTGGCTACCGCCTGCGGCAACGGCTCAAATAATAGCGGCAGCCCCGCCCCTAAGGACGCTCAACCGGAGCCAGGCGGCGCAAGCACGATCACGTATCAGTCGGAGAACGGACCCGTCGAGGTGCCGGCTCATCCGGAGCGCGTGGTCGTCTTGTCCAGCTTCGCGGGCAATGTGATGGCCCTGGACGTCAATCTCGTCGGCGTGGACTCCTGGTCGAAAATGAATCCTCGCTTCCAAGAAAAATTGAAGGATGTCCAGGAAGTATCCGATGAAAATTTGGAGAAAATCATTGAGCTGCAGCCCGATCTCATCATCGGCTTGTCCACGATCAAAAATATCGATAAGCTGAAGCAAATTGCTCCTACGGTCACCTTCACGTATGGCAAAGTGGATTATTTGACTCAGCATATCGAGATCGGCAAGCTGCTGAACAAGGAAAAGGAAGCCCGAAACTGGGTGGACGATTTCAAGAAGCGGGCGCAGCAGGCGGGCGAAGAGATTCAGGCGAAGATCGGGAAGGATGCCACCGTCTCCGTGCTGGAGAAGTTCGACAAGCAGCTCTACGTCTTCGGCGATAACTGGGGGCGCGGCACCGAGATCCTGTATCAGGCGATGCATCTGAATATGCCGGACAAGGTCAAGGAAATGGCGCTCAAGGACGGTTATTATGCCGTGTCGCTGGAAGTGCTGCCCGAATTTGCGGGCGATTATGTCATTCTGAGCAAGAACAGCGATGCCGACAATTCATTCCAGAACACGGATACGTATAAAAATATTCCTGCGGTGAAGAACAATCGGCTGTTCGAGGTCAATGCGAAGGAATTCTACTTCAACGACCCGTTGACGCTTGATTTCCAATTGGACTTCTTCCGCAAGAGCTTCCTTGGACAATAATGCGGAGAAAAAGGCTCTGCTCCGTGCATCTTTTACATGAATCTATTACAGAAAAGATGAGAGAACGATGATGAAGGAAACGAAACGCTCCCTCCCCTTTACCTGCAAATGGCTGGCCGGATTGCTGTTCTTCGCGGCAATGTTCCTCGTCGCGATGCGGTTCGGCGCAGCCGACACGACGCTTCAGGATGTCTGGCTGGCCTTGACGTCCCGCGCCACGGATGATCATATTGCGCTGATCCAGGAGATCCGGCTGCCGCGGGAGATCGCGGCGGTCGCCGTCGGCGCGGCCTTGGCCGTCGCCGGCGCCATTATGCAGGGCATGACGAGGAATCCGCTGGCCGATCCCGGCCTGCTCGGGCTTACGGCCGGAGCCAATGCCGCCCTGGCCATCGCCATCGCGCTCCTCCCGGGAGCCGGATACTTGGCGATGGCGGCGGCTTGCTTCCTCGGAGCGGCGGCAGGAGCCGGATTGGTATTCGGGATCGCGGCCTTGCGCAGAGGCGGCTTCTCCCCGCTGCGGATGGTGCTGGCCGGCGCGGCCGTCTCCGCGCTGCTGTACGCGATTGCCGAAGGCGTGGCCCTTTATTTTAAAATATCGAAGGATGTGTCGATGTGGACCGCCGGCGGCTTGATCGGCATGTCCTGGGTACAGCTGCAAGCGGTGGGGCCGTTCATTGCCCTCGGCATTGTCATCGCCCTGCTGCTGGCGAGACAGCTTACCATTCTCAGCTTGAATGAGGAGGTGGCGGTCGGACTGGGGCAGAAGACGAACCGCATCAAGGCGCTCCTGTTCGCCGTCATCGTATTGCTCGCCGGGGCCTCCGTCGCTCTGGTCGGCAATCTGACCTTTATCGGCCTGATGATCCCTCATATCGTCCGGGCCGTCGTCGGGACCGATTACCGCTATGTGCTGCCGATGTCGGCCATTCTGGGCGCATCCTTCATGCTGCTTGCCGACACCTTGGGGCGAACCATCCATGCGCCGTATGAGACGCCGGTCGCGGCGATTATCGCGATCATCGGCCTGCCCTTCTTCCTGTTCATCGTGCATAAGGGAGGGAAGGCATTCTCATGATCGAACCCGCTCTGCGCATTAGACAGCGCCTCATCGTATCGGGACTGCTGGCACTTATCGTCATCACGATCGTGATCGGCATGGGGATGGGCTTCGCCTCGCTGTCTTACGACAGATTGATCCCGACGATGCTCGGGCAAGGCAGCTTCAAGGAGGAGTTTGTCTTATTTTCCGTTCGTCTGCCGCGCATTCTCATCACGCTGCTGGCCGGGACGGGTCTGGCGCTGTCCGGCGCGATTCTGCAAGGCATCACGCGCAATGATCTGGCCGATCCCGGCATCGTCGGCATCAACTCGGGGGCCGGCGTCGGTGTGGCCGTGTTCTTTTTATTCGTTCCGGTGAATGCCGGATCGTTTATTTACATGCTCCCGCTGGTCGCCTTCGCGGGCGCGCTGCTTACCGCCTGCTGCATCTATCTGTTCTCTTACCGCAGACGGCAAGGCCTCCAGCCGATCCGGCTCGTCCTGACCGGCGTCGGCTTCTCCATGGCGCTGTCCGGGGTCATGATCGTCCTGATCTCCTCGGCGGAGCGCGCCAAGGTCGACTTTATCGCCAAGTGGCTCGCGGGGAACATATGGGGAACGGACTGGCCGTTCATCGGGGCGCTTCTCCCCTGGCTGATCGTCCTGATTCCGTTCACGCTGTACAAGGCCAACCGCCTGAATGTGCTGGCGCTTGGCGAGCCTGTCGCCATCGGCCTCGGGATGCCGCTGAATAAGGAGCGGCTCGTCCTCCTGTTCGCCGCGGTCGCGCTGGCCGCTTCTGCCGTCTCCGTCACCGGGGGCATCGCCTTCATCGGCCTGATGGCGCCGCATATCGCCAAAGCGATGGTCGGCCCGCGGCATCAGCTCTTCCTCCCTGTCGCCATTCTGATGGGCGGCTGGCTGCTGCTGGTTGCCGATACGATCGGCCGCCAGCTGGCGGATCCCGACGGCATCGCCGCAGGTATCATGGTCGCCTTCATCGGCGCGCCGTATTTCATCTATTTGCTGCTGAAGAAATAAAGGCTCAGCCCAAAAATCCCTTGAGTTCGGATGCTCAAGGGATTCTCTGTGCAGTGGCGCTACCCGTCCGACAGCCGGGCCAGCTCCATGTCCGTGCATCGCAGCACCTCGCCAATCGAATGGCGGATGATCAGATCGGCTGCCCCATCCGCAGGGGTTGGCTCCCGGTTCACAATGACGAGCCGGGCGCCGCGCTCCTTGGCCAACCGCGGGAATTGATTGGCCGGACTGACCTGCAGCGAGGAGCCGAGGACGAGAAGCAGCTGCACGCCGTCCAGCATCGCATCGGCCCGGGCAAGCTCCCGCTCAGGCAGCCATTCCCCGAACAGCACCACATTCGGGCGCACCCGCCCGCCGCAGCCGTTCCTGGCGCAGCGGGTCAACCGCTTCGGCTCCACATAATCGGTGCAGGGATACTGCGCATGGCACGTCATGCACCGGAGGGTGCCCAGGTCGCCGTGCAGCTTCGCGATGGCCGATGTCCCGGCCTGCTCGTGATAATATTCCACGTTCTGCGTGATGACGCCTCGGATGATGCCTCTTCGCTCCCAATCGACCAATATGCGATGCCCGGGATTCGGCCCGTGCTTCCGCATCTCCCCGATGCGCCACCGGTAGAAACGGACGAATTCGTCATGGTTCTCCTCCATCGCGTCCAGGCTGGCCAATGCCGCCGGGTCCCGATCGTTCCACATCCCTCTGTCCGCAGACCGGAAATCCTGCAGTCCGCTCTCGGTCGACATGCCCGCTCCCGAAAATACGACCGTCGACGCCGATTCCTTCAGCCATTTTGCAAGCAATGAGATGCCTCCTTCCGCTTATAACCCATTTTTTACTATACAACACCCTTCAACTCATTGGAATCCAATCCATACGATGGAAGCCGCCAAAAGGCGCCGGAAAACGAGGGCAGCAAAAAAACGGAGCCGCATCCACGGCTCCGCCTCTTCAAGTTGACATATGAACCTTATTTGAGATCAGGCTCGGTTGGTTCTCCCCAGCATTCGACGTTGCGAAGCGATTGGAAATGCGAGATATGGAAGACCGGGTTGCGGCCCTGGCGCTTCTGCTCCTGGTAGTCCTTCAGCGCGTCGAACGCGATTCGGCCCAGCAGCACAATGGCAATCAGGTTCGTAATCGCCATGAACGCCATAAAGAGGTCGGCCAAATCCCACACAATCGCGACCTTGGCGACGGACCCGAACAGCACCATGCCCACCACGGCAAGACGATAAAGGAACAGCCATGTTTTACTGCTTTTAATAAACTCGATATTCGTCTCCCCGTAATAGTAGTTCCCCACGACCGAGCTGAAAGCGAGAAGGAACACGGCAATCGCGATGAAGCTGACGGCCCAACCGCCGATATGATTGGCCAACGCGGCCTGAACCAGTTCGATTCCCGTCAGATCTTCGGTGCCGTATGCGCTGGAGAACAGCACGATAAAAGCGGTCGCGCTGCACACCAGCAGCGTGTCCACAAAGACGCCCAAAGCCTGCACCAGGCCCTGCTTCGCCGGATGGGTGACGTCGGCCGCGGCCGCGGCATTCGGGGCGCTTCCCATCCCCGCTTCATTGGAGAACAGGCCCCGCTTAATTCCCATCATGATCGCGGCGCCCAATCCGCCGCCGGCCACCTGCTCGAAGCCAAATGCATTCCGGATAATGAGTCCAATCACGGCAGGAAGCTCCGACAGATTGGTGACCACAATGTAGAGGGCCAGCAGCACATAACCGCCCGCCATTACGGGAACCAAGTATTCGGAAGCCTTCACGATGCGCTGCACGCCGCCAAAAATGACAAATGCGGTGAGGGCAGCGACAACGACGCCCACCCAGAAGCGATCCATGCCGTAGGCGCTCTCCAAGGCCAAGGAGAGCGTATTCGCTTGCACGGAGTTGAACACAAGCCCGTAGCATATCGTGATGAGAACGGCGAACAGCACGCCCATCCAGCGTTTGTTCAGCCCTTTCTCCATATAGTAAGCCGGTCCCCCGCGGAAGCCGCTCTTGTCCTTCACCTTATAAATCTGCGCCAGTGTCGATTCAATGAAAGCGGTGGCCGATCCGATCAAGGCGATCAGCCACATCCAGAAGACGGCTCCCGGTCCGCCCGTGGCAATCGCGAGCGCTACCCCCGCCAGGTTCCCCGTGCCAACCCGGGAAGCCGTGCTGATGCAAAAAGCGCCAAACGAGGAGACCCCGCCTTTGCCTTCTTTTGAGCTGGTTGCGCCTTCTCCCAATAAGCGAACCATCTCGCCCGCCATTCTAAATTGGACGAACTTCGTTCTGAACGTGAAATACAAGCCCGCCGAGATCAAAATTACAATCAGTACATAAGACCAAAACGTATTGTTAAAAGAAATAATATCGTAGATAAACTCCAAAATTCTATCCACCTTCCTTGTGTTCGTCATAAGTCATCAACCGCTGCAGCTACTGGAAACGTAAAATGATGGGCCCGTCAAAATCGAGCTGTTCGGGTGGTAGAATCCTAGGGAATATCGTGTGAATATGTTTTACTTATTATACATTCACGAGAATTATATGTAAATAAAATCTAGTAATTGGTATTCTACACCCCTTGATTGGTTAACCGAATCACGTCCAGCAGCGCTATTTTTTGCTTCGTCTTCTCGTGATAGAGCCATCTGTCCTTCACATGATCCACGAACAGCACGCCATTCAAATGATCGATCTCATGCTGAATGCAGCGCGCAAGATATCCTTCCCCCTTCAACGTGAAGGGCTTCCCTTCCCGGTCCAGGCTCGTCACGGCGACCGCATTCGCCCTCTTCACATGTCCGTAATAGCCGGGAAATGACAAACAGGCTTCCACTCCATCCTGCTCCCCGCTTAATTCCACAATCTCGGGATTGATCAGCTCGATCAATCCTTCGCCGCAATCCATCACGATCACTCTCCGCAGCACCCCGACCTGCGGCGCGGCGAGGCCGGCGCGTCCGTCACTGGCATAGAGCGTCTCCACCATATCATCCAGCAGCTTGAGGATTCGCGGCGTCACTTCATCTACCGGCTTGGCAACCTTGCGCAATATAGGGTCCCCGAAAGGCAATATCGCACGTTCTGCCATCATTTCACTCCTTTCTTCTTCATAGGTGACGTATGCACCCACAAATCATTGGGCGTGCAATCCAGCGCCGTGCACAAGGCGTCCAGCGTCTCGGCCTTCATTTGCCGCGGTTGCCCGTTCATCAAGGCGCTTATGGATGGCGCGGACAAAATATAATTCGCTCTCTCGCGCAGCAAGCGGGACAATTCCGCTCCCGACCATACTCCCCTCTCCGCCATCACCTTGCGCAGCATCCATACGAGCATATGAATGATCCTCCTATTTCCGGAAATTTAGCTGGTGGCTAAATTTATTAGGTATTACCTAATATATGCGATAGCTTGCAAGATGTCATCAGAAATTGTCCTGAAGATATGATAAAAATCATTTTTTGCCGTGATAAATCGGTATCTCCCGGCCCATGCGGATCGATGCTCCGCATATTATAATGAGGAATAACTTGACAATCCGGGGCACGGATTGTTCACGGGAGGGCGATGACCGGATATGAAGCCGAAGACGGGAGATATTTATTGCGTATGGGTGGAGCCGCTGCAGAAATACGCCGCTTGCCAGGTGACCATGCTGAAGGAGCCGGACTCGGGAAAAGGAAGGAGTCTGGCCGCCGTACTGGAATTGGACTGGACCGGCGACGATCTGCCCAATGAAGAAGAGCTTGCGAGTATGAAGCCGCTGTATTGCGATTATTTTTTCTGGAATCACCGGATCGATCACAGCTACCTTGATGCCACGGTCCCCAAGCATTATATCTTGGCAGGCAATGTGCCCCCGAAGGTCACGGAGAAGATCAATAGCTATGCCGGGGGCTGGAATGTCGGCGCCAGTGTATACCGGCAGCTAAAATGGATGGAAATCCCCGAGGAACGGCGAAAGCGCTTCAAGGAAGCGGCGCGCGACGACACAATGATTGAAGTAGGCAGCCAGCAAGTTCGCCGTTCAATGAATGTCGCCGATGACAAGCTGCTGCGGAGCCTCTCCGACTTCTCCGAGCTGGACAAGCTGCCATGTCTGACGCGCATTGTCGCCAGCCGTGCCGATGAGGCGCTGCTGTCTTATATCGCAGGCAATCCGTTCATTACCGAACTGCAGTTGGAGCATCCCGGCGGCGCTTCGCTTGATGTGCGCGGGAGCCGCTTGACCCGGCTTGTGATGCAAGCGGACGGGCTGGAGGCGCTCTTCCTCAATGAAGGCTTGCGCCATCTCTCGCTGGGAGGCGCGCCGTCACCCCATCTGACCATCCATGCGGAGGATGGGGGGCGGGGGCTGACGGCTGCCTTTACGAACAACGCGCTGCTGAATTGCGGTCTGGATCGTCTGGGCGCGCTCCAGTTGAGCGGCGTCCGGGAGCTGGATCTGGAGCCGGTTGTCCGAAGCTATCCGTTCCTCCGGGAACTGCGCCTGTGGGGCAAGCCCGGACAAATCCGCAACCTGGGCAGCATCGCGCACTTGTCCCGGCTCCGTATGTTCTGCGCCAATGAAATGTTCGGGTTCGCGGGCGAGGAGTTCCCCGATCCCGATCGGATGCCGGAGCTCTCGTCCTTATGGATGGCCAGCCTTCCGGCCGAAGCGGCCGCTTCCATCAAGAAGAGATACAAAAAGGAAGCCGCCAGCGGCGTGCTCCATCTCTCTATCACCAACCCGCGCAAGCCGGAATGGCTCGCGGAAAACGTCGAGAACCCGTTCCGCGATTGGGACGGCCGGGAGCATATCGCGCTTGCCCATGCCAAGAAGGCCATGAATCAGTACAAAAAGAGCTTGGCCGCCATCGCGGCCGTCGAAGCCCGGCTCGGCAGCGGCATGTCGGCAGCGGAGGCGGAGGCGAAACTGGAAGCCGCCGTCGCCGGGTATACCGCGGCGTTCAATGCGATGGACAAACGCGCCGGCTTCATCGAGACGGTCGAGCGGGAAGAAATTTTTGCCGTACTGGAGGATCTGCTTCAAGGCGCTCAGTCCAGACTCAGCGCGGCCGGGGTTCGGATCGATACTGCCAAGCTCTTCGGCGTATTCGACCGGATTCGGGACTTCTAAACCGATACTGTGGGTCCGGCCCTCGAGCGGGCCGCTGCTATCCCCATCTCCCCCCCTTAGCAGGCGGGGAATGGGGATATTTTCGTGCCCGGGGCGGTTATTTCGAGATATCGACGAACCCTTCGCCGAACACGTCCCGCACATCATGAATCGTAATGAAGGCGTCTTTATCAATCGCTTTTACGATCTTTTTGAGCGTGCTCACTTCCTGCTTGCTGATGACAATATACAGAATCTCCTTCGGCATTTTCGTGTAATGCCCATGCCCGTATAAGACGGTCACCCCCCGGTCCATGACGACATTGACTTGCTCCGCGATCTTGTCGTGCTCCTTGGACACGATCGTCACGGCCTTCTTCGGATTGACGCCTTCAATGATGAAGTCCATCACCTTCGTCCCGATATAGAGCATCACAATCGTGAACATGAGACTCTCGGCGCCAATAATGAAGTAGGAGGAAAAGGCGACGATGAGATCAAAGAACAACAGCGCATAGCTCACGTTCCAGTCCAGATACTTGTTCATGATCCGGGCCAAGATGGTGGTTCCCGCAGTCGTGCCCCCGACGCGGATAATCAAGCCGATCCCCACGCCCGTAAAGACTCCCCCGAATATCGTGTTAATGATCAACTCATTGGATTCAATGCGCCAATCCTGGGTCAAATGCAGGAACAACGAGTTGAAAACGACGGCGATGATTGTATATACGGTCGTATTTTTGTCGAGAAATTTATACCCGACGATTAACAGAATGGAGTTCAGAATGAAGCTGACGAGCCCCGGAGACCATTGGAACAGGTAGTACAGTATGATGGTGACCCCCGTCACCCCGCCTTCGCCGAGCTCGTTCGGAATGACGAACAAATTGATGGCCAGCGCAAAAATAAATGCCCCCGCCATAATGACAAAAATGTCGATGCAACGTTTTTTCATAATCCGATCCTTTCCCGTAACGCTTGTAGTGATCGCGGCAGCTATTCCGATGTACGCGCGCAAGCCCGTATCCCCGTATATTTTATCAAAAAAAGGGATTCCGGTATGCGATCCGCAGCAAAAAAGCACCTGACTTCACGCCGGGTGCCTCTGTTAAAACTCTATGCGGCAGTTCTATTCATCATGATAGGGTTCCGCGGTCTATGTATCCATCGGGATATGATCCCAATCTTCCTCGTCGCAGCCGGCCATCCAGAACAAGCCTCTGCGTCTTTCCATCACGATGCTTTCGTTCATGCCGGCCGGGGCTTCCTTCCCATGAATCCGGCTATCGACGCATGCCCAATGCAGCCTGTAGATTTTGTCGGCTTCATCCATGATTTCCTCCCGGCCGCGCAGGGCGGTCTTCCCATAAAATTCCTCGAACGACTCGCATCGGGACACCGCCTCAATCGCATACTCGCAGTCGCAAATGTGATCGGGGAAGTCGAGTGAATCCACCAGACCTAGCGCCCAGAGAAGCGGCCAGTACGCTTCGTACTGCCACACAATATTTACCGCCTCTTGCTCCGCCGGTTCGGCATCCTGCAGCAGCTTGCGCTCCTTCTCCGTCACTTGATCCTCCACATCGAATTTACGCAGCATGCGCATCACGAATTCCTTCGATTCTTCCAAATCTCCGCCTTGAGTCACATCGCAAGCATACTGGATCACGATTAATAGAGCGACCGCTCTTCTCGCGATGTCTTCTTGCGTTTTCCACTGACATGCCGCCACGGGCGGGAGCTGGGGCAAGGATTCCAGAACGGGAATGCCGCGTTCCTGGATATAGGCGATGGACGCGCGCTTTCTTCGTTCGCCTTCCTCGGAGGTCATCTCCGGCCCCATCACTTTGCCGGTGCAGGCCCGGGGAGTGAAGTCTGCCGGTCCCGACGTTCCGTCGGGGTAGACAATCGCTTGCCCGTCGCTATCGAGCAGCGTGCCGTCCTGCAGGAACCCGATGCCATCGATGGCGGACATCAGCGCCGTGCATAATTGAAGCTGGCCTTCGTTCAGCTCCTTCTCCGCTTGGATCGCAAGCACCGTATTGAAGACGGAGATCTGCGTAAGGACCAGCTCCTTCCGTTTCTCATCGGCAAAAGAAATGCGATCATAAAAGCCCATCATCCCGGGTATATTGGCTTCGAAATAATCGGGATTCGTCTCCTCGGTCAACACTCGAATCGTCATCTTGTGCTTTTGGAACAGCGTGTTGGATTGGATGATATAATCATTGCCAGTCTGCTCGATCTTATAGCCTGACGCGAACACGTCCGCTATCTTGCCCCCGATATCATCGATATCATTCTTGGAAGCAAATATGGTGAAATATTTCAAACTCCACAACCTCCCCGGAATGGATATATTGCTAGCCTACTTGACTCACGAAGCGGCTGTCAAATGCACGAATGCACTGTCCGTCCTTTGATCTATCCAGTACGGCGTACCTAATACGCTCGAAGAACCGTCCGTAGCCTTTGTTCATGAGCAGCTCGTGCCACCAGCCGGCGACCAGCTCCGGATCATTGCGAAACACGCCGCACCCGTAGGCGCCCAAGACAAGATTGCGGTCCCCCCGGTCGGCGAAAATCGCCAGCGCGAGCCGCATGCGGTCCCGCGTGACCTGCTTGCCTGATCCGGATCCTCCCCCTTCAGCAGCACCTGCCCGTAATTGACGGCCGGCAGCGTCAACACGGAGGCGGTCACCGGCTGCTCCAGCAGCTCGAACCGCTTGTCGCGGAAAAACACCACATCCGGCGAGTAGATGGCATGGTCGGTATACATCATCGATTTGCAGGCACGGTTGGCCCGATAATAGCCCTCATGGCGAAGCTGTGTGGCGTATAATCCGCTTGATGCGGCAAGACTCTCCTCCTGCGCCATCGCCCCGTTCAGGAAGCCCCCGCCCGGGTTTTTGGCGCTGGCGAAGTTGAGCACGCCCACCCGCTCGGTACCGGCCCGGGCGAAATCAAGAATCGCCTGTACCGTCGCCTCGTTGCATACCGTTTGCTCCGCCGGCTTCCCCGCGGAAGGCGGCCTTCCGTTCCGCACCAGTTCGGCCCCCTGTTCCGGCGTAAGGAGCACGCTGTTGTCCTCCGAATATCGCTGGACCGCGGCGAAATCGATCCGCCGCCCGTTCATTTCATAATATCCTTGGTGCATATAGCGCAGCGTATCCTGCGCGATTGCTTTTCGGTTCATGTTACTCCTCATGTTACTCCCCTTCTTGTGCTAAGAGCTGATCCCGGACCTCAGTCAATGCGAAGCCCAACCCGTTGCGGCCCCGCCATTTCATCGGATTCTCCGCATCCGGGTTGGTCTTGCCCATCCCGATGCCCCAGATGCGGTCGCGCGGGCTTGCCTCCACGAGGATCCGGTTTTTCGTCGTTTTCAGGAAATTCCACAGTTCCGGATTTTGCGAAAACTTGGCATGGTTGCCCCGCTTCACGATCTCATAGCAGTTGCTCTCCCATATGTCCTTGTCGAAGTTTTTCACGGCGCGGCCATAAGCTTTCATCTCTTTCGGATGCTTCGCGTTCATAGGAAGGGTATGGTAAGTTTTGTTCATTCTTATTTAGCGGAATCCGTTAATTCTAGTTTAGCAGTTACAGATGAATTCCGAGAGGCTTATAAACAGTAAAGGAGGGGCAAAGTTTCCGCCTCTCCCTAAATAATGGTATTTGTGTTAATTTGTCATTGTCATATCATTGCTCTTACTCTCCAAGGCTAGCATTTAACTTACGAAGCATTTCAAAGGTATTCATGTAATCAACCCCCATAGCTCTACAGGCATTAGGGATCAAAATTCTTTTCCTAGCGTCCCTACTATATTGTTCTTGAGTAACAACAACACAATTATAAGCTTTAGCAAAAGCAACTACCCAGCTATCCGCAACATCTGCAAACTCTGTTTTGGCATAGTCATGGTACTGATCTTCTCCGATAGACCAGTCAATTAATTCACGATATGCTTCGAATACCTCTTCATTTTCAGTTGAGGCAAACCAACGATCAAATTCGGAGAGTGCCCACTTATTTAAGGCGTCTTCTTGACCTGAATTCATTAACTCGTCCTTAACTCTATCAATACTTACTATATGACCTCTATCTGCTAACTCCAACAGGACACGCCAAAAACAAGGTGCGATGTCAAAGGCATAGTACCTCCTATGTGCTTCAACTAGAACATTAGTATCTAAAACAAATCTTAATGATTCTGTCATGAATACACCTCAATTCCAAGGTGTTTCGCATACTCCGAAAAGGTATTTCCTTTAAGGCCTGTCAGTCTATATGCTTCGTTATATTGCAAACGCCCTTCCTTTGCACTTGTAAACACAGCTTCCGCAAAACGTCGGCCAATTCGGAAGTGTTGGTTCGAGTAGAAGTTTCCCCCGCCTTCTCCATCTTGAGCTTGTTTACGCTCAATTTCAACCCATGCATGATAAAAATCAAAAAACTCATCTCTAGATATTAACATCAAGTCTAAAGCTCTTCGAGCCGTTACAATGCTGCTCACCTTGAAATGTTTTGCCAAAAGGTTGAACCGATCAGGGTCATTATTGATACTCTCCCACACCGATCTCAACTCATCTTCAGGCACGAGGAATTCTGCTGCTGTTTGATTACAAGCTTGCTCAATCGCTTTATTAGAAGGTTGAAGGTTAGAAAGATCAAAGGCCGCACTTGCCCCAAACCAGATGTGAGCTAATTCGTGAGCAATGGTAAACATCTGAGCAGCCTTGCCATCAGCTCCGTTAATGAATATCAGCGGGGCATATTCATCCACAAGAACAAAACCCCTGAATTCATTCACATCCAGCTTCCTGTGTGTGTTGTTCCCTACTATTCCATTTCTAACAACCAAGACACCAGTATTCTCGATTTTGATCATTAACATTTGGAGAGCTTCCTGCCAACTTTTACAGTCCGCTGCCCAACCATTTTCAATTTCCAAAGTCCTTCTAATTTTTTGGGCCACTTCCTTGGGTTTATCCGTCAATTGGCAAGATCCAACATAGGATAGCGGTTCTTGACCCATATCCAATAAATATTCACGCATCCATGCTTGCCGTCGCTGCATCATTTGGACAGTTTCCAGCAAGTCAGGACTTGGTTTATAAGCATAAGTATCATCAATTGTTCTATAGTGTGGAATAGGCAACTGTATTTGCGGTGGTTTAGATAAAAAGAAAAAACCGAGTGGAGTGGAAGTGGCTTTAGCGAGCTGTTCCAGTTGTCTTAATGTTGGTTGTGTTTCATTTTTCATCCAACTAATCAACTTCGGGAACTTCTTTTCAATCGTCTCAGCTACATCTGCACGTTGTAAAGCCCACCGAATCACTTCTGGGTTCACTGCAACTCTTGCCACTTCCGCCACCTCCTTTTTAAGTTCATTTTATGATATTCAATTGGTATTTGGAATCACAATTTTTAGCTGTAGCCATTCAACCAATATCACCGATTAACAAATTCCAGCAATATTATGCCCAAAGATTAATTCAAACCTTCACAATCTCCAACAGCTTCTCGTAGCTATTCACCACATCATACTTCACTTCACCGTTATTCAACTTGGCAAAGTGTTTCCGGGCACATTCAATCTTCGCCTTCTCCACTTCACGGAGTTCCATGGATTCCATGGAGCCTTTCGTTTCCGCGATGAAATAGATATGCTTCACATCGCCTTCCTTAAATACAATCGCCCAGTCCGGGTTGTAGTTGCCCATCGGCGTCGGAATAAAAAATCCCCGCGGCAACTTGGCATATACCCGGACTTCATTGCTGACATCAAGCTCTTTGGCAAAAGCACGCTCGATCTTGGAATCCGTTACAACATAATCGTAGATATGTTTTTCAACCGGAATTGCGTTTTGCCCCAATTGTCCGGATAATGTATTTTTCGTAAATACGTCCGCTTCGAATGTATCATTGAGAACATCATACGTTATGGATTCAATGATCGTCGTCGCTTTCTGCTCATTGATTAGCTTGGCGGCACGAATCATGAATTCTTCCGGGTTCTTTCGAAATTGAAGGAATGTGGCTTCTTTAATTCCCGTTAAAATGGCAACTATCGTCTTTCTCGTTAGTCGTGTCTCATCCATTAATTTGCCGACCAAATCGTATTTAATTCGGAAATCCGGTTTCACTTCCACAAGCTCGGTTTTTGTTTCACGTGTCTGAAAGGCTTCCCCCGATTTTAACTGTTGTTGGGACTCAATTCGGTTCATTTCGCCATGCCTGATTGCATATCGGATCGCAGGCACTTGTAAATGATTGTCCAAAGTCCTTACACATTTCTTAACAAGTTCCTCGGAGTCGAATTTGACGGTATACACGGATTTGCGATTAATTTGGTTCCAAAGCTCTTGAAATTCCTTTTTATAAAAATTGTTATTGACCGTAACGGAAGCAATATTATGGTTCCGTTCATTATCCGCCAGATTCGATTTGCCCTCTACATAAATCGACTTAACCAATTCGACCAACGGTTCCTGAAAGCCCGACAATTCCTCGGGAAGTTTAAGGCTCTGGTTTTCTACAGCGTTAAAATAAACATCCGTCAAATTGTACTGATCATCCACATAATCATTTTTTATGAACGTGTACAGTAACTTGCTTGCTAAGGCATCTTCTAACTTCAATTGCTCGCCGCGTGCATTCTTCAACACCTTATCCAAGAAAAAGTCTCGATCTGCTTTGCGTGGACGATCGGACAGCGTTTCAGCGATTTCGTTTTGCAGCTGTTTCGCAAATTGCTCGTACGACTCACTGGCAATGACGGTCAACACGTTGATTTCATGAACGTCGATCACCGGTACACTCGAATCCATCCGTTCACCATTCTGATTGACACAAAGCCGCAGTCCCCGCCCGACTTCCTGACGTTTCTTGATGGTGGAATCGCTATGTTTCAGCGTGCAAATCTGGAACACATTCGGATTATCCCAACCTTCCTTAAGAGCAGAGTGGGAAAAGATAAACCGGGTTGGTTCCGCAAAACTTAGCAATCGTTCTTTATCCCGCATAATCAGGTCATAAGCGTTCGCATCATCGGAGTCCGTCTCTCTTGCCGATACCTTCGGATCGACATAACGGTTGCTTTTCTTATCGATCGAGAAATAACCCTTATGCGTTTCTTTCACCTGTATCCGATTCAAATACTGAATGTATGGATCATTGGCAAACAGCGACATTTGCTCATTGAGCAAGGCCGTGTATTCTTCCTCAAACATCTCCGCATAAACACCATTAAGCTCCGAACCATCTTTGTCATACTGCCGATACTTCGCTACTTCGTCGATGAAAAAAAGCGATAACACTTTAATCCCTTGATGAAACAACGCACGTTCTTTTTCAAAATGGGACTTGATCGTTTCCCGAATCTGAATACGGCGGAAATGCAGCTCTCCTACATCCCCATGAACATCTCCAGCATATAACGTTACGCCGTTTATAAAGCTAATGCTGTTGTTTTGTCCGTTAATTTCGGACACTTTGTATCCCTTGTACTGCTCAAGCTCACCGGACAACTGATACAAATCGTCGTTTTGTCTGATTTTATACGTCTTCCTGGCAAGACCCGTTTTTGTCTTCACTTCGAATTCCAGCCGGGCAACCGGAGCATGCTTCGTGCTCACATCGATGCCTTCCAGATACAGATAGCTGTCCGTGCCGCTTGTTCCTTTGGCCGAAATCCCCTTCACGCTGATCTTTTTCACCAGCTTTTTGTTGTATGCATCCAGGGCGTCGAGCCGGTACACTTTGTTGTAATCTTCACGATGCGTCGCCGAATAACGCAAGGTGAACAACGGATTGAAAGCCTTCAGGGATTCTTTCGTCTGCTTGCCTTCAACGGATTGCGGCTCGTCAATGATCAGGATCGGATTTGTGCTCGCCAGTACGTCAATCGGTTTGCGGCTGTTGAAGTCATCCAGTTCCATGTAAATGCGTCTTGCATCTTTCCCTCTCGCATTAAAGGCTTGCGAGTTGATAATCATTACATTGATTCCGGCGTCGCTGGCAAATTTCTCGATATGATGCAATTGCTTCGAATTATACACAAAGTATCGTGCCTTCGTGCCGTACTCGGACATGAAGTGATCTTCCGTGATCTGGAACGTCTTGAGCACACCTTCACGAATGGCGATAGAAGGAACAACGACAATAAACTTGCTCCATCCGTACTTTTGGTACAGTTCAAACATGGTACGGATGTAAGTGTAGGTTTTGCCTGTCCCGGTTTCCATTTCGATCGTCAGATTATATTTGCCCTCAAGCTTCTCGGATATTTTCAGACCATTCTTCCGTTGCACCGTTTGGATGTTTTTCAAGATTTCCTGATCAATCAATTGAATGGCGGTGTTCTTGAATCCGATATTCGCTTGTTCGGCATTCGCGAGATCATCCATGACCATTTGTTCCGGCTTTTGTCTTCTGCCTCGGTCAAGTGTAAATCGGGACAACTCATTCGGTTGCCCCTCAAAGCAATCCACGATACTTTTCACGGCGTCCAACTGAAACTGCTGATGTTTGAATTTGATCTTCAATTTGAGCTCACCACCTTACAGCACTTGAATTTCTGTGCCCGGAGAGAGCATCTTGAACAATTCTTCAACATTGATGCGTGCGGAATCATCTTCAAAGGAACTGTCGCGGAATACAACCCGAAGCGGATGTTCTGCTGCAATTTGTTTCATCACGGATTCCGGCACGTTGTCTTCAAAACATGCGATTAATGAGTTTCCAGCGACGTAATGAACGATCTTCCCTTCAAGTTGCTTCGTTTCCATAGGCAACGAAAGCTCAAGGCCGAGTTCCAGCATGACTTGAATGAGCAAATCTTCCCCGGTACGATCTTCTTTGATATTGGATGCGAGATCGAATATGTCCCCCTGCTTCAGCTTGTCCGGTGCATAGTAAACGTCCTTCATGTTCGAAGAGTCCACCCGGAACACCCGGAAGCCGTAATCGATGTCGGCACCGGTTTCTTCTTTAATCTTCTTCGCGGCACGGCGGATGCGTTCTTTGCCGATTTCGCAGATATTCTTAAATCCAGCTTTAAAAGCTTCGGATTTCTCATCTGTTTTTTCTGGAAGTTGAACCATGATAAATTTAAGATTTTTTTGCTGCAGTGCATTAAGATGCATTACTGCATGGGCGGTTGTTCCAGACCCGGAAAAAAAGTCAAGAACCAAGTCCCCATCTTTTATTACAAGTTTTAATAGCCTATCAATTAATGCTGTCGGTTTTGGAGTATCAAAGTAATTTTCACCAAACAGGCTCAAAATCTCTTTTTTGCCTTCTTTGTTTGAAGAGATATCATCCCAATAGTTAGTAGTAGGCTGTCCTTTACTTTCATGTGCATAAATAACCCTTTGAGGGACACCATTTAAATCTTTTCCAAAATAAATCCTACCTTCTTTTAGAAGCCTGTTATAACCACTTTCTGGATAAGCCCACAGCCTTTCGTGTGTTTTTCCGCCGGGTGTAACAATCTTATAATGGTATCCTCCTCCACTTAACCCTTTTGAAACAGTAATCGGCACTGGACGCCACTTACCATCCGGAAATTGTTCTGTTGGCTCATTATATGAATTATTAATATAGTCCTGTGACAATGGTTCAGCTTGAAATTCCACACTATCGGTTTTTGAATACGCTAGGATATACTCACCTTGAACAGCAACATTTTTCGAATCACTCGAAATTTCCTTTTTTCTTTTCCACATAAATGTTGTAATATGGTTTGACTGTCCAAATATCTCGTCACAAACTTTTTTCAGATTCGATACTTCACTATCATCAATTGAAATAAATATAACACCATCATCTCTTAATAAATTTCTTGAAATCTTAAGTCTTGAATACATCATCGTCAACCAATCGCTGTGAAAACGCCCATTTGCTTCCGTATTCTGAAAAAGCCTGTTACCTTCCTCATCCAGTTGCCCTGATTCTTCTAGATATTCGTCCACAGGCTCACTGAAATCATCCCGATAAACAAAATCCTTACCCGTATTATACGGGGGATCAATATAGATGCACTTAATCTTATTCAAGTAGGACTCCTGAAGCAGCTTCAACACTTCAAGGTTATCGCCTTCAATGTACAGGTTTTGCGTATTGTTCCAATCAACGCTGTCTTCCTTAACCGGTCGCAATGTCTTGTCAATCGGTGTGTTCGCGTTAAGGATCGCCTGTTTCTTACCAGGCCATGTGAGCTGATACCGTTCTTTCTCGCTTTCCACCAGTACATCGGATAATTCCTGTTTTAACAGGTCAAAATCAATGGCTTGTGTCACTTTGCCTTGTTCATCTCTCGCTTCGGTAATCACGTTGGGGAACAACTCAGCAATCTTATCGATATTGGCTTGGGTCAAATCCACCGATTTCATCGTTAGTTTATTCATGGCACGCCTCCGATTACTTAATCAAGTAGTTGATTCAATTCTTTTCTCTTTCGTTGCAGTTCCATGTTCAATTCAACTTTCTTGTTGAATTGTTTTTCGGCCCGTATCTTGGACTCTAGCCGTTGGCATTCTTGCGTCAGCTTGTCAATTTGGGCTTGCCGCTCCAAAACGGCTGTAAGCTCGATTTCCGGCTTCACCTTGATGGGAAGCAGTTGACGGATGATGTTCTCGTATACAGCCTTTAGATTGAGTCCTTGGAGAATGTCGAGTTTGATACTTTCGATCGGTTGCCAGTCCGTCTCATGGTAGGAACGAACGACAGACCGATTTTCGTCGGTCTGATTTCGCTCTTTGTAGGCGATAGCGAGCTTGGCCTGATCCTCATACATCAAGACATGCAAGATGGGATAAGGGATTGCCTTGTCTATACTCCGTAGCAAGTCAAGGGAGTACGTTTGCTCCTTCAAATGGACTTCAAAAATCTGAATTTCTTCAATATCCTCTTTCGGTTCAAGACGAATCGTGTCCTTGGATAGCTTGTGCTTCCAGAGGATCGATTCGACTTGTTCAGTAAACAGTTCCTTAAGATGATGATTTGCTTGCAGCTTCTCATAAAATTTGTTCTTCGGAATTTTGCGGTTTACGAGCGTGCTTGAGGGCAATTGGAACATCATGCATTCACCTGCCTGATGACGACAAAGGTGATGAGTTCAAAGTCCTCAAGCCCTTTAATCGAGTCTATAAGTGCTGTCGTGCCTCCCGAACTGAACAAGCTATCCAGATCGTTTTCTTCTTTCACCTGTACAATCGAGCGGATGGTCTCTTCCAACAGCATGGAATACATGTCCATCTTTTTGCCGTCTCTCGTCGCTTGATTAAAGCTGCGGCAAGCATCCATCATCGGTTCCGATTGCCCTCTGCATAGGGCTCTTAGGAAATCCAGCGTCTTTTTGACATCCATATGATTGGTGATGACTTCGCCATCTTCGCTCATATAGACAAGGTAAAAGGGATGCAGCCGGTTCTGCTTGTCGGGATTGCGTTCCTCATTGACGTTGCGAAGAACAAAGATGACCCCGGGCTTTGCTCCCTTCTCTTCGTCAACAGCCACAACCGCATGCAGTCCGCTCGGAACGGTATCAAGTTCTCCGTTCTCCTTTACATAGTTCACCAAGTCCATGCGAAAATCGTTCAGGCCCAAATCGGTGATGGAGACGCCCGTGTTCATATCATCCAGATCGACGACTTCCTTCTGTAAACGATGAAGTTGCTGCTTCCGATATTCCAGATCGCTGGATTGATTGAACAGAACGTTATCATCGCCGGTTGCCGTCATATCCATGATGACCATGCGATTCTCGACCCTTTCTTTCAACTGTATGTATTCATCCAGCGTCATGTTGGGCCAGAAGTTCACCAATTGAATTTCCTTGTTCTGCGAACCGATCCGGTCTATTCGGCCAAATCGTTGAATAATCCGCACTGGATTCCAGTGAATGTCATAGTTGATAAGATAGTCGCAATCTTGCAAGTTTTGCCCCTCAGAAATACAATCGGAAGCAATGAGCAGATCAATCTCGCCTTTGACATCCGGCATGGTCAGCTTCTTCTCCTTGGATCGAGGCGAGAAGCAAGTCAGCAATGTGCTGATGTCATTCCGCAAACCAGCGGTGTTTTTGTTCTCATCGCTGCCGACGATTTTGGCCGTGTCGATATTGTACTTCGCCTTCATGTACGCAGATAAATGCGTGTACAAGTACGCCGCGGTATCCGTGAACGCACTGAAAATGATGACTTTGCGGTTGCCGGGATTGATTGGATGATTGATTTTGTGATCAATAACCTGCTTCAATGTGTTTAATTTCTCATCATGTTCAGGCGTTACTTTCTGCATTTCGGTCAGCAAGGCGGAAAGAATGTTGTGATCATTCATCAAATCTTCTTTCCAGCGAAGAACATCCATATCGGACAAATTGATCTTGATCGTATCCCCGATGCTGAAATCATCGTCCAGCCAATCATCATCGTCAAGATTGGCATCCTCAATATCGGTATAACCTACGGCATCGGATTTCCCGCTTCGCTCGAATGCTTCGATTTGCTGAAGCGTCTGATCGATTTTGGAGACAATCTTGGAAAGGGTCAATCGGAACGACTCCACTGAACTTTCCAAGCGTTTCAGCAGGTTGATCCGCATCAAAATCTGTAAGCTACCTTCGCGATCCATCTGCCTGAAGTTCCCGCTCCCGCCCCTTACGCTGGTGTCATACAACTCTTCATAGAATCGCAGTCGGCTCGGTTGAATATATTTGAATGGTGCATAGATGCCGAGATTGATTCTGGACAATTCTATAAAAATTTCATTATACCCGATAACATCGGTTCTGTCGGTCAAATCGCAAAACTTGGAGAGAGGCGGCAGCCGCCTTGGGAACTCGCCGATCTCCTCCGCTTTGTAATACTTCTGGATATGCTTGCGTGATCGAGCGATCGTCAAGCTGTCCAGCAGCTCAAAAAAGTCGAAGTCGAGCATACCAAGAAGCGTCTCCGTTGTACGTTCAGCAACATCCATCTTAGACCACTGGTTAAACGCGGACTGGGCTCGTTTGAAGATGTCGTTAATCCCCCGCTCCGTACCCAACTTGCTGTTGATTTCCTCTGGATTTCCTTCATAAGCCAAGGCAAGCTGGTTGCGAAGATCCATGAACTTGTTGTTCACCGGAGTAGCGGAGAGCATGAGCACTTTCGTTTTCACGCCGCTTTTCAACACTTTCCGCATCAGCTTCTGATACCGCGTCTCTTTATCTTTCTTGGCTTCGTTGTTACGGAAGTTATGTGACTCATCAATGACGAGCAAATCATAATTACCCCAGTTCAATCGGTCAAGCGGGATATCGTTTGATTTGCCTCTTTCCCGCGATATGTCCGTATGGTAGAGTACATCATAGCGGAATCGGTCAGCATACAAAATATTGTTGGTTACATTCTGTTTATAGGTAAGCCAGTTGTCGCCGAGCTTCTTGGGACATAACAATAATACGGACTTGTTGCGAAGTTCATAGTATTTGATGATACCAAGAGCCGTAAATGTTTTTCCCAGACCAACGCTGTCTGCAAGGATGCATCCGTTGTACTTTTCCAGTTTATTGATCGCACCAAGAACCGCGTCTTTCTGGAAGTGATAGAGACGTTTCCAGATTTCCGTCTCTTTGAATCCAGTTGCTTCGTTGGGCAAAATGTCTTCTGTGATGTCTGATAGGAACTCGTTGAAGATATTGTACAAAATGACGTAGTAAATGAACTCCGGAGAGTTCTCTTTATACACCGATGAAATATGCTCCACAACTTGGTTCGTGACATCTTCAAGCTTGCTTTTGTCATTCCATACCTGATCGAACAGATCGAAAAACATTTTGGTAAACGGAGCTTCTGTGAACTTGTTCACCATCTTGGAGAGAGCATTGCCCTTTTCATAACCAAGATCAACGGTCGTAAAGCCATCGATCGGCATATAGGTGACAGCATTGTTTGCATTCTGCAAATTCAGCATGCCTTGCATCGAGCCTGAAGTACGGTTCGATTTGAACGTGACTTTTTTACGAATCCAGTCACTGCATTCTTTTGCAATCGCTTTGAGTGTCAATTCGTTTTTGAGCCGGATTTCAAATTCGGTGCCGTACAAGCTTTTTTCCCGGTTCCGTTTCGGGATATAAAATTCCCGCTTCTCCTTCTTTATGCTATCCGCAATAAAGGTGGGAGAGGTGAAGATGAACCGGACTTCTTCCACCTGATTCAGTTCTCTCATTAAGGCTTCGTATGCATAAATGGAGAAGCATGATGCAGCAATCGATACCTTGCTTCCTTTACGAACCTCTAGTTTCAAATTTTCGCCGAGAAGATTGTCGATATTATTGATGATTTCCATAGTTCACCTCTTGTTCCACCCGAAACCACGCAACTTTTCCTATTCGACATCCCCCGTTGAAATTCCTTGTTTGAAGTAGTTCTGATTTCCTATTTGAGGAAATATATTGTTCGATGATGACTTTTGTAACGTGAATTGGGTGGTGAACTTGAAAAAATTGATGTTTCGGCCTCAGCACCGCCTTACCCAGGCAAGAATTCCAATGAAACAAGCCAAAAGTCCACAAAAACAATTGATAAAGAGTTACTGTCGGCAAATCATTATTCTATATATCGTCAATATTGATAAATTGTAACGTAACACAGAAAAAGCCGAACCATCAAGTTCAGCCCGTAATGTAAAACCCAGCCATATTTATCGTATAACTAACCTCGTTTGCTCTCTTTTGCTCCAGCATTTTTTAACAAGTCAGCTATCTCTGTCAGTCCAGATTCTTTGGCGAATTGTAGCAAATATTTAGGGCTTGCTGAACGAAAGAAAAATCCAGTAGCAGCAAGGGTTTAGCGCCTCTTTTGTCGAATTCAAGTGCAAGGAAAACGGGTTTATCCCATGAAAAACCGTGCACGTGGAGGTGTCCAGATTGTATCAGCGAACCGAGAGCCAAATGATCTTGCAGGCGACTTCTTCCTTCCGTTCGGCGGGAAGCTGCGGAAGATAACCGCTGGGTATTGCTGGCCCAGATGATTCCGTGGTGGAAGCTCGAAGAGAAATATGCGAAGAACTTTAAGAAGAGCCTCAAGGGTCAAAAGGCCGTATCGATCCGTGTCGCGCTCGGCGCCCTCATTATTCAGGAGCGGCTCGGCACCGACGATCGGGAGACGCTTCGTCAGATTCTGGAGAACCCGTATCTGCAGTACTTCCTCGGTCTGCCGGAATACCAGTACCGCCGTCCGTTTCACCATTCTCTCATGACACACTTCCGCAAGCGGCTGGGCGGCGAGATCCTTGATGAAGTGAATGAGTGGATCGCCCTTGAAGAAGCGCGCAAGTCCAGCGAATCGGATGATTCATCGGACGACAATGAACCTGGCAGCGGAACTGCCGCAGCGTCCGACGAGCCGTCAGAACCGCAGCCGCGGCAGATGGAACTGACGAACGAGGGCGAACTGCTGCTGGATGCGACCTGCGCGCCGGCGGACATCGCCTACCCGACGGATCTGTCTCTTCTGAATCAGGCCAGAGAAAAGCTGGAGAAAATCATCGACATCCTGCATGAACCGGAACGCGGAAAGACTCGCAAGCCAAGAACATACCGGGAGCGTGCCCGCAAAGCCTATCTGGCGATTGCCAAGCAA
>NZ_LDIG01000193.1 GCF_015845845.1 Paenibacillus dendritiformis
TTGATATTGTTTTGGTGGCTGGCAATGGACTTGGAATGCTGCCCATCATGGAAATAGCCGCCTTGGAGTAATCTGCAACAGAGTTCGATTTGCCCGTTTTGTTTCTCGGCAAATGAGAAGTGCTCCCTCCAGTTGCGGCTATCGTTTTCGCTCCTAACACGGCTGCGTTTCCGATACCTGGGATCAAGGCAAGTGCATGCAGCGCCAATTCTGTACTGCTCTTTAAAGGCTTTCCGTTTTGTGCGCTTCCCTTTCCTGCCGGTGAATCAGGCTGCTCCACACGCACTGGAGACTTTGCAATGCCCTTTACAATCACCTGTCCAGCCTTAACATCTGTATCCCCATCCAACACAATACTACTCGATCCGCTCAAGAGATAGACTGCCTCTTTGGCCCGCATGTCTAACCTGCCAGCATCAAGCACTATTTCTCTGTCCGAGTGGACAACGATAGCGTCCTTGCTATGAAGCTCAATGCCTTTGTTGTCATGCAGCTTCACAAAAACATGGTTCTCCTGGGCCGTCATCCTTAGCTCATTGCCGCTGAACTTAATTTCCTTCCCGAGGGGATTGCCCCAATATTTCACACTAGGGTTGCCCAGCTTCGGAGAATTCCCCTCTTGACGAAAAGAGGAGCGGACAAAGGCTTCTTCCTCCCGATAATTCGGGATATACAACTGGACAGAGTCGCCAATCTGCGGCATACAATATAGGCCTGTCTTTCCTTCTGCCACATAGGGAGAAGAATAAGGAAACCAGCATGCATCCTCTTTTGTCTGCACATCGTCTATATTCAAATGGATCTTCACTTTATCTTTCGCGGCGTCTATTACTTTTCCTGCAAGGGATGCGCCTCGAATAGACTCGTTCCATATCGGTTGCCAACGGCTATCTGCTTCGGCTTGTAAAATATATTCATGGGTGAGCATACCCTCATTTAGAAGGGATGTGCAACCGGTAACAATCAGTGGCTTGTTCTTGAATAGAATCCGATCTCCAAGATTATAATAACGTTTCGTTACAATCAAGTAACTAGTGACGCCATCTTCCTTCTGCCCATAATTATTTAGTGTTCGCAGCACCTGATAGTTCGTATTGCGGAGAGAATCGGGTTTGCCCTCAGGCAATCCGACCCAGAGCTTCGGAGAATCGGCCGCTACCTCCGGAATAAGAACGGTCCCGAATCGGGAAACCATACGTTTGAGGAATTGCCAGTCGGTTTCCTGATACTGAACAGTAAATTGATCCAGCGGCGCATTGTTGAACGTCAAATCAATAAAGTCGGAGCCAGGGTAATCGGACAGAATATGCTGAACCAATTCCTCGTACCGCATTTTATGATTCTGAAAGGAGCGGGTTTTCGGCTTTATGTCAAGACGATAGGAATGAGATACCGCCTCTATCTCCAGACGATAGAAGCCCCTAACGACCTTAACCGCAATATCGGAGATGATCCCATGGAACAAGGTTCGAATAACGTCTCCCTCATCAGATAACTCACGAATCTCAATCGTGTCCGTATCGTTAGCCATATCTACGCAACTATCTTTCTTCTCTTCGGGAACAATCGCTGTAAGCAACATCCGAGCATGCTCGTTCACTTTCTTATCAACCCGAAGTGTACTGAGGCTATGTATCTCGTATGGCGACACAATCTGTATATTTCCGTACTCCGCCAGCTTGGTTGATGTACTCACATAATCCCCCCTTCAGGTGGGTGATGGCTTTACTTATTACCCTGAATAGTTATTTATGGGCAACAATTTTATCACGATACTCCTGAAGTACCTGGTTGTAGGCTACCTCTTCCATGTCCTGATAACCTGTAAAAAACACCGTTTCAATCTGGCTATGGTCAAATAAATACGACTGGTTAGGATCAATATTCCCCTCTGGATATAAGCAAGCAATATAATCCCATAGCTTGTCGGTGTCTCCCGTCTTTTGGAGCCTTCCATAAATCATAACTCTTTTCTTTCCTCCCTTTAGCAGTACAACAGAACCGTTCGGAAGCAGATTCATTGGTTATTCACTCCTGACAAGTGCAAATCGAATCATCTATATATAGCCAAAAGAGCAATAATACCCATCGCTGTTAATGACCCTATGATGGTATAGATACATATTCGGATAACTTTATGTCTCTCAGGGTCTTCTTTTGTTTTTTTATAGGCACCAATAAAAAAGAGTGTGATTCCAATAAAACCAATAAAAACCATAACACCAATAAGGATTGGAACTTTATGAAATTTAGTTTCCAAGAATTTATTTATTGCTGTCAAAATACCACTGAACCCAATGAGCAACATTCCGATAACAATAGTCCTAGGACTATTCCTTGCTTCTCTCAAGGCATACACAATAGCTATTAAAGATGCACCAATCGTTATAATAATATACACTTGCCATGGTAAATAACTTAAACTCATTTTTGTCCCCCTTTTCATTCGCCAAACCATAGCTCCTTGAGATAGCTGACTCCTGCTCCTATAAGTACACCTGCAGCGACACCGAGTCCAATAGCTCCTACAACGGGGACGCCTAAGGCACCCGCACCCCATCCAATAGCTCCTGCTGTGAGCCCCCCTCCTATATCTATTCCTGCGGCAAAATACCTGTCATTTCCTTCATACTTTTGAAAGTCCTCTAACACGTCACTTGCAGTTGCCAGAACTGCAGCAGGACCAAGAACTTTTGAGGCTCCTTTTATATATTTTGTGCTCCGGTTAAAATGAACTCCCTTTATTTCCGCCGCAGGCCCGAAAACTGGAGCTTTAACAGTATAGTATTTTCGATCACTGAGCTTATCGAAAAAATACTTCCCAACTAAAGCATCTCCTGCCCCTATAACTGCGTTCTTAGTAATATCCTTCATTAATTGTTTAGTCCAATCCTGTTCTTCTTCCGGTACAATAGGGCTGTAATCACCTGTTACTTTTACTACCTGAATACCAGTTAAATTCTGCCCGTCATCCTCAACCTTTATCTTCCCGCAGAACATGCACATGTTCGTTGAATCATTCAATAAAGAAGGATTGTTGTCAACCAGTTTATCCGTTTTGCCGCCGAGCCAGGGCATCATTACCATCGGCGTACACGGCACCCGCTGCGGTATGCCGCCCTTGGCCGCCGTAGCCGCGGCGACGGCAGGATTCTGCATGCTCCCGCATGTTCCAAATGGCATAATGTTCACATTAGGGATGTGATCCATGACATTCATGATCGGCTTCCCTTTGACATACACGCCGTGGCTCATTTGCATGCCCATATGGCTTGGCTGCGAACCGTAGCTGCAGCTTAATATGGCGCCCGCGACGACATAACTTTTCTTATCGCCGCTGCTGGCTTGAGGAGTCATTTCCTTCTTGTCTTTCCCCGACTTCCCTGCACTCATCTCCATCACCTCCCGCTCCACTCGCTACACTTCTTCTATCTTGGTCAGCCTCAGTCCATGGAAGTCTCGCCTCAACATGCTTTCTGCCAAAAATAAGTTCACAACAAGAATCGTTTCATAGATGCCATCGATTTGGAAAAATGGGGCATTCCCGGTCATGTCTCCTCTAATAACGGGCCGCTTGAGCGTGCCATTGGGATGGAACTCGCTCTGATCGGACAGACAATCCATGCGCTGCGGCAGTGTAAGCCAATAGACTTCCTGCCTCATCCGAGTGAAGTCGACCAGTCCTACGGGATGATAGAACTGCCGCGGCAGGAACTTCTCAATCAACTGCTTGAGCTTATCGGACAAGAGAGGAATCGGCCTTTCAATAAAATCGACATATTCGATTTGTTCGCGATCAGGGATGGGGAACTGCAGACTCATTTCTTTCAGTTCGCCAACCCGTGCTTCATCAAGAATGTCCTTGGGAATGGCCTTTCTTATGCCAACAGGTTCAATGGCGTCAGGGATGCGATCATCCTGTGAGAGGATAAAGTAACTCATGTCCCGTGTCTCCTTACGTTTTCCATAGGGTCTGTTCCCATTGCTGCGGATCCAGCCGGAGCGCCTCCCGCTGGCGTTGAGAGAATACGGCGTTCGTCAAATCCGCCCCCTCAAATACGGCATCCACCACATTTGCTTCGGAAAAATCAGCTCCATATAAAGAGGCCCCCGTAAAATCAGCCCCTTCCAGATTAGAGCCGGCAAAGCGAAGCGCGGATAGGCCGGGATAACGAAGAAATAGAGCGTCCTTCCAACCGTTGGTCCCTTCCACTCCCCGAAAGACCGCTCCCCTAAGATCACAGTCACGGAATTCAACCCCGTGAACCTGACTCCGGGAGAAATCGGTCCCTACGAGAGCCGTATCATGCCATCTCGATCCGATTAGTATGCTATCCTGCAAGCTGGATTGCGACAGATCGCATTGATTGAATTCAGAGAATTGGAAGTCAATGCCTCCGTAGTCTCCGTTTTGCAAATCCATATTTCGATAGGATTCGTAAGCATACGCCGCTTCTTCCTTGTCCTCCAGCCATGCACGAACGGACGCTGAATCCCGCTCACATTCATATTGCTTGAACACCGCTTCGCTCAGGTCCATATATTCCCCGGCCCGAATCTCAAATTCAGGCTCTTTTGCAATGTCCCGGTATTCTTCCAGCTCGACTGCTTGGGGCAGCGCATATCTTGCTAGAGCAATGACATACCGATGAATGGCAATTGCTTCCGTAAGCAGCATCCGTTCAATGAGAGGAACAGATACTCTGCCTCCATACATATGACTGGCTGACATCATCCTGCTCCGCAGCGTGTCGAGATGCTGAAATGCCCATCCGGCATCATACTCCAGCACATAGGGATGGCGGTCAAATACCCATCCGCTATCCAAGGCCTCCACCCGATAGATATATCTCCCTTCCAACAGCTCGGTCCGGAGCATAGAGTACGCGATGTATCCGATAGCCCCTTTCTCCTCCCGTGCCTGTGCGTCCCGAATCTGTCGGCATATTTGTTGGAAGGAGGTCACAAAGTCAGCGGCAAGCCGTTCTTTATGCAATTGATAGTCCCGCTCCAGCACGAGCTGCATATTCGCCCGTTCCTGCCACACTACATGTTCTTGGAAATGAGCAATCGACTCCGCTTTGTCCACGTCATATCCCCTTAACTCAGTTCGTTTTCAATTCCCTGCCGACAATAGTGGCATTGCCATCGAGCTTGATACTGCTCTCCTTGCAAGACATGCTGATTTCATTTTTGGCCGACACGATGACCTTTTTGCCTGAATCCATCAGGATACTGTCTTGTGATATCAGCTTTATTCCTTTCTTGCTGAAAATTTCAATGCCATCTTTCTCATTTAGTCTGATGAAAACTTCGCCGTCTTTTGCCGTAATTACAATTTCTTCAGGGCTAAGCATCACTTCCTTGCCCGCAGCCGTGCGGAAATATTTAACGTCAGGGTTGCCAAGCTTGTTCATCCCGCCAACCGACGAATTCTCGCGGGCGGCTCCGGTGGCGACCCCCTCTTCCTCCCGGTCGCTCGGAAAATAGATTTGAACCGGATCGCCAATCTCCGGCATAACGTACCAGCCCGTATGTCCTTCAGCCGTATATATCGACGTGTAAGGAAAGCGATGCGCTTCCTCTTTGCTTTGCTTCTTGTCGATGTTCAAGTGCACCTTCACCGTGTCGCGAACGACTTCAATGACTTTTCCTTGAATGGATACGCCTGCGATTTGCGAGTTGGGAATCATTTTTTGCCGCAATCCCCGATGCGAACAGAGGACATAATGATGCTTCAATAATCCGTTTTTCACTTCGGTTCTTGCTTCGCAGACGTACAAGCTTTTGCCTTTGAATCCAATCCAGTTGCCTAGCTCCAGCACACGATTTGTCTCTATTTCGTAGAATATAAAATCGTTTTCCGTAACCTGCTGGGTATCATTTTCGGCAAAATGGCGATAGGATGTCATGCGCTTGCGGACGGTATAGTGATAATCGTCAAGACGGGTTTGGGAGCTGCTCTGGAAGATGCCGAAGTAGAATTTCGGTTTATCAAAAACGGCCGCCGGCATGAGACTCGTGCGATAGCGTGACGCGATTCGCTTGAGGAACTGCCAGTCCGTCTCCTCATACTGCACCGTAAGCCGACCCAAGCGTGCATGATTGGTCGCCTCGTCGACGACATCCAAACCCGGATAATCCGTAGCAATGACATCCAATAGCATGGGAATCGTCATCGCTTTGTTCTGGAATGATCGGCTCTTCTTCTTCACATCCAGCTTATAGGTATGAGAGACAGCCTCCACTTCGAGGTAGTAAATGTCGCGGACAACCTTGATGCCGATATGTAACACAATACCGCTGAACAGCGGCTTGCTCGCCCCCTCTTCATCGATTTGGGCGATTTCCACGGTCGTATCCGCATCTGTCATCTCTACATAACTGTCCTTCAGTTCCTCCGGCACAATCGCGGTAAAAGAAAGTCTCGTATGCTCATTAATCTTCTTGGTCATTGTCAATTCTTGCAGGCTTACCAGCTCGTAAGGAGATATTTTCAGATTATGATATGCGAGCGCCGACTGGCTCATCGTTACGTCCCTCCTTCCCTAAATCCAGCGAGTCCATAATCCCCCAAGCTATTGGCTTCCAATGCTTCATTTCTTCCTCGGTACAGTTAAAAGTGCATAATAGGGCCCTGCCATCCAACTCGGCAAAGAACATCAATTGATATAAGTTCGCACTCAAGGAAGGAACCTGAAATTCACAGTATCCGATAGGCTTTTCCCGGATATAGCGAACTCCGTCTTCGTACCATTGCAATATCGGCTGCGTTCGACGAAGAATCTGCACCATAGCGGCGGTGAAGTCCTCTATCTCATTGGCCGAAAGGGATTGTTCCGTATAGTTGAACGCAATATTAATCGAAGCACTATCATTCGAATAAATAACATCCGGCCGCTGTTCAGACGGATATTTCAGCGCCTCGATCTCAGGGGGCATCACATGAAATGTTTTAGGCAGCGGAACCCGAAGCTTTCCGTCCAGAAGCTGCTCCTCCGAGAAGGGAATAGTCTCCCCGTTAATCTTCAATATGGTTTGCGGCGAGGCAAAGTCCGGCGGCGTCATTTGATTCTCCTGCTTCCTCCGTGCTCCTTGTTGTTCCGACTCTCCATACAACAGCGAAATGATCTGTTCATCTACGTGTTCCACGTCGCTTCTCCCTCCTTCGACTTCTGTTCGTTGGGGTCCCGGAACCGCCAGTTCAATCCACAATCACCCGCTGCCGCCCGCCGGGGCGCATGTCCGGCGCCATGGCCCGGCCGCTGCCCGCTTCGCTCAGCACCCGGCGGAGGCCGGCGTAGAGCCG
>NZ_LDIG01000194.1 GCF_015845845.1 Paenibacillus dendritiformis
TTATGCGGGTATGTCCCATTTCGATATCCCTTGCGCTCCTCTGCCCGCTCATAACGTTCTGCATCCAACTGTTCGGTCACCTGCGCTTGTAAGACTTGATTCAATACGGATTCCAGCAGCTTGGCTACTCCCGCATCCTTACTATCTCCAATAAATAATTGATGCAAAATATTCGAATCTACGTTAATCTGATATTGAGCCATTTTCAAATCCACCTCACTAGTTTGTTGTGTCAGCAACTACATTCTACTTGAGGGGTTTGAATATGGCTCTCTTCATTTATTGGAAGAAGCTATTTTACACAATTATACGGACTCAACTCTTTGCACAAGGGAAGCTTTGTTTCGTGATGTCTTTTTCAAGTGAATCGAGTCATCACCTCTGCTTTCTGCGCCTATCGTTACAACTGATAGTGATGGTTCTCTTATTCGTAACCCTTTCACGGATTCAGGATAAATGAAGTTTAACTTATTTTGATTACTGGAGATTTTTATGCTATGAATGAAAAATAGGATGGAATAAGAAATAATAAGATGGCTCACGCGTAAAATTATGTAATTATATAAAAATTATATCTCAAAAGAAGGTATCAATAGAAAAACAAACTCTCATCGAAATAAAGGTTTGACAGCAATGAATCGGGTATCCCAGGCCGCCCGGCAAGGTGTGATCATGAATAGGAGAAATGTATTTGACATTGATATCTCTACTTGAAACATGAAAAAGCCTGTAGCCGGCATACATTGCCGCTACAGGCTTATTTACCAGAATGTCGGACAACTGAACAGGCCAAAGCCTGTCCTCGTACGAAGTCGATCCATCCCCCACTTAAAACCAGACGCTGTAAGGTTTTTGAAGTGAGGGACTTCTCGACTGAACACGTTAAAAATCAGTGGACAAAGAACATGTAAAGGCACTGTTGCATAAGCCTGGCTCTCAAGCCCTTCCGATAATCAATAGGGAGCCACACAGCTCCTGTGGTTGGAGATTGTTATGTGCAGCAAACAGCACACTCTCTCAGGCCTTGTCCAATGCTAAATTATCGGCTTCCTGTTCCGGATCGCTTAATGCTAAATTCATTCCAGATCGAGCCCTCTTCTTTCAGCAATTCTTTTCCATTCCAAATGATATCATAAATGTCACCCTCGTATGCAATGGCTCGGCCAAATGCAAATGAAATAAAATAGTCCTTCCAGGATTGGAAGATATGGCTGGCGGCATCAGCAGCTCTCTCGATATACCCCCATGCCTGTTCTTCGGTTAGATAACCAAGTATGTAGCTCCATCTTGCAATATTTACAGCGCGGTCAAAATCCCAGGCAGCCATGGTGTTCACCCGGTCAAAATCGGATTTCGCAAAGGAAAGCTTCTTCATCATCGCTTCTTGGGCTGATTTATAGCATTCCTGCGATTTCCCCACTTCATCATCGCTTCTTGGGCTGATTTATAGCATTCCTGCGATTTCCCCACTTCCTCCTCGGTAAAAGACTGGCCAGCTTGCAACGCCATAAGAAGCTGATCATACTTCGCACGATGCCCTTCCGTAAGCAGCCATTCCAGGGTTTGTACAGCCTCCTCCGTATTACTAACGTCCCAGGCTGAAGAAAGGCCTTCCTTCAAAGTTTCAGAATCTACCTTCACTTGCAGTATCCGTGGCGACTCAGACCGGTAAAGAGAGAGATTGGCCACTAGCGTTGCATCAATCTTTTCACGAAAATTTTCACTTCATAATTATCTATATTTGTAAGTTATTGAACTATATTCGTGGACAAAAATAAAGAAATCTCCTATTGTTGAGTTACCCTCAGCGTTATCCATAAAACGCTCAACAAAGGAGATTTCTATGGATAACGTACCGAATCAAAACGTCATTTGTCAATGCCTAAAATGGTTACATGTGAATTCCACTCGAGATAAGTCATTGGACTACCGAGCCCAAAAGTTGTTTGTCGGCGCTTCGACACTCTTGTTTGTAGAGGCACAGCTCCAGCAACGAGACTCATACAAAGTCATGTCAGAGCATGTAGCCGCTAATCCTGAATTTCAAGAACTGCTTGGACTCAAGAGCATAAGCGCTTCCCAACTATCG
>NZ_LDIG01000195.1 GCF_015845845.1 Paenibacillus dendritiformis
TTATGCGGGTATGTCCCATTTCGATATCCCTTGCGCTCCTCTGCCCGCTCATAACGTTCTGCATCCAACTGTTCGGTCACCTGCGCTTGTAAGACTTGATTCAATACGGATTCCAGCAGCTTGGCTACTCCCGCATCCTTACTATCTCCAATAAATAATTGATGCAAAATATTCGAATCTACGTTAATCTGATATTGAGCCATTTTCAAATCCACCTCACTAGTTTGTTGTGTCAGCAACTACATTCTACTTGAGGGGTTTGAATATGGCTCTCTTCATTTATTGGAAGAAGCTATTTTACACAATTATACGGACTCAACTGCTAGTGGTGTAGTTGATGGAATTTTCGAGGGATGGAGTAGTGTAATTTATATTGGGAAAACTGCAAATGCTAAAGAATTTAAGTACACTTACCGGACTCATTTCCAATGGAGCAGACTCCCAAATTTCTATTGGACTGACAGTGTTGGGCACTCTTGGGGTGGAGATGTTGTAGGAGTACAATCACATGGTGATTACGTAATTGATACTGGGTTAGTCTGTAATGGTTGCGATAGAGGTTTTGAGGAGATTGATCAATCTTCAGTTTATGGAACTAAAGGAACAGTTGATTTATTTGGAATAGAAGGGATACACTACGGCACACTTAGAACAGAAGTTCGCATTCCAGTAGAGCACAAGGGGCGTACGGCTGCATTTGCTTCGGTATATGGCCATGCTTATACTCCAAGCACTATGAGTATTTCTATTGAACCTATAGGCATAGACATTTCTGGTTATGGTGATAAATGGTCTTGGAGGGAATCATTTATTGTTAAACCAGACTAAACGTTCTCAGCATATTGTTTATTAGTACGACCAGCTAGGTAAGGCATTTGGAAAGGCGTCAATGAAATAAATGGACGACATGGAAAAGTCGCTGATTATTCAGCGGTTTTTTTATTGCTGGAATATCCCTCCTTATGTCGAAATGTGTAGTGAGGGAGGCGATTCAATGATAAGCCAAATAACAATCAATGAAGTCACTGTAGAAGTAGACTCTTATGTTGCAAGTAAGGAGAAGAAAGAGTACTTTTTCCCACCTCCCTATTCTCTGTTGACCCGTTACCCCACCCATTATGCAATGCCTGCCTATGCCCCCCTTCCATCTTGCTCTCTCCTGCCCCTGGCCGCCGCCCTACCGCAGGAAGGTCAGCAGCTGAATCACCGATAAATAAAGAAGCCAGAGAGCGGCAAATCCCGCGATGACATTCGTGAACCAGCCGTTCGTGCGGCTGCCGAGCACCTGTTTGTTGTTGCCGAGCAAGACCAGCACGATGGCGATAAGCGGCGCTCCAAGCACCGTCGTCGCCTGGGCCATGATAATCAATTGAATCGGATTGGCCTCGGCCAAAATCGCGATCAGCGTGCTCCCCGCCAGCAGCAGGGACGTGAATATTTTAACGCTCTTGTCGTTCAGCGTGCGGCCCCAGCCGAAGCCGTCCGACAGCAGCATTCCCCCCAAGACGGCGTTCGCGACGAAGGAAGAGAAGGAAGCCGCGAACAGACCGAGGAGGAACAGCCATTTCGCCAGCGGCCCCAGCAGCGGCTCCAGTTGGATGGCCATATCCAGGGCGCTCTGCACTTGAATGCCTTGGGGGGCGAGCACGGCAGCCGACGTAATCATAATGATGAGGGTCAGGCCGCAGAGGACCGCGATCCCGACGACGGCGCTCGCGTTGCTCTTGCGCAGATCTTGCGGCTGCCATCCTTTGCCCTGAACCATATAGGCTTGCCCGGCCGCCCCGGCAATGCTGAAGCTGGTCGCCGAGATGGCAATGACCAGCCCCCAGATGGCAGGCGGGGAAGGCACAAATCCTGCGGCCAGCGCGCCCAGGTCCGGCGATATGCGGAACAGATTCCCGATGAAGGCGATGATCATCAGGATGACCATCAGCATCATCACCTTTTCCAATAGCTTGTAGAAGTTGCTCGAGGTCCAAATACATGCAAGGGCGATCGCGAGAAAGACGCTGGCCCACAACGCGATGCCTCCGCCAAATGCAGTGTCGAAGGCCAGGCCGACGCCAATGTTGTTGCCGGTCTGGAAGCCCGCCGTGATCAGAAACACGCTTAGCCCGATGAGGATCGCCAGCCAGCGCCCGTACTGCCGCTGAACGATGAAAAGCAGCGAGTCGCGGTTCAGGCACCCGATCTTGCCGGCGATGACGGTGAACGCGGACATAAAGACGGCAGCAATGACAAGCACCCACAGCGCCGAGTACTGCATAAGCGCCCCGGCGCTGCTGCTGACCGTGATGCTCCCGGGTCCCAGGACGGTTGCGGCGGTAATGAAGCCCGGGCCGAGAAGGAGCAAGCATTTCCTCCATATACTGCTCGGATTGCGGGCTGCATTCAGCTTCGTGTCGAAGTTGCTCAACAAGTCCACCTCCCAAAACATAAAGCGCTTACATTCATTATACTCGGGAGATTTTCCGAGCAGGCGACTTTAAAATGTCTCTAAATATGCCCCCTTGAGCAAGATAGCGGACAAAAAAAGCAGCCGGTCCATGACTGAACATGAATCCGCTGCCTTCCGGCCTCTTGGCGCTGCTTATCCTTATGTACTACAGCTTCATCCGGTATATCGCCTTGTTCTCCAAGCCGCGGATGAACGGCGTCCACTCCTCCGTCTCCGGCGTCGTGTCCAGCGCATCCTCGACCATCTGGAGCTTCGCGTCGAGCGCGTCGATATGATGGAGCGCCACCGCCTCCGGCGTCTGCGGCTGCACCGGGCTGCCCCATTCGCCCAGATTATGATGGGACAGCACGAGATGCTGCAGGCCGAGCACCTTCGGCGAGTCGAGATCGATGTCGAGCCGCAGGGCCGCCTCCGTAATCCAGTTCGATGCCATCGAGATATGGCCGACCAGCTTGCCCTGAACGCTGTATTCCGAGACGATGCCGAGCTGGGCCACCATTTCCTCCGGCTTCGCTATATCATGAAGAATGATGCCCGCCTTCAGCAGATCCGGATTCAGGAACGGCCGCTGACGGCACAAAAAATCCCCGATTTCCAGCATGCGCACCATATGGTAGGCCAAGCCCGCAAAATAGGCATGGTGATGGGTTTTCGCCGCCGGGTAGTGCATCAGCTTCTCCTCCACCTTCCCTACGCAGAAGCTGACAAGCGCGCGAATCTCTTTATCGGAAATGCTGGCGATGGCCTGCTTGATCGCATGAATCAGGTCGATGGGACGGATCGGCGCGGAGCGGATGAAATCGGTCAACGTCACCCCGTCCTCTTCCCTCGCCGGCCGGATTTGCAGGATTTTCACCTGCAGCCTCTCCCGATAGGTCTGCACGATGCCGCGCACCTTTACGAGCCCCATCGGGAAAAACGTCTCCTTATCGGTCGGGGAGGCATCCCAGTATTTAGCAGGGAGCTGCCCGGTCGCATCGCACAGGACGATGTCCAAATAGTCCTTCGGCGGATTGCCGTTCGTCTGCTTGACCTCCAGTTCCTTCAACAAATAAAAGCCGATAAACTCGTCCTGATTCGTAAGTTGCTTGATTAATGTCACTTGATAAGTTCCTCCTTGCCTTGATACCTATATTATACAACGAGTTCACCGTGGAGGGCGGGATCAAATGGAACACGCTTCTGTTCTCGTTGCGGCCAGGGCGGCCGCCAGCACAAAAACGACCTTTTCCGCACATGGCGGAAAAAGATCGTTCTCTGCTTGGAGCGTGTGCATTATGCATTCAGCGTTCTACATTCTGCATTCTATGTTCTGCCTTCTGCGTTCCGCATGCAGCGTTATGCATTCAGTGTTCTGCACTCATTCTTATGCATTCAGTGTTATCCACTCAGTGTCATGCATAAGCGTTGTGCATTCTGAGTTATGCTCCACGTTCTGCCTTCTCTGTGTGACGCCCCGCGTTCTGCCTTCTGGGTTAGCCGTTCTTCCATGTCGCACTCTGCTGAGCGTTACGCGCTCTGCGTTAGGTGTCCTGCTTATGCGTGTGTTCTGCGTTCTATGTTCTGCGCCCTGGATACATCTCTCGTGACCTCCGCCCTTAGCCGCATGCGCCGTCCCCCGGCTTGACCGGGATGTAGATCCGAATGATGGAATCCTTATGCTCCGTTCCGCAAAAGTCTTCTCCATACTGTTCGAAATCGTCGCGAGCGTCCAGCTCCCAAGCAGAGGCTTGCAGCCATGTGCCCCAAATGTACTCATAGCTGCTGCGCAGCAAGGAGGTTGGACCCCGGTGGCGGAAGACCGCATACAAGCCGGGGCGAATCACATAAGCGGCCATCCCCGGCGGAGGCGTCCCGTCTCCGGCCGCCTCGAAGCCGACGAATTGCCCGAACATCGTCTCCTCGCTCAGATCATGGACGGGCATCGCCCCCATCGCCTGGCAAATGCCGTAAGCCGCCGAACCCAAGCTCCCGGCCGGAGCCTCCCGGCGCTGCAGCAGCAATTCGGACCACATGGCCGGGATATGATTGTCGCGCAGATTGCTGCGGCCCTGCAGCCCGACGACTGTAATGCTCCGCTCCAGCTCGACGATCTCCGGCTCGAGGCAGATGCTGCTGACGCGATGCCGCAGCCGCGGGCCGATCAGCGCTCCTTTGCTGTTGACGACCGGCCGTATCCCCTTGCGGCGGAAGGCGTGCGGAGACAGGCCGAACACCTTTTTGAAGGCGCGGCTGAAGGCTTCATGCGACTCGAACTGATATCGACGGCGATGTCCAGTATCGGCCGCCGCGTTCCCATCAGTTCCAGCGACGCTTCCGTCAGGCTCCGCTTGCGGATATAGTCTCCGATCGTCTCCCCCGTCATCCGTTCATTGGTTCCTTGCACCTCATCCAGCGCCGCTCCCTTCGGAACGGCCGTGCCGCACATCCGGGCCGGGGGCCGGGCCTCCTCGCCGCCACAGGTTGACTGCCGCATCGCATCAGACCATCTGCCAGAAGCCGGGCTCCGGATCGCGATGCTCCATCCGCACCTTCACCTGCTCCAGCGGGAACGGTTCCCCGATACGCACAGTATACCATGGATTCTGGAGCGGCGAACCGAAGCAGACATCCAGCGTGCGTTCGTTCACATCGAACAGCATTGAATAGAGCGTGCCGAACCATTGGCGGTAATTGTGCACGGTCAATCCATGCGGATATTCCCGCTGTACCAGCCCGCGCAGCTCGTCCTTGCCGATCGGCGCGCTTCCTCCGAGCGCCTCGTTCAACAGCTCATGGCGCACGACGGAGTGATACAGACGGCGCGGCTCCAGCCGGGCGACTTCCGGGAACAGCGGATGGTTCGTCGCTGTCACATAAGGCTCTGCCGTCCCGTCCGCTTCCTTGACCGCCACCTCGCCGTCGAACGTCTCCAGCAGCGCGGCATGTCCGGAGGCGTCCGCAATAATCAGATTCATGTTCGATGCAATCGGCATCTCGCGTATGGCGGCGACGGCCTCCGCGGCCGTCCGGCAGCGTTCGAGCACCGTACGCACGACCGCCCAGAACTGCAGGCCGCTCGCCTTCGCCGGCCGCATGCCCTCCATATTGCCGACCGGCTGGCCGCAGGCCGAGAAGGTGACGCACAGCCCGTGCTCGTTCATTCCTTCCGTTCGTCCGAACAGGAGGGTCGAGAACCCGATATGCCGGTACCGCCCGTGAATCGCGGTATCGCAGAGCCGCATGTCGGCAAGCTCCGGGGACAGATCGTAATTGCGCAGCACATACGTCCGCCCGTCTGCCGTCTTCCCGGGCAGGACGGCGCAGTGGCTGCAGCCCGCCTGAATGTCGGTCCCCGCGTAATAGACCATCCGGCCCGGCTCGACGCCAAGCTGCTCGGCCGCCCCGAGCAGTTCGTCATTGATGCCGGGACAGTAGTCGTCCAGCAGCCGCATCGTCTCCCGCATCCGCGCTTCCGGCAGCGGCTCCGGAAGGACGAGCATCGGCATCCATGCCGGATGCTCCGCCGCGAATCGTCCCTGCTGCCGGCCCGCCTCCCGGCTCGTGCCCTTCAAGTGTACAAAATACCCCGTTTTCTCTTGCATGCAATACCCTCTCCTTTACGTATCCTGATTCGCTCCCATCCATCTTACCAACCGGCAGCGGGACACACTTGATACTTATTGCGCTTTTCCCCCGACAGATCCGGCGCGAACTTTGCAGGAACTTTCCCCCAAGTCCGCCGTAATTCCGTTATACTGGAAATAGACTATCGGGGAGAGACAACGGGAGGGTTCAACGTGCAATATGCGCTGCGCATCATTATGCTTTTTCTTGTCATTGTGATATCCGCCGCTCCGGGAACGGCGAGGGCGGAGGGAGTTCCGGCCAAGGAGGGACTGGTTCAGGATACGGCGCAGATGCTGTCGAAGAAGTCAATCGCCTCCATCGAGAAGGCGGCCAAAGGGAAGCTGTACACCTTCTACCTCCTGACCGTGGACAGCTTGAATGGAACGTCCCCGGCCGACTATGCCAACGACGTGTACGATCAATGGGAACTGGGAGCGGATGACATCCTCCTCCTCATCTCCAAGCAGGAGCGGCGGGTGGAGATGAATTTCAACAACCCCGCCCTCCAGGACAAGATCGATGCCGAGACCGGCATCCGCGGCGACGTGCCGGGCAGCCTGAAGGCATGGCTGGACGCTCACTTTATCCCGAAGGCGAAGGAAGGCGATTTCGCCGCGGCATCCATCGCATTGATGAAGGCGACGCATGCCTTGAAGCCGCTGGCGCCCGTCGCCGCCGAGACCGATCCGGACGAGGCGCAGCAGGACGCGGCGCAGCAGGACGCGGCGCAGCAGGAGCCGCCTCCCGCGATGCCGCTCTCGATCGACTGGCAGCTTGTGCTGCTGTGCGCTGGCGGGCTGCTTATCCTCGCCGTCGCCGGGGAGCGCGGGGAACTGTGGATCCGGCTGCGGCTGATCCGCCGGCGTCAGCCCGCGTTGATGGTGCGGGTAAACCAGGCGCTGGAGAAGAACAAGACCTATCTCGATCTGTCCCAGGGCGAGACGCAGCAGGCGGCCAGGACCGCCGATCGGGAATTGGCGGACATTCTCATCTGGCTGAACGCCAGACAGCAGGAGCTCCGGGCCATTCCGAAGCGGCAATGGCTCATGCCGTCCCTGCGCAAGCAGGTTGCGGCCGCGGCCGCCGAGCTGAAGGAGCGCACGGCGGATGCGGAACGGCATGTCGCCGCAATCGGCCATATCGAACAGCTAGACCGGACATTGAAGCAGACGATTGCGGATGCGGAGGAACGGCTGCAGACCGCCGACCGCGACATCGCGGCGGAAATTCAGGCGCGAGGCTGGCCGCTCGATGAGCTGCGGCGCCGCCACCACGCGGTCAAGGCGGAGCTGGCGGAGAGCAAGCAGCTGGAGATTTTCGACCCGCTGGGCGCCGAGCACCGCGTCGAGCACGCGAATGAGGAGCTGCGGCGGCTGGAGAACGACATCGCAAGCATCGCCGAGCTGGCGGAGATCTACCGCCGGACTCCGCAGCAGATGGCGGAGAGCCGGGAGCGCGTTCAGACCATCGCGCAGGAATTCCGGCTGAAGCTCGTGCGCATCGATCCGTATGGCAATATCGAGCAGACGGGACAGGTCAACGAGCAGATGCAGGAGCTGCTGCGGCATGGAGATATCCCGGCGGCGATCCAGCGTGTCGAGCTGATGAGGCAATTGCTGGCCGATGCAGTGAACATGACGCAGCGGCAGGCGGATTTGCAGGTCAAGAATGCCAAGGACATCGCCCAGCTCAAGTCGAGACTGGACGGGTACCTCCGCCGGGATCAGGAACTGTCCGAGGTGACCGTGCGCGTGCAGGCCGCCTACCGGACGAAGCATTGGGAGCAGCTATGGCATCTGTATCGCGAGAAATATCAGTGCCTGTCCGATGTCGGGCCGGCGCTGGGCCAGGCCGAGTATTGGTCCGGCATCGATGTGCAGGAATACGACATGGCACGGGAAGAGCTGGATCGGATGCTGCTGCGGCTGGCCGAGCTGGATCATGCCATCGAGCGGTATGAGCGCCAGGTAAGAGAACTGGACAGCGCGCACAAGGAGGCGCTGCGGAAGCAGGCGCTGCGGAAGCAGGCGGCGGGCGAAGCGGCCTTCGCCAAAGCCCAACGCATCCTATCCCGCCAGCATCTCGCCCAGCTGTGGGGAGAGCGGGAGCATCGTCTGGAGCGGCTGCAGTCCGGGCTTCGGAACCTCGTCGCCGATCCGCCCTATGATGTCGGCCTGATGAACGAGGTGAGCGGGGAATTCGTTGACGAAGCCAATGCATACCTGGGCGTCATCGAACGGGCCGCCGTACAGAAGCGCAATGCGGAACGGGAGCTTGATCGGGCGGCCAGCCAATACCGGCGCGCGTATTCCCGGGCGAGAAGCAAAATCAACGTCTCGCCATTCGATTCCCGCTTCGCTTCGATCCACCGCGAGGCCAGCGATCTGATGCGGCGAGGGGCCTATGACGAAGCTGCGCGCACCGCAGCGGCCATGACTGGAATTATCGCGGCCATGGAATCGGCGTATAACGATGTGCTGCGGGATGAGCGGCGGGCGGAAGAAGCGAGGCGGGCCCAGGAGCGCAGGACATCGAATTCGTCGGGCGGCTCCGGTTGGGGAAGCGGGAGCTCCTCCTCCGGCGGTTCCAGCTGGAGCAAGAACAATAATTCCTCTGGCGGGTCGAACTGGTAGATGCAGGAGCGTGCGGCAGGAAGCCCGAACGAGAAGCAAGGCTGTGCACCGGCAGCAAGGCCGGATGCACAGCCTTTTTTTGCCGCGGGAGACGCGTACCCCTTGGCCTATTTTCCGCTTAGAATCATGTTCTGCAATTGGTCTGCGGTCACCGGCGGGCTGAAAAAGAAGCCCTGAATGTCATCGCACCCGTTCTCGCTTAAATAATGAAGCTGGTCCTCCGTCTCGACGCCTTCGGCGATCACGCGCATGTTCAAATGATGGGCCATTGAAATAATCGTCGCCACGATCGCCTTGTCATTCGGATTGCTCGTCACATCCTTCATGAACGAGCGGTCGATCTTCAGCTTGCGAATCGGAAACAGCTTCAAATAGCTGAGCGAGCTGTACCCCGTGCCGAAATCGTCCATGCTGATATACATGCCGAGGGCCGTCAGCTCCTGCAAAATTTTCGTCGAGCGGGTGACGTCCATCATCATGCTTTCCGTAATCTCCAGCTCCAAATATTCCGGCGGCAAACCGGTCTCTTCCAAAATGCCGCGAATCGTCTCGCATAGATTGGACTGATGGAATTGCTGGGTCGACAGATTGACCGACACGCGGATTTTCGGCCCGCCGGCATCATGCCATGCCCGCATCTGGCGGCAGGCCTCCCGCAAAATCCAGGCGCCCATCTCGTAAATCATTCCCGTCTCCTCCGCGATCGGAATAAAGACGGACGGATCGAGAAGGCCCTTGCGCGGATGGTTCCAGCGCACCAGCACTTCAACGCCGATCAATTGATTCTCCTTCAGCGTATATTGCGGCTGATAATGAACGACCAGCTCTTGGCGGGCCACCGCTTTGCGCAAATCATTCTCCAGCTCGATCTTCTCCTGCAAATGGGCGTCGAATGCCGCGGAATAGAACTGGAAGGCGTTCTTGCCGTCCTTCTTCACTTCATACATCGCCTTGTCCGCATTGCGAAGCAATTCGGAAGCGGTCATGCCATGCTCCGGATAGATGGCGATGCCGATGCTCGTCGTCACAAAAAACTCGGTCCGGTTCAACTGGTACGGCAGCCGGATCTGCTCGATCATGCGCAAGGCCAAGCCGGCGGGATCATGCTCCGCATCCGCCGCGCACAGCACGGCGAATTCATCTCCGCCCATCCGGGCGATGAAGCTGCTCTCCTCGCCGGCCGCCTCCTGCAGCCGGGAGCTGACCATCTTCAAAAATTGATCGCCATAGGCATGCCCCAGCGAATCATTGATCATTTTGAACCGGTCGATATCCAGCACCATGACCGCGAACCGGCTCTGCGCCTCCGCTCCAAGCTCGATCCGCTCCTGCAGCCGCTGCTGCAGCATCCGGCGGTTCGGCAGCCCGGTCAGCTCATCATGGAACGCCTGATGCTGGATTTTCTCATTCGCCCGCTTCTCATAGGCTTCCAGCACGAGCTGCTGCTCCAGGTTCAACAGCTTCGTAATCGACAAGCAGACGGTCAGCATCCGGTCCTTGTCGGGCAAATGAAGGTTCAGCATATGGATGAACGCATTTTGCAGATTTTGGAACGCGCCCATATACCAGCGGGTTTTCAAGCCGATTCGTTCATGGACGATCGCGATCCGCATCCGCTTATCGATAAATTCCCGGTCGATCCGGCCGCTGAACATTTCGATCAAATGCCCCTTCAGCGTTTTGCGAAGCTTTTCGATATGGCTGTGATCAATGATCAATTGTTTCAATATATGTATGCGCAGCACCGAATCATAGAAAGAATCCACGATGTCGTCGATATGCTCCAGCACGAGCGGGCGAATCGAACGCACAATCTCCAGATCCTTTTCCGTTAATTCGATCATGTTCATTTGCGCGGTTATTTTTTCATCCAAGTGCAGCTGGGCGTCATCTGAATCCTTCCAAGGTTCATCAAGCCAGAGCCCGCTGGCGTTGGAAAAGGGACAGGAGCGATTCTGCAAGACGGCGTGCCTCCTTCTGTAGGTAACGGACAGGCGGGTCATCCCATGACGTCATCGTAAGTCAGTCCGATCTGCTTGCATAGTTTCTTTTTCTCTTTATACCCTTTACCGGCTCCCTTGTCCATCGTTTTGTCGCATCGCGTCGCAACATGTCATATAAGCATGGAAAAGCGGCCGCTTACGCAGCAGCCGCTTCCCTGTCCAATCCGCGATCCGTGCCTCCATCCCGCGCTCCCGCGCCGTGCTGGAGGCTGTTCTGTCCCTTCCTTGCCCGATACCCGGCCGGTTAGAAGCCGATCTTCTTCAGCCACTTGCCGCATTGGGCCGTCCACCCGCCGACATACGGGTCGGACAAGGCCAGACCTAGTCCATGCGGCCCCTTGTCGTAGACATGGAGATCGAAAGGGACCGCCTTCCGGCTGAGCGACAAGGCGAACTGGAGGCTGTTCTCCACCTTCACGTCATCCTCGGCCGTATGCCACAAAAAGGCCGGGGGCGTATCCTCCGTCACATGGCGCTCGTTGGACAGCGCCTCGATGAGCTGCGGATCCGCATTGGGACCGAGCAGATTCTCGCGCGAGCCGGGATGCCCGGTCTCTCCCATCGTAATGACCGGGTAGCAGAGCACCATCGCATCGGGGCGGCAGCTCTCCCTGTCGATCGGATCGGCGGCATGCGGCGAACCGAGGTCATACCGGGTTCCCGCCGTTGAGGCAAGATGCCCGCCTGCCGAGAAGCCGAGAATGCCGACCCGCGGCTCCCCCATAGATAATGGCGCGCCTTGCGGCCATAGCAACATCCGATTCATCGTTCGTCCTCCTTATGCAGCCTCTCGGGTTCGCATCCTGCGCCAAAGGCGGCGCGCGATGCGCTAGTATGAGCATCTCACGAGGCGCTTTTCATTGCAAGCGGCTGTGCTCCCAATTCGACAATGACGATACAATAAAACACAAACCTCCGGAAGATACATTTCTTCTTTCACGGAGGTTTGTGTTCATTTGCTTCCTTATGGCGAGTTGTGGCTTAGATGATAAATTTCTTCATTTCCTGATCCAGCTCTTTCATTTTGGCGCTCATCACGGCCGCGGAATCGGCGATCTCCTCCACAATAGCCAGCTGCTCCTCAGAGGAAGCGGCCACGCTCTGCGAGCTCTCAGAGGCGTTCTTCGCGAGCTCCGCCAGGTTATCAAGCACAGCGGCTACCTGCTCGCTGCCGGCAGACATTTCTTCCGAAGCCGCAGATACTTCTTGAATTTGATCGGATACTTCCTGGATAGAATTCCATACCTTCTGGAAGGTCTCCCCGGCTATTTGCGCAATTTGAGTCCCTTCCTGCACATCCGCCGACGCGGATTCCATCGTGCCGGCCACATGTCTTGTGTTCGCTACGACGGATTGCAGCAGCTCCGCGATCTGCTCCGTCGATACCTTCGCTTGCTCGGCAAGCGATCGCACTTCCTTCGCGACGACCCCGAAGCCCCGCCCATGCTCGCCGGCCCGGGCCGCTTCAATCGAAGCGTTCAGCGCCAACAGATTCGTCTGCGTGGCTAGATTGCCGATCACCGATACGATTTGCTCGATCTCATTGGATTGCTCGGCCAGCTTCCGCACCATCGTTACCGACTCATTCACGGAGGAGTGGATGCTGTTCATCTGCGCGATCGTCTGCTGAACGACTTCATTCCCCTGCTTCGCGGCTTGAGCGGCCGCTACGCTGTACTCGGACACGTTCGAGGCCGATTCCGCAATCCGCTGGATGCCGACAGCCATCTCGCCCATCGCGATCTTGCTTTCTTCCGTTCCCGTGAGCTGCGTCTCCGAGCCGGACGCCACCTCTTGAATGGCGCTGGAGATCTCGTGCGTCGATTGCGCCGTCTGCTGCGAGATGACGGTCAGATGGTTCGAAGCCTCCGTCACGTGGCTTGCCGTCTGCTTCATGCTTCCGATCAACTCGCGGATATCCTTTATCATTTCATTGAAGCTCGTTGACAGCACACCGATTTCATCCTGCGTAGTGACCGGGATTTGAACCGTCAAATCGCCCTTGGCCGCCCGCTTGGCCAACTGCGCCAACTCATTCAACGGACGGATTGTCTTGCGGATGAGCCACAGGATGAGAAGAATAAAAGCAATGCCGGTCACGGCGCCGACGGCTATATTTCTCCACAGCAGCTGGTTCAGATCGTCGTTGATTTTCGAATAGTTAAAATCAATCCCCAAAAGCGCGATCGTGTTATTTTGTTTATCTTCAATTGGAGACAATATCGTAATCCATTCGCCCATCGAATCGGCATAGACCGCAGAGATACCGATACCATCGTTCTTCATGTCATAATAAGCCTGGCGGAACTCTTCCGTCATCTCCACATCGCTTAGCGGCTTGTTGCCATGCTCAATCATATTATTGTTCGCCTGAATGACCGACATAAACACTTTTCCGTCTTTTTCGATCAGCTCCGGCTTTATCAGGTAGCTGTTGGAAATATAGCCCTCGCGCGTCATGCCCTGCAAATTCGACTGGATCCAGTCCATTTCTTGATCTTCCATATACTGGTCGTAACTCATCGTTTTCATTTTTTTCTGCGCCTTGGCAATGCCTTCTATTTCCAAGCTAATTTGCTGATCAAGGGAAGTATGTATATTTAACAGCTCATCGTAATAGATGCTTCGTTCGGAGATATAGGAAAAGCTGGTAAACACAACCGACATGACCGTAATCAGCGCGGACAGCACCAACACCGATTTAAATACTAAACTCTTGTTTCTCATGCGTTCGCCCCCTCAGATGTAAGCGGGAAAAATACGGGCGTCTTTCATCCATTCCGAACCGGCGGATTGATAACCGTTTGCTAATTCCGTATTTCTTCCTCGTAAAAATCCATAAATATATATCGTGATGATTCGACAAATATTTTAGATCAATATTTCCGAGACCTAATAAATGGGTATTTAGACCTATAATTTGCCATCTGTTCTGCCGAAAAAAACATGCATGGGGCTATCCGCCGCCATGCATGTCTGCTCGCAATACATGTCTCCAGCTATTCTTCTTCCGCATTCATGTGCATTTTCAGATTCAGGGCGACCTGCTCCAGCGTAATCCCTTCCAGCACGCGTTCCATCGCGGACTGCGCCTGGGCCATGATGATCTGCAGCACCGCTTCGATATTGGCGCCGACCGGACACTGCGGATTCGGATGCTCGTGCATGCCGAACAATTCCCCTTCCTCTACCGCTTCTACGGCGCGGTACACATCGAGCAGCGTAATCTCGCCCGCCGGACGCACCAAAGTAGCCCCGCCCGTTCCGGGACGGACCGCCACGAGACCGGCCTTCTTCAACTGGGAGGTCACTCTGCGAATGACCACCGGATTCGTGTTCACGCTGCCGGCCAGCCATTCGGAAGTATGATGAGCTTGCGGCTCCAACGTCAGCAAGGACAGTATATGAACGGCCACACTAAACCGGCTGCTTATCTTCATCTGGCTCACCCTTTCATGCAACCATTATAGTTACAACTAGCCTCCATTGTCAATACAGAGCCCTTTGCAAGCATGCCAAAGGCCGCCTCGCAAGGCGGCCCTGGGGCCCGTCACCCTATCGCGCTGTGATTGCGGCGCAGCAGGACATACAATCCCGATCCGATCAGCAGCATCGCCGCGAGAGAACCGCCGCCGGCTGCCCCGAGCACCGTCCCGATGCCGAACAGTAGGAAGAAGATCACCGACATGCTGCCCAATATATAAACCGGAACAAGCAGCCATTTATTGCGCCCGCCGAACAGATAGAAATCGAAGAGGCCGAAGGCTACGGCTAACGGGAAGCCCGGCCACATCCAGGACCAGGCGTCGAACAGCATCGAGATCTGGCAGACGACTCCAGCCATGCACAAAATTCCGCCGGGGATAAGCAGTCCCGGAGCCCTTCCCCGGGTCATCCCGAAATACATGACATGAAATAAAATGCCAAGCGGAATGACAAAAATGGCGGGCCAGAAATACCCGAACACATACCCCGGATCACTCAGCCTCATCTCGCCGTTCTGCAGCATATGCATCAGAATGATCAGTGACCCTGCGGCAATGAGCAGCATGCCGCCGAAGCTTTGTTTTTGCAATGCGATCCCCTGCTTTCCTTCATCTATTATTATATATTCAATAATGCATCGCAGCTTTACGCCGGATTAGACGACGGCCCCCGGGGACATCCCTTCATTCTTTTATTTCTATTTATCTACGCCATTTCCGGCAAGAACGGAGAAGCTTCTCCGGAATAAGTGAGCGTCAGCATATGCATAGCTCTTGTGCAGGCGATATACAGCAAGCCCCGATCCATCTCTGTCCTGTAATTCCCGGCGTCGCTAAAAGGCACGAGAACGTGATCGAACTCCAATCCTTTGGCCATATGCGAGGAACTCACGATAATCCCTTCATGGAATTGATCGGCATGCTTGATATCTTGATAATCGGCTGCCCCTTCCAAGAGAAGCTTCAAATAAACGAGTGGAAACACATCCGAAAACTCAAGCATTTTCGGTTTTTTGAGCTTGAACCATTCCGGCTTGCCCATATAATCATAGAAATCTTTATAAATGACAAGCATATTTTGCGTTCGGCACATCTTTTTTACCGCCGATTTGATTTTATGAACCGCCGCGGGCTTTAGCTTTTATCCATATTCATCCCGGGCGCTTCCCGCAACCATCGCCGCCGTTTTTGCCACCCGTTGTGTGAATGGCAGCTTGCCGGCCGCTTGATAGGCGCTCTGTATCTCCTCTTTGGCTACTTGCACGGTGTCAAACGATACATCGCTCGGGACGAAATAGGTCTCGCCCACATGCGCTGCAAACCGTTCCAGTTCATGCACAAAATCGATGCGGGCTTTGCTTCGGATACGCTCAATCACCGCTTCCTCTGCCGAGGCCGCAAGCTCCGCCACCTGCTCGTTGAAGGTCTGAAACTCGCATACGCCCTTCAGCTCCCTGGCGGCGAGCTCTTCAAAGCCCATCTCCATGATGTTTTCTTCCCCCAGCTCCGGCAGCACATTGGAAATATAGTCGGAAAACACTTTATTCGGGGAGAGAATCAATATATTTTGAGACGTTAACGTTCCTTTATACCGATACAAGAGGAAGGCAATCCGGTGCAGCGCGACAGAGGTTTTCCCGGAGCCGGCAACCCCTTGAATGATCAGCTCATGGGAACGCTCATTTCGGATAATGGCATTTTGCTCCCTTTGAATGGTGGCCGCAATATTTTTCATCCGCTCATCCGATGCGCGGCTGAGTTCTTTTTGCAGCACCTCGTCACGGATGTTCATATCGCTTTCGAGCATATACTCCATTGCGCCGTCTTTGATTTTATACTGCCTCTTGACCTGAATTTCCCCCTCGATGTCGCCTCCGGGAGAGGAATAACCGGCCCTGCCGATCTGAAAATCATAAAACATGCCGGCGATCGAGGAACGCCAATCAAAAATGACATTCTGTTGGCTGTCTTCGTCACTGAAGGAATGGACCCCGATATAATACGTGCCGCTTTCCGCCGCGTCGTCAGCAGCGAAGTCAACTCTGCCGAAATAAGGGGCATCCAGCAATTTGCGGAGTCTTCTTTGTTTTTCAACCGCCTTTTCCCCGTGATCGATGGTTAGCGATATGTCCACTCGGTTCGCCGCCCTTTCGGCCGGATCAAGCTGAGACAGGTTGCTCCAGACATATTTTTTCGCTTCGATGATGTCTTGCCGAGCCGCGCTTATCTTGTGATCGATCGCCTGCAGCGCCTTCCGGATCCAGGTCAACGTCCTGCCTAAATGCTCTCTTTCTTCCGCTTCCGTTTTATTCGTGATCATAGTCTCCCTCTTTTCTATATGAGAATACCGATAAGTATAGAGAAAAACCAAAAAAAATATAGACTTAACCTTTTCTTTGTAGTATTATATTTTTATCGTGGGTCCAAAAAAGGTCATACGAATAACCTAATTTTTACCTGTAAATGAACCAACCAAGCTGCGGCTCTTCAGCGCTTGGTTTTTTTGTGTCATGAAAAAAGGCACCCTCCGGGGTGCCTTTATTTTAGACCGCGGTATATCCTCCATCTACGAGCAAGGTCGTGCCCGTAATGAAGGAGGCGTCATCGCTGGCTAAGAACAGAACCGCTTTCGCCGCCTCTTCCGGCTTGCCGGCTCTTCCCATCGGATGCAACCCAACCAAATAACGTCTCGTAAAAAAGGAACATTAATGATGCCCCTCAGGCGCGCCTTTCCGCGGAAGCCGGACTTCAATGAGCGTCCGAATGACATTGCTTTGCGCTGTGATGGTGCCTTGATGCTGCGTCACAATATTTTTAGCAATGAACAAGCCAAGACCGCTACTCTCCTCCTCATCCGGTTGCGCTTTATCGCGGTTGTAAGAGATATCGAAAATATGCGGCAGCTCCTCCGGGGGAATGCCGTCTCCATAAGTGACCGCTTGAACGACAGCATCGCTTGCGTCGATACCGCAATGAATATCGATGAACACGCCCTTTTTGCCATAGTGGGCGGCATTCGTCAGCAAATTTTCAAAAACGCGCTGCAACATCTCGCCATCGCCCCGCACCGTGACATGCGGAGTCACATTCATGCGCATTTTGAGCCGGTATTTCTTGAACAAGGGAGATAATTGCTCATTCAACCGGATGAGAAGCTCGCTCAGATCGACTGTTTTTTTGTCGACTGCCACCTTGCCGTAACACACTCGCATAATTTCGTCCAGTTCATCGATCAGCTTTTCCAGCCGTTGAGATTTCGTCATCGCATTGGTCGCATAAAGTCTCATTTGTGCGGCAGACATCTGTTCGTCCTGCAGAATCAAGTTCAAATGACTCACCGCGGAGGTCAGCGGCGTACGCAAATCATTGATCAAATTCAATACCGCTTGCTCCTTGCCGTTTTCCGCGAGATCTCCCCTTGCCAAACCTTGCTGCAGCTTTTCGCTTGCCAAGTTGACGTCTCTCGCAAGGCCCCCGAGCTCATCCTTGGATCGAATCTCGATGCGGCTATTGAAGTCGCCGTTCGCAAGCTGATTGATTCCGTTGGAAATGACGCGAAAATAAGCTGCATAGCGTCGGGTCAGGAGAAAGAACAACAAGAACGAGAGCGGAATAAAAACAAGCAAAAAGCAGTTCATATCCCCAATCTCTCTCATATAGTGTCGAATTCGTGTCAATCGCGGATATTCATATTTGATCGAAAGATAATAGATCTGGAGGATCTTATAGAGCATAAAGGAAAGCACGCCCGATAAAAGCATGCTCAACCCAAAAAATAAAATCATTTTAACTCGAAAACTTCGGACTGTATTCGTCATTGGATATGTATCCCACTCCCTGTATAACATTAACACTACTGCTATTGTATCAGATTGAACCTCTTTCTGGTTCGACGGACTTCATATTTAAGATTTGTTATACGTGCTTCAGCGGACCCGGATACGGATGACTGCGCAACGCACATACCCGGCAAGAGCAATCCGTCCCAATCGGATTCCCTGCCGGGTCCTATGCTTCCTTCTATCGCGCTATCCGCTATTCTCGCCTTGCTTCGTTTTCATTGCCGCCATTTTTTCGATGATGCGGACACAAGGCTTCCATCAGGGCCACAGTATCCCGGTCCAACCCCTTATCCCGTTCAAGCAAGCCGGCGGTCACCTTTTCGAAAGCGGACGGCTTCATATTTTGCCCGAATTTGTACTTGGCCGACAGCTCATGAACCGTGATCCGGACAACCGAGGTGCTTTTGATCTGTCCGGTATAAGCCGGGTTCTCCGGATCAATCGGATCATAGCCCCCTTCCGGCTGAAGCTTGCGCATAAACGCCGAGAGCGCCTCCGCTTTTTCGGCAAGATCCGTCAATATTTCCGCATACCCCTTAATGAGCACGGACTTAAAAAAAGCGGTCGCGGGGCACGCCAGCTCCGGATTCGTAAAATAGGACGGCACGATGGCGTATTCCTTGGCTACGGCAAACGTCACTCTCTGGTCGGCTTTCATATTTTTCATTTTTTGTCCGGCGCTGCCGTGAAAGTACAAGCAATCGTTATGGTAGACAAAATTAAGCGGAGTAAGCTCCGGCCAGCCATCCGGATGGATCGTTCCCAGGATGCCGAAGCTCATCTCCTGTAAAAATCGTTCCGTCTCGGCCCTGTCCATCACTTCAAATTCTTTTCTGCGCATACGCTCTTCTCCCTCCGGCTTCGCCATGACATCTCTTTATTAGGATCCAGCTTACTCCACTTATTGACAAGGAAAAAGAGCCAATTTACATTCATTTTATTAGACCATTTAGAGAAAGGATCACGACATGCACTTTCATATCCCCTACCATATGTACACCCGGAAGTATCCGTCCAAGCGTCTCGCGCTCTATTCTGCCATTCGCGACTGTATCGCCTCGGGAGTGCTCGTCACCGGTACAAGACTGCATTCAAGCCGGGAAATGGCCGCATTTGTATGGCCTGTCCCGCGGGACCGTCAACGAAGTATACGACATGCTATCTTCGGAGGGGTATGTGACGAGCGGCGTGGGGCGCGGAACCTTCGTCACGTTCCAGCCGCTGGAGCCGGGGCGGGCTGAATTATCCCGTCAGGATATCTATAGGCTGTCCGACTGGGGGAAGCGGCTGAACGAACAGCCGGACGGGAGGGAAGACAATGCGGCCGGCTGCGGCGGGGAACGGAGAAGAATAGCCGATTTTCAGGCCTCCGGCCCCGATTCGCAATGGTTCCCGATCAAAGAATGGAATCGCTGCTTATATGCGCAGGCCAGAATGCTTGCCGGCAGCGAGCAGCAGCAAGTCGGCCATTCCAGCCTGGGGGATGCCGGGCTTCGGGACAGCATTGCCCAATATATAAGGCGGGCCCGTGGTATCGCGGCCGATGCGAGCCAGATCGCGGTCTTCAATGGCTCTATGCAAGCGATCGCCCTGGCCGCCCAGCTGCTGCTCAACCCCGGAGACCGGGTTGTAATGGAGAATCCGGGCTATGCGGGAGCGGCCAGAGCGTTTGAAGCCGCAGGCGGAATCTGTATCCATGCTCCCGTCGATGGGCAAGGGGTTATTCCGGACGACTGGGAGGCCAAGCTGCTTATGGTTACGCCGAACCGCCAGTATCCAACCGGGGCGGTACTGACATTGGAACGGCGGCAGCAATTGCTGGTCTGGGCCGCCGAGCGAATTCTCTTATCCTGGAAGATGGTTACGACAGCGTATTCCGCCACCGGGGCAAATCGCTGGAGCCGTTCAAAGTGCTGGACCGCGAGGGACGCGTCATCTACGTCGGGAGCTTCAGCAGCACGCTGCTTCCCCATGTGCGCATCGGCTACGCCGTGCTGCCTCCAGCCTTGACCCCGTTGTTCGCCAGAGCCAAGACATTGTACGAGCCGCATCCGAGCAACCTGCTGGAGCAGCGCACGCTGGCGGCCTGGATGAACTTTCCCCCGCCTGTCGGAGGAAGAGATGACGCATGGCGTCAATCAGATGCGGGCCATTGGACTGGCGATGGAGGCGGAGGAGCGATGAATCTCCGCATAAGCGGCTCCGCCGCACACAAAAAAGCATGCCATGGCTGGCTATTCATGAAGCAGAGTTCCAGGTATCCAGAGGGACTTCCGCCATTGGTTACGGGAACGGATGCGGATAAGGATTAAGCTCCGGCGGCGTCAGCCGGCGATTGACATACCCGAGCTTCATCGGCACCTCCAGGACCCTGTCAAGGCCCTCCAGGCGGCGGAGATGATGGCCGAACGTCATAGGCAGCATTCCCGGAATCAGCACCTTCACGCAGCGCAGCCCGTTGCGGAGCGTCTCGCTGGACGACTGGTCGACGACAATCACATCCAACTGAAGGCTGCGGAACACCTGTAGAATCTGCTCCAAATCATCCCGCAAATCTTCATGCGCCTGCACGGAAGGGAACTCCTCGGCGAAGGTTCGGACAGGGCGATGTTCGTCCAGCAAAAATCGGAGTCTTTCCTCGGCTTGCGGCAGGCTGTACAGCAGCGCATGATCCTCCATTTGCTGCACCCGGTACGAATCCTGGAGCATGGCTTCCGCTTCCGGCCCCCGCTTTTTCCAGCGCCCTTCCGCCGCCGGGATCATGCCGGCGAGCTCGTAAATGGCCCCCTTCGCCGCCCGGACCGGGTCGAGGTGAGCGCCCGCGGCACAGACGAGGTTCACGTGATGCTCCGCCCTTCCCTTCGCTATCGCCCATATGCTCGGAATTCCGTTCTCCATCGTCGTATTGTACAGCAACACCTCATATCCCGTGACCGCCCGTACACGATGGAGCATCATCGACAACTCGCGGTCTCCCGACGAGTCGGGATCGAGCCGCGGAACAGGCAGTCTCGCGTACCAGGTCATCAGGAAGGAATCCCGCTCGACCACTTCGAAAATCCCGTACAAAATCGCCTCCTCCAGGCTTCCTCCGACCGCGCACCCGTTCGAGGTTTCATATGCAAAGCCTCCTCCGTAGCCCAGGCTGTAATAAGCCAACAGATGGGGAACAAGGATGGGGCGTTCCTGCAGGAACGAATAGCCCCACACCCATTCCATCGGAGCTTCGGGATCGAATGGCGTGAACGAAAAATCGGGAAGCTCGAATTGCTCCTTCGCATGAAACCCCGCCCTGGACGGATCCATCGCCGTATCCCGAAGTCGGGTATAGCTGTCGATCACGACCGTGCGCTTGCCGCGGGGCGTCGTGCCGCAAAATCGCTCCAACCCTTCCAGTATCGCTGCCAGCTGGCTATCCGCGTACGAATGCGAACGGCCTCCCGTCACCTCGTCATAATAGCCCAGCGGAAGATTGACGGCCGCGCCGGCAAAGGCGGATACGAGATCGAATTTCTTGTCATTGAACATTCCGATGCGGCTGTCCCAATAATCCCGGAGCAAGCTCTCCCGCAGCTCGTTAAGCGGCCGGCAGCGGTAGCTGTTATCAAGCTTAGGGGACGGCCTCAGCGTTATTTCAGCCGCTTCCGGCGAATCATCCGGCAAGCGGCCGCAGACCGGACAAGTCCCATTGGGCAGGACAAAATGGAGGGTGCTGCTCAAATTATCGAAGTTGATTAAATAAATATGTCCTTCCGAATTCGCTGTGCCGCCCCGCAGCGCTTTGGCCGTTTCTGCCGCGATGATATGCGCCATATAACGAAATCCCGCCGGGGATATCTCAGCCGTATATTCCGGAACATAATCCGGCGCGACCAGCTTCATCAACATTTCCTCCACCTCTTTGCGGCTGCTTCCCGCCAAAGAGAGCCGCGTTTCCGCGCACTGAAAGCATCCGGCCGTTCCCGGACGCATAAGCGGCCCTATCACCCCTTCTCCCAAAAAGACATAAGCGCATAACCAAGGAATAGCGAGCGGCCGCAGCGCCGCATCCGCTTCAAGATGCAAGCTGGAGTTGTCTTGATCCTGAAGCACCAACGCGAGCTCTGCCTCTGGAATGCCTCCGCTGAAATCCAATCGGCGGGCTACGGCGAAGCCGGACAGACGTCGGCAGACCATGTCCGCAAGCATCCCCTCCCCAATGACAACGACAGTGCTCAAGGGGATTCCTCCTCTCCGAGTCTCACTCCATAGATTACGAACGGTCCCGTGCCCAGAAAAGATTCGCTCCGCATATCGAACACCTCAAGGCGCCGCTGGCGCCGGCTCAATCTCTGAACGGCCGCTAATATCCGCGGCGCATGCTGGGGCGGATCGCTATTGGTTACCGTGATGCGGAGCGCCTTCTCCTCCTTCCACATGACAGAAGAAGCGGCCACGCCCTCCGTCTTCGTCAATGCTTTCAGCAAGGAATGGCGAAGAGCCAAAGTGAGCTCAAGGTCTGGGCTGCCATACCATGACGAACCGGAATGAACCCACACGACCGGACAGCCGAGCAGCGGCTCGCCGGCGGCAAGCTGAGGCTCTCCCTCTGTCATGCGCAGCGCTTGCAAATAATACCGGCACCGGACATCTTCGATCTGCCCGCATTCGATGCGCGCCACGGCCGGCTTATCCGCAAGCATTCGCATCCGCCTGCTCCATGCCGTGGTTAGACAAGCTCTGAACCCCCGTTCCACCGCTTCGGCGATGGAGCATCCTGCCCCGATGCCGATATCCTCCCGCTGCGAGGAGAGCAAGCCGGGGAACAGCAGCGGCATCAGGCGGGCGGCATAGGCCTCCAATCCCGCCAGTCCCGCCTCCCGCCGCGCTTCTTCGTGCGTAAGCCCGCCGCGGATGATAGCCGGCAGCAGCTGCGCAGGCCCTTCCGACATCGGGTCAACCGCTTGAACAAGACACTGCGCCAGCGGAAGCTGGATGATATCCGCCTCCTCCCATAGATGAAAGAGACCGGTTGCCGGAGAAGTCAAGCGGCTCAGATAAGAAAACCATTCTCCCGGATCCGCCGGTTCATGACTTGTTTGCAGGCTCTCCTCGATATTTTTCGCCAGACGGGCCGTCTCCACCCCGGAGACAAGGGGATGCGGGCGGATGGGATGCCAGAGTCCCGTTAACGTGTCCGGGTCCAGGATATAACATTGATTTCTGCAGTCCGTTTCGTTCTCTTCGGCCACCGCTTTATGCCATTGATGCACGAGAAGATTCGATAACACGGCTGCAGCCGCAGCCGGGAAGCGCTGCGGGTCCCGCTCCACGGGGAACATGGACGAATGGATGCCCCGCCATGCCGAGTCCCATCGCCCCTCCCCGTCAGGTTGAAGCAGCGGGCCGGCCATCCCTCTTCCCTGCAAGGCCACGGCAGGAAGCATCGGCTTCCGCTCCTCGATACAGGCTTGCTGAAGCCGCCGAAGCTCCTCCACATCGCCATGCTGCGACACATACAAAATAAAACGATACGGCTGAATGAGCGGCCTCCACTCCGCTTCCTCGCCTTCGGCTGCGGCAACAATATGCAGCGAAGCGTCCGGGTTGCTGCGAAGCGCATGCCCCCGCAGCTTCTCGAGTTCAGCCGGGTCTGCAGGGTCCGGGTTGATGACCCAGACCGCGAGCTTGGATAATCCGGATTCATACCATGCTTCAACAAGAGAGTGCAGAATCGGGCCGGAACCGACGGCAAGCACGCCATCTTCCTGACAACACATCCTGACTGCCTCCTTCCTCGACGGCTACACCGTGATGCAGCAGTTCAAGCCGTCAAAATTATCGTGTTCCCGACCGGTAAACATCATTTCAAGATATGTCGCCGCCCTTTTACGTATGACAATATCCACCGGCCTTCGTCTCTTTGCATAGAAATGAATCGGGGCTGTCTCTGCGTCATTGTCATGACGTCGGAGACAGCCCCTTCTTACGGCAGCTACAACCGCGGGCCGGCATGCTTGATTGCGTCCGCTATACCACTGAATTTTTCGAAATTTTGGGCAAAGAGCTGCGCGAGCTGCTTCGCTTTGCGATCATAGGCCGCTTTATCCGCCCATACGTTCCTCGGATCGAGCAGTTCTTGGGGAACGAACGGAACCGCATCGGGGATAAGCATGCCGAATACAGGATGAGGAGCGAAGGAGGCCTTCTCGATGCTTCCATTCATAATCGCCTTGACCATGGCTCTTGTGAACGCAAGATTCATCCGCTCGCCAATTCCGTAAGGACCGCCGCTCCACCCTGTATTGACCAAATAAACCTTCACGCCGTGCTTCGTGATTTTGTCGCCGAGCATCTCCGCATACACATTCGGTCTCAACGGAAGAAAAGGACCGCCGAAGCAGGTCGAGAATGTCGCTTCCGGTTCGGCTACGCCGCGTTCCGTACCCGCCAGCTTGGAGGTATAGCCGGACAGGAAGTGATACATCGCCTGCTCCTTGGTCAGCTTGGATACCGGCGGCAGCACGCCAAAGGCATCCGCGGTCAAAAAGATAATGACATTCGGATGACCGGCGGTTCCGGGTATGATCGAGTCTTCAATATAATCGATCGGATAAGCGGCCCGCGTATTCTCCGTCAGTGCGTTATTCTTGTAGTCCGCCACGCGGGTTCTGCCGTCAATCCACACGTTTTCCAACACAGCGCCGAATCGGATCGCATTCCAGATTTGCGGCTCTTTCTCCTGCGTCAGCCCGATGCATTTGGCATAGCAGCCGCCTTCGAAGTTGAATACGCCCGTATCCGACCAGCCATGCTCGTCATCGCCGATTAAGCGGCGATCCGGGTCGGCCGACAGCGTCGTCTTCCCCGTTCCCGATAATCCGAAAAACAACGCCGTATCTCCAGCCTCCCCTACATTCGCCGAACAGTGCATCGGCATGACGCCGCGGAAGGGAAGCAAATAGTTCAGCACGCTGAAAATCGACTTCTTCATCTCGCCCGCATAGTGCGTGCCGCCAATGAGGACCGTCTTTCTTTCGAAGGAAATGGAAATGAACGTCTCGGAATTCGTGCCGTCTACAGCCGGTTCCGCCTTCATGCCCGGCATCGCAATCACGGTAAATTCAGGTTCATACGACATCAATTCCTCTGCCGTTGGACGGATAAACAACTGGCGAACGAATAAATTTTGCCATGCGTATTCGTTGATAAAGCGGACAGGCAGGCGATAGGCCCGGTCTGCCCCTGCAAAGCCGTCGAACACGAAGAGATTGCGGCTCTTCATATAGTTGATCGTTTTGTTATACAGCGAATCGAACTGCTCGGGGGTGAGAGCCTGATTCACTTCTCCCCAAGCAACATGGTCAGCCGTGCCCGGCTCCCTGACGATGAACTTATCCTTCGGAGAACGTCCCGTATATTTACCTGTTGTCACTTGCAGCGCGCCTGTCGAAGTGAGATGTCCTTCCCCGTTCAGGAGAGCGGACTCCACCAGCTTGGCAACCGCCATATTTCGGTGAGATTCGTCCACATGCACATTGGCTAATTGAGTTTTTTCCTTGTTTTTCGTGATCACGGTTATCCTCCCCATTCCGCTGCTACCCAGTTCTTGATTCATCTCGACTCCCCCAAAAACAAAGTTGTATATTTTATCCTTACGAATTAATGTATAATATAAACATATAATACGCAATATATAAAAGCATATTGGCGGCATCTAATTATTTATGACGTCATTTTGAAATTGTTTTCATAATTGTCACATATAAAAAGAGCGTCTACGCTCCCCCTAGAGAGATGAACTCTCCTTCGAAAAGATGAGACGCAGCGCCCCCCTGCCCATTTCAGACGAACTGAAGCCACACCTAAGGTTAGTACCGTAATCCGCGGCTTCATCATCGGGTTCTGCCTCCAGTCATTTTTTTCTTAAGGTATATCATAGCTTATTCTTCTTGAGCACTCCAAATTTTACCTCCATAATAGACAGTATAATGTCTAATTGGAGGGTGATCAGATGAAAAACAGGTTGAAAAGGGAGATTTTTTACACCGAGTATGTATCGATCAATGGTATCGATCAATTTCTGTTTCACTCGGGAGCAAGCTGCGATAATCCGGTCATGCTGTTTTTGCACGGGGGGCCCGGAGCAGCGAAATCGTTGTTCACGCGGGTCTTTCAGGAAAAATGGGAGGAAATCTATACGGTAGTCCATTGGGATCAACGCGGAACGGGAAAGACCTTGACTCGAAATCCCGCCAAGCTTCCTACCATAGATTTGATGCTTCAGGATGTATCCGAGGTTATCCGCTATTTGAAGGAGAACTACAACAAGCAAAAAATCGTTGTATTCGGCCACTCCTGGGGAAGTGTGTTGGGGTCCGTATATATTCGGCGTCACCCCGAAGACGTGGCCTATTATATCGGAGCCGCGCAGGTCGTGAATATGCTTCAAAATGAGCAGGTCGGCTACAACAAGGTGAAAGAAATGATCGAACAGGCCGGCGACAAAAAATCTCTGAAGAAGCTGGCGAAAATAGGGGAATATCCCGGCAGCAAAATCGTGTTTGACCGGGCTTTTCTGCAAAAATGCGACGCGGTGCGAAAGCTTCAGGCCCAGTATAAGTTAGCGCTAAAGATCGATTTCGGGATCTGGCTAACCGCTCTGACAAGTCCGATTTTCAAGCTGTCCGATATCTCTTCCTTTAAAAAGGCATTCCAGACCAATCAACAACTGTTCGATTATTTAGCCGACTTTGATCTGACCTTGGAAGCCGCAGAGTATCAGGTGCCCGTTTACTATTTATTGGGCGGCCGCGATTGGCAGGCTCCATTTGTCATTGCCGAGAACTATTTTGCGGAGATAACCGCTCCAGACAAAAATTTATATCTCATCCCGAATGCCGGACATATGCTCATGATGGATCAGCCCAAATTGTGCTTCGAGGCCCTATCGGATATTCACATAAGAGGAGAACAAAAACAGTAGGGCCGGCTGTTTGGGCAGCGGGTTCATCCTTTTAGACACAAAAAAAGCGCAGCCGTATTAGGCTCCGTCAGACTGTCGACAATGGTTTTGGCGAGATAGGCCGCCTTATACACGGTGTCATCGTCAATTCCCCGATAGGCGGCCGAATTCCATTCCGTGAGAACCAATTCCTTGTCAGACAGCCCTTGCTCGGCCAGCAGCCTCATCACCTGCGCAAGCATATCCCGCAAATCATCCGGATTAGGAAGAGTCCCCATGAACTCCTCCAATATTTGGCGGTACGGATGCAACGGGAGCCGCAGCGGAGCGCGCGGTTCGGCGGGAAGCCCCCTCCTCGATATGGTCATGCGGATAGAAATGAAGCGGGATGAAGTCCGGCAGACACGGATTGCTGCGGCAGAACGCAAAAAATTCATCATTCAGCCGCGGCGAGCGGATGGTGATGATCCGCTCGGGCGTGCAACCGCTCCGAAACGCCCTTCAAGGTCCGATAAGTTCGCAAATACCTCTCTTTCTTCCATCGTTCCCGCCCAGAACGTCCGCAGCTCCGGTGATCCACTCCTCTAAAGCTGCAGTCTCTCCCGCCACTCTAGTCATCTGCTCCGCCAATACTGCAAGAATGCAGCAATTTCATTGAGACGAGGATGCGAAAATAGGATTGCTGCAAAAATACAGCAATTACCCTACGGCAAGGCATAAATAGCATCAAAAATGGCGAAATAATGTAATTTTGCAGGATTTTCTCGGAATTTAGCCTCTTGAGGTTAAAAATGCTGCGCCTGTGCAGCAATTTCATGCGGGGAACAGCTTGCTTCATGCGCGGACCAACTTGCCCTAACCTAACCTGTTCTGCCTTCCCCGACCCCACCCATCCTAAGAAAATAACTATCGACGGGACTTTGTAGACAGTCTGGCGCAGCCATATTAGGATGCGTTCTATTTTACATTTCTTTGAAATGGAGCACAAAACCGGGGCGTCCCGCGTTTTCCACCTGGCATTGATATACGACATTGTCTATCGAAATAATCGCCGGTTTATCGCGTTCGATAAATTCGTAAGTCACCTTTTCTTTGATGCAATAGCGCTCAATTTCATCTAAAAACTCCTGCTTATTTTGGGGGAGTCGATCCAATTCAACCGAGAACCCCTTTTTCAACAGCTTCTTCCAAAAACGTTCCGACATGTTCCCACCCCCACCTTTATAATTAACGTAGTTAGATGAATAAGGTCCAGCAGTTAACACTCTATACTTACTACTACGGTCTGGATTTAGGAATGTTCCAACAAAAACGTACCTTTGACCCGATGCTTCAGCTCCCGCTCCTTAGAGCCCGCAAGCGAAAAAAACACGCCTGGATAGGCGTGTTTACACTTAATAGGATAACTCTCTGGCAAGCATCAGCTTATGGATGCTTCGTAAATGGCTTGGATGGATCGGGACAGCGTCGCATTGAATTCTTCGTCGGTCTGCTGGGCTGTCAAGCCTTCCGACAAGGCGCGCGAGAAGCTGGCGATCAAGCCGTGATTCCGGGCCAGTTTTTCATTCGCTTCCCTTTGATCGTAACCGCCCGACAAAGCGACAATCCGAAGCACATGCGGCTCCTCGATCAGCTCGCGATAAAAATTATCTTCGGTCGGTATGGACAGCTTCAGCATCACGCGTACGTCCTTATCGAGAGCGGACAATTGCTTGAGCAGCTCATCTTTCAGGATTTGCTCCGATTGCTGCTTATCCTTGCTGTAAATATCGACCTCAGGCTCAATAATCGGCACGAGCCCCATCGCCAAGATTTGTTTGCCGATGTCGAACTGCTGCTCGACGACGTTGCGAATTCCATCCTCGTTGGCCTCTTTAATCACCGAACGCATTTTTGTCCCAAAAATATGCTTATCCACCGCCCGCTTTAACAGGTCGTTCAAATCCGGGATCGGCTTCATCAACTGAACGCCATTCTCCAGCTCGGCCAGTCCCTTATCGACCTTCAAAAAAGGGACAATCCCTTTCTTTTCCCATAGGTAGTCGGCGGTAAATTGATCATCAATCTTGCGATCCATCGTATTCTCGAACAAGATGGCGCCCAAAATATACTTAGAATCAAATGCCGGACTTTTAATAATCCGCGTTCTCATGGCATGAACCAGCTCGAACATTTCTTCGTCATTCGAGTAGCTGTCTTCCTTAATGCCATATTGCAGCAGCGCCTTTGGCGTGCTTCCTCCGCTCTGGTCCAACGCTGCAATAAAACCCTTTCCCGTATGAATTCGCTCCATTTGTTCTTTGTTCATCGGTGTTTCTCCTTCCTTTCCGTGGAATGGATGACCTCGTACCCGGTAAGCTGATGAACCACACCGGTCGGGTCGCAATAGAAACAGAACTTGACGCTTCACACTAGCCTCGGACGCCCCCCCTTATCGGGCCGAAGACAAGAATACCCGGCGATCAGGTCAGGCATGTCCGCGCGTCAGGTAGAGTTTCCTTTATTGTACAATAAATTCACGATCGAAGCACGGCGATCGGGCGAAGTCGCGCCGGACGACTACGCCGCAGTCTAAACTGCTGAAGCTTCCATATTCATCTATATTTCTCTTTAACTCATCCATCTATACAAGGGCCGCTGGTTGAAGCTCTTCCTTATTACTGGAAAAATAGATTCGAACAGAAAGCCGAACCTCTTCTAAACACAAAGAACCCTCTGCCGTCCTCCCATAGCAGCGGGTTCTTGCCGTCATTAAGCCGTATTCATAAGAAAACGATCATTCCATTAAAAGACTTCCCTCTTACCGGATAAAACTCAACGTCTGCTCGGTCCATTCGGTCTGGCGGTAAGCCTTGCCGATGCCCATCGCTTCCACCAGCGCGTCCGGCACCGTCTTGGAACGCAGCTTCGTCGTGAACGGCGCGATGAACGGGAACGGCGTGACCCGCACCTCCGTCTCGCTGGCCCACTCCGCGACGAGCTGGGTCCCCGTCTCCGGATTGAACGCCTCCGTCCGCTCGAAGCCGTCCTGGTACCAAGGAAATTCGTCTTCCTTGGCTGTCCCGGGCTCATTCAGGCAGACATATAAGGAGAGATCGTCGCAGAACTGCAGCAGCCGAAAATGCTCCGTCACCGCTTGATCGTCAAGCCCGCCCAGCTGCTCGCGAATCCGCGCCTGACGAGACCGTTCATGCCGCAAAAACTGGATAATCTCGGGCTGCTCCTCCGTACGGAAGAAAGACACGAAATGCAGGCTGCACAGTAGCGCCGCATACGCATTCATCCGTTCGATCTCGTCCAGCCCAATCCGATAAAAGGCCAGCTTCGGCACAATCGGGTAATCCATAAACGTAAAAGGCTCCGCATCCGCATCGTTCCATACCGGCGTATGATCGAGACCGATCCAACTGCGATCATGCTCGTAGGCGGCCAATACGACCTCCTCCCAGCGCTCCGTTCCCCCGGCCAAGGCAGGATCGAAATGCTTTGCCGCTTCTCCGGAAATAAATCCGTGGTCATGCTGTTGAATAAGAACCCGTTCCCCATTCCGTGTACGCATAATCATGGCCTAACGCTCCTTTTGCGAATCTGACTGCCATTTTGCTTGAATTGCCTTTCAAAGTGAGTTACTCTGAAGCATGGAGGATTTTTTCGTTCTTCCTATTCTATGTATATTGTAAAGGAGGCTGCTCCCATGAGCAAAGCCAAACGCCAACGCCGCAAAATCGAGCGTTCCGGCGGCATCAACCCCGACATCGTCCGCAACACGTGGACACGCAAGCCGCACACCCAGATTGTGCCGAATAAGAAAGCCGAACAGCGCCGAATGGCCTGCCGGAAGGGCGGGGGCGCTGTTCCTTATTTTTCTGCCGATTCCTGCTCCACGCGGCTCCGGTTCCGTTCCATCCATTCCTGCCGCCGCATCGCTTGACGCTGCTTCGCATGGACCTCCCCACGCTGATTCATCAGCACAACGCTAATCATTCCGATCATCGCTCCGATTCCAATGAAGTAGGCGAACTCTCCGATGTACGAATACATGATTATTAGCGCCATCGCTGCGGCACAACCGATTGCCGTTCCTATAACCAGTCTGCTCATCCATGTCCTCCTCTCCAGAGTATCCAGCCTGAACGCTACGTTTCCGCTAACAACATACATATCCATCTTTGGATCGTTAAAAAATAAGTAAAGCCGTTCGCAAGGATTTGCAGACGCCACTGTCGTCTTATACAATGAAGGTATCGAATACCAGCGGGCAGAGAGGAAGATTCGCTTATGGCCAATACCCATACCTATACGCGGGGGGAAGAGATCGCCAACGCCATTACCCATGGCATCGGCGCCGTTCTTAGCGTTGCCGCCTTGACCCTGCTTATCGTCTTCGCCGCATTGTATGGCGAACCGATTCACGTCGTCAGCTTTACGATTTACGGCATTTCCATGCTGCTGCTCTATACATCGTCGACCTTGGTGCACAGCTTTCCGGAAGGCCGGGTGAAGGATCTGTTCGAGACGTTCGATCACGCCTCGATCTACGTCTTTATCGCCGGAACGTACACTCCGTTTGTCCTCATCGCCTTGCCGAAGATGCTGGGCTGGAGCCTGTTCGCGGTCGTCTGGACGCTGGCCGTGGCCGGGATCGTGTTCAAGGCCTTCTTCACGAAGCGCTTTCTCTTCCTGTCGACCTTTCTCTATATCGCCATGGGCTGGCTTATCGTAATGGCATGGAACCCGCTGTCGGCGGCAATGCCCGGAACCGGGTTGACCCTGCTTGTTACAGGAGGGCTGCTCTATACGGCGGGCACCGTATTCTATGTGTGGCGGGGCTTTCCGTTTCATCATATGATTTGGCATTTATTCGTGTTAGCCGGCTCGGTCGCCCATTTCTTCGCCGTGCTGACCTTGGTGCAAATATGAAGACCGCTTGAAGGCCATGAATCCGACGGCAAAAGCAAGCTTCGCCAATCTCGTTCACGGGATTGGCGATTTTTTTAGGGGCGCGCATGATTCGGACGCAAGCAAGGCCCGGTCGAACGGCCGATGATCAGCTCAGGCTGGAGAATGACTTTGCGGTACTCGCCGTCCGTCTCCCGCCGCTCGATGATCTCAGTCAGAATCGTCGCTGCCTGCCGCCCGATTTCCATTTCATTTTGATAAATATAAGTGAAAAAGCTCTCCTCATCTTCATCGTTCTCCGGATTGTCGAAGGTGAGGATCGAAATATCTTCAGGCACCCGCAAGCCGAACCGCTTCGCCATCTGCGTCATCCGGATGCCCAGCTTCCCGTCCAGCGCGATATACGCGCTCGCGATCCCGCTCTTCATATGGCGCGCCAGCTCCGAATCGTCCCCTTCCTCCCCGGCAGGGAGCGAGAAGCCGGTCACGATAAGCGACGGGTTGATCATGCCGCCATGCCGTTCAAAGGCGCTCATATACCCGGAGATCCGATCATGCACGCTGACGCATTCCCGATACGCATTCGTGCAGATCGCGATATGGCGATGGCCGTTCTCCCACAGATGATCGACCGCCATCCGGGCTCCGGCCCGATTGTCCGAGCAGACAAAATGCGTCTCGACGCCCCGCAAATACCGATCGATCAGCACAAACGGAAAGCCGTTGACCTTCAACGACAAAATTTCTTCATTATAAGTTTCTTCATCGGCCGGGAACAGCAGCAGGCCTCTGACGCCCATCGCGATAAAATCGCGGATCTGCTGCTCCTCCCGCTCCTTGGAGCCGCCGCTTAATGCGATCACGAGCGAATACCCGTGCGTCCGCAGCGTATCTTGAACCGCATTGATGAGACGCATCGCGAAATAATCCTCCAACGTCGGCATCACAAAGCCGATCGTTCGGCCCGGAACAGGCTCGGTCCGGTTCGGCTGTCCTTCCGCCGGAACGGCCAAGGCCGCCGCTTCGGACGCTTCCCCGTTCAGCTCGGCCGGCAGGTCATTGGCGACGAAGCTTCCTCTGCCGGGAACGCGGTAGATCCAGCCATCCTTGACAAGAGCCGAAAGTGCATTCACTACCGTGATCCGGCTGACCTTGAATTGCTCCATCAGTTCCTTTTCCGTCGGAATCCGGTCATTCGGCTTCAACACGCCTCGACGAATTCGTTCTTCGATGTACCGGTGCACCTGCACATATAATGGCGAACGAGAATCATAGCCCATTCCAATCCATCCTTACTTGTTGATATAACATATATGTTATATCATTTGTAGCCGTCTGGCAATGAGCCGCCCGGGGCGCGCCAGGCGCAAACGAGACGCCGTGCGCTTACTTCCCCAGCACGACGCCGATTTTCCCGTTCGCCACCTCCAGCTCATACGTCTTCACCCGCGTCCGGTCGCTGAACAGCGACTTCCCGGTCTTGATATCGAACTCCCACCCGTGCCACGGACAGCGCAAAATCTCGCCCTTCCGGCTGTATTCGTACTCATAGACGCCCGATGGAAGATTCGTGCCGGAGACCAGACCGGAGCACATCGGCGCCCCCTGATGCGGACAATAATTATGGAGCGCATAGAACTCCCCGTCGATCCGGAAAATTCCGATTTCGCGGCCTTCCACCTGGACGACGGCATGACCGCCTTCGGGAACATCCGCCGTATCCAGCACATAATGTACCCCCATGACACCTTGCCTCCGTTTACGGTAAGTTATAGAGCTTTTTCGCGTTCTCGTAAAAGATTTTGCGCCGGGCTTCCGGCTTCAGCTTGCGCAGAATCCTGTCCGGCGCATCGAAATCCCAATGCGGATAATCGCTGGAGTAGAGAATCATGTTCTCCGCATCGAACATATTGAACAGGTCAACCAGATGCTGCGGGTTATCCGGCTCCTCGATCGGCTGCGTCGTCAGGAAGCAATGCTCCGCGACATATTGGCTCGGCATTTTCGCCAGCCACGGCACGGTGGATCGGAGCGCCTTGTAATTTTTGTCGAGCCGCCACATCAGCGGCGGCAGCCAGGCAATGCCGCCCTCGACGAGCACCACCTTCAGCCGGGGGAACTTGACGAAGACCCCTTCGCATACAAGGCTGACCAGGTGGGCCATGAACATTTGGGAGAGACAGGTGTGCCACTCGATGTATCTCGCCGGGTAGCCGGCTGCCGTCGGAGCGGTGGAGCTTCCCCCGCCTTCCGCCCCCGGATGAATCGCGACGGGCAGCCCGTGCCGTTCGGCCGCTTCATAGATCGGATGATAGAAGCGGTGCCCCAGCGGCCAGCGCGCGGCGCTGGATATAATCACTTCGACGATGTCGGGATGATCCCCGACACGATCGATTTCCTTGGCGGCGAGATGCGGGTCCAGCGTGGACACCGCGATCGCGCCTTTGAACGCCGGATGCCTGCCCAGCCATTCGGCAATCAGGAAGTCGTTGTAGGCGGAGCAGATGGCCGCCGCATAATCCGGGTCATGGGTCGCCGAGATATTATAGACGACTCCCGTCAAAATGGCGTACTCGATATCGTACCCCTCGATCAACTGCTTGACGAGGAGGTCGGGATCGGAGCCGGCCTTGCCGCCCCCCGGTGGGATCGAGTCCTTCTTCATGACGCCGATCGGCGAATAATAGCCGGAGCCCGCATACCCGATGCCCGATGACGCGACCCTCGACTTCCACGGCTCCGGCAAATAGGGCACCAGGGCCGAATCGTCCTGCTCATTGTGAACATCCGTATCAATGACCTTGAATGCTTCTCCAGCTCCCATAGCGCTTCCTCCTTCGTTCCCGCGCTCTCCAGGCGCGGGCTTATTTCTTGCCGTACGTCCGGGTATAAGCCGTATCATACATGCGGAGCAGCTCATCCGCGCCGAGCTTCTTCGCCTGATCGAGGAATTGCCGGTACGTCTCGTCATTGATTGGCGTTTTGCCGGTGACGAACTCGGTCAATTTTTGCTCCAAATATTTATTGAGATTGTTGAGCTTTGATTTTTCGAGCTCCAGCTCTTCCTCCGTCTTCACGATTTGCTTCGGCGCCGGCACGATGTACGGTTCATACATCTTGTTGATCTCTTTGCTCTTGTCGCTCAACCCGCGTTCCCATACCTCGCGCGACTTGGCATTGTCCAGCGCAATCAGGTCATACCATACGCCCCAATCCTTGCGGAGCGTATTGAACGGGGAAGTGCCGAATTCCTTCATATATACCGGCTTCCCGTTCTCCATCGTGTACGTCTTGCCCTCAATGCCGAGCGACAAATAGTTCGAGCCCTCCTCGCTGACGAGATAATCCAGGAACTGGACCGCCCTTTCCTTATCCTTGACCTTGGCGGATATCGCGCGCCCCATCGCTCCAATGACCGGACGGGAGAACTGGTAGTTCTTGATGCCGTCTGCAGCCACCTGCGGAATCGCGTCGAGTTCGAATGAGGCGGTGCTTGCCTTGCGTCCCTTTTCCGTCAGAGATTCCAAGTCCGCTTTCCAGAAATACGTCACGAACGACTTGCCCTTCAGCATGCGTTCCTCCCACTGCGCCTGCGTCAGCAGGGAATATTCCGGGTCAAGCAGCTTTTCCGCATACAGCTTATTCAAAAAGATAAGCGACTCTTTATAGCCGTCGCGATACGGCGCAAACGCATATTTATCGGTGGCCGGATCGATGTTGAAGAAACCCTGAATGCCGGTAAACGCCCGGCCGAATACCGTGTACAATCCCGTGTCGCCGACGATCCCGTTCGAAATAAGCGGGTAGGAGTCCGGTTCTTTTTCTTTAAGCACCTTCAGGAACTGGTAAAATTCATCCATCGTCTCCGGCGCCTTCAGCCCGTGCTGATCCATGATGTCCTTGCGGGCATACCAGATGAAGTTGAAGCCTTTGCCTTCCGCATCCCCTTCAATGACGGGCACCGTATAGATGCCCCCGTCCGCGCCAGTGGCGACAGCCGCGGCCTCCGGATACTTTTCGTAAAACGCCTTCAAATTCGGAGCCTGCTCCAGATAGTCCCTCAAATTCAGGAATACGTTGTCAGGTCCATGATCCCGCCCCTCCTGGGTGGTGACCTGAATGAAATCGGTGACCGAGTTCGTCGCGATCATAATCTGTCTTTTCTCGGTGAGTCCCTCCTGGCTGACAATTTGAAAATCGACGCTAACGCCGGTCTTCGCCTCGATCTCCTTGAAAATCTCCCAATCCTGCCGCACCTTCCCCTCCACCCGGTCATACGCCAGCCAGGAAAATTGGATCGGGCTCTTGCCATCCGATCCGGCGGTTTCGCCCGGCGAAGCTTCTTTGTCCTTGGCGGAGCAGCCTGCCGCAGCCACGATGGCAAGCAGCGCGACAGTCAACATCATTGCGATCGGTCTCTTTTTCATGTCCGAACCTCCTATATCTTCATCCTTCCAAGCTTCTCCTTGCCTTCCGGACTCCCCGGTCCGTCTAGCCCTTGATGCCCCCAATCATGCTGCCCTGCACAAAATATTTCTGGATAAACGGATAGACGCACAAAATCGGAAGCGTAGCGATGATGATCATGGCGTACTTGAGTGTCTCCAGATGATTCATATCCCCTTCGCCCTGCACATTCGTTCCGGCGATGAGAATATTCCGGAGCATAATCTGCAGCGGGTACATGCTCCGGTCATTCAGATAGATCAGCGCGTCGAAGAACGCGTTCCACTGGTTCACCGCCGTGAACAGGCCGATGGTAACCATGACCGGCATCGACAGCGGCAGCACGATCCGCAATAACACCTGAAGGGAATTGCAGCCGTCAATCGTGGCGGCATCCTCCAGCTCCTCGGGCAGCGCCTCGAAGAACGTCCGCATGATGAACAAGTACCATGTCGAGATGAGGGACGGAAGCACGATCGCCCAGATCGTATCGAGCAGTCCCAGCTTTTGCACGACCAGGAACGTCGGAATCATCCCGCCGCTGAATAACAGGGTGAAGGCGGCCAACAGGAGAATCGTCCGCCGGCCCGGCAGCCATTTTTTCGATAGCGGATAGGCCATGGCCGCCGTCACGATAAGCGTTAGCGCCACCTGCACAACGGTATAGCGGATCGTGTTCCAGTAGCTGATCCACAGATCGGGGTTGGCGATCAGCCGCTCATACGCCACCAGCGTCACCCGCTTCGGGAAGAGGAGCACCTCTCCGCTGGCCACCAGCGCATTGTCGGAGATCGAAGCCGAGAACACATAGACCATCGGATACATCATGATGATGACAAGCAGAACCATGAGCATGATATTAATGGCGTCGAAAATCCGGGAACCCAGACTGGCTTTGATTTTCACGAAATCCCCCCCTCTACCACAGACTCGTCTCGGAATATTTGCGGACGATCCGGTTCGCCGTCACGACCAGAACGAGTCCGATCGCAGACTGGAACAGCCCAACGGCCGTCGCGAAGCTGAAATCGGCATCCAGAATCCCCCGGCGGTAGACAAAGGTGTTGATAACATCCGATGTCTCATAATTCATGGAGTTGTACAGCAGCAGAATCTTCTGGAATCCCGTCTCCATAAAATGGCCGAGCGTCAGCACGAACAGGACGATCATGACCGGCAGCATTCCGACCAGCGTAATATGCCGGATTTGCTGGAACCGGTTCGCTCCGTCCATTTTGGCCGCTTCATACAGCGTAGGATCAATGCCGGCAATGGCAGCCAGATACAAAATCGTGCCCCAGCCGATTTTCTGCCAGATCTCGGACCCGACATAGATGGCCCGGAACCATTCGGGCAGGCCGAGGAACATAATCGGCTCCATCCCGAACACCTTCGCGAGCAGGTGATTGACCACCCCGGTCGTCGGCGACAAAAAGGTAACCAGAATTCCCGCGATAACGACCGTAGAGAGGAAATGGGGCATATAGCTGATGCTCTGGACAAACCCTTTGAACCATTTGTTGCGCAGCTCATGGAACAAAATCGCCAAAATAATCGGAGACGGAAAATGAAACAGCAGATCGTACACGTTCAGCATGATCGTGTTCCGAATCAGCTTCCAGGAGTCCGGCGTGACATAGAAAAATTCAATGAAATGCTTCAGCCCGACGAACTTGCTGCCGAGAATCCCTTTGCCAATGGAAAAGTCCTGAAATGCGATAATGATGCCGTACATGGGTACATACTTGAAGATAATGTAGTATAAAATTCCCGGAAGCATCAGCAGATAGAGCACTTTATGTTTTTTGACGAGATACCAGAATCGGGCCTTCTTCGTCATGGCCTTCCTCCTTTCAAGTAAGCGCTTACAAAAAAATGGAGAGATGGCCTAACTATAAGGAACCTTGCCCGCCCCCGTAAAGCGCCCGTATTTGTACCGGGCTTCATTTTCCCGGATGCCGCGCCAGCCGGGCTTTCCACGTCCTTTTACGAAAAAAAAGAGACTCCGGAAAATAAGGAGTCTCTCTTGCGTGTTACTGATGAAGCGCACGGTACTTCGCCGGGGTAATGCCTTCATATTTACGGAACATGCGAATGAACGAGTTCCGGCCCCAATAGCCGACTTTTGCGGCGATATCGTCAATTTTCAAATCCGTTTGCAGGAGCAGCTCTTTCGCTTTGGTCAACCGGTATTTGGCGATATATTCCACATACTTTTCCCCGACCTCCTCCTTAAAGATGCGGCTAAAATGGCCGGCCGACATGTTCATCGACGCGGCGAACTGCTCGATCGACAATTCTTCATCATAGTGATCATGAATATAGGCCAAAATATCGGTCAACCTGCGGGAGCGTTCATCCGGCCGGGCCGACTCGAACAGCAGTCCATGGAACTCCCGGAAGCAGCGCTTGACTTCTTCCACCGTCATGCAGGCATTCACTCGTTCGAACCATCCCGCGTAAAAAGGCACGTTGAAATCTTTGCGATCCGTCTCTACGGCACGCACCCATGTGTTCAAAATATCCGTGCACAAATATTTGATCTGACTGGCCGTGGCCCGTTGGCGGACGCCTTCCTCCACCATGTCGCACGCCGATTGGAGCAGCTTGTCATATTCCCGTGTTTTGTGCTGGTTCAGAATCCGGTTCACTTCCTGTACGCTCAAAAACGTATCGAACGGGGGCGCATCCCACGTGCTTTGTCCGCTGCAGATCTCCACATCGGCATACAGCCCCCGGCGCTGCAGCATCAAGACCGCATGCTCATAAGACAGGTGCAGTTCCTCCATCCCATGCACCGTGCTCCCGATGCCGATCGTCGCTCTGAAATAGCTGGCATACAATTGGAGAGCAACCTTGATAATGTTCGCATCCTCCTCCGGGCTCAGGTTCAGAAGCGGATCCTTGTGAATGACGCAGGCCAGCAGATCGGGCTTCATCTGACAGATCCACGTCGGTGAAGGGACGAGCTGTATGATGCGCTCCTTCAGCTCCGCCATCAAAAATGATTTGGACGTCTCCGACAGCGGCCCATACACCTGCGGATCGAAATGCAGGGCAATGGCCAGCACGGTCCGCGCCGCTTTATTCGCATACACGAAATCAATTTCGGCGGCGTACGTCTCGATGGACAGAGCGTCTCTGTATTCGCCTTGCACCATTTTGGTGACAAAATGCTCCTGCACGATCGGCAGCATGCCGGTCACCCTTTGAGACAGCTCTTTATTTTCCGAGATAATGAGCCGGGAATAGCGCTTTATCACATCATAATCGTTCCCCTCGCCTAGCTGCGGCGGTTCAGCCGCCCGGTGGGATTTCAGGCCTTCCTTGATTTCCGCAATAGGCTGATAAACCCGCCGGCTTAAATAGTATGAGACCAAGCTTCCCACGACCGCGAAAAAGGCAAGGAAGAGCCAGCTAATAAGCCGCGTCACCTGAGCAGGCTTCATCAGAGTGGGCAGATCCACGAGACTCAAGTAATAAGAAGAATCGTCGAACCGGGATTTCACCAAGGAAATGGCTTTATCTTCCGCAATAAGAAAATGGGATGTTCCGTCCGTCAGCGGCAGCGAGAGGCGGCGAATCCCGTCCGCAACAAGCCCGTTCTGACTGAGGAGGTCTCCCCCGCTCCCCAGGATAGCTGTCCCGGCAACCCAGCTCTCCCGGATATGAATCAGATGCTTCAATTTGTCGCCGTCCACATCCACGACCAGGTACACATCGGGAAGCGGGGTATTGAACGGATAGCTCATCAGAGCCGACAAGCTGCTGCTGTCCGGCTTCGTGAACTCCATCATTTTTTTATTCGTAAATTGGGCCAAATAAGCGGCCTTCTCCGCCTCATTCATCGGATAGCGGAAATCGAAATAATACGCCTTATCCGTATACGTATCCGCGTCAATGACCAAATCATGATGAACAAAAAACAGATACGCCCTCGTCACCAGCTCGTCGGACTGCAGCTTCATTAACTGCTCCCGCAACGAGTGGATCAGCTCCATGCGCCGCTGACGGTCCCCGGACGCTTCGTCCCTTAACAAACTCCGAATATTGGAGGTGCTGAGCATATTGATCATATTCGTTTTCAAGCCATTCAAGGCCGTGTCCGTCTGTTCGGAAAAATGGCTTAAGACAACGTTATTCAGCTTCTGCGCATCCTTCTCAATCAGCGAGACGACCAGGAAGTGGGCCAACGCGCAGGCGACAATGACAGGAATGAGAATGATAACGAAGTAAATGGCAAAATGCCGCCAAAACAAAGCGATATGAAAAGAACGAGGCTTCCGAATCAGGTTCATGTCCGCCTACCCCCTTGCATCTTCAACGTTCTACGAAGGGAACAACGCGGGAGGAAGGTCAAAACTAAGCAGGAACCCCTTCGTTTAGATGTATTATACATCACATCTGCCTCTCCAACCGGGGTCGATCCATTTCCTATGAGTCGGCTCAACGGCTTTTTCCCGCTCATGCAGTAACCATTGATGACCTTATGCTCAAGATCCCATTTGGTCAGGGCGGACAGTTCCTTTTTCGCTCCTTATGCTCAATATCCCGTCTGGTCAGGGCGGGCAGTTCCACTATTGCTCCTTATGTTCAATATCCCGTCTGCTCAGGGCAGGCAGTTCCTTTTTCGCTCCTTATGTTCAATATCCCATCGGGTCAGGGCAGGCAGTTCCATCGTCACTCCTTGTAGGTAGATGTTACCATGAGGGGATGAGTAATGAAAAGAGCCTCGGGACTATGCCCCAGGCTCTTTTCATTTATTACGGACTTTCCAGGCCTTCGCGTTCAATCTTCTCCTCGATGGCCTTAGTGATAAAATCATTTAAACTCAATCCGCTTGCTTTTGCCGCTGCTTCATATACTGCTTTTCTCCCCTTGGGCACATAAGGGTAAAGACGATCATAGCCGTACACAGACGGCCCACTGATAAGGAGGCAAGGAACCATAATAGGTATGCCCTAATTAACTGGTCGTGATACTGGTCCAATCATTTGAAGTACTTTCTCATATTGTATTTTAGAAAAGGAGGTGGCTTAAATGAGACGTCATCGTAAAGCAATCAAAGTTATTCTTAAAAAAGGGCAGAAAGTGCTGATCGTGTGCAAAAAACGGAGAAGACATTGTTGTGAAAGACATTTTTGGTAATTACTCATTTTTGTGGAGCACCCGTCGAACCATGCTCCACCCCGCATATACCTGCAAGAAAAAAGCCTCGGAGTAAAGTAATCCGGGGCATTTCATTCACTTAGGATAAATACACTAACGATTGCTCCCGTGATGTATTTACTATTAGTTAGAAAATACAGTAAGGTGGGATTGAATTGCCTCGGTACATTATTATTAATGCAGACGACTTCGGTCTGTCGTGCAGCATTAATCGCGGAATTATGGAACCACATCGTCTCGGAACAGTAAGCAGCGCTTCTTTAATGGTTAATACCCCAGGCTTCCTTGAAGCCGTTTCATTGGCGAAAGCTACTCCGTCATTAGGAGTGGGATTGCATTTCAACTTAACATATGGAACATCCGCGACGAATCCTCTTCTTGTTCCCTCCCTTGTTCGCGATGGAGGCTCCGTTCACGGGAATCACGCGAAATGGACATTTCGAGATATTGCACGTGAACTCTATACCCAATACGGTCGAATGCTGAAGCATGGGCTCCGCCCTACGCATGTCGATTCGCACCACCATATTCATTTGGACAATCCGGTCGTGTATTCTCTGGTTAAAAAGCTCGTGCAGTACGAAGAACTTCCTTTGCGGCTGTCCTCCAGTCGCCCAGACCCTGAGCTTCCGTGGGTCACAGATGAACTATTTATGTATACCTACGATAGTTAGACAGGCGTCCCCCACCTCTTGAGCCTGCTACGCAAAATCCCGGAAGGAATAACCGAGCTCTTATGCCATCCTGGCTATGTTGACGATGACGTCCGCCGGCTATCCACTTGGACGACGGCCAGGGAAGAGGAATTGCTCGTCTTCGTTGATCCACAGGTTGTCGCATGCCTTGCAGAGCTTCAAGCCCATGGAATACTTCAAGTCATTCATTATGGCCAGTTCCCAGCCATCCGCTCCGCCCTGACTCTCGGTAGCAGAGGCTGATACGTAAGGAGACAAGTGCGAGATAAACGCTTATTTGACAGAAGAAAATGGTCTCGATATTTGTAAAAATAGCCGTAGGGAGTCATGTTCCTACAGCTCACGGTGTTACTCCTCAGCGACCGCCTGGACATGGGCGTATGCACTGCCGCCGATAAGCTGGCCGGCTACTGATTCGCCGATGCACGTGGCCGTTTTGGAAAATCAAAAAGAGCCCTGCTCCGCCAGCAGGGCATTAAAAAGACGACCTATAAGCACGGATACTGAGAGGCCCAAGCACCCAATCCTCTTATCGGCTGATTTTAATTCTTTTCTTTATCAAATACATCACCATTATATTGGGTTAATTTCAAGGTTGATTTGGCTAAAGCCCATAAAGCAAAAATTAGGCGGTAATGACAAGTCCCTTAACTAAACCAATGGTTTCTCTAGACGCAGGTCTTGCCAGTGATCTTACCAGATACATGCACGAGAAATAATTACAAGCAAGATAAACAGAACCAAGATTACCCCCGTTGAAGTCCAGAGACCTCCGAGGCCACACGAACCTCCAACCCCTCCAACAACACCGCTCATAAGCCAACCTCCTCTCTTTTAGGTACTCATATCATATGAGATGAGCCGGGTTTTGACTTGGCTTGAACCCAATAAAAGAAAATTAGGCTTTATCCCCTAACTGCTTCAATAGCCGTTCCAGAACAACGGCCACGACAAGAAAAATGAACACCTTCCGCGCAATGCCTGTCATTCCGATCTTGCTGCGCAGCCGCCCTTCGGCCCCGGCCGCCATGACGCCCGTCACGTAATCAATCGCCACGGCAGTCAGCAGCACATTCAACAGCGCCGGCCAGCCCCCGAACAAAAATGACGCCGCCCCTCCTGCAGCCGCGAAGGCTGATTTCAAAACTAAATCCAATCTTTCAATGAGTTGATCCTCCTCAAATGAAATAGCCCCCACGGCAGCGTGGGGGCATAATAAAAACGCCGTGCTATGAGCAGGCGCTTATTGCTGTGTCGGAAATTCTTTCCCCGTAATCTTCTCGTACTCTTCCGGTGTGATTTCGCCAAACGGGTTGGCCTCCGTCTTCACGGCCAGACACAATCCATCTGCATCGATCCATTTGCACTCGAGGATACGCTACTCTCCTGTGCGACCGGGATAGCGATCATAAGAGACAAAGAGGAGCCCATTCATAAATCGAGTAGGCCCATACGTAATCGCATGGGCCTCTCACAGATCCGGACATGCGGGTCATCGCATCCGGCTCCTCCAGCGCTATCCCCTTTGGGGATGCAGTTCATTGTAAAGCATATCTGGTTGGTGAGCTACGATTCAAGCACCATCTGACGGTCAAAGAATTGACAGAGGCCTTGAATGAACGCGGAATTAAAACCAGTGAACGTCATTCGCAAAATCTGTATGAACGGTATCAAGTTCTTTTGGCCGCCAGTCTCAATGATCATGTCCGCAAGGTCCTCGCCGAAACGACGGAACAAAACGGTGGCATCCTTTTATCCATGGA
>NZ_LDIG01000196.1 GCF_015845845.1 Paenibacillus dendritiformis
ACGGTGAGCCGGTTCCGGGAGAAACTGAGAAAGGTAGACCTACTTATCCTGGATGAAGTCGGATATGTGCCCTTTAGCCAGACGGGGGCGGAACTACTGTTCAATGTAATTGCGGATTGCTATGAAAGGCAAAGTGTTATTGTGACGTCTAACTTGGAATTCGGCCAGTGGACCTCCATCTTTGGGGATACCAAGCTTACATCTGCGCTGGTCGACCGCTTGGTGCACCATGCACATATTCTTTCGTTTACAGGCGAGAGCTTCCGTTTCAAACAAGCTATGGAACGAATCCCGTTGTAAGCTTTGAGGTTGGCAAGTGCCTTGGCACTTTTGGCTGCAAAATTGAGCATTTTTCACTTGCAAAAAACAACTCGCTCCCTCCCTATTGGTCATCCGCCCATCTATGATTTTCTCCACCACGAGTACCTTCTTCATTTCTGCTTTCGTCAATGTCATTATCTCCTGCCCCATGGTGACATTATCTCAGAACAGTTATAGGGTGACATTATCTCAGAAGAACAACAGGATACCTATTTGACGTTGACATTATTAATCGGGTGTGCTATTGATATTGTTTAATTTACATACAAAAAAGGAGAATGCAGTAATCGTTCTCCTTTTTAATATTTACATAAAAAGGGGAAACAGCCTTGTTACCAATTAACTTAATTTCACTTTATCAAGCTTATCGTTCATTAGATCTAGAACAATTCCAAAATTATTTAAAAGTGTTTGACATCGAGTTAAAAAAAGAGCAGGAAAGAGAAGATGTTGCGCAATTGATAGAAGCACTGATAGCGGAATCGTGGAGATTTTCTGAATATCACGATTTCTATATTGGTTATAAAATCCCGCAGATTTCAAAGGAATTTGATTTACTGAGGCTTGGGGAAAACTATCACATAGATATCGAAATTAAACACCAAAGCACTACAGACAAAATTCTCAAGCAACTACAGGAAAACCAATACTATTTAAATGCCACAGCTCGTGATGTTTTTGTATTCACTTTTGTCGTAGTTACTAAAGAAGTATACACATTGAATGAAGAAGGTCAATTAGTGACAACCACGCTTGATGAAGTACGGCAACGATTAAAAGAGCAAGTAGTCAAAAAACTATTGAATTTAGACGCTCTTTTTGCACCTAAGCAATATTTGGTTTCTCCTTTAAACTCCACAGAACGTTTCATGGAAAAGAAATACTTTCTGAACAATCCCCTGAATCCGTGAAAGGGTTACGAATAAGAGAACCATCACTATCAGCTGTAACGATAGGCGCAGAAAGCAGAGGTGATGACTCGATTCACTTGAAAAAGACATCACGAAACAAAGCTTCCCTTGTGCAAAGCTTGAACGGAAACATAGGTTCGCAATCTATTATCCCGACAAGGTCCCGTAAATGCGCTGGAATGTCTGAAACCATGGACTATGTCTTCCGAAGCGGAGCTTCGTTTGTCTGGCATGCTCTACCATTCGAGAGGCCAGCCAGATCAGATTTTCGATGACCGTTTTGACCCGCCTGCGGCTGACTTTGTTTCGAAG
>NZ_LDIG01000197.1 GCF_015845845.1 Paenibacillus dendritiformis
AGTAGGCGTGACAACGCCTCTGTCATCACGGATTTCGTTTTTTGGCATGCCGACATACCAGTTCGAGATCGCTTTTTCCCAAACCGGGTCAGCCGCCGGGCGACCGGTGCGTTCCGTATATAGCGGCGCTACCCAATCATAGACGATGGATAAATCAAGCGCCTCGTTGATTTGACGCAGGATGTGCTTTTTCGGCACGAGTTCATCCATATCCACGAATTGAAACATCTGAGGCTGGACAGCCGATGACTTATAGGCTTTCATGTTCAATCACTCTCTCGATTATTTGTTACAGTACAAATTCGACAAAACCGTGGGAAAGACCTGTTTAAGCGGACTTTTTCACCAGACTTCTAAAGCTTTCGAGCCAACATTTATTTGCTCTTCGTACCAGGTTCCCTTTTTCGAATAATTTCCTTGAATAATTTTCTCCCCTTTCACGTCGTCAGAGAACCATCCTTTCACGACTACTTGATATGCAACTGAAGCTTCAGTAGAAGTACCAGTATCCTGCCATCCTTTTATCGTAAGATATCGTCTGTCTACATCAAATTTTGTCGTGCTATATGCTTTTGTATTACAAGGTATATTGGGACAATCTACTTTTGTAAGAGAAAATTCATAATATGGAGTATTTGAAGCATAAATAGCTAATATTAGACTATGAACAAATAACCTATGCTGTCGGATATTTTTGTTTTTGAAACATAGGGTTAATTCAAAAAGAAGAAAGATACTTGAGGGGAGATCATATTGGCTCATTTGGATTCAACCAATATCAAACATGATGATGTTCCAGTTTCCGATCGTATTTCCATCGAGAAAATAAGGCTCTTCGCTCTACTGGGTGGGTACAGTGTTGAATATTAGTTTCATAACCCCTTCCGCCTTTAAGAGATTTTCAGATGTAGAAACAGCCGTCAAGGAGTTCGCTTGACCGCTGTTTCTACATCTGAAGCAGGGTAAGAAGGCGGAAAGGGATATTATGCTCGGCGCGCCGCGAGCAACGGCAAACGAAGCTTATTGGCTGTCATATACACCATCGCAATCAAGTTTTCTACGTTCCTGTAGCCTCTGGCCCGACGTTTAGCTGCTTGAACCAGACCATTAATGCCTTCCAACAAGCCGTTCGTCATCTTACTATGGAACCACCGAAGGATCCCTTCTTCGTGCTGC
>NZ_LDIG01000198.1 GCF_015845845.1 Paenibacillus dendritiformis
CTTTGTATGAGTCTCGTTGCTGGAGCTGTGCCTCTACAAACAAGAGTGTCGAAGCGCCGACAAACAACTTTTGGGCTCGGTAATCCAATGACTCATCTCTAGTGGAATTCACATGTAACCACTTTAGGCATTGACAAATGACGTTTTGATTCGGTACGTTATCCATAGGAATCTCCTTTGTTGAGGCGTTTTATGGATAACGCTGAGGGTAACTCAACAATAGGAGATTTCTTTATTTTTGTCCACGAATATAGTTCAATAAGTTACAAATATAGAGAATTATAGGGTGAAAATTTTCGTAAAAAGATTGATGCAACGCTAGTGAAAAATGATGCCTTTTTGCAGGAATCTCTTTTTCAAAATAGAGCTTCACCGGGAAAGCTGCATTTTTACAGTATTGGGCTGGCAACTGGAGTATTGGAGCTTGGCAATTGCAGTATTGGGCCGGCAACTGGAGTATTGTCCCGGCGACTGCAGTATGCCCGGGAATTGCAGGATGCGCGGCGCAAGATGCTATCGGCTGCAGGGATAAATTTGACGAATTTGTGAATTTCATATTTCCGAAGGCAGCAATTTCCTTTATAGTAATGGTAAATATAAGCATCACCTCTGCATCAACTTGAGTCTAACAGACAGGTAACAGGAGGGGACTACATTGCGTGAATCATATGCGAACTGCGAAAGCGGCGCTACAGCGTGCTTACGGATGTTCTTCCCGTACATTAAGGAAGCGGTCGATCAGTGGGATCCCATCGGACTGCTGGCACTGGGCGCGCCATCTGACGAGTACGACAGCCTGTCCCTGCATATTACGCTGCTGTACGCAAAGCGTCCGGAGCCGGATGGCATGGCGGCGCAACTGGAGCGATACATGGAGGAGCAATTCGGCCTCGGTCCGGCAGCGATGCCGCCGGAGCGCGGGGAAGTCTGGACGCGAAGCATTCGGACATTTTGTCAGCGCTTACTTGAGGATGAATGGCTGTACGAGCGGTATGAGCATTGGCGGCTTCACCGGGGGCGGTGTCATACGACCGAGGTATGCTGACGGCTGCGGGCCAGCCTGTCCGGAGATGAAGGTCAGCCCTCTGCCCTCCCGGCCGAGTCCGCCGTATCGGCATCGGGTAGGGCAAGGGGGGCAAGCGCTGCCGCGGCTGTCCGATCAGCGGAACAGCCGCTTGATGATATCCAGCCTCCGGGCGGCACTCGGATAGCGGAAGGAGAAGTCAAAAGCGGTCGTCTGATAAAGGACGCTCTTCCGATGGCTGAACGTGTTGAAGCTGTGAACGCCGTGATAGCTGCCGATTCCGCTGTCGCCGACCCCGCCGAACGGGAGATACGGCGTAGCCAGGTGCATGAGCGTATCATTGATGCACCCGCCGCCGAAAGACAACTGCTGCACGACGTGCTGTTGCAAGGCTCGATCGGCCGTGAACAGATAGAGCGCGAGCGGCTTCGGCCGATCGAGGATCGCTTGCTCGGCTTCCTCGTACGCCTCGTAGGTGAGAACGGGCAGGATCGGCCCGAATATTTCCTCCTGCATGACCGGCGACGACCAGTCCGCCTCCGTCATGACGGTCGGGGCCATGCGCAGCCGCTTCCGGTCGGATTCGCCGCCGAAGGCGATGCGGCCGTTGTCCAGGAAGCCGTGCAGCCGCTCCCAGTGCCGTTCGCTGACGATGGAGGCATACTCTTCGCTGTCGAGCGGCCGCGGCCCGAAGAATTGGCGAACCGCCTCTTCCAGCTCGCTGATGAGCTCATCGCGGCGGGATTGATGGACATAGACGTAATCCGGCGCGACGCAGGTCTGCCCGGCATTCGTCCATTTGCCGAAGGCTATCCGTCTGGCCGCGAGCTTCATATCGGCGTCATGATGGACGATGCAGGGACTCTTCCCGCCAAGCTCGAGCGTGACCGGGATCAGACGGGAGGCCGCCGCCTCCATGACAAGCTTGCCCACCGGGACGCTCCCGGTGAAGAAAATATAATCGAACGGCCATGTCAACAGCTCCCGGGCCGTCTCGGCGTCCCCTTGGACGACGGCGACATGTCCCGGATCGAACGTGTCCCGGACGAGCCGTTCCAGCACCGCGCCGGTGTGCGGCGTCAGCTCCGACGGCTTCAGCACCGCCGTATTGCCGGCGGCCACAGCGCCGATAAGCGGGGCGAGAGCCAACTGGAACGGATAATTCCAGGGCGCGATGATGAGCGCGCTGCCGTACGGCTCAGGGACGATCATGCCCCGGCTTCCCAGATGGGTAAGCGCCGTCTTGGCGCGGCGCGGCTTCGCCCAGCGGCCGACACGCCGCGCAGCCAGCCGCGCTTCCTCCAGAACGATGCCGATTTCGGTCATATACGCTTCGGACGCGCTCTTTCCCAAATCCTGCCGAAGCGCGGCGGTGATGTCCTGTTCCATCCCGCGCACGCGGTCGGCGAGGCGGATAAGGGCGGCGCGCCGTTCTTTCACGTCACGGGTGCGCCCTTCGCGGTAATACGTTTTTTGCGTTTCCAGCAGAGCCGGATTTGTCATCGATGACGCCTCCTCTTCCCAATCGCAATGCTTCATGACCTCATTACAACATATTTTATTGCGGTTTGCATTGAACTTCTGACTGATTCATAATAAAAGTACATAAATGAATGAGATTTCGTGTTGTTTTTCTCATTGCGGCTGCAGCGCGACGATGGAACGCTTGCCTCCTCCCGGCTCGTTATATATACAAGCCGCGGCGTCGGGACGTCGCTGCTGCCGATTCGCTTGTTCTCTCCTCCGGAATGGGGGCTGCTTACTTTGACGCGAGAAAGGGTATCATAACTCGGATCGCCCGCGCATAACACAGAACAAGACACCGACATTCATAGTCTAGAGAGGAGACAATAACATTATGCAATCCATCGCCATCATTTCAGATATACATGGGAATTTGCAGGCATTGGAAGCGGTGCTGCAGGATGTGGAGCGCCAGGGCGCCGACCGGATCTACTGTCTGGGCGATGTCGTCGGGAAGGGTCCGAATCCGGCGGAGGTTGTCGATCTCATATGGGACCATTGCGATGTCATCGTGCGCGGCAATTGGGATGAACTGGTCCTGAAGATGGACGAGGACATTCAATTCCGCTGGCATGCCGAACGGCTGGGGGAGAAGCGCCGGAGCATGCTGGCCGCGCTGCCGTTCTCTCACGACTTCATCATGAGCGGGCGGCATATCCGTCTCGTCCACGCATCTCCGCAGAGCGTCTATCATCGGGTACAGCCGTGGGATGCGGAGGAGAGAAGACTCGGCATGTTCGAGTTCACCTCCTCCCTTAACGAGCCCCTTCATCCGTGCCAATCACCGGATGTGGTCATATACGGGGATATTCATAATGCTTATTTGCAGCATCTTCATGGCCGCACGCTGGTCAACTGCGGCAGCGTAGGCAATCCGCTCGACATAACCCAGGCGTCCTATATTATGCTGCAAGGCAGCTTGGGCCAAGTGACGACAAGCGAATTTTCGATTCATTTTCACCGGGTGCCCTATGATATCGAACGGGCCGTCCGGGCCGCACAGGAGGCGGATATTCCAGGCCTCCAGCCGTACGTGCGGGAGCTGCGCACCGGCGTGTACCGGGGGCTTCAGAGCGGAGAAGTCTAGACCGCGGAACCGGCGGCAGCACCAGCCATACGAGAGCCTGAATCGGACGATGAGGACAGCCCGGAACGGCCTGTCCTGTTTGCCGTGCCCCGGCCGAGGATATGGACGCATTTTCCAGAGCATGTTATGCTGTATAGCGGTGATAACTATGTTCCGAATCGGAGAATTTTCAAAATTAACACAAGTGTCCATCCGAATGCTGCGATATTACGATGAAGTCGGCCTGTTGAAGCCGGCCCGGGTTGACAAGCTTACAGGCTATCGGCTATTCCATCGAACAAATCCCGGTGGTGCAGCAAATTATCCTGTTGCGGGATATGGAGTTCAGTGTGGGTGAAATCGCGTTCGCCCTCGCCAACTGGGACGATACCCTTATTCTCGGGCTGTTAGAAAATAAAAAGAAACAGATTCAAGCCGCAATCCGGCTGGAATTGGAGCGCATCGCCCACATCGACGCCGCGATGAAGGATATCCGTGAAGAAAACCTGGCGGTTCATTATAATGTAACGCTAAAGAGAGTGCCGAGCTTCAAAATCTTGTCCCTGCGAAGAGTCATTCTCAACCATTATCGGGAGGGCGAGTTGTGGAAGGAGCTATTTGCGTTTATTGAGGAAGAACGGATCGACATACCCAAAGGAACAGGCAATATCGCCATTTTTCATGACCCGGATCATAAGAATGCCGATGTCGATGTGGAAGTAGGCTTGATCGTCAATCAACTGGGCGAAGGGAAAGACGGATTTCAATACAGGGAGACCGAAGCGATCGATATGATGGCTTGCGTCATGGTATATGGCCCGTTCGGCAACATCGGGCGAGCGTATCATTCCTTCGCGCATTGGCTGGAACAGCGCCAGCAGTACGAAATGGCGGGATTGACCCGGCAAATCTGCCACAAAGTCCCGTTCAACGAACCGAATCCCGCAAATTACCTCACCGAAGTTCAAACGCCTGTCATGCGCAAAACGAAATAATTTTTCTTCTCCCGCAGGCGATATTTCAGGGTTGACTCTCACACGATGTGAGGGCATAACGTAAAATGGCATCATAAAACGAGGAGGACATGCTATGAAGCCATTGACGTTGAATCCGGTTGGAAAAATCCGTATCGGCCGTGAGGGAATGTTTATCGAAACAGAACCGAATTATATCCCGGCGTTAAAGGAACTGGATGGATTCAGCCATCTTCAAGTGCTGTGGTGGTTCGACGGCTGCGACAACGCAAGCGCCAGAAATACGCTGGACACGGAAAAGCCCTATAAAAAAGGGCCTGACACGCTTGGAATCTTTGCGACCCGCTCCCCGTACAGACCGAATCCAATCGGCCTGTCGACCGCTCGAATCCTGGCGATTGACGAGGAGAACGGGATCATTCAGCTTGCGTATCTTGACGCGCATGAAGGCAGCCCGCTCCTTGATCTGAAGCCTTATACTCCAAGCCTCGACAGGGTGGAAAACCCGCATGTGCCGGCTTGGTGCGCTCACTGGCCGCAAAGCCTGGAGGAATCGGTCTCGTTCGATTGGGCCCATGAATTTCGCTGGAGCGAAGAGTGAGAGGGCTTGATATCGTGCCGCCGATGAGCGCGAAAAGCGGTTCGATCATCAAATTTTCATCATTTGTTACACAACGGTAATATTTCTGTTAACGGAGGTTAATGTTGAGAGGGTATATTGATAACAAGACCCCCTTTTGATGAATATATATCCCTTGAGTCGGACCTGAATGTTCAGGTCCTCTTTTTTTTGCCTATTGGCTGCTAGATTCGGCACGAAGGAGCAAAAAGCCGCTCTACGCGAGCGGCACTTCATGTCTCTTTTTCTGCTTGTAGTAGACCCAGGACGTGAAGCCGAGCTCGCGGAGCCGCTTGCGAACCTGCTCCCATTCGTCGCCGACGCGGGATGGCACGTGGGCATCGGAGCCGAACGTGACATCGACGCCGTAGTATAGGGCCCGTTCCAGAATATCGTCGGACGGATACCAGCCGCCGCTCAGCTTCGTCTTGCCGGACGTATTGATCTCGATCGCCACGCCGCAATCGGCGATGACGGACAGCGTCTCATCGATCGCCTCGGCGGCAACGATATCCGAGAATTCCGGATAATTGCCTTTCATCGCATCGATGTGTCCGAGAATCTGGAACATGCCGGTGCGGGCCGAATCGCGGATGAGTTCATAATACGTAATCTTCTGGGCGACGCGCTCTTCCTCGGACAGCTTCTTCCACCGGTTTTTGTTGAAAATGCTGATCCCGTTCGTATAATGAACGGATCCGATAATATAATCGAACGGATACCGGTCGAGCATCCGCCGGTAGGTCTCGGCATGCGGAGGGAAATAGTCGGACTCGATGCCGAGCAGCACGTCGATCCGTCCTTCATATTCCCGCTTCAGCTCCAGCACTTCGTTCACGTAATTCTCGAAGTCGCTCTTGGCCATCGCGATATTGGGAAAGGCCTGATCTTCTTCTCTGCCGAAGTACGGGGTATGATCGGAAATGCCGATCACATCCAGCCCGTTCGCGATCCCCGCTTCGATATAATCGCGGATGTTTCCGTCCGCATGCCCGCAGCGGAAATGATGGGTATGCAAGTCGAATTTCATCTTCTCTTCCTCCTATTCTGCCCCGATGAATTGCGTTTCCGGCATGCCTTTCAGGTCATTCAGGAACTGCTGCATCGCGGAATTCAAGTATCGGCCCGTACGGTACATGACGCCGACCGGGTGGGCGATCTCCAGCTCATGGATATGTACAATCTGAAGCGTTCCCCGCTTCAGCTCATTGCTCACGGACAGCTTCGAAATGATGGCCGCGCCGAGATTGAGCTCCACCATCCGCTTCACTTCCTCGCTGCTGTTCAATTCCATGACAATATGAGGCTGAATGCCGTGACGGCGGAATGTCTCATCCGCGAACCGGCGGCCGAGCGTGTCGGTGGACAGCATAATGAGAGGGATATCCCGCAGCAGATCCATCGTGCCGTGCTTATGCCTCGCAAGCGGATGGTTCGGATTGACCACAAGTTCGAACGTGTCGTAGTAGAGAACGGATGAGACAAGATTCGGATTCTGCTCATTCAAATACCCGATTCCGATATCCACGGTGCCGTTTTCGATTTGGCTCATGATTTGGGTGGAGGACATGGACAAGATGGTGGTCTTGATGAGCGGGAACTGATCCTGGAAATAGGAAAGCACCCGCGGGAGAATTTGAATGGCAATCGATGTCGTCGTTCCGAGCACGATATGTCCCTGCGGAATCTGCTGCAAGTCGGTCAGCTTCTGCTTCAAATCATCGACGATTTGGAGTATGCGTTCGGCATGTTCAAGAAACAATCGGCCGCTGTCCGTCAGCGTAACCGGCTGATTGCGATCAATGAGAATGGTTTTGAACTCATCTTCCAAGCTTTTGATTTGCGCGGATACGGCGGGCTGAGTCAGGTTCAGCAATTCGCCGGCTTTGCGGAAACTCATTGTCTTGGAAATCGTGATGAGCGTTTCCAATTGGCTCAAATTCATTGAAGCTCTCCTTTCCCGTGCAATGAGATGAATCATAATTGCCGTAATTATAAAAATATTTATCAATAATAACAGAGCAATAAATTTGTTTTGTCATTATATATTTTAGATTATAGAGGAAGCGGCGGGCCGGAGCAATATTTGCTCCTGTTTCCATGCTGGCGCAAGAAGGTATGTCCGAATTTTTCCCCATAACGCGCAATATGATTCTGCCGGAAAATTTTGGCCGGATGGCGCTCCGAGCCTAGCGCCATCCCTGTTGAACAGGCTGTGACGGCAGGAGCCAAAAAAAGCCCGTTCCAGTTCATGGAACGGGCTGCTGCGCTAGGCTCAATGCAAGGCTGCGGCAGGCTGCAAGGTGATTTCGAACGCACGCCCCCAAATGAAATCCGGGTTGTCGCAGTCCAGCGACACATGGGCATAGGCTGCCAACGACCAGGATGATCCGCGAATTTGACGAATATTATGCGCAGCCCCCGGGCAGCCCGTCAAAAATGCAGGTTTGCCGGCAAGGGTGGCGGTATGCGTCTGCATGCGCGTACGGAGCATCGCCAGAAGGAAGGCGTAATCGGCCGCCGTGTTGAAAAGGAGCATGTTTTGGTCGGCCATCGCCGCGATGTTGGAATACATGCATCGGTCTCTCGAATACGTGCGAACTTCGCCGATTGCGATTGCTTTATAATAATAGTCTTTCAAGAAACGCTTGAACAGCAGCGAACCATGCGCATGAACGGCCCGGTCCAGGGCAGCCGGGCGTCTCTCTGTAACGAGGAAGGCATATCGCGCTTGCCCCATGCCCAGCGCAATCCCGATCTTATTCCCCGGAGTGTTCCATGCGCTGTATCCGAGCAGACATCCCGTGTGCCGGCTGTCCAGGAGCGCTTCGGTCACTTCCGCGTTGGCGGGGCCTCGCCCGACGAAATCAATGGCGACCGTGGGAACGCGCTTCAACGCATTCGCCTCTATCCGGCTTACGGCGGCCGATACCTGCTCCGGCGCGGTAATGGCAATGATCTCGATGTCAGGGGAACAAGGGACAAGCCGGCCGCCGATGATATCGACGTGGCGGCGGATATTGTCATCCACATTCATATACTCGTAGGGATTCGTGACGGCGGAGCCGTCGGGCCCGTAATAGTGCACCGCATAGCTTGGCTTGACCCCGCCGCGGTGCAATTGGTTCGCCATCCGGGCCATAAGCGCATGCCCCAGTCCGTCCGCATCCGGAAGAATAATGGCACGGTCGGGATTTTGGCCGCTGGCTCCGCCGCCGAGCCAGGCGTTGATGCGCTCTTCGGCGAATCGGATCTCGTTGAGCTGGACGCCCTGCGTATACGCATCGTCAACGCCGATCGCCAGAAAATCGATATACCCCGGCCGGGCAAGCTGATCCAAAATATAATAGTTCGTTTTGAATTTATGCCGCCGCGCATTGTAATACTGCTCCTTGTCGAAATGGACGGTGTTTCCGTAAGACCCGTCAGGGGACAAGTCATACCCATGCAAAATATCGTCAAACGCGGTAAAGCTTCTCCGGGACTGCTGCATGAGGCTCCGCGACTCCGTATACGCCTCGACGTGCTTTCCAGGATGCCGCCCGCTGCTGTTTTTTCCGAGTCGAGCCGGTTCCGAATATCGCCGAGGCTAGGGGTGATGACGTTGAGACCCGCCGAACGCCCCTGCGCAACCACATCATCCAAATTTACGGGCCGGTCGTCGAGCGGCACATACAGAACGTTTTTCATCCTTGATCAACTCCCTGTCATTGATAGGCTGCGCCCAATTCCATTTCCTTGGCTTATATGTGCGCATGCCTTCATCTATATAGGCAATGCGGGAGCAGGGAATACAACCAGCCGTGCAAAAAAAAGCGAGTCTTGCCGGGTCAAGCGCCGGTTCGTTGCGAAAACTTAATATTTTAAACGGTTGACCCGTCAGCCTGCGATGCCTCACAATAAATGAAGACGCTCTCATCGGAGCGGAATGCGGATAAGACAAGTTGAAAACTAGGGGGACACGCAATGCGTACGAAAGAAGTTCGCAGTTGGATGATGTACGACTGGGCGAATTCCGCTTTTGCGACCACGATGCTGGCGGCGGTGCTGCCGATTTTTTACCAGACCGTCGCCGCCTCGAATCTGCCCGGACATCAGGCGACCAGCTATTGGGCCTTCACGCAGACGGCGGGCATGATTCTCGTCGCGGTGCTCTCGCCGATACTGGGCGCGATGGCCGATCTGTCGCAGCGGAAGATGGCGTTCCTCCGCGTATTTGCCTGGATGGGAGCCTTGGCCTGCATGTTGATGGCGTTCGCGGGTGAAGGAGACTGGCTGTATGTATCGGTGCTGTTCGTCTTCGCCACCCTCGGTTTTTCCGGCGGCAATACATTCTATGACTCGCTCCTTCCGGATATCGCTCCGCCCGAAGCGAGGGACGAGATTTCCGCCAAAGGCTACATGTACGGTTATATCGGCGGCGGAGCCCTGTTGGCCGTCAATATCGCGATGCTGGAAATGTGGGAGACGTTCGGCTTCGCCAGCAAGGTCGCGGCGACCCAGGCGGTGTTCCTCACGGTAGGCGTATGGTGGCTTCTGTTCTCGCTGCCGCTGTTCCGCACGCTGCGCGACCCGGCTCGAATCGAACGGCGCTCGGCAATTTACTACACGAAGCATGGGTTTGGCCGTATTTTCTACACCTTGAAGCGGGTAAAGCATTATCCGGAGCTGTTGAAATATATTTTGTCCTTCTGGTTCTTCAATGACGGGATCTCGACGATTATCGCCATGTCGGCCATCTACGGCGCCGAGATCGGCATCGAGACGAGCCATCTTATTATTGCCCTGCTCATTACGCAATTCGTAGGCATTCCGTTCACATTCCTGTTCGCGAAGTTCGCCAGACGTCTCGGCTCGAAGCGTTCGCTCTATATATCGCTCAGCACGTATATCGTGATTGTGTTCCTCGGCTACTTTATGACGTCGGCGCTCCATTTTTATATATTGGCCTTCCTCGTCGGCATGGTGCAAGGGGGAAGCCAGGCTGTAGCCCGCTCCGTCTTCAGCCAGATGGTGCCGCGCAGCCGGGCGTCCGAGTTCTTCGGCTTCTTGAGCCTGTCCAGCAAGGTATCGGCCTCCATCGGTCCGGCCGTATTCGGGATGGTCGGCCTGCTGACCGGCTCCACTCGCTTGGCGATCCTATCGATTCTCGCCTTCTTCGTCATCGGCATTCTGCTCCTCGTCTTTGTCGATATCGAGAAAGGACGCAGAGAGGCGGAACAGGAAGAGAGCCTGTTCACGGGCGGCCCCGTCAATTCCGCCGGCGTTCCGGCGAATTGAGCCGGAGCGGGCCGGGTGGCCGTCACGGTAAGGAATACCTGGCGAGGACAAAAGAGAAGGGCGTCATGCCGCGATGGCGGCAGACGCCCTTGGCGGCGTTCCTGAAGGCAGGCCGCGACGCCCTGCCGGCCTGACGGTGTGATGCGGCCGGTTCGGACACCGGGAACCGGCGGCAGGATTACGCCTGGTCCGTTGTGTCTCTCCGTCTTCGGGAGAACAGCTTCACGATCTCCACGATCGGAATCATGGACAGCGATGCGGCGACGACGATAAGCCACTGCTCGCCGGTCAACGCTACGACACTGAACAGATCGCGCAGGAACGGAAGCGCGATGACCAGCACGATAAGCAGCCCGGACACAATCACGGCGAAATTCAATTTCCGGTTCGTGAACCATCCGATTTGGAACAGCGACTGCTTGGCGGAACGGACATTGAACGCATGCGTAAGCTGGATCAAGCCCAGCGTAGCAAAGGCCATCGTAATGGCGACATCCTCGGAATAATGCGTATGCCCCCAGTAATAGGTGAGCAGCGTCAGTATGGCTTCGAGCAGCCCCTGATAGACGAGGCTGACGCCGATTCCGCCGGCAAAGATGCTGGCCGAGGCTTGGCGCGGGGCCTGCTTCATCAGGTCCTCCTCGGCCCGTTCGAAGCCGAGCGCCAGCGCGGGCAGCGTGTCGGTGACGAGATTGACCCATAAAATATGGATCGGAAAGAGAATTTTCCAGTTCAGCATCGTCGCCACGAACAGGGTCACGACTTCGCCGAGATTGGCAGACAGCAAATATTGAATCGTCTTGCGGATGTTGCTGTAGACCTTCCGCCCTTCCTCGACGGCGAGAACGATCGTCGAGAAGTTGTCGTCCGCGAGCACCATATCGGAAGCGCCCTTCGCCACATCGGTGCCGGTAATGCCCATTCCGACGCCGATATCGGCCGCCTTCAAGGCCGGAGCGTCATTTACCCCGTCCCCCGTCATGGCTACGATTTTGCCCTTCTTCTTCCACGCCTTCACGATTCGCACCTTATGCTCGGGCGACACGCGCGCATAGACGGAATATTGCTCCACCTTGGCCTCGAATTCTGCGTCATCGAGGCGGCTCAGCTCCGCTCCGGTCAGCACGGCGCCTTCCTTGTCGATGATGCCGAGCTCCTTCGCGATCGCGGCGGCCGTGTCCCCGTGATCGCCCGTAATCATCACCGGGCGAATGCCGGCCAGCTTGCAGACGCCCACCGCTTCCTTCACCTCTTCGCGCGGCGGATCGATCATGCCCACAAGGCCGGCGAAGACGAGATCGTTCTCGAGCGCATCTATCGTCAGGCTGTCCGGTACCCGCTCCGCATCCCGGTAGGCGAGGGCCAGCACGCGCAGCGCCTTGTCGGCCATCGCTTTATTGGCGGCGGCGATGTTCCGGTGGTGCTCCTCTGTCATCGGCTCGACGCGGCCGTCCCGGAGAATATGGGTGCACCGGGCCGTCAGCACGTCAGGCGCGCCCTTCGTCATAATGCGGCATCGGCTCCCGCCCTCCCCGTTCTCTTCCGCCGGAAGCTGATGAACGGTCGTCATCCGCTTGCGGTCCGAATCGAACGGCAGCTCGGCGATGCGCGGGAGGCGCCGTTCGGCCTCGCGTTTGTCGATGCCGTTCAACAGCGCATAGTCGATAAGCGCCGTCTCGGTCGGATCGCCGATCGCCCCGGCCGTCTGCCCGCCGCCTTCCGCCAGCCGGGCATCATTGCACAGCACCATCACTTGCATGAGCCGTTCGGCCGCGGGAGTCCGGATCCAACCATCTCCGGATGGGCGGAGGGTGTTCTCGGCGTAGATCTCCTTGACGGTCATCCGGTTCTGCGTCAAGGTTCCCGTCTTGTCCGAGCAGATAATATCCGTGCTGCCGAGCGTCTCAACCGCCGGCAGCTTGCGGATAATCGCTTTGCGCCGGGCCATCGTCTGCACGCCAAGCGCCAAAATAATCGTGACGATGGCAGGCAAGCCTTCCGGAATGGCCGCGACCGCAAGCGAGATGGAGGTAAGCAGCATGTCGAACAGCTCTCTGCCTTCGATAAGACCGACGGTGAACATCACGAGCGCGACGGCCACGATAATGATGGTGAATGTTTTGCCCAGCTCGTTCAGCTTGCGCTGAAGCGGCGTAACCTCGTCCTCTTCCTGCGACAGATATCCCGCGATCGAACCGACCTCGGTGGCGCTGCCGGTGGCCGTCACGACACCGAGGCCGCGGCCGTAGGAGACATGGCTCGTCATATACGCCATATTGATGCGATCCCCGATCACGAGATCGGCTTCGTCCAGCGGATCCGACCCTTTTTCGACCGGGACCGACTCTCCGGTCAATGCCGCCTCTTCAATCTTCAGCGAGGCGGATTCGATAATTCGCATATCCGCAGGCACGACATTGCCCGCCTCCAGCAGGACGATGTCGCCGGGGACAAGTTCCTCGGCCTTAATATCGAGCGCCTGCCCCCCGCGCATGACGCGGGCATGGGGAGTGGACATCTGCTTCAGCGCGCTCAACGCCTGCTCCGCCTTATGCTCCTGAATGACGCCAAGCACGGCGTTCAGGATGACGACAACGAGAATGATGATAGAGTCGGTCCATTCGCCCAACAGGCCGGAGACGATGGCCGCCGCCAGCAGGATGAGAATCATGACGTCCTTGAATTGGGCCAGCAGCTTCGCCAGCACGGACGGGCCGGCGGCCTCTTGAAGCAGATTGCGACCGTATTGCTCCCGCCGCTGCTCCGCCTCCTCCCCGGTCAGGCCTTCCCGGCGCGAGCCAAGCCGCTGCATGGCCGCTTCGGCGGTCAATGTATGAAAAGCGGCCGATTGATGTTCTTGTTCCTTCTTCATGTTCCTCAGCTCCTATCAAGGCTAGTGTGAGAGAACATGCGGACAAATATGTATGGGGCCGCTCCTTATCTGGGGGCGTCGTCATCCCATATCGGATCCTCGGCGATAATGGCCCGGTTCCGATCCAGCGGCAGTCCGGTCTCATAGGAGCGGTTGCCGATGGCTGCCGTCAACGCGGCATCGGCCTGCCGCGCGCCGGCGCTGTCGGCGCCATCCGTCATGCGGGCGTGCCAATATTTCTTGACGGCCTCCAACGCGGCGGCCGCATCCGTCCGGGAGGCATCCCACATCTCCCATACCGTCGTCGCATAGCGCTCGCCGCTTCCCGTCGGGTCAAGCCATGGCCGGCGGGCAAGATTCATCACGTCGTAAGGCGGCGTCACCTTGCGGTAGACGAACGGATCGAGATGCTTGCCGGCGAGACGGCGCTTCATCCCGGTCGGATCATGGAACAGCTTCTGCGCGCGAATCATCGCCCGGTACGCATCGTTCCAGGAAGTTGGAGCGACGTTTGCGGCCAGCTTCGGATAATAGGTCCGCGACAGCTCGGACAGATGGCGAATGACATCAGCGGGTAAGGTACTGCCGATCTGAATCTCCTTCCATACCGGGATTTTCCACGAGGGGATGCCCCTCTTTTCCCGCAGCACATGTGTATCCATCAACACTTCGAAGCGCTGATGATCCCATTTCCGGAACCCGGAACGGGAGAATACGTACGGGTGCATATTCCGATCCAATACATGATGAAGCAGGAAACCGAGCGCGTATATGCGGCTGTCCTCCCCGGCTATGAGGTCCGGGCTGGCCGCGCGGATCAGATCGGCAAGGAACGGGCCGCAGCGGTCATTGTGCATCGCGCTTCCCAACTCGTTCATGACGCTTGCGGGCTGCCACGGGAAAAATTGATGGTAGAACAAAAAATCAGGGCCCTGGCAGCCGAGATTGAACAGCCGCCGGCTCCGGTCCTCTTCAATGGAACGGCCAAGGCCCGCCGCGGCGAGCGCCTCCTGGCCGAACAGCAAATGCGTCCACACATTCGGCATCGATACGATCTCCTTTGTCAGTTCAGCGTTAAGTTCAAGATGACGCTTTCTAGGCAAAGTTGTCAACCTTTTTGTATAATGGGAACCGTTGATACGTATGCCGGGCTGCAGAGGAAGGGGGCGGCCTCGCGCGCAAGCCTGGAAAAGGAGACGATGCATATGGGGCGAACAAGGCCCTTTGTCAGTCTGCAGTCGAAAATATTGCGATTTACCGTCTTGCTCGTCTGTATTCCCATCCTGCTCATCGGTCTGTTCTCCTATTGGAAATCGTCCGAGATCGTCGAGCAAAAAGTATCGGCATCGGATCTGAATGCCGTGACCCAGGTCGGGTTGAATATCCAGTTCATGACGGACTATGTGCATGATACATCGCTTTTCCTGATTCAATCGGATGAGGTGCGGCGCTTCCTGCTTAGCGGAACCCGGTCGCGGGACAATATTGCGAAGGAGCAGGCGGTCATGGAGCGCTTTTTCCTGCATCTTATCAATATGAAAGATTTCATTCATTCCATATATTTGCGAGGAGAGAACGGCATGACCTTCTCCACTTCGCCCGAAGCCGTCGGCTTGGATGGGCTGATGCTTGACGAGGTGAAGCGGCTGCGGGGGAAGCCGCTCTGGTTCGTGCAGAGACGGGGCGGGCATGAGACGCTGTCCTTCATCCGCGACATCCGCGATGTGAATAATGTCGGCCGCCGTCTGGGCATGGTTCAGATCAATATCGATCTGCCGTATGTGCGCGAGCTGATGAAGCAGCAGCGCATCGGCACGCTGGACAATTATTATTTGCTCAATGAAGAGGGACTCGTCCTCGCGTCGACCGGGGACGCGAATGTCTACTCCCGGCTCTCGGAGTCGCTGGATTACGATAATCAGGCCCGGGGAGGACACGGATACTATACGGTCGCGATGGACGGCCAACGCTATCTGGTAACCTACGCCGGCATGGGAAAATCGGGCTGGCAGATCGTCCATGCGGTGCCGCTCAATGAAGTGCTCCAGGAGAATAGCGCGATCCCGCAGTTGATGCTGTTGGCGATGGTGATCTCCTTCGTCCTGTGCGTCATTACGGCGCTTCTGTTCTCCCGCCGCATTATCCGCCCGATTCGGCAGCTTCGCAGCCTGATGCTGAAGGTCGAGCGGGGCCAGTTCCAGGGGCGGGTCGAAATCGGGAGCAACGACGAGATCACGCAGCTCGGACGCAGCTTCAACCGCATGAACGAGCGGCTGCATCAGATGATCAAGCTCGTCTATGAGGCGGAGCTGAACAAGAAGGAAGCGGAGCTCAAGGCGTTCCAGGCGCAGATTAACCCGCATTTTCTTTATAATACGCTCGATACGATCTACTGGATGAGCCGCATGGAGAAGGCGTATGACACGGCTCAGCTTGTCGAGGCGCTCTCCAAGCTGTTCCGCCTCAGCCTGAACAGCGGCAAGGAGCTGACCACGGTGCGGGATGAAGTGAATCACGTAACGAATTATATGATTATTCAACGCAAGCGCTATGAAGAATTAATCGATTTCGCGCTGGAGGTCGATGAAGAAGATACACTGAACGGAATGACGGTGAAGCTTATTTTGCAGCCGTTCGTGGAGAATGCGATTGTGCACGGCATCGAGAAGCTGGGCGAGCCGGGAACGATCCGGGTGCGCATCTTCCGGCGGGACGAGCGGCTCGTCTTCCGCATCGAGGATACCGGCACCGGGGTCGATATCGCGGAGATGGAACGGCTGATGCGCGAGAGCGGCGGCAATAACCGGGGGTTCGCGATCAAGAACGTGAACGACCGCATCCAGCTCTATTACGGTCAGGAATACGGGGTAACCTTCATGAACAGGGAGGAAGGCGGAACGATCGCCGAGATCATCCAGCCTTGGCGCTACGGGGAGGGCAAGCCAGCATGAACAGGGTTAGGATCAAAGTGTTGATCGTTGACGATGAACTGATTATCCGCAAAGGGATACGAACTTCAATCGATTGGGAAGAGCTAGGCATCGAGATCGTCGGCGAAGCGAAGAACGGGCAGGAGGCCTTGGAGCTGTCCGGCCGTCTGGAGCCCGACATCGTCATGACGGATATCCGGATGCCGGTCATGGACGGACTCGCTTTGGCCGCGGCGCTGCGCGAACGGCAACCGCATGTCAAAATCATTATCGTATCGGGCTATGATGATTTCGACTATGCGCGGCAGGCGCTCAAAATCGGCGTCAGCGAATATTTGACCAAGCCGGTCGGCGCCGAGGAGCTGACGAAGCTGATGGTCAAGCTGGGGGATCAGATTCATGAGGAGCGGGACCGATCGGATGACGAACGGAACAAGGGGATGCTGCTGCGGGAGAGCCTGCCGTTTATCCAGAGCAAATGGCTGTTTCGGCTCCTCCAGGGAGAGGCGAAGCTCGATGAGGAACTGCTGGACCGGGCGCGCCAGCTTCAGATTACGCTCGAAGGCCCGGAATATGCCGTCGCCGTCGTCGACATTGACGATTATTTGCTCTTGATGGGGCAGGCGTCCGACCGGGAGAAGGAACTGCTGATGTTCGCGCTATATAATGTAGCGGACGAGTTGCTGATGGAACGGTATCCAAGCGCCCTCTGCCAAATGGATGAAAGCTCGATCGCGATTCTGCTCAACGTCAACAGGATGAACAGGCACCGGATCCTCTCCGTGTGCGAGGAACTGAGCGACTGCATCCGCCGCTTCGTCAAAGTATCCGTCACCATCGGAGTCGGAAGCGTCGTTCCTTCGCTTCATCAGGTGAACGAGAGCATGAACGAGGCGCTTAGCGCCCTGTCGGGCAAGGCGTACCGCGGCAAAGGGCAGGTCATCCTTTTCCAGCCGGAGCAGCGCGCGGACAAGGATGAACCGGTGTTCGTCTCGGCCAAGGAGGAAGCCGAGCTGCTTCAATGTCTGACGGCGTTGGACACCGCCGGCATACAGGAACGGCTCGACACCTGGTTCCGGCAGTTCGCGGAAGCGGGCGCATCCTATCCGCATGTCCGCTCGCTGTGCGTGAAGCTGATCGTGCTGGCGACGAATCATGTGGAGCAGATGGGGGTGCAGCGCAGCGAGCTGGAGCCGGTGCTACTGCGGCCGTACGAGGAGGTTCACAAGTACGAGACGATCTTCGATCTGCGAAGCTGGGTCGGCCGCCTCTTCGATTCCTTCGTCGATCATCTTACCCGCCACAAGACCGGGCGCTACCGCAATATCGTCGCGGTGGCGATTCAATATATGCAGGAGCATTATGCCCAGGATCTGAAGCTGGAGGACGTGGCCGGCCAGGTGTACGTCACCCCGAACTATTTCAGCCGCGTCTTCAAGGAAGAGACCGGGGAGCATTTCTCGGAATGGCTGAACAAGCTCCGGGTCGAGAAGGCGAAGCAGCTGCTGAAGGATGTCGGGCTCAAGGTGTATGAGGTCGCCGAGCGGGTAGGTTATAATGACTATAAATATTTCGCGCATATCTTCAAAAAATATACCGGCATCACTCCGAAGCAGTACCGCAATGAATTGTAGCGGCAGGAGAAAGGATGCAGCTAATGGGGCAGAATACAAATAAGGCAAGGCTGGCGGCGGCGCCGGCTTTGCCTTTTTTTGTCTTCCGCCGCGATCCGCGGCCGCGGTTCCGCAGGAAACGGGAAGAAGGTTAAAAAATCGGATAATTTGATATAATCCTCTACTTACGATCCGGGTCCGATTACCTATACTTAAGATTGTAAACGGTCGCACACATAATGATTGCACAACTTAAAGGGGTGTACAAAAATGAAAAAAGGCATCAAACGTTGGACCTCGATTCTGCTGATCAGCTGTCTGGCGGTAGCGGTAGCCGGCTGCGGCTCGTCCAAGCCGGCCGCAGAGACGGGCAAGGACAAAAGCCCGTCCGATCCGATTACGTTCATGCACATGTTCGACAAGAACGCCGAAGGCGGAGGACTCCATCAAGCGGAACTGCTCGACAAGTTCACGGCGGAGAATCCGGACATTCAGCTCGATCAAGAGATTCAGTCGCATGACAACTACGAGACGAAGATCAAGACGCTGGCCGCTGCGAACGAGCTGCCGGACGTATTCTTGATGAAGAGCTCGATGGTCACGACCTTTGTCGAGAACGGACTGGTAAGACCGGTCGACGATCTGCTGGATAAAGATCCGGACTGGAAGAACGGCTTCGTAGACGGCGCGCTGGATACGTACCAAGTCGACGGACAAACATACGGCATTCAATTTTCGGGCGGACCGACCCATGTTATTTATTACAACAAAGATTTGGTTGCCAAAGCCGGCTTCTCCGAATTCCCGAAAACATGGGATGACTTCCTGAAGCTGATCGACAACCTGAAAGCGCAGAACATTACGCCGATTGCCTTCGGCAACAAAGGCAAATGGCTCGCGAACTCGAGCTATATGTCGACGCTGGGCGACCGCTTCACCGGAACGCAATGGTTCGAGAGCCTCGCGAACCACAAAGGAGCCAAGTTCACCGACAAAGAGTTCGTGCAAGCGTTGGAGTTGTTCCAGGATCTGGCTAAGCGCGGCGCGTTCAACAACGACATGAACTCAATCGATAACAATCAGATGAAGACGCTCTATTATAACGGCAAGGCGGCGATGTTCATCGAAGGCGCCTGGGCGAGCAACGCGGTGGAGACCGGCGGCCCGCAAGAGATTCTGGAGAAGACGGAATTGGCTGTCTTCCCGGCTATCGACGGCGCGAAGGGCGACCAGAACGGCGTATCGGGCGGCGGCGGATGGGCTTATGCCATCAATGCGAACATCGATGAGTCGAAGCTCGACGATATCGCCAAGCTGATGAAAACCCTGTCCGACAAGGAAGCGGCCAAAGTCATTCTGAAATACGGCGACATTCCGTCCAGCAAGGTGGATAACATCAACGAGCTTGATCTGTCCCCGCTCACCAAAAAAATGGTGAAGCTGCTGGAAACGACGAAATATGTTCCTATCTACGATTCCCGTCTCTCCCCAGGTCTGACGGAAGCGATGAACTCCGCGATGCAGGAAATGCTCATCGGGCAACTGACGCCGGAAAAAGCGGCGGAAGTGATGCAAAAGGAATACGAAAACGAAATGTAATCCCGGCTTGGAAGACAAGCTGGCACATAACAAAGATCCGAACAAGATACACAGATAGCGATGCAACAGTTGGATAGTAGACGGACGGACCCTTCTCCTGAACGCCATGTTCGGGAGGAGTCTGTCTTGTCTGCCGTTCTGCATATGCAAAAGAGAGGAGAGAGCCGTGATGAATAACTCCGCGATTCGGCCCAAGCGCTGGACATTTTTCGCTTATTTGCTGCCGAGCGTGCTGCTGTACGCATTCATGGTCCTTGTTCCGTTGGTGCTCGCCTTGCGGTACAGCTTCTATAAATGGTCGGGCGGACCGAAGATGGAATGGATCGGGCTCCGGAACTATGAGGTGCTTCTTCAAGATGCGAAATTTTGGGGCGCTTTTCTCAACAACTTAATTATTGTCGGCTTCAGTGTCGTCGGCCAGATCGGGATCGCGTTCGTCATCGCGGTATTCCTGATGAACAAATGGGTGAAGTGGCGCGAATTCCACCGGACCGTCATCTTTATCCCGGTCGTCCTGTCCTCGGTCGTCATCGGGTTCCTGTGGTCCATGATCTTCAACAATGACGCGGGACTGCTGAACTGGCTGCTGACTTCGCTGGGGCTCGAATCCTGGATCAAGCCTTGGCTGGACGATCCGAACGTCGTCATGTACTCCGTAACAGCACCGATTGTGTGGCAATATATCGGTTTCTACCTGATTATATTTATGGCTTCGATGCAAAGCATCAACGGGGAAGTGTACGAGATGGCGGAGATCGATGGAGCCACCGGCTTCAAGAAGACGATGTACATTACGCTGCCCCTGCTGAAAGATACGATGAAAATTGCCGTGATGCTCTGTATTGCGGGGAACATGAAGGCGTTCGACAGCATCTTCGTCATGACGGGAGGCGGACCGGGCAATTCCTCCACGGTCATGGCGCAATACGCATATGACACGTCGTTCAAAGCGTTCAAGCTTGGATACGGCAGTGCCATCTCCATCGGCATTATGGTGCTCAGCGTCTTCCTTATCCTGTTGAGCCGTCTGATTGGAGGGAAGAACAATGACTAAAACGATGCGGTTCATTCCGCGGTTCCTGATCAACCTGTTCCTGTGGATCATGTCGTTGTCCTGCATATTCCCGGTCATCTGGATGATCTATTCCTCGCTGAAAACCCAGCAGGAATTCAATCTGAATATTATTTCATTGCCGACGTCGCTTAATTTCCAGAACTATATTGACGCATTCCGCATCGGGAAGATGGATACCTATTTCGTGAACAGCGTATTCGTTACGGTGTTGACGGTCATCTTTACGGTCGTCCTGAGCTTCCTGGCCGCTTATATTTTGGCCCGTTTCGATTTCCCGGGGCGCAATCTGGTCTACTTCATGTTCCTGGCAGGGATGCTCATTCCGATTCACGGTCTGCTTATCCCGGTATTCGTCGAGTTCAAGACGCTGGGGCTGCTCGATCAGCGGATAACGCTCGTGCTGCCGTATGTCGCCTTCAACCTGTCGATGGGGATATTCCTGTTCGAGAACTTCATCAAATCGGTCCCGCTCGAGGTCGAGGAAGCGGCGGCGATTGACGGAAGCAGCACGACGCGGCGCGTGCTTACGATCGTGCTTCCGATGTGTCTTCCGGTCATCTCGACGGCCATCATTCTGTATTTCCTGGGCGCCTGGAACGAGTTCCCGTTCGCGCTCGTGCTGATTAAGAGCCCGGAGCTGCGGACGCTGCCGGTCGGCCTCACGAATTTCAACGGACAGTTCACCGTGAACTATCCGCAGATGATGGCGGCGATGGTCATCGTCGTCTTGCCGGTCATTTTGACTTATCTCGCATTCTATAAGAAAATTATGCAAGGAATGACGGCGGGGGCCGTCAAAGGCTGACGGCTCCCGTCTATCGAACATAATGAGCAGATAGGGGCGGATGAATGATGGACAAGCATTCCGCGCGGCGGCCGAATGTGATCATGCTCGTCGCCGATGACCACCGGTATGAGTCGATTCGGGCGCATGGCAATCCCGAGGTGATGACTCCTACGCTGGACCGATTGGCCGAGCGCGGCGTCAGCTTCCAGAGCACGAACATCATTGGCGGGATGGACGGGGCGGTATGCTCGCCATGCCGGGCCTGCCTGAACACCGGTTCCTCGATTTTCGGGGCGACGGTGAAGCAGGAGCTGGGCGACACGGTGGAGAAGATGACGCTGTCTCCGGAGAAGCGCACCTTGGGCGAGACGTTCCAACAGCATGGTTACTATGCGTATGCGGTCGGGAAGTGGCATAATGACACCGCCAGCTTCAACCGCAGCTTTGCCGGCGGCAACCGCATTTTTTTCGGCGGAATGAGCCATCATCGCGAGGTCCCTGTCTATGCCTATGATCCGACGGGAACGTATTCCTCCTTCCAGCGCACCATCGAGAGCACGTTCTCGACCGAGCTGTTCACGGATGAAGCGGAGGCGTTCATCCGGAGATATGACCGGGAGGACCCGTTTTTCCTCTATGTTGCCTATACCTCTCCTCATGATCCGCGGACGGCGCCCGAGCCGTATGCGTCGCAGTATAAGGGCGACCGCGTCGCCGTGCCCGGCAATTTTTTGCCGGAGCATCCTTTTGACAACGGAGAGATGCATATCCGCGATGAGGGGCTCGCGGGCCGGCCGCGCACGAAGGAAGAGGTTCGGCGCCATCTCGCCGATTATTACGCGATGATCACCCATATGGATGCGCAGATGGGGCGGCTGATCCAGGCGCTGGAGGACTCCGGGCGAATGGACGACACGATCGTCGTCTATACGTCTGACCACGGGCTCGCCGTCGGGCAGCATGGCTTGATGGGCAAGCAGAATCTGTATGAGCACAGCATCCGCATCCCATGGCTCGTGGCCGGGCCTGGCGTTCCGGCCAAGGGACTGATCGGCGGGCAAGTGTATCAGATGGATATTTTTCCGACCTTATGCGAGCTGGCCGGCATTCCGGTTCCGGCCTCTGTGGAAGGGCGCAGCATGGCGGACCTGATGCGCGGCGATGCCGGCGCGGAACGGAGCACCGTCTATGCCCTGTACAAGGACACGCAGCGGATGGTGAAGGACGGCCGCTACAAGCTCATTCGCTACCGGAAGTCCGGCGTTACCGGCGAAGGTGCGGACATGGTGCAGCTCTTCGACCTGCTCGAAGATCCCGGGGAGATGCGCAATCTGGCGCAGGAACCGGAGATGCAGCGGCATATCCGCCGCCTGGACGAGGCGATGCAGGCATGGATGAGACAGGTCGGCGACCCGTACGCGGACTCCTTTGCGATAAGCGGATGAAGGTCCGGAGCAGAGGGTAGCGGTAACCCGCGTTTGCATGTAAACTAAGAAGAGCCGCGGGCAGGACAAGGCAGAGGGACGGATTCGTTTTCCCGCTGTCCATGCCGGCGCATATCATCCCATATATACATCAAGTGGAACAGGTGGAGGATACCCAAGATGGAACAATTCCGATTGCCCAAAATCGACGTGCCGAAGTTCGAGCTTCCCCAAGCGGTGAAGCAGGTGCTGGCGGAGGCCGAGCAGAAGCTGGCGCATCGCCCGAAGCTGTTGAAGCAGTTCAAGAACTGCTTCCCGAATACGCTGGAGACGACGACGAAGCTGCTGGAGGACGGCACGACCTTCGTGCTGACCGGAGATATCCCGGCCATGTGGCTGCGCGACTCGGTGGAGCAAGTCATTCACTATGTCCCGTTGGCCAAGGATGACGCCGATCTGCAGCGCATCATCGGCGGCCTGATCAAGCGCCATATGTTCTATATCAATATCGATCCGTATGCGAACGCGTTCAATGAAGGACCGAACGATTGGCATTGGGATGCGAATGATGAAACCGACATGTCCCCATGGGTGTGGGAGCGCAAATATGAGCTCGATTCGATGTGCTTCACAATTCGTCTCGCTTATATGTATTGGAAAGAAACGGGGCGCACCGATATTTTCGATGCGAACTTCAAATCCGCCATGCGCAAAATCGTCGATGTCTGGAAGACGGAGCAGCGCCATTTCGAGCAATCGCCGTACCGCTTCATGCGCGAAAATTGCCCGGATATCGATACGCTGCGCAACGACGGCCTTGGCATGCCGGTTAACTATACGGGGATGACGTGGTCCGGCTTCCGTCCGAGCGACGATGCCTGCGACTTCCATTACAATATTCCTTCCAACATGTTCGCGGCCGTCTCGCTGCGCCAGATGCAGGAGATTGCGAAGTACGGCTTCCGCGACGAAGCGTTCGTGAAGGAAATGCACAAGCTCGAAAAAGAAATCGAGCACGGCATCCAACTGTACGGCACGTACAATCACCCGACCTACGGCAAAATGTACGTGTACGAGACGGACGGCTACGGCAACTTCTGCCTGATGGACGACGCGGGAACGCCGAGTCTGATGTCGATTCCGTATATCGGCTATACGGACGCCGGGGATCCGGTCTACCAGAATACGCGCTGCTTCATCCTGAGCAAGGAGAATCCGTACTACTTCGAAGGCAAGGCCGCTTCGGGAATCGGCAGCCCGCATACGCCGGACGGGTATGTATGGCATATGGCACTGTCGATGCAGGGCTTGACGTCGATCAGCGATGAGGAGATCGTGTCGCTCATCGCCACGCTGGAAGCGACCGATGCCGATACCGGCTTCATGCATGAGGGCTTCCATGCGGACGATCCGGCTATCTTCACCCGCCCTTGGTTCGCCTGGTCGAACAGTCTGTTCTCCCAGCTCGTGTGGAAGGCGATGCAGCGGGGATTGCTGGACAAATAAGGACAAGCCGAAGTTTATGAGATACGAGCAAGGGGAATGTCTCACAGGCGCTGCAAAATGATTGAGATGACGAGTTAACAGAAAATGTGGATGCGGGGAAAACGGCGGCGCGGAAAACGGTGGAATATGGATGAAGCAGTGTAATGCTGCGTGGATGCATCAATTTCTGATCTTTAAGCCGCTATTTGATGAAATTCCTGCAAAAGTACATGATGTTCATCGATTTTTGTCTTTTATCGATTGGATAGTCAGAAATTGATGCCCTGTAACGGAGTACACGTCATAAAGGAAAAGTGCATTTTTGCAGTTTTTCGGCGAGTCGAGCTTGAAAATCAGGGGGGCTGTCTCACTGTAGTGAAATACTACTTTTGGGACACCCCCCTTGCTGCGTTCTCTAAATTTTATACCGGCTTATCATCTCGTTCAGCGTTTGCGCCATTTGATTCAATTGCTCCGCGTTCTTCAGCAGTGTGCCCATATCGAGCAGCTGCTGATCCGTGAACTTCACCAGCTTCGTGGCGTGCTCCGCGTTCTTCTCGGCGATATGCGCGATTTCATTCACGGAAGCAAGCACTTCCTCGGAGCCGGCGGACATTTCTTCCGTCACGGCCGACGTATCCTGAATCTGGCCGGCGATATCCGTGATGTCCGTTAAGATGCGCTCGAAGGTCTCGCCCGAATTTTGCACTTTATCAATGCCGTCGGCGACGCTGTCCCGCACGAGATCCATCGACTCCACGGCTTTGCGGGCATCCGCTCTCGTCTCCTCGATCAGATCGGCGATTTCGCGGGCGGATTCGGCCGACCGTTCCGCCAGCTTCCTTACTTCATGGGCGACGACGGCAAAGCCTTTGCCATGCTCCCCGGCCCGGGACGCTTCAATCGCCGCATTGAGCGCCAGCAGGTTCGTCTGCGACGCAATCTGGGTGATGACATCGACAATGTGGGCCATCTGCTCGGACCGCTCGCCGAGCGTCTGCACCAATCCCCCAGAATGTCTTACGGATTCATCGATCGTATTCATCTGCCGCACCGCTTCCTGGAGCAGCATATTTCCCTGCTTCGCCTGGTCGGCCGTATCCAGCGACGTCTCGGATATGCTGGTCGTGCTTTCCGCGATCCGCTGAATGCCGATAGCCATTTCTTCCATCGCCTTGGCCCCTTCTTCCGTGCCCCGCATTTGCGTCTCGGCGCCGCTGGCGACGATCTTGACGATCGAGTCGACTTCCTTAATCTGAGCCGTGCTTGCGGCCGTGTGGGCGGACAACTGCTTCGAAGAATCGGCCAATGTATTCGCGGCGCTGCGGATCTCCCCGACGAGATGGCGGATGGAGGCTTGCATCACTTGCAGCGATTGCCCCAGTACGCCGACCTCGTCCTTTTTCCGCTGAATCGAGGCTGGGACCTCGCCGGTGAAATCCCCGGCGCTGATCTCCTTCAGATTGGCGACGACGGTCTGAATCGGTTTCGTAATGTTCGATGCTACCCCAAGCGCCAGCAGCACGGCCAAGACGGCGCATATCGAGCTGGTGATCAGATTGATCATTCCGATCTTGTCGGCTTCCTGCGTCAGCTCGCTTTTTTCAACGATGGACAAGTATTTCCACCCGGTCGCCTGGGACGTATACAAGTTGGTCATATAGTCTGTGCCATCCACTTCAATCTCGAAATGATCCGCGGTTTTTTCTTTGATATCCGCAAATTCGGGCACGCCGATGTCCGCTATATTTTTGGAGATCAGCTCCGGATTGCGGGGATGAGCGAGAATCGTTCCGTCTTTGGAGAGCAGAACGACATAGCCGGTCTCCCGGATTTTAATGCTCTGGAGCTGTTCGGCCAGCTTCCCGAGGCTTGTATCCAGCCCGAGTACGCCCAGCGGCTTGCCTTTGCTGTCATGGATGACCGCTACGCTGCTCATGTTCAAACTGCCGGTTACCGAATCGACATACGGATCGGTAATCGTCGCTTGTTCGGGATTCGCCATCGCATTGGCATACCAAGGGCGGGTGCGAGGGTCATACTTGGCGGCCATTTCTTTTTCCGGCCACTGGACGTAACCGCCATGAGCCGCTCCCAAAAATACGGCAGAGGTGTTCGGATGCGTCTGGGCAAAGCGCTCAAATTCCTTATAGATTTGACTTTCAATGCCGCCGTTTTGCGCAAAGGTCGATTTTTTGTTCTCCGTCAGCTTCATGTATGAGGTGATGCTGTCATCGGCTTGATTGATGATCGGGCTGTCCGCCAGAAACTTTACGTTCTCTTTTACCGTTTCGAAAAAAAGCGCCATTCGGCCGTCCACCTGCGCGACCTCATTGGTCGTCGACGTTACGAATGCAGCGGTGATTTCTTTGATCATACTATTATTAACAATAATACCAATAATAGAAATCGGAATCAGAATCGTCACTAAAAAGGCAAGAATGAGTTTCATTTTAATGCTTTTTAACATAGCTGCCCCTCCTCTAAGTTGTGTTTCCGAACGGATTCGACATTTTTTAAGTAAATTCGACATCCTCTCTATTCTATTTATCGTCCTAAAAAAGCTCTTTCTTAATACCTATTACAGTAGAAGGAAGTGCGCAGTCCGAATAATTTTGCATCTCCTTTTTGCCTGTGGGTTAGGTCTTTGGTCATGATAGGCAGCTTGAAGGAAACGGCCGCAGTGTGTTCAGAGCAGCATTATCCGCGATAGCATGAGTTGAACCCAGGTGGTTGTCGTTAAAAATAAAACTGCGGAAATAGTTCTTTATGCTCAAAAATATATAAATATACAAAATTAATGAAATTCAGAGAAATGTTTTAGTGATCGCCGCGATCGTTTTTAGTATAATAGTCATATAAAAGTGGGTATGTAGGACGTTCGAATGGGGTTCGGACATTACTCCCTTACTGTCGGAAAGGGGCGAAAGATACAAAGATGAAAGCCGAGTGGATTCATCCTTTTTTGCAATCGGCGTGCACGGTTATCGAACAAGTCGTGCAAGTCCGTCCGGAACGGGGAGAGCTTGAGATGTTATCTTGGAGCGGATCTCATGATTTACGCATCCAGATAGGGATGACGGGGCAATTATCGGGACATGTATTATTCGGGTTAAATGAAGACGTCGCCATTAAGATGGCTTCCGCGATGATGGGAGGCTTCCCGCTGGAAGCGCTGGACGCCATTGGGGAAAGCGCGATTTCGGAGCTGGGGAATATGATTAGCGGCAATGCGACCACGCTGATGTACAACCAAGGGCTGCGAGTCGACATCACGCCGCCTCAATTGCTGGTCTCCTCCAATTCGGGACCGATTCAGCAGGCCATGGCGGTGCCGCTCATTATTGGAGACATCGGCCGGTTTGATGTGCTGATGCATATCGGATATAGTGATAAGGTCAGTATCGTATCCTGACGCATGATGCAGGGCCGGCCGCGAGCCGCAGCGCCAGGAATGGCGTGCTGCAGGCGGGGCGGCGCCAAAGGAGCAGCAGGAAATGGATTTGAAAGGGAAAATTGTGCTCATTACAGGGGCTTCGAGCGGCATCGGGGCTCTGACCGCCCAAGCCGTAGCCGCAAAAGGAGCCGTACCCGTGTTGACGGGACGCTCGCGGAAGAAGCTGGATGCTGCCGCTCTGGGCATGACAGCGGACCATGCCGTCTATACGATGGACGTGACCAGCGACGATGACGTGGAACGGGTCGTAAGCGTGATCCTGGAGCGGTTCGGACGAATCGATATCCTGCTCAATAATGCGGGGTACGGGCAATTCGAGCGAATCACGGACATGAGCGTATCCCAGTTCGCCGGCATGATGGACGTCAACTATATGGGGGTTGTTCGCTGCACGAAGGCGGTGCTCCCGCATATGCTGGCACGCCGCGACGGCCATATCGTGAACGTGGCTTCCATGGCAGGCAAGATCGGATCTCCCAAGTCTGCCGGCTACAGCGCGACGAAGCATGCCGTGCTCGGGTTCACGAATGCGCTGCGGATGGAGCTGGCGGGGACTGGGGTCGCCGTGTCGGCCGTCAATCCGGGGCCTGTCGATACGCCCTTCTTCGACCTCGCCGATCCGTCAGGCCAGTATGTGAATAATGTCCGCTGGTTCATCATGCCGCCGGACAAGGTCGTGCGCCATCTGATTCGCATCATGGAGACGCGCAGGCAGGAAGTGGACCTGCCGTGGCTGGGAGCGTTGGGCATGCGCCTTTATTCTCTCTTTCCCCGCGTATCCAATCGCATCGCGGCCCGATTGCTGAACAAAAAATAAGCGCCGCCAGAAGCGCCGGAAGAATGGCAGCCGACGGGCAAGGAATGCAGCAGGTCCGCTCATGCAATGCCGCGCGGGGGGCAGCATTGCATGAGCGGATTTGTCGCCGCAGCCGGCAAAGATCGTCAGGAATTGGAGCCGCCCTGGCGATGCGCCTCGTTCATTTGCTTAATCTCCTCGAACAGCGCCCGTATTTCCGCCTTGCCTTCCGGGTGGGCATCGTTCCAATGCCGAGTCAGGTTCGGCATCGTCTTATGCATCTGATTGTACAGGGCCCACCGCTTTACCTTCTCGACGGTGACCGGATCGGAATGCCCCGTCAGCAGCTCGGCATATTTTTCAACTAATCGTTCGAATGCGGGTTGTGCAGCTTCACTCATGTTAGGTCCTCCTTTTGTAACGATCATTATCCATGCCCCGACAACCATTCCGCGATTTGCGGCCGCTTCGATTGCCTCGATACCTTCATTTTATATTCCAGCATGTCGCAAAATATAGACGATGATGCATCAAAACGGCATCGGCCCGTTTCGGGTGCTGTCCTATTTTTTTGCGCATAATCTGCATATATGGTGAATTGTACCACATTTTGCGGGCAGGACGGGCCGGCCAGGGACAAAAGTTTGGTGCCGGCGGTTCTTTTCGCTATAATAGAGCCATGAATGCCGCAGTTAAGCGAGATATACATACATGAACGGATGTCATGTCATAGAGAGGAACGATGCAGTTGAGCAACACATTTGCTTCCTTGTCGATTACCGAGGAACTGTTAGCGAAGCTTCAAGCGAAAGACATTACCGCTCCGTCGCCCGTACAGGCGGAAGCGATTCCGGCCGCGCTGGAGGGCCGCGATATTCTGGCCCAGTCGCAGACCGGAACGGGCAAGACATTAGCTTATCTTTTGCCGGTGTTGATGAAGATAGACGCCTCGCACCGAGGCACGCAGGCGGTTATTATCGCCCCGACGCAGGAGCTGGCCATGCAGATCGTGCGCGAGGCGGAGTACTATGGGGAAGGAAGCGGCATCCACGTCGCCGCGCTCATCGGCGGAGCCGCGCTGAACCGCCAGGTGGAGCGGCTGCGCGACAAGCCGCAGCTTGTCATTGGCACGCCCGGCCGCATCCGGGAACTGATTGAAATGCGCAAGCTGAAGATGCATGAGGTCCGAACGATCGTCGTGGATGAGGTCGATCATTTGCTGCAGAAGGGCGGAGCCCGCGATACGGACATGGCGATCCGCAGCGCGCTGCGCGATCGGCAGCTTCTCTTCTTTTCGGCGACTCTCCCTCAGGAGGTACGGGAGCTGGCCGGCCGCTTCATGCAGTCGCCGGCGGAGATCGGAATCGAGCCGGACAAGCGGATGGCGGAGACGATTCAGCATTTGTATGTGGCCGTGGACCGCGACAAGATCGATATGGTCCGCCGTCTCATCCGGCTGTGGAACCCGAAGCGTGCGATCGCGTTCGTGAACGACTCGAACCGCATCGGGGAATGGGAGGCGAAGCTGGCCTATGTCGGCCTGTCGGTTGCCTCCCTGTACGGCGATGCGCCGAAGCAGGAGCGGACGGCCGTGCTGCGGCGATTCCGCGAAGGACAGGTCCAGGTGCTCCTGGCGACCGATGTCGCGGCCAGAGGCTTGGATATCCCGGATCTGCCGCTCGTCATCAGCATTGAGCCGGCGCTGGATGCGGAGCATTATATTCACCGCGCCGGCCGCACCGGACGAATGGGCCGCCAAGGCATGTCCGTCAATCTGATTACGCCGCAAGAGCGGTTCATTATGCGAAAGTTCGAACGCGAGCTTGGAATTACGATCGCCGAGCGCGTGTTCTACGAAGGGCGCCTGCACGACCCGAACGCGAACCGGGGAGGCAAGCCGAACGGCAAGCCGCGCGGCGCGCGCGAGGCGGCTGGAACCGCAAGAAAGGCGCAGCCCAAATCGGAGCGTCACCGGGATCGGAAGGACAAAGGCGCGCCGAAGTGGCTCAAGGACAAACGCACGTAACGATCGGGAAAAGGTCAGGCACCGCTGAATGGGCATCATTCGGCGGTGCTTTTGTGTTATAGGAGGAATTTGAACTCAAATCTAGCAAAAACATAACAAAAACATAAAGTTTCCTGTATATGGTTGAACGCCGCCAGGCCAACCGATATACTGAAATTTGGAAGGGAAAAGGAGGAGAAAAAATTGTGCTAAGGAAATGGAAGATTGCTCTGCTATTGACTATGGTCGTTGCCATGATCAGCGGCTGCTTCGGCGAGAAGCCGGTGCTTGAGGAGCTGGGGAAGGACGGCAAGGGGAAAATCAAAGTTGTCTATTATAGCGAAGAGGCCTTTTACTCGGATTATGGCAATAGTTTTAACGTGAAATATCCGGAGATTGAATTTGAAGTCGTAAATCAGGAAGAAATGTACCAGGAAATGCAGAAAAATGAAGATGCCGATTATCGGGAAGAAATGCGGAAGTTCCTGGACAAGCATAAGCCGGACGTATTGATGATTGATTTGCAAACGATGGAGAAGATGGCCCAGGAAGGCAAGCTTTATAATCTGGACGCCGTGATCGCCCAGGAGAAATTCGATCTGGAAGGATTTATGCCGGGCCTCATCGATATGATTCGAGCCAAGGGGGGCGGCTCGCTCTACGGATTGGCTCCCAATTTCTACACCAATGTAATTTTCTATAATGCCGGGTTGTTCCGGGAGCATAATATCGAACCGCCGCGCAATAAAATGACCTGGCAGGAGCTGATCGATCTGTCGAGCCGCTTCTCGGGCACCGGTTCGGGCGAGAATCAAATTTACGGCTACTACGAACGATTCGGTTCCGCGGACCAACTGCTGAACAGAATAGCGCAAGGCTCCTCGCTGCGCCTGTTCGACGCCAAAGGGGAAAAGCTCGTCTTCAATACGGATGGCTGGAAGCAGGCGATGAAGCTGGCTTCAGAAGCGATTCGGAACAAGGCGATCTATACTCAACCAATGGATGAGGGCAATGAACGCGTGTTTATGGGAGACGACGATCTCTTTTTCAAAGGCAAGGCGGCGATGATTATCGATGGACCTTGGGTGATCTCCGAATTGAAGAACCGCATGATGTGGGATAAGGAAGCCAAGGAGATCGACTGGGGCATGGTGACGGCGCCTGTCGATCCGGCGAATCCGGATGAATCATCGTATGCGACGCTGAACGAGGTATTCGCTATCGCGGCCGATTCTCCGAACAAGCGGGCGGCCTGGGAGTTCGTCAAATTCGTGAACGGTACCGAAATGGCCAAGGCGGCTTCCCGCTCTTCGCGTGGAACTCTGCCGACACGGAACCAGTTCATGAAAGAAATTGACGGCAAAAGCACGGAAGCTTTCTATTTACTTCGGCCGAAGGCGGAATACGAATCGATGTGGGGCGGACCGAACGTGAAAATCCCGTCCGATTTCTACCGGGATTTCTCTACGATTATGGCGAAAGAAATGAAAGCCGTGGTCGACAACAAGAAGTCGGTGGAAGAAGCCGCCGCCGCCATCCAGGCCAAAGGCGAGGAAGCACTGCAAAGGGGCAGAGAAGCGGAGAAAGCGCGCAAAGCGGCCCAAAAGGGCGCGGAAGGAGACAGCGGAAAAGCCGCGGAGGATAACAAAACCGAGGATTCAGGCAGTGCGGAGGCTGGCACATCCGAAGGGGATTGACTAGCATAGAGGCAAGAGATAACTTAGGGCCGCTGACACAAGTTGGTGGCCTCTTTATTTAGCAAAGGGGGAGAACAAATTGGGGTGAGGAAATGGAAGCTTGCTCTGCTATTGACTCTGGCCGTTGCCATGGTCAGCGGCTGCTTCGGCGAGAAACCGGTGCTTGACGAGTTGGGGAAGGACGGCAAGGGGAAAATCAAAGTTGTCTATCATAATGAAGATAGCTTTTACCGCCAATACGGCAATTATTTTAATGTGAAATATCCGGATATTGAGTTCGAAATCGTAAGTATGCAGGAAATGTACCGGGAGCTGCAAGAAAAAGAAAAGGTCGATTACGAAGAAGAGCGGTTGAAGTTTCTCGACAAGCATAAGCCGGATGTACTGATGGTTGATTTGCTGACGATGGAGAAGCTGGCCCAGGAAGGCAAGCTGTATAATCTGGATGCGATCATCGCCCAGGAAAAATTCGATCTGGAAGGGTACATGCCGGGCCTTGTCGACATGATTCGGGAACGTGGCGGCGGTTCTCTGTACGGACTGGCTCCGTATTTCTATACTAATGTCATTTATTATAATGCCGAGCTGTTCCGGGACCACAACATCGAACCGCCTCGCAACAAAATGACCTGGCAGGAGGTGCTCGACCTGTCGAGCCGCTTCGCAAGTGTCGGCTCGGGCCAGGATCAAGTCTATGGCTACTATCAGCGCTATGGAGGAGGGCCTCAGGAACTGCTTCTCGATGTCGCGAACGCTTCGTCGTTGCGCCTTTTCGACGCCAAAGGGGAGAAGCTCGTCTTCAATACGGACGGGTGGAAGGAGATCGTGAAGCTGACAACGGACTCGATCCGGAACAAGGGTGTATACACCCAAACGAGGGATGAAGGAGACTCCCGAGGATTTTCGTCAGACGACGATCTCTTTTTCAAAGGCAGGGCCGCGATGATCATGGATGGCCCATGGTTCATATCCCAAATCAAGAACCGTGCCATGTGGGATAAAGATTCCAAGAAAATCGACTGGAGCATGGTATCCGTGCCTGTCGATCCGGCATCCCCTGACGAGTCTTCGTACGCGAGTCTGAACGAAGTCTATGCCATCGCGTCGGATTCACCGAACAAGCGGGCGGCGTGGGAGTTCGTCAAATTCGTGAACGGGCCGGAGATGGCCAAGGCAGCCTCCCGTTCGATGGACGGCAACCTACCGACGAGGAACCAATTCATGAAGGAAATCGACGGCAAAAGCACAGAGGCCTTCTATGCGCTGCGGCCGAAGGCGAAGTACGAATCGATGTGGGGCGGACCGGATGTGGAGATACCGTCCGAATTCTATGGGGACTTCCGAACGATCATGGACAAGGAACTGAGAGCCGTGATAGACAACAAGAAGACAGTGGATGAAGCTGTCGCCGCGATCCAGGCAGAAGGCGAAGCCGCGCTGCAGAAGGGCCGGGAAGAGGAGAAAGCGCGCAAAGAGGCCGAACAGAAAGCGAACGGGGAGAGCGGCAAACCAGCGGAAGATAATCAAACAGAAGGATCAGGCAGCGGGGAGACAGGCGCATCCGAAGGGAATTAACCATCGCAGAATGCAGCACATGACTTTTGGCCGCTGACAGAAGTTGGCGGTCTTTTCATTGATCAAGGAGGAGAACCTATTTTGCCTAGAAAATGGAAAATCGCTTTGCTGCTTACTGCCGTCGTGGCCATGATCAGCGGCTGCTTCGGCGAGAAACCGGTGATTGACGAACTGGGGAAGGACGGCAAGGGGAAAGTTAAAGTTGTCTATTATGATGAAGAGGGATTTTATCGCGACTACGGCAATCTTTTCAACGTGAAATATCCGGATATCGAATTCGAAATCGTCAGCATGCAGGAAATGTACCGGGAACTGCAGGGCAAAGAAAATGCCGATTATGAAGAAGAGCGGTTGAAGTTTCTGGACAAGCATAAGCCGGATGTGCTGATGGTTGATTTACAGGAGATGGAGAAGCTGGTCCAGGAAGGCAAGCTGTATAATCTGGATGCGATCATCGCCCAGGAAAAATTCGATTTGGAAGGATACATGCCGGGACTTGTCGATATGATTCGGGAACATGGCGGCGGTTCGTTGTACGGACTGGCTCCGTATTTCTATACGAGCGCCATTTATTATAATGCGGAGCTGTTCCGGGAGCATAACATCGAACCGCCCCGCAACAAAATGACCTGGCAGGAGATGCTCGACCTGTCGAGCCGCTTCGCAAGCGTCGGCTCGGGCGAGAACCAGGTCTATGGCTATTACAAGCGCTATGGAGGGGGGCCTCAAGAGCTGTTTTTCGATGTGGCCAACTCTTCCACGCTGCGGCTTTTCGATGCCAAAGGGGAGAAGTTCGTCTTCAATACGGACGGGTGGAAGCAGATCGTGAAGCTGACAACGGACGCGATCCGGAACAAGGCGGTATACACCGAACCGATGGATGAGGGAGACAACCACAGTTTTTCGACAGATGACGATTTCTTCTTCAAAGGCAGGGCCGCGATGGTTTTGGAGGACACCTGGTTCATATCCCAAATCCAGAGCCGTGCCATGTGGGATAAAGAGGCCAAGCCAATCGACTGGGGCATGGTATCCGTGCCTGTCGATCCGGCTTCTCCTGACGAGTCCTCGTACGCCAGTCTGAGCGAAGTATATGCCATCGCGGCGGATTCCCCGAACAAGCGGGCGGCGTGGGAGTTCGTCAAATTCGTGAACGGACCGGAGATGGCCAAGGCCGCCTCACGGACGATGGGCAACAAGCTTCCGACAAGGAACCAATTCATGAAGGAAATCGACGGCAAAAGCACAGAGGCCTTCTACTCGCTTCGGCCGAAGGCGAAGTACGAATCAATGTGGGGCGGACGGGATGTGGAGGTGCCGTCCGAATTCTATAGGGACTTCCGAACGATCCTGGACAAGGAACTGAGAGCCGTGATAGACAACAAGAAGACAGTGGATGAAGCCGTCGCCGCAATCCAGGCAGAAGGGGAGGCCGCGCTGCAGAAGGGCCGGCAAGCGGAGAAGGCGCGCAAAGAGGCGGAACAGAAAGCCAAAGGGGAGTGACCTGCGTACGCGAACTCAGGGATTTATGGCCGCTGACATAAGTTGGCGGCCTTTTATCACAAAGGTTGGATATGTCTACTTTTCATATAGGAATTGCCGATATTACTCTTTTACTACTCTTTGTATAGGAATAAGGAGGAAAACCACACTTGGGAGGAAAATGGAAGCTTGCTCTGCTTCTGACTCTCGTCGTTGCCCTGCTTAGCGGCTGCTTCGGCGAGAAGCCCGTGCTGGATGAGCTGGGTAAAGACGGCAAGGGGAAGAGCAAAGTTGTTTATTATAATGAAGAAAGCTTCTATTCGCAATACGGCAATTATTTTAATGTGAAATACCCGGATATCGAATTTGAAGTCGTAAATTTACAAGAAATGAACCGGAGCTGCAAGACAAAGAAAATGCCGATTATGAAGCTGAGCGGTTGAAGTTTCTGGACAAGCATAAGCCGGATGTGCTGATGGTTGATTTGCCTATGATGGAGAAGCTGGTCCAGGAAGGCAAGCTGTATAATCTGGATGCCGTCATCGCTCAGGAAAAATTTGATGTGGAAGGGTTTATGCCCGGCCTTATCGACATGATTCGGGAAAAGGGCGGCGGTTCGCTGTACGGACTGGCTCCTATTTTTTATACCAATGTCATTTACTATAACGCCGAGCTGTTCCGGGAGCATCATATCGAACTGCCGAGCAATAAAATGAGCTGGCAGGAGGTGCTCGAGCTGTCGGGCCGCTTGGCCGGCATCGGCTCGGGCGAGGATCAAATCTATGGGTACTATAAGCGCTTCGGATCGCCTGAACTAATGCTGTTCGATGTGGCGAACGCTTCCTCGCTGCGATTGTTCGATGCCCAAGGGGAGAAGCTCGTATTCAATACGGACGGGTGGAAGCAGGCGGTTAGGCTTACAACGGACTCAATCCGGAACAAGGCGGTCTACACCCGACCGATGGATGAGGGGGACTCCCCCCAGGAATTTTCGTCGGATGACGATCTCTTTTTCAAAGGCAGGGCGGCGATGACTATGGATGACCCATGGTTCCTGTCCCAATTGAAGAACCGTGCCATGTGGGATAAAGATTCAAAGAAAATCGATTGGGGCATGGTGACGGCGCCCGTCGATCCGGCTTCTCCAGATGAGTCTTGGTACGTGCGACTGAATCAAGTGTATGCCATCGCGGCGGATTCCCCGAACAAGCGGGCGGCGTGGGAGTTCGTCAAATTCGTGAACGGGCCGGAGATGGCCAAGGCAGCCTCCCGATCGATAGACGGCCATCTGCCGACAAGGAACCAGTTCATGAAGGAAATTGACGGCAAAAGCACGGAGGCATTCTATTCGCTGCGGCCGAAGGGGAGGTCGCGTTGCAGAAGGGCCGGGAAGCGGAGAAGGCGCGTAAATCAGCCGAAAGGAAGTGAGAAGGCAAAAGCAGCCTAAACGAACGGAGCCGATATGTCAGCGGCCTGTTCCGTTTGAACGGGCATCATTGCAGCGATATCCATCATTGTCACATCTAGGGCTAACGGTTCGTTATACCAAGATAGAGAGCGTTGATGGCTTGAGGCCAGCAAGAAATCATCCGCGCACGGTCGCGAATTCTAGAAAGAGAGGCGAAGGACTTTGAGAAGGAAGTGGAGGTATATGACGCTGTTGGCGATCGCCGGTGCGATGCTCAGCGGCTGCTTCGGAGAGAAGCCGGTGCTGGAAGAACTGGGGGAAGACGGCTCCGGGGCGCTGAAAGTGGTCTATGCCGATGAGGAAAGCTTCTACTCCAGATACGGAAATGCTTTTCAAGTCAAATATCCGGGCATTGACATCGAAGTGGTAAGCTGGGGCGAGATGTATCGTGAGCTGAGAGACAAGGATGATGCCGATATGAAGGCGGAGCGGTTGAAGTTCCTGGATCAGCAGAAGCCCGATGTGGTGATTCTGAATCTGGATGAAATGGAAGAGATGGTCCAGGAAGGCAAGCTGTATAATCTGGATGCCGTCATTGCGCAGGAAAAATTCGATCTGGAAGGATATATGCCGGGTCTTATCGACATGATTCGAGGGAAGGGAAGCGGTTCTTTATATGGATTGGCCCCTGAATTCAGCACGAGCGCCATCTATTACAACGCCGATCTGTTCCGGGAGCATCATATCGATCCGCCGCGCCACCAGATGACCTGGGAAGAGCTGCTGGAGCTGTCAAGCCGGTTCAAGGGCCTCGGTTCGGGCGAGAACCAGATTGCCGGCTACTACGAACGGCACGGGAAGCCGGATCAACTGCTGCTGAAGATGGCGGACGCTTATGCGCTGCGCCTGTTCGACGCGAAGGGAGAGAAGCTCATGTTCGAGACCGATGGCTGGAAGCGGGCGATGAAGCTGGCGGCCGATTCGATCCGGAATCAATCGGCCTATATGCAGCCGCCGATCGAAGACGAGCAGGGCAACCTGTTATGGGGCTCCGATTCTCTCTTTTTCCAAGGCAAGGCGGCAATGATCATGGAGGAGACATGGTTCATGTCTGACCTCAAACATCGCCCTGCGTGGGATAAGGAAGCGAAGTCCTTCGATTGGGGCATCGTCACGGCCCCTGTCGATCCGGCCTCGCCCGACTCGTCTCCGTACGTAAGGCTGCACGAAGTATTCGCCATTGCGGCAGATTCTCCGAACAAGCGGGCGGCATGGGAGTTCGTCAAATTCGTGAACGGGCCAGACACGGCCAAGGCCAACTCCCGCAAGACAAGGGAAACTTTGCCGACAAGAATCCATTTGGTAGAGGAGATCGAAGGCAAAAGTCTGGAAGCCTTCTATTTGCTCCGGCCACGGGCACAGTCCAAATCCATCTGGGACGACTTCTTCAACATCGGGATTCCCCATGAGTTCTTCTGGGAATTCAGAACGATATTGTCGCGGGAGATGGAGGCTGTGATCGGCAAGATGAAGACAGTGGAGGAAGCCGCCGCTGCGGTGCAGGCGGAAGGAGACGCCGTTCTTCGCAAGATTAGGGAAGAGGAGAAGGCGCGCCGTCTCACGACAGAGGACAGCAGTCAATAGGATAGAACACTTGAACGACCGCCGGCCGGATAAGCCGGCGGTCTATTTTTCGGCAGGCAAGGACATTCCTACAGGGCGCAGGAACGTGTGGAGATTCTTAATTTTCTTAACATTCACTGATCGATTCGCTTGACTTTTCCTTTATCTGGTTGAAGGGTCAGGGAACGGCCGCTATACTTGGTCTGGAATAAAAGGGAGGAGAGCGGATTGAGACAGAAATGGAAGGCAGCCATTCTGCTGCTAACGGTAATCTCTTTGCTGGGAGGCTGCTTTGCCGAGAAGCCGGCGCTTGAAGAGAGGGGCGGATGGACACGGGAAAATTAAAGTGCTCTATTATGACGAGAGCTACTTTTATAGCGAGTATGGAAACACCTTCAATGCGAAGTATCCCCATATTGAATTCGAAGTCATCAACACGATCTCAATCCAAAAGGATATGAAAGAAAACGGAACGACCTATGAGGAAGAGTATCTCAAATTGGTGGAGAAACATAAGCCGGATGTCATTATGGTCGATTCGGACAGCTTCGAGAAGCTGGCGCGGGAGGGCAAGCTGTACAATCTGGATCCGGTGATTGAGCAGGACAAGTTCGATCTTGACGGATATTTGCCGGGACTCATCGATATGCTTCGGGAGCCCGGTGGCGGCTCATTATACGGCTTGGCTCCGAACTTCAATACCTCGGTCGTCTACTATAACGCCGATCTGTTCCGGGAGCATCATATTGAACCGCCGCGCAATCAGATGAGCTGGAAAGAACTGCTCGACTTGTCGAGCCGCTTCGCGGGTCTCGGTTCCGGGGACGATCGGATTTATGGTCTCTCCGATGCATACGGCTTTGCCGACGACTTGCTTTTTACGTTGGCAAGGAGCTTATCGTTACGATTGCTGGACGCGAAGGGGGAGAAGATTAACTTCAATACGGAGAGCTGGAAGGAAGCGTTGGAGGTGACAGCCAACGCGATTATCGGCCAAACGGTCTATACGGCTCCTCTGAAGCCGCTCGCTTCAGGCACGATCCTTCATTCGCGGACCGAGCAGTTTTTCCAAGGCAAACTGGCGATGATGATCGGATCGTCCTCGCTCATAGGCGATCTGCGCAACCGAGCGAAGGATAAAAACCGAAAAGAAGTCAATTGGGACTTCGTTACCGTGCCTGTCGATCCGGCTGCGCCGGAGGAATCCGGTTTCGCGTACGTGTACGATATTTATGCGATCGCGGCCGATTCTCCGAACAAGCGGGCTGCCTGGGAATTCGTGAAGTATATGAACGGTCCGGAAATGGCGAAGGCCAAGTCCCGTTCCTTCCGGGGCGACCTGCCGACAAGGGTGGACTACATGAAAGAGGTGGACGGCAAAAGCATGGAGCCTTTCTATATGCTGCGGCCGAAGGCATTGAGCGCGTACTTATGGCGGGGGCTCGACCGTGAATTCCTGTCCGGCTTCCGTACGAACTTCTCGAAACTGGTCCTCAAGGAATTGAAGGAGATGGTCGAGAACGGGAAGTCCGCGGAGGAAGCCGCGGCCGCTATCGAGATCGAGGGCAACGCGCTCCTCAGGCAGGCGCGGGAAGCGGTAAAGGCGGAGAAGGAGAAGGCCGGGAAGAAGTAGGCGCGATCCAGGACGGAGCGGATTGCTTCCAGTTTTCTTAATAGTTCTTAACAATCCCCTATCGATTTGATTAAGATTCCCTTTATTTGGTTGAATGATGCGGGAACTGCCGATATACTTGCTTCTTGTAACGAAAAGGAGGAGAACGGAATGAAAAAGAAATGGAAGGTTTCCATACTGCTGCTTGCTGTGATTTCTTTGCTGGGAGGCTGCTTCGGCGGGAAGCCCGCGCTTGAAGAGCTGGACTCCGAGGGCAAGGGGAAAATTAAAGTGCTCTATTATGACGAGGGCAGCTTTTACAGCGAATACGGGAACCACTTCAATTTGAAGTACCCAAATATTGAGTTCGAGGTCATCAGTACGGGGTCCATCTATGAGAATATGCGGGAAAACGGTACGAGCTATGAGGAGGAATATCTCAAATTTGTCGAGAAGCACAAGCCGGATGTCATTATGACGAGTTCGGACAGCTTCGAGAAGCTGGTGCAGGAAGGGAAGCTGTACAATCTGGACACGGTAATCGAGCAGGAGAAATTCGATCTGGACGGATATATGCCCGGGCTCGTCGAGCTGCTTCGGGAACGCGGCGGCGGCTCGTTATACGGCTTGGCTCCGTACTTTAACGCCTCGGTCGTCTACTATAATGCCGATCTGTTCCGAGAATATCAGATTGACCCACCGCGCAATCAGATGAGCTGGAAAGAACTGCTCGAATTGTCGAGCCGCTTCGGGGGCCTCGGTTCCGGGGACGATCAGATTTATGGTTTGGCTGATGAGTTCGGCCAAGCCGACCGCATGCTTTTTAATGTGGCACTCAGTTCGTCGCTCCGGGTGTTCGACGCGAAGGGAGAGAAGATCACGTTCAACACGGACGGCTGGAAGGAAGCGATGGAACTGACAGCCAAGGCGATTCGCGACAAGGCGATCTATACGGCTTCTCTGGAGCCGGAAAAAGAAAAGATGTATTATTTGCAGACCGAGCAGTTCTTCAAAGGCAAAGTCGCGATGATACTCGGATCGAGCTGGCTCATGAGCAATCTTCGGAATCAGGCGGTGTTTGCCAGCGACAGTGAAGAGATCAATTGGGACTTTGTGACGGCGCCCGTCGATCCGGCTGTGCCGGAGGAGTCCGCCTTTACCATGTTGAGTTCCATCTATGCGATCGCGGCCGATTCCCCGAACAAGCGGGCGGCTTGGGAGTTCGTGAAGTTCGTGAACGGTCCGGAAATGGCGAAGGCCGCTTCCCGTTCCTTCCGGGGCGAACTGCCGACTAGGGCGGACGCGATGAAAGAAGTGGACGGCAAAAGCATGGAACCCTTCTATATGCTGCGGCCGAAGGCATCGAGCGGTTCCTTATGGGGCTTATGGGGGGGGACGAGCGTCAATATCCCGGACGGATTCCGCACGACCTTCTCGAACATTATCATTAAGGAATTGAAGGCGATGGTCGAGAACGGAAAGTCTGCGGAGGAAGCCGTGGCCGCCATCGAGACCGAAGGCAATGCGGCCCTTCACAAGGCGCGGGAGGCGGCCAAAGCGAAGGAGCAGTCCGGGAAGAAATAAGCTGCCGCTTAGCAAAAGGCGAATGACAGAAGGAGAGAAGGCGGAGTGACAAATAAGCGGAGGTCCGTCCTGCTGCTGATAGCGGTGATTGCTATGCAAGCGAGTTCTTTACCGAAGTGGACGGAAAGAACGTAGAGGCATTATCTATGCTGAAGCCAAAAGGAAAATGGGGACTCCGGGGCGAATCGCATCGTGACATTCCGAGCTCATTCTTTCCTTCCATGTACGACCTGCTGGAGCGAGAAATTATGGCGGCAGCCGACGGCAAGAAAACGGTCGAAGAAGCGGCAGCCGCCGCTATCGAACGCGAAGGCAACGAGGCGCTCAAGCAAGCGCGGAAGGCGGCGGAGATGAAGCGGGAGGCCGCGAAGCAGCCCGGCGAAGACGCAGGCTCGGGGCCGCAAGAGGACCAGGAAGGGGCGGCCGAAGGCGTGTAAGGAGCCAGGCAGCCGGATGAGGCCGTGCCTCCCTGCAGTCAAGAGCGTGCCCCGAATCGAAGCCGAAGCTGCAGACGAAGCTTCCGTCAGCGCCCGCATCATGCGTTCCATTCGCATCCCCTCTCCGTGTCCGGTATAATAGGCGGTGAGGTGACGAAATATGGAATCTTTATTACATATTGAACGGTTGACTGGCGGCTACAGTGTCGGCAGACCGGTTCTCCATGATATTACCTTCAAGGTCGAAGCCGGCCAGATGATCGGATTGATCGGGCTGAACGGCGCCGGGAAAAGCACGACGATGAAGCATATTCTCGGGCTGCTTGAGCCGCAATCCGGCAAGGTGACGCTGCAGGGCCGCACGCTGGCCGAAGCGCCGGAACAGTACCGGGCCGCATTGGCGTACGTGCCCGAGACCCCGCTGCTGTATGACGCCCTGACCGTGCGCGAGCATCTGATCTGGACGGCGGCCGCTTACGGGGTGGACAAGGCCCGATTCGAGCAGCGGGCGGCCGAGCTCGCGCAGTTGTTCCAGATGGAGCCGCATCTGGATAAGGCGGCCCAGCATCTGTCCAAGGGCATGAAGCAGAAGACGATGCTGATGTGCGCATTTGCGGTTCGCCCTCCGCTCTATATCATTGACGAGCCTTTCCTTGGCCTGGATCCGCTCGGCATCCGTTCGCTGCTTCAATATATGAAGAGCGTCAAGGAAGAAGGAGCGGCGCTGCTCGTCAGCTCGCATATTTTGTCCACGATCGAGCATTATTGCGATGGCTTCGTCCTGCTGCACCAAGGAAGAGTGCTCGGGGCGGGCAGTCGGGAGGAACTGCGGGAGCAATGGAGCGGTCAATCCGGCCAGCCTGCCGAGGAGCGGCTGGAGGATCTCTTCTATACGTGGGTGACCGAAGCGCAGGAGGGCGGTGATCGTCCATGGAACGGATAACCCCCCGGGAAGCGGACGGAACCTCTCCGTTCGACGCCGGCCGGTTATGGGAGGAGCGCCGGCAGCGATTTTGGAGGCAGGTCATTCCTTATTTAGGGTATGTCGCACAGAGCGGTCTGGCCATTGTGCTCGTCTTGGGATTCATAACCGGGACGGCATTTTACGCCAACTATCTGGATCGCATTCCGCCCGGCTTCCCGGTTCGCGAGCTGGTGCTGCTTCTGGTCGCGCCGGCGACGGCTTACATGACCTACCGCACGTTCCTGGAGCCGCCGGATCTGGTCTTCCTGCTGCGGGTGGAAGGGCGGCTTAGCGGTTACATGAAGCGGAGCATCCGCTACAGTCTCATCCCGAGAATGCTGCTGCCGCTGATGGTATGGACCGTGCTGTGGCCGTTATACCATCGGGCGGACCCGGAACCGAAGCATTTTGCGCTGATGCTGGCCGTCATCTTGCTGCTGAAGAGCGTCGCTGCCGTCGGAAGCTGGGGAGAACGGCAGATGAGCGATCCGTCCATCCGCAGAGCGAGCCGATGGCTGCGCTATGCTTGGGTTTGGGGAGCCATGGCGAGCTGGCTGTGGCTGAGCCTTCCGGCGGCGGCGCTGATTACGGGAGCTGCGGGACTAGGCTATATCGGCTGGACGGTTACCCGGAGCAGGCTCCGTTTTCCATGGGAACGCCACATTGAGGCGGAGCGGGTTCATGCGAGCCGGGTATTTCTGCTCCTCTCGAACTTCGTCGACATCGCCGTCACGGAAGAGCGCCGGTATATGCGGCCTTGGCTGAAGCGGTTCGGCGACCGCCATGCCTACCGGCCTCAAGCGGCTTACCGCTATTTGCTGGCGAAGACATTCGCCCGCAGCGAGCTGCTGGGCATTCTGATTCGTCTCATCGTCATCGGCCTGCTCGCCTTATTGTGGGTACGGGACTCCGTCTGGAGCGCCGCGGCTTACGGGCTGCTCCTGCTCGTTATCGGAGCCCAGCTGCATACCTTGTTCACGTATCACCGGCATGATGTCATGCGAAGCATTTATCCGCTGCCGCCTCACGCCCGGCACGAAGCCGCGCTGCGAATGAGCACAGCCATCCATCTAGGCTCCGCCATCGTCCTGCTGATCCCGCTCTGGCTGGGCGCGACGGCCTGGAGCTTCAAGGGAGCCGCCGCGGCGGGCGGATTCGCGCTCGTGCTGTTATTTCGGCTCAAGCGTGCCAAGCGGCGAGAGGACGATGATGAAGCCTAAAGACAACAATGAAGGGTATCCAGCGCCTGAGACCGCGGGATACCCTTCTTGCTTCGTGAATCCGGTCGCGGAGGAGCCCCGGCGCCTATATCGCATCGGAGCGTCTGTCCGCCGAGGCAGACGCGACCTCCGGCATCACGGCATCCGGCTGCAGGGAGCAGGGATCCATCGCGTGCAGCGTGCGGACGAAGCGCAGAGTGCCGGTCTTCGAGCGCAGCACGAGCGAATGGGTCTCCGCGTAATTGCCCGACGTGTTCCGCACACCTTGCAGCACATCCCCCGGCGTGATCCCCGTCGCCGCGAAGATGACATCGCCGCGCCCGCACAGATCCTCCGTATGCAGCAGCCGATCGGGCGGATGAACCCCCATCGCGAGGCAACGGTTCCATTCCTCTTCGCCGGCCGGCATCAGACGAGCCTGCATCTCTCCGCCCATGCAGCGCAGAGCGGCCGCGGCCAAGACGCCTTCCGGGGCGCCGCCCGAGCCGACATACAGATCGACGCCGGATTCCGAAAAGGCCGTGGCCAGCGCACCTGCGACATCGCCCGCTTCAAGCAGCTTCAGCCGGACGCCGGCGCGCCGCAGGGCGGCGATCTCGGCGGCATGGCGTTCCCGATCGAGAATGGACACTGTCAGCTCCGATACATCGCGCCCCAAGACGGTGGCTGCCTTCCGCACCGTCCACTCGAGCGGATCATCCAGATGGAGATGGCCTCTAAGCCGCGGGCCGCAGGCCAGCTTGCGCATATACATATCGGGCGCATGGAGCAGTTGCCCCCGGTCCGCTATCGCGATGACGGACAACGCTCCGTTCAATCCTTTGGCTACCAATTCCGTGCCTTCGACGGGGTCTACCGCGACATCCGCCTCCGAGCCTTCCCCGGATCCGACCGATTCTCCGATGGCGAGCATTGGCGCCTCATCCATTTCCCCTTCCCCGATCACGACCGTACCTCGAATCGGAACCGAAGCGAACATGCTGCGCATCATGCGGGTCGCCGCGTCATCCGCCTCATCGGAACGCCCCCGGCCAATCCATTGCGCCGATGCCAGGGCCGCCGCTTCGGTCACGCGAACACATTCCAAACTTAATTGTCGATCCATACTTGTTCACCACTCCTGATTATGACGTATTAAATAATTAAATATTGTGTGTTATTAAATAATATGATATATAATATGGAAAAGCAATCCGTTATTTTGTCCAGTCAAACGAATTGTTGCAAGAATATGATGGATTATGCCGTCATATTTATAGGGTATCAGCCAGATGCTTCCGCGATCACCGTCATTAATGACACCATAATGCATCGCGTCAGGATACCCGTCACGATGACTGAGGAGAGGTGGATGTGTGATGGAACAAACCCAATGCAAGCCCTTATTGGGCGCCATTCTATGCAAACAATGCAACCGGTTTATCGCAGAACAAGATACGGAGCGGGTAACGGTCTATTACATGGACTGCAAATCACATGGCTGTCACGAGGATGCGGCACCGGAAAGAGAGGTACAGCACCTTGAAGTCTAGTGCGCAGCCGGCATGGCATCAGGAAGCGGAATGGAGCGAGGGCGGGCAGGCAACGTATTTTCGCCTCATCCGCCGCACCGGTTCCGCCTGGGGTCACCTATGGGATGAAGACAGATCAGGGCAGAGAGCAGTGTTCAGCCGCACGGTCATGCGCTGCTGGAAGCGTTCAGACATTCAATTTGCGCTCAGCCAGGAAGCCGCCCACATCTTGCTCACCGCAGGCGCGGAGCCGCTCTTGACGCCGGAACGAATCCGGCTGGTGAGGGAGATGCTGCAGTCGGCCAATGCGGCGGAGCGAGACGCCGCTTCTCGCAAGCTGGTTCCGTTCATGACCTCGGAATATGAGTCCTTCATCAAGGCGGCCTCATCATCCCGCCCCGTCCATCTATATATCGTTCTGGCGGATGCCCGCTTGAAGGAAGCGCTGCCGAGCCTGACGGATATCGAGCAGCGGATGGAAGTGCTGCAGCGTCTGGCCGCCGAATCGGAAGGACGCAGCCTTGATAAGCTGAATCAGCAGTGGTTCGTGCTGCGCCGCTGGAAGGAATGGCTTCTCGGCGACGAGGACCGGAAGCCGGCGTTCATCTCGGACGCCGTGCCGGATTGGATAGACATGCAGGCGGAGGCGCTGTTCCGGGCGGTCGATCGCTGTTACCGGACCGGCAGCAAAGCTCATGTCACCGTCATGCTTCCGTATCATCCGGAGGCATGGGAGAAGCATGTCCGCATGGCCCGATCTGCCGCCGAGCAGATTATGGGCGAGACCGCCAAGCGAAGCGGTCCGTTAGTCGGCCTCTGGATTGCGGGCGATGAAGCGGAGGTAGATGAAGATGAGCGGATTGCGGATGCGGATATCGTATGGAAATGTTCCTTCTCCCCTTATTAAGCATGGAGACGATCTTCCTGCCCGGCAGCGAAGATCGTCTCTTCTGTTGGGTATTGATGGAAGCCGCCGAATTGCAGTACAATGTAGGGACTGAAGCTGCGCATGAACATGAATCATGTCGAGGAAAAGGGGGGATGCGCCATTCAACTTACGCCGCGCCAATCAGAAATCGTACAGCTCGTGCAACGGTCCGCGCCGATTACCGGCGAGCAGATCGCAGAGCAGCTCGGGATCAGCCGGCCGACGATTCGATCCGATCTTTCCGTGCTTGTCATGCTGGGGTATTTGGATGCCAAGCCGAAGGTCGGTTATTTCCCGGGAAACATTACGGCAGGCGCTCCTAGCGAGCCATTGAACATTCGAGTACAGGACGTACAGAGCATGCCCATCATCGTCCGGGACACTTCCACTGTTCATGATGCCGTGGTCACGTTATTTTTGGAGAATGTAGGAAGCCTGATTGTAGCTGATGATGAGGGGATGCTGCTTGGCGTCGTCTCGAGAAAAGATTTGTTGAAGGTAACGCTCGGCAATGCGGTGGCGGGCACGATGCCGGTCAGCTTCGTGATGACGCGCACGCCGCTGATTACCGTGAAGCCGGAGGATTCGATTATCGAGGCCGCCAAAAAGCTGGACGAGCATGATATCGATACGCTGCCTGTCGTTGTACAACGAGGAGATGCGTCCAACGACAAATGGGAGGTCGTTGGGCGGATATCCAAGACGACGATCCTGAAAGTATTTCTTCGCCAGGCGAAGGGCAGGTAAAGGAAGGGAAGGGGAAGCGCAAGCATGGGAGAATCGAGCCAACAATCTCCATACATTGTAACGGTATGCTCCGATTCGCTGGGAGATACCGCTGAATCCGTCGTACGGGCGGCCGCACGGCAATTCCATGGGCAGGAAATTATCATTCAACGGAAGAGCCATGTGAAGCAAGAGGATGAAATCAGAGCGTTGATGGAGCAGGTGAGCCGCGAAGGCGGCTTCGTCGCCTATACGCTGGTGCAGCCCGAGCTTCGGGAAATGATGAAGGAAGAGGCGATTCGGCTCGGCGTGCGAGCGGTCGATATTATGGGGCCGATGATGCAAGCATTCATCGATACGTTCAACGACTCACCGAAGCGTCAGCCCGGATTGCTTCATACGATGGATGACGATTATTTTCGCCGCATGGAGGCCATCGAATTCACGGTCAAATGCGATGACGGGAAGGATACGACGGCGATTGCGGAAGCGGATATCGTCCTGATCGGCCCTTCTCGCACCTCGAAGACGCCGTTAAGCGTCTTCTTGAGCCACAAGGGCTACAAAGTCGCCAATATTCCGTTATCGCCGGAAGTGAAGCCGCCGCAGGAAATATACCGCATGCCCGGCGAGCGCATCTTCATGCTGACGATGCCGGCTGAGCGGCTGCTTCGCATCCGGGAAGAGAGGCTGAAGAATCTGGGCCTTCCGCATAGCTCTATGTATTGCTCCGCCGAGCGGATCCAGGAGGAGCTGGATTATGCGGCCATGCTGGCCGACAAATGGAATTGCCATGTTTTTGATGTATCCGACAAAGCGATTGAAGAGACGGCGAACGCCATTATCCGGCTGCTTCCGCCTTCATAACGGAAGGGGTTGTCTCATAAGCAGTTTTCGCTGCCGTGAGACAGCCCCTTCCTGCTTCTTACCGCTCGACTTGCCGGATAACTGCGAAAATGCAGTTTTCCCTTATGACGGTTATTCTGTTGCAGGAAATTCTGCAAAATTGCATCAAAATCAGCATGCCAAGGTGGATTGCAAGCAAAAATAGGCGAAAAGGATGCGCTTTTGCAGGAATTGCATCAGATGGCGGTTGCAATCACGCAAATTCCTGCAAAATTGCAGGATTCGCTGCCCGCTGCCCCATCCATCTTCCGCCGCTCGGCCCTCAAGGCAGCCGGCTGTCACTCCTCGTCCGCGACGACCGCTTCGGCAGCCAGGGCATGGACAAGCGCCTGGGTCTCGCAGGCTTCGCGGCCATCGGTAAGGGGCCGGCCGCCGTGGGTGATGCAGCCGATAAAGTGCAGAACCGCATCCTCGAAGCCTCTAATCTTCGCCACGGAAGTCCAGGAACCCGCAGATTCGAAGCGGCTGGCTCCGTTCTCCTCGACGGTCAGTTCGGACAGATTGCGCACCCGGTGGGTGGAGACGGGGCCGATCCGTTCGACCAGCTCCACATCAATGCCAGCCTGGCGGTGCATGGCTGCAAAGAGGGACGGGCCTTTGCCGGCGGCCGGCGTGAACAGGTGATGAACATCGAGCAAATGCCCCTGCGAATTAATATGAACCCGTCCTGACCAACGCAGCGCTTCGCCGGATGCGCGGCTGAAATGGCGCACGAGATCGATGACGTGAATATAATCGTCCAGCAGCGTGTCCAGATAAGGAACAGGCTTCACCTTCCCGGCGCGGTGCTTCTCGATGCGGATCCAGGAGGCTTGCGCCGCCTCCGATGCCAGCGCTTCATAGCGCGGGGCGAACCTGCGGTTGAAGCCGACCATCAACGTGCGTCCCAGCTTCTCGCTCAGCTCCGCCAATGCCTCCGCTTGCTCCAGCGTGGCGGCAAGCGGCTTGTCGACATAGACATCGATGCCGCGCCGGAGCAGCTCGGCGACAATTTCGTAATGGGAATCCGTCGAGCTGTGAACGAACATGGCGTCGCAATCTTCGGCGAGGCGTCCGATGCTCGCATAAGGCGCGATCCGATGCTGGGCGCATACGGCGAGACGCTTCGCTTCGTTCGGCGTGTACGCGCCGACGAGCGTCCATTTCTCGGCGCGGCTGAGCACCGGCAAATAGGCCTTCTGCGCAATGCTTCCCAAGCCGACGATGCCAATCCGGGGTACTCTCATCTTGATGCTCCTCCCTTTCATGCCGAAGCCGGCAGCCTGTCGGCTGCCGGCTTCTTCGGTGCGCCCAGCATGGGCGCTATCTCTAGGGTTCAAGTCCCGAACGGTGAAGGCAGTAGTAGCCGTAGCTTAAGACAAGGGTGTCGACCGTGAGGTCGAATCTGAAGGAAGTCGGCGGCAAATCTCCGGTCTGAGGAACACGAACTTCATATAAGGCTAGCGCATGTTGGATGAGGTTGCCAAACAAACCAAAGTCCTTACTGCCGAAGGCATGCGAAAGTAAATGAAGCAGATAGATGGAGAGGAAGATAGCGCTCTTACCTGGGGAGATCTGTATGAACGCAGAGTAACTCTGTAAATCTGCCTGTGAAGGCAGACTGAACATACAGAAGTCAGCAGAGGTCATAGTACGACGGTTGTGACGTCAACGGTCGGAAGGACTGAACATGTTATAGGAATTGAACAACTTGGATTTCGAATGTAAGCAATGAAGGCAGACAATCTCCTGTTTTTATTCTCGGAGACCTATCTGGGGAAGTAGCGGTGAATACGCAAGGGTATCCAGAAGGGCTGAGCTTACAGCGGCATGAACAGAAGAACAATTCACGCGAGGAGTATGTCACGAATGATGGAGTTGCTGTTGTCACGGGAAAACTTGCTAACTGCACTGAAACGTGTGGAGGAGAACAAAGGAAGCCACGGCGTAGACGGAATGGCCGTAAAAGAGTTACGAGCCCACATCCTGCAAAACTGGCAAGAAATCCGTCACCGCTTGAAAGAGGGAACCTATGAGCCAAGTCCAGTCCGTCGGGTCGAAATCCCGAAACCGAACGGGGGAGTTCGGCTATTAGGCATACCAACCGTGACAGACCGATTCATTCAACAAGCAATAACGCAAGTATTGACACCGGTGTTTGACCCTGCATTTTCCGAACATAGCTATGGGTTTCGTCCGCGCAGACGAGGCCATGA